>DASZSV010000001.1:0-31587 GCA_035548495.1 Steroidobacteraceae bacterium
GTCAGATGAAGTTACGAGAGTGACTTCTCCTTACAGATACGTTTGCCATCTTCGAACGTTGCCATTGGCGTTCGACCACAGCACATCTTGCCTTGATGCGTGCGCTCATGATTGTACGCATGCAGCCAAAGGTCAAGATCAGATTGTAGCTCTTCAATCGTGTTATAGATTTTCTTGCGAAAGGCGATTTGATAGAACTCGTTCAAGATCGTCTTGTGGAAACGCTCACAGATGCCATTGGTCTGCGGTGATTGTGCTTTGGTCTTGGTGTGCTCAATGTCATTCACGGCCAGATATAACTGGTAGTCATGCTGTTCGACCTTGCCACAATACTCGGTGCCGCGATCCGTGAGAATGCGTAGCAGATTCACACCATGCTCTTCATAGAAGGGCAACACGCAGTCATTGAGCAAATCCGCTGCGGCGATGGGCGTTTTGGTGGGATACAGTTTGGCAAAAGCCACTTTGGCGTAGGTGTCGACAAAGGTCTGTTGATAAATCCGTCCCACGCCCTTCATGGTGCCCACGTAGAAGGTGTCTTGTGAGCCCAAATAACCTGGATGCGCCGTGTCAATTTCACCGCAGGCCGTATCATCATCGCGTTTACGCTCCAATGCCGCCAGCTGGGTTTCGGTGAGCACCAGTCCTTGTTCAGCCACCTTCTTTTCCAGTGCCAACAGCCGCAGCTTGAAGGTTTGTAGTCCATGTCGCAGCCAGATCGAACGCACACCGCCAGCTGAAATGAATACATTGTGTTTACGCAGTTCATTGGAGACTCGAAACTGTCCGGCTGCGGGGTTGTCCACTGCAAATTCCAGCACTGCACGCTCGATGCTGTCATCGACTCGATTCTTCAGATTCGGTCGGCGTCGATCTTTGTGCAATAACGCATCCAATCCACCGACCTCCTTAGCCTCCTTCACTCGGTAGAACGTATCGCGAGAGACGCCCATCAAGCGACACGCCTGTGAGACGTTATCCAGCTCCTGCGCCAGATTCAACAATCCCATCTTGTGTTTGATGATGCTCTGATTTAAAAGACTCATGCGGGGTTACTCCTCTAAGGTTTAATGATTGCTTGGTAACAACCATCAAACCGGGTAACCCCGTCTTTTTCAAGACCAGTGTCAGATCTGGTTGTGACTAGTACACCTAATGGTTTGAATCAATACAAGAGTGTCGCTGGCACCACCTTCGGCTACGACGCCAATGGTAATCTGACCTCCGATGGGCCGACGACTTACCACTATGATACGGACAACCGCCTGATTTCCGCTTCAGGCCAGCACGCCGCGACGCTGACCTATGATCCACTGGGACGGCTGTTCCAAGTCACGAGTGGCAGCAACACCACGCAATTCCTGTATGACGGTGACGAACTAATTGCCGAATACGATGGTGCCGGTAACTTGCTGCGCCGCTATGTGCATGGTCCTGCGGTTGATGATCCGCTGATCTGGTACGAAGGGGCGACAGTTTCTTCCAGCTCGCGGCGCAGCCTGCAGGTGGATCAGCAAGGGTCGATTGTGTCGGTGGCCGATGCGCTGGGCAACAAACTGAATATCAACACCTATGACGAATACGGCAAGCCCGCCACCAACAATATCGGACGCTTTCAATACACCGGCCAGGCATGGATACCGGAGTTGGGATTGGATTACTACAAGGCACGATTCTACAATCCAGTGCTGGGACGGTTCATGCAGACCGATCCGATTGGATATCGGGATGATGTCGACCTCTATACGTATGTTGGTAATGATCCGATGGATAAAACGGATCCGAGTGGGAAGTGCGAAGTTGACGGTGAGCACCATTGGGGCTGGTGTATTTGGCATACTTTGGGATTCTATGAAACCAAAGCTGATCAAATAAAAGATGCCAGAAATTTCCTCAGAAATAATCAATTGGTTGTGGACGGCAATAAAGTTGATTCCACAAAATTATCAGATCAACAAGCGCTTGATTTATATAATGGCTACATAAAAGAATACCAGGATTTAATTAATAAAGGATTTGATCCAAGTGGAGCAGTGGCGGTTCTCGCGCCGGTTATGACTAGCTGGGGATATTCAGGCTCACAAAGTTACAAAAAAGCGGTAAGAGAACTAGAAATGGCAGGTGATCATGAAACATTAAATGGTAAGGTACCGACCCGGGCGGAAGCGGAAAGAATGATTCAGGAGTCGGGCGGAAAGATTGTCCGAGCAGACCCTGCGCATCCTGAAGGTTTCAATAGCACCCATACTGAATCTGCTCATATACATTATGAGACCAGTTCTGGTCAAAAAGGGGTTGTAAACGTAAGTGATTAGATCATATTCTGTTTGTTATGCTTGAAGATCATATTCGAGACTTAGATATCCAGTTACGTCAGTTGGAATCTGAGCGATACTCATTTCCGGAAGCTAATGAAGTATTTGAGGCTGCGACTCATTGGCGTTCGCTTGCTCTTAGAGCCCTTGCAAAAGATACGCGAGTTGATTTCCCGCTCAGGGTGTGCGAGGAACGTGATTTATTAGACCTGTTGGAGAATAAGATTCAAAAGCGAGATGGAGGTATTCAACGTTTTGGTATGTTATTTGAATTAAGCAGAAGAATTTTTGATATCGTCGTTGAAATCACGCCGCCGTCTGAGGGGCATATGGGGATTCTGAATATTCTTAAGGACAAATTTGGATTTTTGGTTAGCAAATATGGATTCCATATTGTTGATAAAAATCCGATGGGAATGACATATAGCTCTGGGGCGGTGTGGATTGATCTTAAAGCAGGAAGCAGACCTTCGTCATGTTGCACATTCGGCCCGGGATCAGAATACTCAAATGTAGGAGAATTGTTCTGGATTGAAGACCTTCTGTACCTCGCCGGTGATGGTCAATACGAAGAATTGGAAAATGACATCGAAATTGGAACTGAAAATAAGTTGCGAAATCATTTTTCCTCTTTAGCAGAATATTGGATTAAATATGGGCATGATGTGCTTATTAATAAGCCAGGAATTTTTGATCTATTGGCGAGTGCTCAGAGTGCGCGTGACGCGCAATATACGTTGAGGATTACTAAAGGGAAGATTTAGAAGGACAAAGTCATTAAGCATAGCGCGGCAGGTTGGTGGCCTGAATCTGCGAAGCCCAACAATCGAGAAAATCAACGATGAACAGATTAACTATTGGGAACGCAGAGTTGTGATGATGAAGAAATGCAACGACATATGGTAATCCTCCCCTTTATAACAGCTGCCAGAAGGAGGACTAAATGGGACATCCACAAAATTGACTTTTGCCATTTTCAAATTTATCCTCCGCCACCATGACCATCGCTCGCAAACGCCAAATCCATCTGGGCAGTACCTCGTTCGATCATGAACCATTGGGGACAGATTTATTTTCTGCTAATACACAATTATTCATTGATCACATTAAAAAGGACATGCATTAACTTGGGTTCCAAATCAATAAACATGGAGGAGGAGGCGTAAAAAGGACATCCGCAGAGTTGACTTCTGCTCCATCCGGCTTTTATTGATTGCTCACTCTTAATCCCTCTTCTGCAAGGGGAGAAAGAGGTGACAGAAATGCTATGGTGAAGGGAAATGGGGACATTCTGAATATTGAAGTGAAACCAGCGAAGGGAAATGGGGACAACGGGGAAATGGGGACATTCTGAATATTGAAGTGAAACCATAGTAACGGAAACGACGCAAAGCAAGCTGCGTTGGATACACTGGCGATCATCAAGGACGAAAGGATTTGGAGGGAAAGAAAATGCCAAGGACAGTACGCGCCGTCGTCGGCGGAATGTATTATCACGTTCTCAATCGGGGTAATAATCGTTCAGTCGTATTTCATTCTGAGCGGGATTATGCGCAGTTTGTAGCTTTAATTTCAGAAGCACAAAACCGCGTCGCGATGGACGTGATTGCACTATGCCTGATGCCAAACCATTTTCATCTGCTCGTTCGGCCCGCACAGAATGATGCACTGGGCAAATGGATGCAGTGGCTGCTAACCAGTCACGTTCGGCAGTACCATAAGCAATATCGAACAAGTGGACGTGTATGGCAGGGACGGTTCAAGGCATTTCCCGTTCAAGATGACACCCACTTGTTGACCGTGATGCGCTATGTAGAACGTAACGCATTGACTGCCAATCTGGCAGAACGTGCAGAGGAATGGCGCTGGGGCAGTTTGCACTGGCGAGCCACTGCAAATTCGCATATTGTTCTTACGCCACCGCCATTAGAGCTACCCGATCAATGGGTTGAATACGTGAACCAGCCCATCACCACCCACGAGCACGATCGCTTCAAGACATGCATCCGCCGACAGCAACCATTTGGGTCGCTAGCATGGACCAAAGGTACTGCTGACCAATTGGGGCTGGGCAGTTCGTTAAATTCAGTGGGACGTCCACGCAAGATCAGGATGGACGAATCGTTCAATTAAACTCAGAATGTCCCCATTTCCGCGTCAATCATCAGCGGCTACTTGAACCCATTGGCTATATACCGCCGGCTGAAGCTGAGGCAAACTATTGGCAGCAGCTCAAGACAAACAATGAACTGCTACTGTGTACTTAAACCAACCAGCCTCCACGATATCCGGGGCGATTCAGAATCTAATCTTTGTTGCCCTGTGTTTCAGCACGGAAGAAATGATTCGATTGGCATCTTGGATCAGGCTTAAGTGGAAGAACGTATTCAAACACAGGAGCAGTGAGGGCCGCCAAAATAAGCAAAATGATTCCAGACAATGAAGACTTGATATTCGAAACTATTCGCGCCCTTACATTTTGTTCTGGCGCGTAGCTATACTGTGAGATTAAGCACCCGATTGCAAAAAGTAGGGTGCGCAAAATAAGTAGGACAATTGTGCAAACTATGAGTAGATGGAAGACAATGGAAAATGAATGTGCTCCGAGCGAACAAGGATCTGGAGATCCGAATGAAAAGTCGAAGCCATTTGGATGCGTATAATATGACAGCAGGCCGATCGCAATCGCTAACACTAGTCCGGCCCAGGTAATTCGAGGAACGCTAAAATGTCGAAACATTGTGTCCACCTTAATAGCTAACAATTTGGTCTCTATATGAGGAGTCTTCGTTTATTTAAACAGTATATTACTAAAAAGGCCCAATTAGAGAGCTAGGAACAGTATAGATTGGAACCATTGGGGACAGATTTATTTTCTGCTAATACACAGTTATTCATTGATCACATTAAAAAGGACATGCATTAACTTGGGTTCCAAATCAATAAACATGGAGGAGGAGGCGTAAAAAGGACATCCGCAGAGTTGACTTCTGCTCTACCCGGCTTTTATTGATTGCTCACTCTTAGTCCCTCTTCTGCAAGGGGAGAAAGAGGTGACAGAAATGCTATGTATGCTGTATTCGAAATGCATGTTTGTGCGGGCAATATGACTCTCGGTAAGCAATCCGGCACCATTCCTACTGTAAGGAGAATCGAAAATGAAGACACGAATTATATTCACTGCAGCTATGGCATTGTTTGCATTCAGCACGGCCACATATGCCGCTTGTACGAGCGACGGTTATTGCACCGGTGTGGGGAAAGATGTAGTGCAATCCGCTATCGTCAATTCAAACGGAGTGCTATTCATGCCACCCACCGGGTCAAATCCAGGATGCACCTTGGTATCGGGTTATTACATTCAGTTGTTGGGCACGAATCCTCATTTCAAGGAAATGTACGCAACGTATCTATATGCAATGGCTAACAATATACAATTTCAACTTCGGCTGGACCCTTCGCAGAGCACCTGTACCGTGGCTTACGTGCGAACATGGAATTGAGAGGAGTTTCTTGCGAATTAGAGGTATGACGGTATGAAGTTTCGCTCTATTTTTCTTTTCCTTTCCTCGGCTATGTTTGTAATCGGGATTTCGCAGTCCGCGCGAGCGGCGGATGTGTGGGTAAGTCCTGTACACATCACTCGTGTCTACCCGCAAGCGGATGGTAGCGTGGTTTTGACGGTAGATAACGACAATAACTCATGCACCAATGCTTCAACACCAAAGTACTATCAAATCACAGTAGGTCAGAATGGCGTAACCGCAGACGGGTTAAAGAACATGCTGGCCACTGCGCTGGCGGCATTTGCGATGAACAAAACCGTATCCATCAATATCAGCGATTCAACTTCCAGTTGTTTCGTCAATCGACTATTCGTGCAATAGTGATACTTCCACTAATGTAACGCGATGAAGGATATTGTAAATATTGTGGTGATATCAGGTTCATGTGAAATTGTGACAATCGCGTAATCATGCCAGCGATGTGTCAAGCCAGTGATCAGCAATGGCATGCACACTGCTGTTGGTAATATGCCTCACTCGCTACGTACTCAAACCACTTGCCAAAATCGCTGCGCAGGCATTTAATTGGTCTGTTGTAATTTGCGAATGCACCCTGTCATCACTCGCTATCCTTTACAGGAGGACTCAATGAACAAACTGTCGAATCCGCATCGCCGTACGCTGTTGAAGTCTTTGATGTATGGCGCACTGGCTACATCCGTTATAACGAGTGAAAGCAAGGCAGCCGATACACCGCTGGTATCGGAAGATGATCCCACTGCCAAGGCATTGCACTATGTGTCCGATGTGAAGAAGTCGAAGGACGCCAAGCCTGGCAGCAAGTGCGCGACCTGTGCCCTGTACACCGGCGACAGAAAAGCCGCTCAAGGTACGTGCTCCATATTCCCCGGCAAGCAGGTGAAGACTGGCGGCTGGTGTTCAGCGTGGACGGGCATGTAGTCGGCGATTAGGTGCACTGGAGATATCGGGACATTGCTGAAGTTAAGGAGTACTTCAGCAATGCCCTGAGTTTTACTTCACAGTTTGATGGAGTGTCTGGCCACTATTTCACATAGACCAGATCAACGTCTGGGCATTGTTGACTCCGTCGGTGCTGTATCGCTATGCTATACGCCGTATGATCAGGACCTTCAAGCATGCCGGTGTGGAGCGGTTCTTCAGGTCCGGGTCGAAATCAGGAATTCAGCCTAAACATGCGAAACGATTGCGTTTACAGCTGGGCAGATTGGATGCCTCAAGAATTCCAGAGGACATGAATATTCCAGGCTGGCGACTGCATGCGCTTAAAGGACCATTGCAGGGACATTTTGGGCTGTCTGGGTGGATGAGAACTGGCGTCTGACGTTCCGTTTTAATGGCGGCGATGCCGAACTTGTTGACTATCAAGATTATCATTGAGGATCAATTTTATGAGTCGTATGCATAATCCACCGCATCCTGGTGAAGTTCTTCAGGACACGGTGTTGAGCAGCGGCCTGACCATTACGGAATTTGCGAAGCGAATGGGCATTTCTCGTGTTGCGCTTTCACGCGTTGTCAATGGACGTGCGGCTGTGAGTGCCGAGCTTGCCATTCGACTTGCGGCAATGTTGGGTGGTTCTGCAGAATCATGGTTGCGCATGCAAGTATCGTATGACTTGTGGCATGCAGAGAAAAAACGCCGACCGAAGATAGAACCGCTACGGAACGTTGCTTGAGTAGCGTATACGAATCATGCTGGCGCTCCCAGCGGGACTCGAACCCGCGTACCAGCCTTGAGAGGGCTGTGTCCTAGGCCACTAGACGATGGGAGCCTTTGAATGGGCATTTGGAGCTACTGCGCTCGCAACTTGACACTCATACGGTGCTGGCAATCCTCATGTATTTACATATACATTCCGGTTGCTGCGCGCCGGTTGTGTGCCAATTGACTTCGCTCGTGACGCTCAAAATGCTTTTCCAGTCATGACACTGGTTCAACAGCGCGGCCGGAGCGAAGATGCGCTAGTATACGGGGCCAATTGATTTGCTCAAGCGGAACCTCATTGAGTCGCACCAATACTGACAATTCGCAACCGAAACAGCCGGGGCCGGTGATCATTCCCCGCGATTCGCATCCCATTTCACGGCGCGCCATTTCGCCCGGTGCGCTCAAAGTGTTGTATCGCCTGAAAGATGCGGGCTATCAGGCCTTTCTGGTGGGTGGTGCGGTGCGCGATCTGCTGCTGGGCCGTCAACCAAAGGATTTTGATGTGGTGACCAATGCGCATCCCGAACAGGTGCGCGAATTGTTCCGCAGTTGCCGTTTGATCGGTCGCCGTTTTCATCTCGCCCATGTGCGTGTCGGGCCGGAGATCATTGAAGTGGCCACCTTCCGTGCATCGCACACGGTGGTTGATGAAGACAACAGCGTTGATGAAGACGGACGGCGCGTGCTCGACAATCACGGCCGCATCCTGCGCGACAATCTGTACGGCACCATTGATGAAGATATCTGGCGTCGTGACTTTACCGCCAATGCGCTGTACTACAACATTGAAGATTACTCGATATGGGACTATGCCGATGGCGTTGCCGATGCACAGCAGCGCGTGCTGAAACTGATCGGCGATCCTGAAACACGTTATCGTGAAGATCCGGTGCGCATGCTGCGTGCAGTGCGTTTTGCGGCCAAGCTGGATTTTTCCATTGAAGCGGACACCGCCGAACCCATTGGGCGGCTGGCGTTCATGCTCGACAGCGTTCCTGCGGCACGATTGTTTGATGAAGTGAATAAACTGTTTCTGGCCGGCAGTGGCCTGCAGAGCTTCAAGTTGCTGCGCGAATTCGGTTTGCTGGAGCATTTGTTCGCCGATCTTCAGGAAGTGTTGAAGAGCGGTGATGAAGCAGCGTTGCATCTGGTTGAGCAGGGACTGGCCAATACGGATGCGCGTGTGCGTGAAGACAAGTCGGTGACGCCTGCGTTTTTGTTCGCGGTGCTGCTGTGGCCTGCCGTACGTCAGCAATCCATGAAGCATCATCGTGTTCAAAGCGGTGACGGGCAACTGGACTTCGGCGCCATTCAGGAAACATTCGACATCGTGTGTTCGCGTACCGTGCGGCGCGTTGCGGTGCCCAAGCGTTTCAGCATGACCACGCGTGAAGTGCTGGCATTGCAATCACGGTTTGAATATCGCAGCGGGCGGCGCAGTCTGCGTTTGCTGGATCATCCGCGTTTTCGTGCGGCGTATGATTTTCTGCTGTTGCGTGCTGCGGCCGGCGAAGTGCCGCAGGAGATTGCCAACTGGTGGACTGAGCTGCAAAGCATGTCGAATGAACAGCGCATCGCCACGGTGGAAGGACTGGTTGCGGATGTAAAGTCCGAGGCAGCACCGGCAAGAAAACGCCGCCGGCGTTCACGTCGCAAGCGCGTTGTGTGACTTTTAAATGAACGCGTCACGCTGAAGTCAAATGACGGGGCTGAGATTTGATATCTTATTGGTAAGATTCAATTTCCAAGGATCCCGTTAACGATCTCTAAGTTTATATGCCGCCTGTAACAAATCAAACATGGACGCCGGCGTATATTGCACTGGGCAGCAATCTTGATGACCCGGTCAGGCAGGTCAGGCACGCCATCACGCAACTGCAAGCCATTACCGGTAGCCGCGTGTTGTTGCAGTCATCGTTGTATCAATCGGCGCCACTGGGTCCGCAGGATCAGCCAGAGTTCATCAATGCAGTGGTGGGCATGCTCACACAACTTAAGGCGAAGGAGTTGCTGGATGAATTGCAATCCATTGAAAAGCGCATGGGCCGTGTGCCGCCCACGCAACGCTGGGGCGCGAGAGTGATTGATCTCGACATGCTGATGTATGGTGATCTGCACAGTGACGAGGCTGCGTTGCAACTGCCGCATCCGGAAATGCACAAACGCCATTTTGTCATGGTGCCGCTGGCGGAAATTGCGCCCGCACTACTCATTCCGGGATATGGATCGGCTGGGAAACTGGCGGCACAGTTGGGAATGAGCGGTTTGCGGCCGGTTGATTGAGTGACGTTGATAGTGCAAACACCCTCAATGTCTCTGGCAGGCTGTTGAGAATCCATGCCTCTGTTGCCAATTCCGGAATATACAATTAAGGTGCGCATCGGCTTGACACAGGTTTAACCGGCCAACTATGTATACACACTTGCAAGAACGTTACGCGCAACGGCCGCCGGTGAATATCAGCGTGCTGAACAAGATGAAGGCGGAAGGCCAGAAGATCGCCTGCATCACTGCTTATGATGCATCGTTCGCTGCGCTGGTGGATGAAGCTGATGTGGATGTGGTGCTGGTGGGTGATTCACTGGGCATGGTGATTCAGGGGCATTCCACCACGGTGCCGGTGACACTTGAAGATGTCATTTATCACTGCAAGGCGGTCAGCCGCGGTTTGTATCGTCCCTTCCTGATGGCGGACATGCCTTTCATGACCTATGCCTCGCGCGAGCAGGCATTGAACAATGCGGTGCGCCTGATGCAGGAAGGCGGCGCAAAAATGGTCAAGCTGGAAGGCGGTGCATCGCAGGCCGATATTGTGGAGTTTCTCGCCAATCATGATATCGCCGTATGTGCGCATCTTGGATTGAAACCGCAATCGGTGCACAAGGCTGGTGGCTTTCGTGTGCAGGGGCGCGATGATCATGCTGCAGAACAGATGCGTCACGATGCCAAGTTGCTTGAATCTGCGGGCGCAGATGTGGTGTTGCTGGAATGCATTCCTGCGGCGCTGGGTGCGCAAATTACCGCGGACTTGCATGTGCCGGTGATTGGCATCGGTGCGGGACCGGATACCGATGGACAAATACTGGTGTTGTACGATGTGCTGGACATCACCAGCGGACCCAAACCGAAGTTTGCAAAAAATTTCATGGCCGGCGTGGACAGTCCGCTTGCAGCAATCAGGAACTATGTAACTGCTGTGCGCAATGGCAGTTATCCTGCGCCGGAACATTGCTTCCTGCCGTTGGGCAAATCCCTTCCCTCATCACCGAGTCATACCATTGAGCATCGAGACCCTGGCAAAACCAAGTGACATACGCCGGCGCATTTTTGAATGGCGTCGTGAAGGATTGCGTATTGCACTGGTGCCCACCATGGGCAATCTGCATGCGGGTCATGCCACACTGGTGAATCATGCACGCAAACATGCGGATCGCGTGGTCGTCAGCGTCTTTGTCAATCCACTGCAATTTGGTCCCAATGAAGACTTTGCACGTTATCCGCGCACACCAGTGGAAGATCGTGCATTGCTTGAACAATACCGTGCCGATTTGCTGTTTGCGCCCGGTGTGGAAGACATGTATCCCGAAGGCATGCAGCATCACACCATTGTGAACGTGCCCGAAGTGTCGGACATCCTGTGCGGCGCATTCCGTCCCGGTCATTTTGCCGGTGTAGCTACCGTGGTGGCAAAATTGTTCAACATTGTATTGCCCGATGTCGCTGTGTTCGGTGAAAAGGACTTCCAGCAACTGCATATCATCAAGCGCATGACGGTGGATCTGTGCCTGCCGATGGAAGTCATCGGTATTCCCACCGTGCGCGAGCGGGATGGTCTGGCCATGAGTTCGCGCAATCGTTATCTCGATGCACAGCAACGTCAACTGGCGCCGAAGATTCATGAAGTGCTGGCTTTGGTGGCGAGTCAGATCGCATCGGGTAACCGTGACTATGCCGGACTTGAAAGCGCTGCCAATGAGCAATTGCTGCAAGCTGGATTCAAACCGGATTACGTATCCATTCGCAACGCCAATACACTGCAATTACCCGATGAACGCGCGAGAGAATTGGTGGTGCTTACCGCTGCACGATTGGGACGTGCACGTTTGATTGACAATATGCGGGTGAATGTCTGATAGCGATAATCATCCGCACTTCAGAAGTGCTGCCGCAGTTGAACATACACGGATGTTGGTGATGAAGAATAAGGTGCTGAGTGATCAATCACCGGCAATCCGCCGTACTCGGTATCTTTGCCGCCCGCAGGCAATTGCAATCCGGTGTACAGTGTTGCGTTGTCACTCAACGACCAGTTGAGTTCGCCGGCAACAAAAAAACTGTCATCATCAAGATTGACAATTGTCGTCAGCGAACAGGTGATCAGTGGCGTCCATTCCATGCTGCCGCCGGCGGCAAGATAATTGCGCGAGACATTGAACAACTGATTTCTGGCCAGTCGTTCCTGCAAATCCGCCGGGAACATGTCCAACGACGTTCCCTTGTTGGTGCCGAAGCCATTGTGAAAGTATTCTGCGAACGCCGTAGTGTTGCGATTGAGCAGGGTCGTGCCGGCACTGATGTTCATCAACAACGAAGTCCTGATGTCATGTCGTGAATCCAGTGTGGGTACAACTTCGATATTCCAGGATGATCCGCTCCACGCACCATTGATTCCCACACCCGCGGTCCAGTCCTGATAGTCTCTTGCCAGCAACCAGTTCAGATTGATCTCATGAATCGGCAGGTGATAGTGCATTGCAATCGTGCTTGAGTCGCTGCTTATGGCGCCGTGATTTTTACCGGCGCGTGGCGTGGCAACCAGTTGCAGGTCTGATCCATCAGCGAACAGCCGTTGCAGATAAGCCATGTCCACACCGGGCTTGTATTCAGTATCAATGGCGGTTGGCGAGAATGGGTCAATCAAGTCCATCGGATGAAACACCATGCCGCTGCCCCAGGTCAACGCCTGCCGGCCGATCCTTAAAACATAGTGTGGTGTTGAATATCCGAAAGACAGCCGGTCAATCTTGTGTGTGATGTACACATTGTTGCGATCCACCAGTGTGTGTTCCATATCGATCAGCGTCGTTGGTTGCGGCGCGGGAAGATAAGCACTTTCTTTTTCCAGCAGCGCATGTGATGGACCGATATCGGAACTCAATTGATAGGCAGTATCAATATCAAGGCCCTGCCACTGCGGCGACCATGTCAGTCGCAAGTCGCCGGGCAGATCATCACGATTGCGATAGCCCAGGGAGGCATCAAGACTGTCCTGCTTTGCAAAGCTGGCCATGTCCATGAGCGCGATTCTTCCGTGAATGTCAGCCGCAGAACAGTGGATACTCAGCCCGGATAACGCGACGAGCAACAATGAAGTTGCAATGCGCATTGCTTCAGTGCCTGTATTCATCGGCAGTGATCCTGCCATCGGTCATGGCAATGTGCCTGCGTGTGCGGTTGATCACTCTGGGGTCGTGCGTACCAATCAGAAAGGTCATGCCGGCGGTCTGATTCAATTGATCCATCAGGTCAATGAGTTCTTCGGCGCTCTTTGAATCCAGATTGGCGGTGGGTTCATCGGCCAGTACAATGGCTGGCCGCGCCACCAGCGCACGTGCCACGGCAACGCGTTGTTGCTGTCCACCGGATAGATGACCGGGCCGCCGCGCTTCCATGCCGGACAGTCCCACATCCGCCAGCGCTTTCATGGACCGTTCACGACGTTGCCGGGCGGGAACATTCTGCAATCGCAAAATGAATTCGACATTTTCCAGCGCGGATAATACCGGGATAAGGTTGTATGCCTGAAATACAAAACCGATCTTGTGCAGGCGCAGACCGGTTAACTCATTGTTGTTCAATTGAACAAGATCATCATTGTCTATGAGCACATGGCCATTGCTGGGACGATCCAGTCCGCCAATCATGTTGAGCAACGTGGTCTTGCCTGAACCTGAAGGCCCGGCGAGACTGGCGAAGTCACCACGTCGAATGGAAATATCAACACCGTTGAGTGCGCGCACCGGAACAGCGCCCGGATACGTCTTGCTGATATCACGGCAGGAAACAATGATGGATGCGCCATCTGCATTTTGATCACGCCGCATGATTCATGGCCTCTACGGGGTTGGCATGTGCTGCTTTAACGGCAGGCCACAGTGTGACCAATACGCCGAACGACCACACAAGAAGGGTGAACACCAGCACCTGTTGAAAAATGACATGCAGGTACAGCACATGGCCTGCACCAAAGAATTCTGCACCGCGCGCCAGAAAAGACAGATCAATGCCGTTGTGCAGTTGCTGGATGGTAACAACACAACCCGCCGCGCCAGCAATGACACCGGCGCCAGTCAGCAGGCAGGATTCGACAATCACTTGCAGCAGTATCAACGCAGGTTTCATGCCGATGGCACGCAACAAACCGAATTCGCGCACCCGTTCAATAACCGTCATCAATTGCGTGTTAACGATGCCGATCGCCATGAGCACAAACATGATGATCGACCAGATGAGCGTGAAACCGTGCATGAATTGATCCGTGGCGGCGGTAAAAGGCGACAGTGATTGCCATGAACGCACATCCAGTGAAGGATCGGCTTTCTGGAGCGTGGCGATGACCGAGGGCAGCTGGGCGTCACTTGATTTGAAACTGATTTCCGAGATGTTGCCGCCCAGGTTCAGCATGTGCTGCGCGGTTGCAAGACCGGTGAAAATGAAATCATCCTCCGCTGCTTTGTTGCCTGCAAACAGGCCTTCAACGGTATAACTCTGTTCCTGGTTGGCGCCATCTCTTGACTGACTCATCACAATGACATGTTTGCCGACGCGGGTTTTCAGCCGTTGCGCAAGATGCCTGCCGATGATGATGCCGTTATCCGATGGATTGGCAAGATACTGTCCTTCAACAATTGCATGCGGAATAGTGGATATTTTCATCTCCTGTGCCGGCATGACGCCCGTCAGGGTGACCGGCAGCAGCTTGTACTCGCTTTGCACTATTGCAGGCACGCGAACACGTGCGGCCCATGTAACGCCGGGCGCCGACAATATATGCTGCAGTGTCGTACCGGGAAACGGCATGACATGCGCAATGGTGGGATCGTTGAGATAACCCCGTGCATGAATCTGAGCACTGCCGGTCATCAGGTCCAGCGTCGCATTGCGTGTTGATTGTGCCCATGCGTTCAGCAGTGAATTGAAAAACAGTATCGAATACATGCCAATGATCACGACGATGAACGTAATGAGTGAGCGGCGGCGATTGCGCAACAGGTTGCGCCATGCCAGAGGGACGATCAATACCAGCGACTCGATCATATGGATTGCATTGCCGTCAGCGGTGTTACACGACGCAAATGGTAGTAGGGAATGAGGCCGGCAATGCCGATCAAGATGATCATCACAAGCGGTCCGGAAACGGCGCTGGTCATGCTGAGTTGCGGGTGAATGCGATCAGGCAGACCCCATTGTGCAAACAGTCCGGAGAACTTTCCCAGCGAGATGCCCTGATATTGCAACCACAGCGTTGCGCTGCCGCCCAGCAGAATGCCGATGATATTGCCCAGTGCCGCAAGCAGCAGCAGTTCCAGCCAGATCATGATTCCGGTTTGCCGTGCCTGCATGCCAATGGCCAGCAGGATGCCGAATTCACGCTGACGTTCGAACACTGACATCAACAGGGTGTTGAGCAATATGAAGGTCACGATCAACACCATGGCGGCGTACCACAGCAGTGCGGTTGAAAAATCCAGCGTGATGGCCTGATGCACATCAGGGCGCAAGACTGTCCAGTTATGCAGGACGAGTTTGCTGTTTTCGGCGATCTTGTCGATGCGCGGCAGCTGCTGATCAACAGCATGCAGACTGCCGCCACCGATTGCGATGATGTTGACATCGCGGTTCATCGCAAATGTTTCCTGGAAACGCGCCAGCGGCATTTGTGCAAGCTGGCGATCGACTTCTATCACGCCGGTGTCAAAGATGCCGATAAGTGTCAGCGAGTCCGCTGCAATGGAGCCATCCGCGGCAGAACCCAGCAATGTCACCTTGTCGCCCACAGACAATTTGAGATTGCGGGCCAGCGTCCGGCCCATGATGATGCTTTGCGAGTCTTGCGCGTTCAGATAACGGCCTGAATGAATCGTGGCGGCAAGCGTGGTGATCCGGGGTTCGCGCGATGCATCAACACCTTCAAGCAGCGCGCCATAACTCAATTGATCATGGGCCAGGATCACATAGGATGAAGTACGTGGTGCTGCAATCATTCCGTCGATGTGATTGAGTGATGACACAAGCTGCTGTGGAGAGTGAATGACTTTGCGCACATCGGGATCATCGATATAGCCGGGCGGCTGCACTTGCGCAAAGCCATCCAGCAATTTCAGGGCGCCGCTCCTGAGCGTGTCATACATGCCCAGTTGAAACGACAACATGAACACCAGCAATGCGGCGGTCAACGCCATGCTGGCGATGCTTAACCAGGTGCGTGAGGGATGACGCCACAGGTTTCGCCACGCCAATGTGATCAGCATCTGGTGATGTCCTGTTCAGCGATCACGCGGGTTTTCCAGATTGGACTGGGTGAACAGGTAATCCGGCAGGGAAATGTTGAACTTGCCTTGCGTCGTTTCGATGCGCGTCCAATTGTTCTCGTTTTCGGCGGGATGCATGGTGATAACAACGGGGTAGTCGCGTCCACCCAGTATTGCAACCTTGTCGGTGTTCATGGTGCGGACCAGCTTCATGTCCTGATCATAAAATTCCTGTTGCAGCAACACTCCATCATCACGCACTTTCAGTACCTGTTTTCCCCAAACTACCGGCGCGCCCGGTTTGGGAATGGCTTCAATGTCGAATACGGTATGACCATCGGCATGTGTGGAGGCAACAATGTGATGGGTATATTCCGTAAGCACATCATCAGCCTTTGCAAGATCGTTGTATGAAAAATCCGAACCCATCCATGGTTGCGCAATCATGGATGCTGGCAACTTGATGACCTGATTCAACTTGGGATTGTAAACCCACATCTGCGCGCCGAGTTTCAGCGTGGCGTTACCGGCATCTTTGGGTGGAGCAATAAAACGCACCAGCGCCTTGTCCTCGCTGCGCGTGCAGGCCAGCATGCTCATGTGGCGCTCCCACTCAGGACGATGCACTGTCATGGTCATTGTGGTCTGCGAGCTGTTTGCACGCCAGTTGTCAAACGCTGCTTTCAACAGGGCGCCTGCATCTGCCGCCGGTGCGGCCATTGTCCGCGCGGTGGTGATCAGCACGGCGAACACCACTGCAATACTTGCATGCGAGCACGCAAGGTTGGACGCGCGTTTGAAGCGGCAATGATTCATCAACGTACTCCAATTGGTTAATGCACCCACGGTTCTACCAGTGCCATGTGCCAAAGACTGGAAAAACTGTGTGTACTCCTGATGTGGACCGGGTGGTCCACGATATAATTTGTAGCATGGATATCCGATATGGTCAATGTGATGAGCCGCGATCGACTCGAAAATCTTGATTCCAAACGTCAGCAACGGTTGTTTGACATTGCCGCTGAAGAATTCAGCGCCAAGGGTTATGACGCGGCGTCACTCAATCGCATCATCAGCCGTTCCGGCATGAGCAAGAGTTCGCTTTACTATTATTTTGATGATAAGGCGGATTTGTTCACGACATTGCTGGAGCGTTCCATTGCATTCCTGTTCAAGGAAATCGGTGGTCTTGATCCGGCCAAATTGACAGTGGAGACATACTGGAGTGAATTTGAAGAGTTGTATCGCCGCGCGGTGGTGCTGATGAACAAGAATACCTGGTATGTAAAGCTGGGAAGAATGTTCTATCGTTTGCGCGGCGAACAGCATCCCGCGACAGGCCGCATCTTCGAAGCATCACGCCGCTGGGTGGGAGTGATTATTGCCAAAGGGCAGGAGCTCGGCATTGTCCGGACTGATCTGCCGCCGACCTTGATTATTGATTGCACCATGGGATTGCTGGAATCCATTGATCGCTGGTGCGTTGCGCATTGGGATGAATTTGACGACGCACAGCGATTGAGCATGGTGACTGAGCATATCGGCATCTTCAAAGCCCTGCTCGCGCGGGAATCCAGTCAGGAAAAATGAAACAGGGCTGAAAATATTGTCAGCAGATTCTTCCGCTGATCTTGTTTTTACTGCTGCCTTCAAGAGACAATCGTGCCTTGCTGTACATCCGGATAGAGTTCATGAAACGCAAACCATCTGCAAAGACCGTATCAAAAAAATCCGCAAAGGCACGTGGTCACGAATCGCTGACGGTGGCGGTGCTCAAGCAATTCCGTTTGATCTACGGCAATGTGCGGCAGCATTTTCGTGATGTGGAAGAGAGCTGCGGCATTTCCGGTTCGCAGTTGTGGGTGATCCGCGAAATCGACGCTGCACCCGGAATAGGTGTGTCGGCACTGGCGGAAAAGTTGTCCATTCATCAGTCCACCTGCAGTCAGCTGGTGGAAACGCTGGTGGGCAGCGGCTATGTGACGAAGATGCGCATGAAGGACGATCAACGTCGAGTGGGTCTGACGCTGGCCAAGCGTGGCACCAAGATACTCAAGCAGGCGCCGGGTCCGGCTGAAGGCGTGTTGCCGCAGGCGCTGTCGCAGTTGCCTGATGCTGCATTGTCAACGCTCAATCGCAATCTCGAGAAGCTGATTGCCGAGTTACGCGTGCATGACAAACGGCATGCGGCAAAGTTGTTGGCGGATTTGTAACAACTTTTTTGTGGCTGATCAGAACTGTCAGGTGGGCACTGTTTGCCGCCTGACTCCTTGTGTCCACGATGCGCCAGGGTAAGTGCTGATCCACTCCAACGGCTGTGAGCGTCAGCGGATGAAACGGATTGCGATACAAAGGTTTGCAAGACAGCAGTTCCGAATTCCGGCACTTGATTGGCGGATAGCTAACAAATTCCTAACAAGAAAGCAGAAAATCCGAACAATACACATTGTCCTTAATTGCTATTGTCCGCTCCGCAACGGCTCAGAAAGCGTGTCCTGTTTGCTGCACATCAAATCGGCTCATCAGACCGATAAGCGTCATTGGCAACCGGCTTGCTCTCGCTGAAACAATATGAATTCGGCAAGCAGTCCGGACATTCATTGTCCGCGCGCCATCTGGCCGTTGCCTGCGAACAGAAAGTCACTTGGGGAGTGCCATCATGAAAATATTTCGTCTGTGGTTGTCATTGTTGATTACGCTGGCAACGCCTTTGCTCGGCATGTATACACTGTCTGCTCATGCAGATGCGTTTTCTGACTATGTAAACGCCTGCAAAAAGGATCTGGGCATCAGCAAGATTCCGCAATTTGGCTGCAAGGATATCAATTTCCGCCATCCGTCAAGTGTACCTGACCAGGGTCTGGATTTCAGTCAATCCAATGACTATGTGGCACATCGCGTGATTAACGATTCCGTCGATGCCGTGTTTGCCTGCCGCTGGGTGGAGCAAAACAACAATCCCGGCCGCGCAGTCGGTGGTGAAATGATTGTTCACAATCGCAGAAACGGCGCTACCTGCTTCTTTGACATGAAGGATACCGGTGAGAATGCTGCGTATCCCGAGGTGAATATCAATCCGCTATCACCAACGGACAGCAATGCGGGAACGGTTTGGAAATCAGAGACGTTCTGTACCCAGTGTCACGCGGCAGGCGCTTACATTGCGTCCCCGGAAATTGTTGGTGCATTGCAGACATTTGGCCTGATCAATGACGGGCACGATGTTTTCAACCAGCGTTATCACTATGCAGGCGGTCAACCAATACAGAATGCGACGGCCAATGGCTGCAACGGGCAATGTCATTCGATAGGCGGCAATCCAGAAGTGAATTCGATCATTGGCGCTGGTCTGGTTTTTGGTTCTGTGGTGATGCCTTCCATCAATTTCGTCATTAATGAAGTCGAGGCTCCACCGGCAGCAATGAAGCCTGACGATCCATACAGCGACTATCGATGGATGAATCATGATCGAGCCAGCGGATCGGGTGACTGGGAATTGCTGTCGGATGAGGCAGATCAGTTCTATGGCATTTACAGCACTTGTGAGAGTCCGGTCATACTGCAGGCTCATGCGGTCGATAGCAGTGATGTTATTACGACAGACCTTCCTGACAATCTGCATACCTTCAACTTGCGCGACGGACTTGAGTGCCGCAACAATCAGCAGAGCAGCGGTCAGTGTCACGATTGGAAACTTCGTTACATGTGCAATGGCAAATGGACGGACTGGATCAACAATGATACACCGAATAAAAATGGTGACTATGAGCGTCGTACCGATCCAGGCTATGCAAATCTATGTTCGTCGCCCACCGAAATGCAGGCGGAAACCGACGTTGAATCATGGGGCATTATTGGGCAGGCCGGTTTTCCACCAGTGCCACTCTATGGACCCATTTTCAACACGGTAATTTTTACCGCGCCCAATGACAGGCTTGAAGCATTTGATCCTTCTTATGGATTGGCTTGCGTGAATTCGGATCAGCCCGACGGGAAATGTTCCAATTACGTGGTGCGGTTTATATGCCAGAATTGATGTCACATGGGTTCGCAGGAGAGTGTAGTGACACTCTTCTGATTTTCTCAGCAGCACATCGGCTGGACTATTTCTGATCCGGACAGGGATGCAGGCAGGTGCAATCGAAGGAATGCGGCTTTTGCGGGATGTTCGCAATGCAGTACAGTTCGATGGATTTGCCGATGCGTTCAACCGGCATGTAATTGTCCAGCCATGCATAGGCCTTGCCATTGCCAACCGTTGCCTTGGCATACAGGCTGGCAGCAATCCAGCCCGTGGTTGGCGTAAACGGCGGCACCATGTACACACCGGGCAGGTGTTCGCTGTTGATGTCGGCCGTGCCGCGATAGATCAGACCGAAGTCCTTTACATGCATGTCGTCCAGACGTTCACGCAGACGTTTCAGGTCCTGACCCCAATCGAGATCAGAATCAATAAGAATGTGTTCAGGATGATCGCCCGCCAGCGGATTGAAGTAGGCAAGATAATCGGGAAAGCTCGTCCACAGAATGGATGTATGCCACATCAACAGGATAATCATGACCACATGTGCAGTGGCACTGCTGAAGGATTGCCACAATTTCACCGTCAGTGCGGCGGCTGCTAACGCCATCAACGGATACAACACGAATACGTGACGCAAGCCGATGTTGATATGACTGTAGGCACTGCAAAAAAACAGCAAGGTCACAAATGCAAGTACAGGTGCAAGTGGCATCCAGTCTGTTGCTGCTGCGTTGCCGGTTCGCAGTTTTTCGGTATACGACCATGCGAGCCAGGCAAAACCGCCAAGCGTCATCGCCAGCAATAACAGCGGTGTTTTTACACCAATCGCAACGATGTAAAAATCCCACCAGCCTTTAAGATCAAGCTTGCCCATGAAGTAGGACAGGTGGCCATAGTTGTTGTGATCCAGCAATGCCTTGATGCTCCACACCAGCCGTTCCATACCGGCAGGCAGTGGCACATGGCGTGCAACTGCATACAGCACACTGTGAAGCGCGCCATGCGATCCAGTCATGTAATCAATGGCGGCATTCACCGGATGAGAGTCGTCCACCAGAAACTTGAACTTGAATCCATAACAAAATGATACCGACAGCAATGCAATCAGCATGGTGGCCACGGCACTGGATGCTGCGCGTACCGATACCTTGCGATTGGCAACGGCAGGATTTCTTGCATTGGAGATCCAGTGCATGCAGGTCCATGTGATCGCGGCAATGCCGATGAAAGGGATGGCAGACAACTTGGTGCCGATGGCAAGTCCGGATGCAATGCCAACCGCAATGCTCCACGCGTATGATGGTTTTTCCAGCCATCGCAACAAAAAATAAAACGACAGTGTGCACAGGGCAGTGCAGGGAATGTCCACTGCGGCCACCGCAGCATGGCCCAGTATGGGCGGTGTGGTGATGAGAAAGAACAGAGCGAGATTGGCTTGCGCTGCGCCGAAGTAACGTTTGCCCCACAACCATGTGGCAGTGAGCAGCACGATCAGGAAGGGCAGCATGCCCAGCCGCGCCAGTGTCAGCAACAACGTGTACTTGCCGGTGCGATACAACAGGTCGCGGCCTTCCTGTTCACCGCTGGGGCCGGGCTCGCCAAACGATCTTGCACCCGCCAGATACGGTCCCACTGCCATGGCGACACGGGCCAGCGGCGGATGCTGGATGTCGTAAGTGTAGATGCCCTTGTCGATCAGTTGCATGCCGGCGGCAATATGTTCTGGTTCATCCCAGGTGTGTTCAAAGTAACGGTATGTGGCAACACACAGTGTGCAGGCAGTCAATATCAGTGCAATTGCAATGAAGCGTGGAAGCGCAGCGCCCCTGATCAGTGCGGCAGATAGATGCCATCGTGCAGCAGGATTGCCTGGCGGTTCGCTTTGCGTTTCAGTATCGCTGTCGCTGCCGGAAGTGTGCTGCAAGGGATTCTCGGTTTGACCGTGCATCATGTTGGAAATCAATTATGAGGAAGGCGTAGAGAGAGCCGCCAGGGTTGTTTTATGGTTGTCGTTATCAGCTTATGACAGTATCGGCATGAGCATCGCTGCAAGTGGAGCATTCAATTCGGCCGCAATTATAGAAGTAATTTCTGTATGTTGGTATAAATGTATTTTAATCTGCATCGCTGTTGGCATTTCCTGTTTGCAGATGCGAACATTGACAGATTGCCGGTGTTCCCTTGAATGTTGTCTGGCTCGCAGCCGGAAAGGATTGTTTGAACGCGATGATGTTTTATAACCTGCTTGCAGATGAGTTTACCGTAAGAAAATTGCGGCGGCGGTTTGTGTTCTGGGCTGGTGCCATCGCCGTGGGCGCAGGGGCGGTGCTGTTTACTGCAGGCAGCGATCTGGCGATGAATCTGCTGAGCCAGTTGCGCAAGCCATTTCCATGGTGGCCTTATGTGGCCGCGCCATTGGGAATATCGCTGTGTGTATGGTTGACGCGTACAGTATTTGTCGGCGCTGAAGGCAGCGGTATTCCACAAACCATGGCGGCGCTGACCTTGAGCATGGATGAAGGACGCGATCGATTGCTGTCGTTGCGGATTGCACTGGGCAAGGTGATGCTGACCGTGCTGGCGCTGGCAACCGGTGCATCAGTGGGTCGCGAAGGGCCGACGGTGCAGGTCGGCGCATCCATCATGCATTCATTGCGGCGCTATGCACGTTTCTCCAGTGCCGACATTGATCGCGGTCTGATTCTCGCAGGCGGCGCAGCAGGCGTGGCGGCGGCATTCAACACGCCGCTTGCCGGTGTGGTGTTTGCCATCGAAGAGCTCTCGCGTTCATTTGAAGCACGCACCAGCGGCACCATCATCACGGCTGTGGTGGTCGCTGGTGTGACATCACTGGCAATCGTGGGCAACTACACTTATTTCGGTACCACCAGTGCAGTGATGACGGAACCGCATACCTGGGTGGCAGTGCCATTCTGCGCAGTGATCAGCGGCTTGCTCGGTGGCTGTTTCTCGCTGGTGATGATCAAGTTTGTTGATTTGCTGCCTGCACCAGTGCGCAAGTTCCGGCTGGAACGTCCAGTGATGTTTGCTGCGGCCTGCGGCGTTGGCATTGCGCTCATCGGTTTCGTGTCATCGGGTACCACGTTTGGTACTGGTTATGCCGAAGCAAAGTTGTTGTTGCAGAACGAAGCAGAACCCGCGGCAGGGTTTGCATTGTGGAAAGCGCTGGCCACGTTGCTTTCCTATGCCAGCGGTATTCCCGGAGGATTGTTCGCACCATCATTGGCAGTGGGTGCGGGCATCGGCGCACATCTGTATTCCTGGGCGCCATTGGCGCCGGCAGGTGCAATGGTGGTTATTTCCATGGCGGCATTCTTTGCCGGTGTGGTGCATGCGCCGCTGACTGCGCTGGTGATTGTTACCGAGATGACCGGCAATCGCAGCCTGACCTTGCCATTGATGGCTGCGGCGTTGATTGGCCGTGGTGCCAGTGCAATGGTGTGCAGAGGTTCTCTATATCGTGAGCTGGCAAAGCCCTTCCTTAAAAAAGCGACTGATGCACAGGCAGTTGATCAGCAGCCGGCCGAGCAGGCGACATGATCCATTCGCAATGGTTCGAGCAGATTGACGCCGTGCCGGTGCAAATGAATCCTGCGACACACTGAGAGCTTTCAGCGCAACGCTGTCATTTCCTTCGGCCTTGTGCATTTCAGTGCAGCCGGACAGCTGCAGTCTTGTTCTACCATAAATATGGTAGACAGGTGTCTTATGGATGTTCCGCTTACCGACCGCGAAGCCGATGTCATGCATGTGCTGTGGGGTCGCGGACCGTCAATTGTTTCCGAGGTCAAGGACCATCTTGACGATGATCTCGCCTATACCACCGTGCTGACAATACTGCGTACGCTGGAAGCCAAGGGCTATGTCAAGCACGAAGAGGAAGGACGCATCCATCGCTATTACGCCACGGTGCAACGGCAAACAGCGCAGAAAAGCGCACTGCGTCACCTGACCAACAAGCTGTTCAACGGTTCTTCCGAGTTGCTGTTTACGCATCTGGTCTCTGACCAGAAGCTCAGCAAGGAACAGCTTGCGCGATTGCGCAAAGTGCTGGCCACCAGAAAAAACAGGGAGAAGTGACATGAGTGACTGGGTTCTCTACATTCTTGCGGTCAGCACATTGCTGAGTGTTGCGGGCTGGATGGCGGAACGCGGTGCACGTCTTGGCGGCCGTTCCACACGCTGGGTGTGGCTGTCATGCATCATCACTTCATTGCTGATTCCCGCGATCATTTCGTCGGTATCGGTTCAACTGCCGGGCTTTGCAGCATCGTCAAGCGCAACCGCGACTCAAACCATCGTGTTGCGCAACCAGACCATTGCCGCACTTTCGCCCAACACCTGGGTGCATCGCGTGGTCAGCACCGGTACGTTGCTCGATTGGGATCCAATGATTCGCAAGACATGGATTGCATTATCCGCACTCATGTTGTCGGCAGTGATTGCAAGTGCCGTTGCGCTGATGCGACGCAAACGCCGGTGGCATGCAGAAAGCTTCATGGGCGTGGATGTATATGTGTCCGATCATGCCGGTCCGGCAGTGGTGGGATTGTTCAGTCCGCGCATTGTTGTGCCGCGCTGGATCATCGAATCGGACAGTATCAACAAGGCATCGGTGATTGCCCATGAGCAATCACACCTGCATGCAGGCGATCAGCGATTGCTCACCATTGCACTGTGTTTGCTGATTTTCATGCCGTGGAATCTGCCGCTGTGGTGGCAACTGAAACGCCTGCGTCATGCCATCGAAGTGGACTGCGATGCACGTGTGTTGCGCAGCGGCCATGAAGCATCAACCTATGGCGAGACATTGATCGAAGTGGGACAGCGTCAGTCTGCTTTTATCGGTGCAGTTGCGGCAATGTCGGAATCATCATCTTTTCTTGAACAGAGGATCAATATCATGTTGCACAAACCAAAGTGGTTTCATTATACAGGTGGATTACTGCTGACTGTGTTGTCACTGGGGGTGGCTGCGGCGGCAACACAGGTTGCGCCGCCTGCAGCAACGAGCAGTTCTTCAGCAACTTCGAGCGCAGGAGAAATCAAATTGCCTCCTGAATCGTTGACACGTTTGACGGGCCAATTCAAGTTCACTGCAACTTCGCTGATGACCATCACGCAAAAGGGGGGGGTCAGTTATATGCGCAGCTGTCGGGTCAGCCGTCAGTTGAAATCTTTGCGAAGTCTGAAACGTCCTTTTTCTACAAGGTAGTGAATGCACAAATCGATTTTCAGCTTGATCAACAGAATGACGTGACAGGATTGACACTGCATCAGAATGGACATGATTACTTCATGCCGCGCATCAGCGATGCTGATGCAGAACAGATCAGGAACGCTCTGGCTGTCAAGGTACAATCACAGGCGCCAGATCCGCGCAGCGAGCCAACCTTGCGCAGAATCATTGCTGATCTGCAATCAGCAAATCCAACCTACAAGGACATGAGCCCAGAGCTGGCCGAGGTCACCAGACAACAGTTGCCTGTTATCAAGAAACTGCTGACTTCCCTGGGTGCGGTGACAGGTGTCGAATTCAGGGGTGTGGGTGTGCAAGGCTGGGACATTTTTGAAGTACACCATGAACACGGCATGTCCATGGCGCATCTGATTCTTGATTCCAACGGTGTAGTCATCGGCATGCTGCTTGCTCCTGGCCCCTGAGCTATGTCTTCGGGCATTTCTGAGGAGCATGAGGCGGCTTGTTGAAGAACTGCTTTTCAACAAGCCGTCAAGTTTGAACAAACTTGATCTGCCACACCGTTCGCGTCTGGAAACACGCGAAGTCGTCTGGCCGGCGCAAATTACATTGCTATTTGCGGCGCTGTGACACTGTTGAATGATCAGCCATCCATTCGAGCAATTATCTGTCCAGCGCCACTTTCCGGATAAACGCTCGCGGATGACGTGCATAGGACATCACTTTCGCAAGCGCGGATGCTCTCTCGGGTTTGCGGTCATCAGGGTCGGCCACCGCATCAATCATGTGATGTTTGTGCTTTTTGTACCAGTCGCGCCAGTATTTGAAATCTTTCGCAGACATGGTGCCGGCGAGTCGCTGCGCCCACAGCAGTTCACGCAATTGCAGCCGGCATGAAAATGTGAACTCGTTGCGATCAAGATGCTGGCGTGCATGTTCGATGGCATCGGCAAGCGCCGCTTCTTCGCCGCAGGCGCCCAGATGTGCGAGCCATGGAAAGGGAATGCCGCGTGCCATGTCGAAACCCATGTAATGATAGTAACGCGGATTGAAATCAATCAGCAGCTTGCGGCCATTGGCCACCAGAAATTCAATCTGGAACACACCAAAGTGTCCGGTGCGTTTGCACAAGGCAAGAATGCGTTGTGCGAGATCATCATCCAGCGGTGCTGTTTCCATGCACAGTGCGATGCCAAGCGTACGCGGATACTGCAATACCTTGACAGCCGCCTGCGCGACGATGTGGGTGTGATCGCGATTGACAAAGCCGGACACCAGGTAACTTCCCTTGTGTGCATCGGTGTGAAATTCCTGCATCAACGGCCACGATGAGAATGGCATGCGGGCATGCACTGCATCGGCATGCTGGTTGCCGCTGACAAATTTCTTGTATGCGGGAACCAGTTCTTCCGCTTTGCGCACCACTGCGCCCTTGCTGTGTGTAACAGAGAATATCTGTGTGCGTTGTTTCAACAACAGGGGAAATGTTGCGCGTTTTGCAATGTCAGCGACTTCGTCAAGACTCTCTGCAAAATAACTCACCGGAGATTCAATGCCGGCTTCGCAACAGGCTTCAAACAAACGGCGTTTGTCCAGTACGTTTTCCATTGCCGTGCCATCGGGCGAATACATGCGGAACCAGGGCCGCAATTCGTCCAGATAAGCCGATTGCAGCCAGGCAAAGTCGTCACTGGTTGGATACAGCACCATGCCCGGATTGGACTTGCCAATCTCCAGCAACAATTCCAGGTTCTGTTCCGGAGTGACTGCGGCATGACTGCGTATGTGCTTGCTGACATACCGGGACGCCGCCGTGGGTGCACCCTTATCCGAGGACAACGTCCAGACTTCGATGCCGCGTTTGCCCAGGTCGCGCGCTGCCGCCAGCGTACCGCAATTGCCGGTTTCAGTAAGAAGAGCAGGTGCTTTAATTGGGGTCACGCTATCAGACGGGAAGAAAGATGTATGCTTTGGGCGCGTGGCAACGTGATTGGATTCCTGGACTATCAAAAGCGACTCTTCAGCGTCCGTTAATGATTGCATGTGTTTTCCCGATTCATTGATTTTCCTGAGGCCACAGGTCAAAGCCCATTGCTTTGGTTCTGATTTCCCACGGACATCCGTGGATATCCTCTGAATATGCTATCTGCGTGCCATCTAATCCGCAAGAACCAATTGTTATCTGAGCAATGGTCATAGAGCCTGAATTGCGATTCAACATGTATGACACGGGCGACACTCGTCAATTTGAGAAGATCATGTGAGTTCTCCCAATTAAAGGTTGTGCTTGACGCCGCGTTTAACGCTATACATGACATGTTTGTTGCAATACTTGAAGCTGTTATCTGCAAGGACATGTGCTTGAAATTGCGTAATGTAGTTGCGGGAATTATATTGGCTTCAATGATATCTGCGACAGCTAACGACATAACGATGCTTCTAATTGAGCAACCGGTATGACGGACCGGCGTGTCAATTGCCCGAATTAGAGTAATTCCAGAGTGAGGGGCGGAAATATATAGCGCCGCGACAGAGCCGTTACTGCGGCGCTGTTGCTCAACGGTCACGGTGCGGTGAATGCACCAGAGCAGCCTATCGCGGCGACGATCTGGAGCAACTAAAGCCGAGCAAGGGCAGCGCAAAAAACTGCGCAATAGCGAATACCGATTGTTGTTCTACAACCGTGATCGGATGGTTCAACCCAGTGTGACCTGTTCCGGCTCGTGCACGAAGTAGCCTTGTATCAGTTCCAGGCCCAGTTGCCACAGTACTGCCAGTGTATTGGCATCTTCAACGCGTTCGGCAATGGTGCGAATGTTGCGATCACGCGCTGCCTTCACCAATGCCTGCAGTCGTTCCTGAAGCGGAATGTTCAATGCCAGGCCCTGCATCAGTGCGCCGTCAAACTTGAGGTAATCGAGCTGCAAGTGCTGGATCAGCGCTTTTGGATCGCGCGAGTTGCCGGCGTGCTCCAGTGCAAAACGGAATCCGGTGGCATGCAGCAGCCGCGACAGCTCAACCGTATTTTTCAGATATTCAGTGGCTACCTGTTCACTGATTTCAAACACCACGCGATTGGGGTTGACGCGATGTGCGCCGAGTTGTGTTTCCAGCCATTTCGGCAGTGACTTGTCGAGCACGGAGTCTTTGGACAAACGCACAAACAGCTGCTTGATGTTGCGTGTGCTGCAAAACGACAGCGCGGAACCGATGACCCAGCGGTCGATGTTCTTCATCAGGTCGTTGCGTTCTGCAACGGCCAGAAATTCCGCTGGCAGGATTTCGTTGTCCTGTTCATTCAGCATGCGTACCAGCACGTCGCACATGCCGGTGTCTTCGCCGCTGAGACTGGCAATGGGTTGTTGCAACAAGCGGAAGCGATTGTCCATCAGGGCGGACTTGATCAGCCTCACCCAGATCTTGTCGGTTTCGGCGCGTCTGGTGTCATCGTCGGCGTGGTCAACCACCTGCGCGCGATTGCCGCCCTGCTGTTGCGCCTGATTCAAGCCCTTGGTGATGTCTTTCAGCAAGCTGTTGAGGTGCGTGCCTTGCGGATTGATCACGCCTGCACCGATGGTGCAACTGCATGTAACGGACTTGTCCGCCACAGTGAAAACATGCTTGCCGATCTTGCTGATGATGTGGTTGCACCAGGCATCAATGTCGGCGCGGTTGCCGCGTTCCATCAGCACGTATATCGCACAATCACCAAAGCGTCCGGCCATATCGGTGGGTTGCAGATGTTCCTTGAGGATGCTGGCAAACTGGGCGACAAAATCTTCGACATTCTCCATGCCGATTTCATCAGCGAGTTTGTCGAACTTGTCGGGCTGTATGCACAGCAACTGGCGAATGCCGGCCTTGATGGGCGCGGTCAGTGCGGTGCGCAGCCGCTCGATGAAAAAACGCCGCTGCAGAAACGACGTGGATGCATCGCGCTGCAATGCATCGCTGAGGCGTTCATTCAATGCACGTGAGTCCTTGCGTTGTGCCGGTACGCGAATCTGTACTGCGCGTTCACCTTCGAGATCCACCGCCTGCAACTGCAATGACAATGGCAGTGTCGTGCCATCCGCGAGCAATGCGTTCACTTTCAATTCATGATCCGACCACTTTCCCTGCAGGCAGGCAGCCAATGCGCCTTTCAATGCCGAATGTGAATCAGGATCGAAGCAGTCCATCAACGGTTGTCCCGTCAGATCATCTTCGTTTTTATAGCCGAGCAACTCAAGCCATGCGGGATTGGCGTCAACCAGAATGCCATCCTGCATATGTGCAATGGCATCGGCGGAACCGGACATGAAGGACTTGAGCTGCTCGCGATATTCCTGCGCCGTGGAGATGGTGGCGGCCAGTTTGCGTTCCTGACGGAAGGCATTGAGTTCGCGTGTCACTACCCATTGCAGGCGTTGCACATGAGTGAGACTCACCACATCGCGCGCACCCAGTTGCATGGCCTGCGCAATCACGGCTTCCGTAACCTGGTCGCGCACGATCAAGGCCGGAATGGCGGCGGCAAACTGGCGGAATACCTTGAGGGTCTGCACCATTTCGTTGGGGTCTTCAGTGATCACACCGATGACCATGTGGGCATTGACCTGCGCCAGGGTATCGCCCAGATCATTCAATTCTGTAACCCAGTGGCAATGCACCGCATGCCCGGCCTTGCGTAACGCCTTGTTGATCAACTCCACCTGATCCTGCAGACGTGCCACAACAATCATGGGAACGGGGCTGTTGTCAGTTACATCCACGGCTCAGCTAACTCCACCTGGTACCTGCAAGAGGGATTAATCGATTCAGTCGGCAAATTCTTGAATGTCAGCAGTATGCTGCCGGACAAACGCGACCGATACTAGCAGCAAGCATTTCCCCAAAGTGGGACGGGTGTCTTGGATGCGTCACCCGGTGTTTCACGTACCAGTCGCGGTACGAGATAGCCGGGTAACCGCGTAAGTAATTCACGCATCAAGGCCACGGCGCACGCTTCATTCACTTCAAAATGGGCAGCACCTTGCACCCGGTCCAGCAGGTGCAGGTAATACGGCAAAATGCCCGCGGCGAACAATGCTTCGCTCAATGCCGACAATGCGTCGGCCGAATCGTTGATGTCCCTGAGCAGTACGCTCTGGTTTAAAAGAGTTACACCGGCATCACGCAGCGAACGGCATGCCTCTCGCACCTGATCGTCCAATTCATTGGCGTGATTCACATGCAAGACCAGCACCTTTTGCAGCGGAATGGAACGCAGCCAGGCCAGCAGGCTGGCGTCAACTCGTTCCGGCAAAACTATTGGCTGACGGCTGTGAATACGCAGGCGGTGCACATGCGGAATGTCGCGCAGTGCGTCGGTCAATTCACGCAGACGGCGGTCGCTCAGGCTCAACGGATCGCCGCCGCTCAGGATTACTTCATGGATGGATGAGTCGCCACGAATCGCCGTCAATGCCGATTGCCAATGGCCGGAGCTGGCGGTTTCATCGCCATAGGGAAAGTGACGGCGAAAGCAATAACGGCAGTGCACGCCGCAGGCGCCGGTGGCAACCAGCAACACACGGCCACTATATTTATGCAACATGCCGGGCGCCGCCTTGCTGGCCATGTCCCCCACGGGGTCACTGGAAAAACCGCTTGTTTCGTTCAATTCCACGCCCAGCGGCAACACTTGCAGCAGCAGGGGATCGCGCGGGTCACTCTTTTTCATGCGGGCGACAAAACCGCGCGGCACACGCAGTGGAAAAGCACGCGCAGCCGCCAATGCAGCAGGCAACAACGACCGGGGCAGTTGCAGCAACTCAAGCAGTTCCGCGGCATCGGTAATGGCTCCAGCCAGCGCGTGTTGCCAGCGGGGAATTGCCACTGCGTTGGAATTTGCCCGGAAATGCTGGTTTGACGGAGGAGTAACGGCTATCATCGCGCACCTTTTTACCAGAACCTCTGCAAAATTACTGCATATTGAAACGGTACCGACATGGCCAGCTACAGCACCAATGAATTCAAAGCCGGGCTCAAGATCATGCTTGAGAATGATCCTTATACCATCATCGAAAATGAGATGGTCAAGCCGGGCAAGGGACAGGCTTTCAATCGCGTCAAGGTACGCAACCTGAAAACCGGACGCACCATCGAACGCACTTTCAAATCGGGTGATTCGGTCGAAGGCGCTGATGTGGTCGAAACCCAGATGCAGTACTTGTACAGCGACGGCGAATTCTGGACCTTCATGATTCCCGACAACTT
>DASZSV010000002.1:0-20178 GCA_035548495.1 Steroidobacteraceae bacterium
CGACGGACAACTCGCGGCCATTCAACGTGGCATCGCCCAGTCCGTAAACACCTCCTTCGCATTCCACTTTCAACGTCACAAAGTTGCGGCCGGGACTCGTGATGATCACTTTTGCAGAAACTATTTTTGGCATGGGTATTCTTGAAATTTCGACTCGATCAATAAAACAGAACCATCCGTCATGTTGAGAAAAAAACGGCGCTTCTTGCGAAGCGCCGTAAAAATCGCCAGTTCCAAGAGTAGGGGCAATCAGAACTTCTGGCGAAGACCTAGCATGTAGAAACTTCCAGGATTAGTCATACCGTTTGCAACATTGGGAAACTCAAAATATGAGCGCTGCTTTGCCTTGAAGATATTTTGAATGTCGAAAGTGACTTCCGGTGCATTTGTCAGATGGAATATCTTGCCCAGATCAAAGCTGGACGCAAAATCCCACTGACGATAGGCGTTGTTATAGATAAATGCATTGGATGAACTTGGTGGCAGCGTCAAGTCAACAACGCCATTGCCATTTTGCCCGCTGACATTTTCCGCATAGTAGACCTGCGAAATGCGTACACTTACGCCATCCTTTTCATAGTAGCCAGTCATATTAAATGTATGAGCGGGTACATTGGGCGCGAAGGCGGGGGCAGCTCCCGAACCGAATTGATCCACAATCGTGTAATTGGCACTGACACCAAAACCATGCAAGCCAATGAAATCCAATGGTTGAACCCAATTAAACTCCACACCGTTAATCGTAAGCGGCCCCGTGGAATTGACTTGCTGGGTGACATTGATCGTGGCGCCTGACGCTCCGCCACGCAAATCAAGCGCGATTTTCTGGGTTGGACCCAGTGAGTCATAAGTGATCCCGTATTGCGCCAGGAATGAAAATGGTTGCACTACGGTGCCAGAGCGCGTGAATCCGGTCAGACGTTTTCTGAACGCTTGAATGCCAACATAGCCTTCCTGACCCGTGAAGATATCAAAACCAAAATCAAGATTTTCCGACAAGTAGGGCTTCAATGCAGAGTTACCAATCGAGGCATTTTGTGCCGAAGGATCGCTGAAGTTGACACCCGGCAACATGGCGCTGGGATCAGGTCTTGTCATTGTCTTGGACGCAGCGAACTTGATCTGCGTATTTTCAGAAGTCTCATACGCAACTTCCAATGACGGCAACACGTTGCTGTACGTGTTGGTAGTTGTCGCTTCGAAATTGACAATATTTGGATATCTTGAACCATCAGGCAGCTGGGCGGTAACTACCGGAGGACCCGGATCGGTTACCACTGTGTTACGCGGGTCGGAAATGGACACCACACCCTGAATGGTTTGCTTGGTTTGTACCCATCTCGCGCCAACCGTCCAGCGCAGATGCCTCTCATTAATCAGATTGTCGCCATTGAGCTCGGTGTAGAAGCCCGTTATTTTCTCGCCTATATAGCCGCCACTGGCGCCAGTATTGGTGCCGCCATTGCGAGGCTCCGCTGCATGAAATGCATAGTAGTTGGAATCATTGGCAAAACGTTTCCAGTCGAGCGTAACAAAGCCTGCTGGACCTGGTTGCAGATAATTAGCAATCGCCGAATTGGGAATCAAGGATCCCTGCCACACCAGTGCAGGAGACCCAGCCGTGTAATTGGTGCCCAAACCGGGATACGTCGGATATCCGGCGCCCGGTGTCGCGGTCGCCAATCCCTGACAAGGCGGTTGACTGTTAGGACCGGGCAAAGATACGTTGGGATTATCGCCGCAAACTGCGTTTTGCCAGTTTTGACTGTTATCAGCACCTCTGATTAATCGATCCGCTTCATCATAGGCAAAGCCCGACTTCCAGTTAATTGTCTCATTGCCAAAAGTGACATTGCCATGAACGCCCTTGGCATTGGCTTCGCGAAACTCGTCCTGAATATTCACACGGCCACCGGCGCTGCCATTCCAACCAAAATTGGCTGGGTTATTGAAGTCAAAGGGCTGGCCGTTCTGCGTTCCCGTAAACGAAGGAATATCGCCATTATTGACGTAGTTCAAAGTCAATCCGGAACCAAGCACAGTGTCCACAAGAACACTGGGTACTTCTCTATGGAAAGTTCCGTGGCTCTTGTTGGCCTGCAAATCCACTTTCAGAAGATCAGAAATCTTCCATTCCACACCCGGGTTGATATTGAAGAACTTGGTGTCTTCAGTATAAGGACGGAATTCCAGATTCACCTGCGCGTTGGCATATTGACCACTGGTGACAACACAACCATTGCTGCAGTCAGCGCGATCGACCGTGGTGTTGAGCGGAATGGAAGAGCCACTGCGTCCGATCCAGCTTAAATCGATACGATTCCAGTTGTTATGCTTGCGGCCAAACAGAGTATCAACAAACACGCTCAAGTTGTCGCTGGGATGCCATTCCAATGAAACAACTGCGTTGATGCGCTGCTGCTTGCCTTCGACATTGACATTGCGCCCGAGGCGGGGAACCAACGCGTTATCGATTTGCTGAACGGATGTTAACGACGGATTGTTTGCCATTAGAAAAGCTTGATCAATGGTCGCGCCAGTTGTTAATCCATTGCCGGCACCCGCAGGCACCGTGGCAGGAATAGTCCAGTTACCGCTGCCCGTTGAATTACAAGGACTCAGCGTACCGCACTGCGCGGCCGACAATCCCGCATTGGTCCATCCAATGGTTTCATAAGAACTTACATTGACCTGGTTCTGCAATCCCGCCAGTCCAACCAATACACCGAAATTTCCCCAGGTATCACTGGCGACAATCGTTCCGCGTTCACCGACTTTGTTGGCGGCACTCATCTTGGTGCCCTGCAGTGAAACCGATACGTGGCGGCCTGGATTATCAAATGGACGCAGCTGACGCATGTTGATGGCGCCTGAGACACCGCCTTCAATCATGCTGGCATCTGGAGTTTTTGCGACAGTCAGCTGGGTAAAGAACTGTGTTGGCATCATGTCCAGATCGACCTGACGGTTCTGGTTCTGCCCATCGTCCGTGGATGAGGCCACGGAAACAGGTGCGCCATTCATCAATACCTTGGTAAAGCTGGTGCCGAGACCACGAATGGATACTTGAACACCCTCACCAAACATGTCGCGGGAAATGTTGATGCCAGGAATGCGGTTAAACGACTCAGCAGCATTACTGTCAGGAAACTTGCCCATGTCTTCGGCAAAAATGCCGTCGGCAAATCCGATCGATTCCTTCTTGAAATTGGTCGAATCCGACAGACTCTTGCGATAACCAGTAACCACCAGTTCTTCAAGACCATCGTCGCTGGCAGTACTGGTACCAGATTTGTCCGCGCTTTGCGCGAACGCGCCGGATGACAATATCGCAGCTACACATATGCTCAAATAGTCACTCTTCTTTTGAAGAAATTTCTTGCCCGATTGCATGACAACCCCCTTAGTTAAAGTTAATTACCCACTTTCGTCTCGCACCAAACAGTGAAATGACACCGGTGTCATCTCTTCACAAATTACAACTGCATTCCGGCATGGATAAACCTTGTCAATTCTTGAATTACCGATCGCACAGAAAAGCCTGTTTTTTATGGCCCATTTTCATCAATTCGCTGCACCATTAATGTCAAGCCAACCCCATATCAAATTCACCAGCATTACCACGCTAATTTCTACTTCGATCTGAAATTAACCAGGTAACAGAACTATTAACCTTATAAGTCAAATACTTGAACATCTACATCATTCAATCTTCGTGTTCTATGATACCGGTGTCTTTTCGAATCCAAAAAAAATGGCCTCGAAGACAAATTAACTTCCCTTGCTTTGATTTGGAACAAACTGCGATCAATACCTTTTTGCAAGGCTTTTAGCCCATCCCGAATTAGTGTTTTTACTGTATCGCTGAACAGAATTAGTGACAAATATATAATATGTATTACATATATATTGTTTTTGGCATCGACTCAGCGAAACCGGTTTTGTCGGCAGGCAGGTTTGATGGCTACGCGTTAGCCGTTTCCAAAGGACTGCCGTACCGGTTGATACGGCAGCATGTAAAAAATTCGCGGTAGAGAGCTTCAGTTCGCAGGCTTGTTCGACAAACACTTTTTCATGAAGTCCTTGCGATCATTGCCTTTCAATCCCTTGGCGGCGGCATCCGCGTTACAGGTTTTCATTTTCTCCTGTTGTGTGGGCTTGGCTGCTGTTGCATCACTCGCGGGTTTGGCGCTGAGACATGTTTTCATGAATGTCTTGCGCTCTTCGCCCTTCAACTGCTTTTGTGCTGCTTCTGCATTGCAGGATTTCATCTTGTCCTGCTGCGACCCGGCGTGAGCCGGCAACGCACCTATCATCAACATACCAACGGCGACGATCAGCATTTTCTTGAACATACAAACCTCCACTTGACACGTGACAATCAATCAGCTTTCAACGCAACACGGATGATGATTCTGTCATGTCCCGGAAGAACGCACATGCATATCATCGTGGCCACCGGTTCATGCCGGACACCGCAGAAGCAGTAACCGCATTTGCATCAATGAATGACTTGATGTCTTTCATCACCGGGGGTTCACGGTTCCTCAGGAACGAGAATGCGGCAATGAGATCGCTATGCGTTGCATGCTCGAAGTATTCTGCATGCACCCGGCCACCCGCCGATTTCATCATTTCATACAACCGGCGTGTGTTGGTGGGCGCCACCGTGTGATCCTGCAATCCTTGCAACAACAGCAAGGGCGGTGCATCAGCGCGAACATAGTTGACGGGCTGCGACGCGGCGAAGCGTTCGGGCGGTCCGAACAAATCATTCATGTAAGGATAAGTGAATGGCAGAAAGTCATAAGGTCCGGCGAGTCCGACGACACCGCTCAACCAACCTGCGTCGCCACCGGCCTGTTGCATGTATTCCTTGTCCAGCGCCAGCATGACGGCAATATGCGCACCAGCGGAATGCCCAATCAGATAGATGCGGCCTGAATCGCCATTCCATTCACTTGCATGTGCGTGCACCCACACGATGGCACGTGCCACGTCCTGAATGAACACCGGCGATTTAACGTGTGGATACAGGCCGTAATTCGGCAGCACGGCAACATAGCCCTGCTCCGCAAGCGCAGCACCGACAAATTTGTATTGCGCTTTGTCACCGCTGTTCCAGCCGCCACCGTGAACAAAAATCACCACGGGAACTTTGTCGCGCAATCCCTCAGGAATATATACATCAAGTTTGTTGCGCGGGCGATTTGCATAAGAAAGATCTTTGAGCTGCGAGTACCTGCCAAAGGCAGCAGGTGTATTCGCTACCAGAAAGGTGAGACTGGAACATGCACTCAGCATCACACACAATGCGGCCAGCAATAACCATGTATATCCCTCGCGCATGCGCCGGAAAGAATGTGAAGATGCAGCACCATGGAATAACACGATGATGAAGCAACCTCAGCTTTCCACCCGGTTGCGTCCATTGTGCTTGGCCGCATACAACTTTTCATCCGCTGCCCGATACATATCCATCGGCATCATGCCGGCACTCCATTGCGCAACACCGACGGAAATGGTGACCCTGATCTGCCGTTCATCGGCAGCAAACACACAACTTTCCGCCAGCGCCCGCAATCCTTCAGCGAAACTTGCCGCACCGTCCAGCGACGTGTCCGGCAGGAGGATGCAGAACTCTTCACCACCATAACGGCCAAGACGGTCACTGGGCCGCATGCGCTTGGTCATTGCGGAAGCCAGTCCCCGCAGCACCGAATCGCCGGCAAGATGACCGTATTCATCATTGATCTTCTTGAAGTGATCAATGTCCAGCAGCAACACCGCCAGTGGACGCGGGCTGCGCTGACAACGCTGAATTTCTTCGCTGAGCAACTTGTCGAGTTGCTGGCGATTGCACAGGTTGGTCAGGCCGTCCGTTACCGCCATGCGAAAAATCATGTCGTGATACTGGGCTTCAACATCCACGCCCGACAGATACTTGAATATCGTGTCGCCTACTTTGAGCAAGTCACCACGATTCAGGCGGCGCTCACTGAGCAAACGGCTTTCATCATTGACGTAAGTGCCATTGGTGGAATTCAAATCCACGACAAAGGCTTCGTTGTCGCGCAATTCAAGCCGCGTATGACGTCGCGATACGGCGTCGCTCATCAGTACAATGTCATTGTCGCGCCCGCGACCAATGGTCAACGAGGTTTTCTCAAAGACGTAACGCCGTCCGATTTCGGACTGCAATCCCGCATGCAACACCACCAGACATGCCTGTCCCGGCGTGGCGGAATCGACCAGATGACCGCCGGTACGTGCAATGCGGGTTTTTGCCAATTCGTCGGAATGCATTCGTTATGATTGATCAGGCACGGTGATAAGGATGCTGCTTGATAACGCTGACCGCCCTGTACAGCGCTTCCGCAACAATAACGCGCACCAGCGCATGCGGCAAGGTGAGTGATGACAATGACCAGCGCAGATCAGCCCGCGCATCCACTGATGGTGCAATGCCATCCGGTCCACCGATGCAAAACGCCACATGACGGCCATCGCGGGCGCGTTGTTGCAGAAACTGTGCAAGCTCTCCGGTGCTCAGCGATTTGCCGGTAACCTGTAACGCCACCACATACGGCTGTCCCATTGCATTGATACTGGCCAGCATGCGTTCGCCTTCTTTTTCCGTGGCTCGTGCTGCATCACCGCCATTGCGCTGGCCAAGGGGAATTTCCACCAGTTCCAGTCTGTAGTCGTGAGTAAAACGCTTGGCATATTCGTTATAGCCTTGCACCACCCACTCCGGCATCCGGGTTCCCGCTGCAATCAGGCGCAGATTCATGCTGCCATCAACCTGAAGTGGCGCGGGAGTTCAAGCGGAATTCATCGCGGCTTCACGCCGCGCAGCGCTGATGTCCCAGAGATTCTCCAGGCGATAGAATTCGCGCACGCGCGGCAACATGACATGCACGATGATGTCCTGCAAATCCACCAGCGCCCATTCACCATCGCGTTCACCTTCCACGCCCATGGGACGATAGCCGGCTTTCTTTGCTGCCATCACCACATTATCGGCGATGGACCGCACGTGACGATCGGAGTTGCCACTGGCAATCACCATGTTGTCGGCAACGTCAGTGAGTCCGCGCACATCCAGCACCGTGACATTCACGGCCTTCATGTCGGCAAGCGCGGTTTCAACCAGTTGCAACAATGCGGATTTCGGTGCAGATGGCGCCGCGACGGATGCCGGCTGTGAAAATGCAGCTGCAACCTTCTTCTTCGCTGCCTTTTTTACTGCCGGCTTTTTAACTGCGGTCTTCTTCAGTGCAGCACGCCTGCCTGCAGAAACCTTCTTTTTTGCCGTATTTTTTCCGGCTTTTTTCGCCGCTTTCCCCGCAACGGTTTTGCCCGCAGCACGTTTGACAGTCTTGCGTTTGCCCGGACGTGCGGAAGATGTTTTTGCCATGCGAACCTCTGTTACCCCTGTGTACGATGTGTAATCAAACAATAATCATCAGAAAATCATGCGCGCTGCGTGTAACACGCTGATTGCTGAATGATGTCGCGCACGGTGTCGGGCATCAAATAGCGCGGATCGCGGCCCATCGCAATCAGCTTGCGCACCTCGGTGGAAGAAATTTCCAACTGGGTCACGGCGTGAATGAAGATGCGCCCTGCCTTGCTTTCATGCAGGTCATTGACGCGGCCGGTGCCATGATCCACCAGCAATTCACCCAATGGCCCCATGGTAGGCGCGCGCCAGCCAGGACGATGCGCCACAATCAGATGGGCGTGTGTCAGGATGTTCTGCCATTGATGCCAGGTCGGCAAGCCAAGAAATGCATCCATGCCAACAATGAGACATAGAGAACGATCCGGCATTTCAGCGCGCAATTCGGCCAGCGTATCGACGGAATACGAAGGGCCACTGCGGCGTATTTCACGATCATCGACATTGAATCCCGGTTGCTGGGCGATGGCCGCCTTGACCATTTGCAGGCGCAGCTCTGCACTGGCAACCGTGATATCACGATGCGGCGGATTGCCTGCGGGCATGAAGCGTACTTCGCTCAGGCGCAATGCCTGAATCAATTCAAAAGCCGTGCGCAAATGTCCGTAGTGAATGGGGTCGAAGGTACCGCCAAAAATACCGATGGGATGCATGAAATGAAATGAAATGTGTGGAGTAAAACTTGAAATGCCGGTTTGCTGAAAACTGTGACTGCGCACAACACATTGCAATAACCTGTCCGCAGCTTACGCTACTTTAGCACGAGCCAGCCGTGTCCCCGACATTCTTGCCACCAGTCCGCGCAATTCCACCCATGGATCGCGGCGATTCACGCCCTTGATGGCGGCATCAACCTGCGCGGCATCGTAGATCAGGCCGCGCAATGCCGACAATTTCAGGCGTTGCACCGCCTGCTTCATTGCAGCCTGACGCGGACGCCACACACCGGCGCCCTGCATTGCGGAATCGGCACTCTGGCCTCTGTTCATGGCCGCTGCGACGCGCGCCATCCACTGCACATCCTTGTTGATGCCCCACAACACCAGCGTGGCATCAATGCCCTCTTCATGCAGGCCATCCAGAATTCTCAATGCGCGCGCAGCATGTCCCTGCATTGCGGCCATGCCCAGTTGCAGCACATCGTAACGCGCACTGTCGGCCACATCGGAAGTAACGATATCAGCTGTGATCAATTGATCGGGATACAGCAAGGCCAGCTTGTCGATTTCCTGCTGCGCCGCCAGCAGATTACCTTCCACTCGCTCGGCAAGCAGCGCGGCAACACCCGGTTCGCTTTTCAAGTTCGTACGCTGCAAGCGGCGCTCAATCCATGAAGGCAATTGCGCCAGCTCAACCGGCCACACTTGCACCAGCCAGCCCTGCTTTTCAACGGCCGTCACCCATTTGGTTGACAATGAACGTGCATCGAGCTTGTTGGTGATGACCAACAGCAATATGTCTGAAGCCCCCTGCGCAGCAATGTCACACAACACTTCGCTGCCGTCATTGCCGGGACTGGCACCCTCCAACCGCACTTCGAGAATGCGTTGCTCGGCAAACAACGACATCGCTTGTGTAGCAGCGCGCAGTTCATTCCAGTCAAAACCCCGCTCCACAAAGAACACCTGACGTTCCGTGAAACCCTTGTCACGCGCAGCAGCACGTAATTGATCGCAGGCTTCGCCGAGCAACAATGGCTCATCGCCTGTCACCAGACAAATGGAAGGTAATTCTTTTCTAAGTTGCGCTGGCAGATTGTCGCCGTTCAGTTTCATTGTCGTGATCAGAAAAAGAGTTGCGCAATGATATCGCTGTTCAGATAGGGCAACCAGCACCTTCAGTCGTTTCAAGTGGCATAACTTGCAGAAACGGCAGGCAACGAATATCTTACGCAGGCTTTTTACGCTACTGGAACACGCAGTGTTTAACTCCCGCAGCAAACGTTCAAACTGGCTACGCAGCAGCCTCGCGCTGTTGTTGCTGGTGTTTGTTGTGGGAACCATGGCCTATGCAGGTCATCATCATGATGAACAGGCCCAGGGACATCACCAGGTTTGCGATTACTGTCTGGGCTTTGCTCACTTGGGTGCAACCCCCGCTGCGGCGCTTGTTCCGGTCAAAGTATTTGTCGTCGCATTTGTTCCACTGCCCCGTCAATGGATTGCCCCGTTACAACCCGTTGAAACAGTCGCGCAACCGCGCGCACCACCTGCCTTGTAATTCTCAGCACTACCGTCCTTGCCGGGTTTAAGCCCGCAATGAATCTTCGCTGCAACCTCTGCGGTCGAAGCCCAATGCTTTTAATGAATACAGGGTATTTCCATGTTTTTGCCGAATTCTCTCCAGTTTATTGATGGTTTATTTCTACGCTCGCGTCGTTCGCAACTTTCCGGACGCCTGTTGATCGCCACGTGCGGCCTGTCATGCACCGCACTACCAGTAATGGCCGCCGATAATTCCGGCGCACTGGATGAAGTAGTGGTGACCGGCAAACGTCTGGATGAAGCGCGCGAAGGTATCGAAACCAAGACCGGCGCATCAACCTATGTGATCGACGCCGACGCAATCACTGCGTCACCCGGTGGAGATAACACTCTGCTGAATCAAGTCGTGTTGCAGGCACCCAGTGTGGCACAGGATTCGTTTGGTCAGTTTCATGTGCGCGGTGATCACAACGATCTGCAATATCGGCTCAACGGTATCATTCTGCCCGAAGGCATCAGTGTCTTTGGTCAATCTTTAAGTCCGCGCTTGATCTCCTCACTCAAGCTGATCACGGGTGCGTTGCCTGCCGAGTACGGCTTGCGCACCGCCGGCATTATCGACATGACGACTAAAAGCGGCGTGCGTGATCCCGGTGGTTCGGTGTCGTTGTATGGTGGCAGCCATAGCACGTTTGAACCGAGTTTCGACTACGGCGGCAGCTCCGGCACTCTAAATTATTTTGTTTCAGGCGATTTTCTGCGTAGTGATCTTGGCATTGAATCACCGGATGGCAGTTCCAGCCCGCTGCATGATCACACTACGCAATATCATGGCTTTGGTTACCTGGAAGATATTCTGGATGACAGCAATCGCCTGTCGTTGATCGTGGGTTCGTCCACCGGGAAGTTTCAGATTCCCAATCAGCGCGGATTACAACCATCACTAGGCTTAACGGTCAACGGCCAGACTGATTATCCCAGCGAGAATCTCGATGAGAACCAGCGCGAGTTGACTCACTATGCGGTATTGAGCTGGCAACATGCACAGGGCGCACTCGACTGGCAGTCCTCGCTGACCAGTCGTTATTCCAGCCTTACCTACACGCCTGACGCATTAGGCGATTTGCTTTACGACGGCATTACTCAAAATGCCTACAAACGCGATGTGGCCTTCAGTTGGCAGACGGATGCGTCTTACAAGATGAATGACGCCCACACATTGCGTGCGGGTTGGTATGTGCAACGTGATACCGCGACCAGTGACACAACTTCACAAGTGTTGCCGGTGAACGATGCAGGCGATCAGACAACGGATATGCCGGTCACCATTGTGGACAATGGTTCTCAAGATCAATGGATTGAAAGTTTGTATGTTCAAGATGAGTGGAAGGCAGCGTCCACATTGACCATCAACTATGGTCTGCGTTTTGATCATTTGGCCGCCTATACCACGGGTACGCAGGTGAGTCCGCGACTCAATGCGGTATGGAAACCTGCTACGGGTACGACCGTTCACGCGGGATACTCGCGTTACTTCACGCCGCCACCCTTTGAATTAGTCGGCAGCGAATCCATTGCAAAATTCGCCAACACCACGGCCGCCCCTGAAGTTGCTGTAGCTACACCACCGGAAGCGGAACGCGCTGACTATTTTGATGTTGGGATCGAGCAGCAATTGCATGACACCCTGACACTGGGTATAGACAGCTACTATCGCAAGTCAAAAAACCTGATCGATGAAGGGCAATTCGGTGCGCCGATTATTCTCACGCCCTTCAACTATCGCGATGGGATTATATACGGTGTAGAGTTGACCGCCAATTACACCTACAACGGATTTTCCGCGTATGGCAATCTGGCGTTCCAGAGTGCACAAGGTCGTGGTATCGAGACCGCGCAGTTTAACTTCGGCCAGGATGATCTTGACTACATCGCCAACCACTACATTCATCTGGATCACGAACAGAAAATATCCGGATCGGCAGGTGTGTCTTACGTAGTGAGAGACACCCGCATCAGCGCGGATGTGTTGTTAGGTACAGGGCTACGCGCTGATCTCACGCTGCCGGATGGCAGCGGTATTCCGAATGGCGATCATCTGCCCAGTTACACTCAAGTCAACCTGGGTGTCAGCCACGTGTTTCATTTGACGAATGCCGGCACCATTACGGCACGCTTTGACGTGATCAATGCGTTTGATAAGGTCTATCAAATTCGCAATGGCACCGGCGTGGGTGTTGGCGCGTCGCAGTTTGGACCACGACGCGGGTTGTTCTTCGGGATATCAAAATCGCTATAAGAGCGCCGACTGTCGACTTTGTCGAGTGGCGGCCGTGATCATCGCCACACTACATTGTCTTGTGGGTGGGCTTGCAGGCACAATGGTAGTGCCTGCAAGCTAGCAAGCAGGTTTAACTCCCCTGAAGACCTCGCTTCATCGTCATTCAATGGCCAGCAAGAAAAAATCCGTCCGGCGCGTCGCACGCAAATCGCCGTCAGTCTCACGCCAGCCCGGGCGCCGTCATGTATCGCGTGCTCATTCAAAAAAGAAAAGCATCCACCCCGCCCTGCGCACACTGTATCCCGCATCACGTGTGCGTCGTTCGGGCTGGCTGCGCGTGTCGGATGTGCACGAAATCTATTGGGAAGAATATGGCAATCCACATGGCAAACCCGCAGTATTTTTGCATGGCGGTCCCGGTGCCGGTGCGGACAAACGTGCACATCGCTTCTTTGATCCCGATACCTATCGCATTGTGGTATTCGATCAACGTGGTTGTGGTCGCAGCCGTCCGCATGCTTCACTGATTGACAACACCACGTGGCATCTGGTCAGCGATATTGAAACCCTGCGAGCTCATCTCGGTATTGAGCAATGGCTGGTGTTCGGCGGCTCTTGGGGATCCACGCTGGCACTGGCATATGCACAAACTCATCCGCAACACGTCACGGAACTGGTGTTGCGCGGCATCTTCATGTTGCGTCAATGGGAATTGCAGTGGTTTTATCAACAAGGCGCTAATGCGCTATTCCCCGATCACTTTGAAAAATATATTGCGGTGATTCCCGAGGCGGAGCGGCATGATCTTATCCATGCTTTCCATCGCCGCCTGACCAGTGACGACAAGGCGGAACAGTTAAAGACTGCCAGAGCATGGTCATTGTGGGAAGCGGCAACCAGCTATCTGCACATCAATCAGGGCAACATTGAGAACTGGGGCGAAACGGATTTCGCTATCGCCATTGCGCGTATCGAGTGCCATTACTTTGTGAATCGTGGCTTCTTTGATCACGATGATCAACTGCTGCGCAACGTGCATCTGATACGCCACATCCCCGCCACCATTGTGCAGGGTCGATATGATGTGGTGTGTCCGATCCAGTCTGCCTGGGATTTGCATCGTGCATGGCCTGAAGCCGATCTGCGTGTTGTGCCTGATGCAGGACATTCCGCATTTGAAGCAGGCAATACGCATGAGTTGATCCTCGCAACGGATCGCTATCGTTAGGTGAGTTGCCGCCAATCAGCGACATTCAACAGCATTTCCTGTCAGCCATGGTGCAATGGCAACGTTGCCACACAGCAATACGCATTCACCACAAAACTTCCCCGGGTTTCATTGCGCAAAACTGTGATGAAACTCTCTGATGCAACAACACATCGCCGACAGCCACCGCAGTATAGTTGCCGTCACTCGCGGCACTTCAGCGTGCCCTGCGAATTCATGTTCAGGCAATCATTTTTCCAAATCTTGTTGAAGATTTTCAGGAGCACGCATGAGCAATCCGTACGATACCGCAACCGAAAGAATGTCCATTCTTCCACCCACGATGAAATTCAAGGGCGAACTGTCAGCCGATGAAGACCTGCTGATACAGGGCGCAATTGAAGGCACTATTCGTCACACGCAACGTGTAACCATTGGCAAGGAAGGCAAGATCAAGGCAAACATTTCCGCCAATATCATCCGCGTTGAAGGCACAGTGGAAGGCGATCTCAGTGCAAATCATTCAGTCACGCTGAATCAATCGGGAAATCTGCGTGGCAATATCCGTGCGCCTTCGGTCAGTTTGATTGAGGGTTCAAAATTCAATGGTTCCATTGACATGGATACCAAAACGCCTGCAACCGCAGCACGCAAGTGACTGTTCAGTTGAAATCGCGCACATCCATGCAACACATTTCTGGAGTGAGTTATGCCAGCTTTCGGAATTGATCCACGTCAAGAACGTGAAGTACCACGTCAACCAGCCACACCCGCCATGCAATCGCCGCCGCCAGTACAAGCCGTGCCGCCTGCTGCATCCAAAGTGGCGGTGCTGGGACCCACACTGCATTTCAAAGGCGAATTGTCTGCGGAAGAAGATTTCATTCTGCAAGGCAAAATCGAAGGTTCGATTGCCAATCCGCAGAATGTCACCATTGGCAATGATGGTTCTGTCATCGGTGACATCAAGGCGCGCATCATCACCATCGACGGCAAGGTGGACGGCGACCTCTATGGCGATGAAGCCGTGATCGTGCACCAGTCGGGGCGCGTCACTGGAAATATCTTCGCACCCAGAGTCGGCCTGGTCGAAGGCGCCTTTTTCAAGGGCCGTATTGAAATGTCGGACAAACCCGCCGCGACGCGCACTGCGCCATCGACATCGCAACATGCTTCACGTCAACACATTCCCGCCGAATTACCACCGGGTGTTCCCTTGTCACCCGAGGCCACCGAGAAAGTGTTAACGCGTGGCGGTTGATCGTTTTATTTATCAATCATCAAACTGAAGGCGAGGAATTTCCCTCGCCTTTTTTGTACTTCGATGGTGACCTGGCATCGTCACAATAAGCGCGGCATTGAAAGTGAAAAAGCAAGCAAATCACTCAGACCGCACGACGCCACAACCCATGTTGTGATATTTCACGAAGGCATGTACGGTTTCCTGAAAGCACAGCCTGATCACAAAATGTTTTTATCGTTGTTCAAGGTATTCAAGCAGCAGATGGATGCGTATCGGGCATGACTCACATATGAGCACTCGCCAACGTCATTCCCGCGAAAGCGGGAATCCAGTTAAATGGCGTCTTGCCGGTTGCTGACTTTTGCAGACCCAACTTATACGGCGCAGCAAACCTCATCGCAGAGCCCGAATGATTAGAATTCACGATTCCTTTCAGCGATAAGCTGCATTAACGTTCTGTCGTTAAAGATTGGCGACACATGATCCAGCAGACCTGCTGTTCGATACCTTTTTGAACTATCGCCACAATCTTGCTTCCAGAAGGCAGCTCATCGGGCTTTGGCAAAACATGACTTGCAGTAATAACATCTCCGCGCTCGCTGACAAAGAAAACTGGATTCCCGCTTTCGCGGGAATGACTTTGTGGTGATCTTCACCTTCAACTCACCGCCAACGGCTTCGCCACCATCAGCCACAAAATCACTAACGCGACCACAAACGTTGGAATACCTAATGCAGTCCATATTCGCATTAATCGAACAAACTGCTGATCAATCGACCCAGACTGGGATTGGGACTCTGCAAGCTTCCTCAACTTGTACTGAATAAACAACACTGGAAACCAGCAAAAACCGACGAAAGTGTACAAGGAAATCACCACGATCATCCATTGTGAATGCTGGTTGTAGTGCAACTGCTCCGCCAACCACATTCCTGTCACAAATTGTCCCAGCACCGCCGGTGCAGTAAACAGCCAGTCTGCCAGCACCACATGACGGGTCATGGTTTTGATGGCCTCAAGATTATTGCTGCGAAACGTGATCCACTGAAAAAAGGCAATGCCAAATCCGGTGCCAACGACGATGATGCCGAAAAGGATATGCAGGTATTTGAGTGTCAGATAAGTCATCGGGTTAACTTTCGTCTGATGCGAGTTTTCTGTAAGTATGCACTCATCTACGATTGATAAAACATCCCTCACCCCTGTCCCCTCTCCCTCAAGGGGCGAGGGTGACGAAATTTGGTACCGCATCAACTTATCGTCGATCGTAGATGATTTTATCGTTGCGATTCGGATTTGATGAAAAAGGTGAGATTCGTAAGACCGCCGGATCGAGGCCCTCTCCCTCAAGGGGAGGGGACAGGGGTGCGGGGTGCGCGCATATTCACTTCTTCGAGAAAAGCGTTGACACCCTTCCTTTTCGCTGGTACCTTTTTACTACAAGGTAGCTGTTTAAAACCCATGTCAACTGAACAAAAGTATCTGGCGATCCGCAAAGGCCTGCTCGAATTCGTGATTCTCAAGATCATTTCGGCCGACAAAGTCTATGTGGCCGACATGCTGCAAATCCTGAGCGATACCGAATTCAGCACCCAGGAAGGAACGCTGTATCCCCTCCTCAGCCGCATGCGGCGGGAAGATCTGGTGACATACGAATGGCAGGAGTCCGAATCGGGCCCACCGCGCAAGTATTACAAGCTGACCGCGGCGGGCAAGAAGCAGTTATCGGATTTCAACGATTACTGGAAGTCGCTTAACACCTTTCTCAATCAACTCGGCAAGTAACACGGGCAGGACATTTATGAACAAGGTCATCTCCATCAGCCTGAACGGCAATGCCTATCAACTGGAAGAAGCCGGCTACGATTCGCTCAAACAATATCTTGAGCAGGCAGAACGCCAGTTGAAGGACAATCCCGACAAGGCAGAAATCATTGCCGATCTTGAACAGGCCATTGCTGACAAGTGCAACAGTTATCTGCGTCCGCACAAGAATGTCATCAGCAACAGTGAGATTGAACAAATCATCAAGGACATGGGGCCGGTGGAAGGTGGCAATGCTCAGGACACATCATCACAGAATGAACACGCATCGGCGCAAAACTCTGCATCAAACGCGGAGGTGCCAAAGCGTCTGTACCAGATTCGCGACGGCGCCATCATCAGCGGGTTGTGCAAGGGCATCTCCGTTTACTTCGATGTCGATGTATCCATCATCCGCATTCTGTTTGTGTTTCTTGCCTTCATCACCGGCGGCATCTGGGCGCTGGTCTATCTCATCATGATGTTCCTGATTCCGTATGCAAATACCACCGAAGACATGGCTGCAGCGCGCGGCGCACCATTCAATGCGCAGGAAGTCATTGATCAGGCGAAGAAGCACTATTCAGAATTCAAGAATGACAAGGAATGGAGAAAGCACTGGCGTTGCCAGCGCCGCCAGTGGAAAGATCAATGGCGCAAGAATGCGCACTGGTGGGCGTACAACATGCAGAACAACATTCACCAGGCCGCCGCACGCGGCAGCTATGGTGCACAGATTGCCGCGGGGCTGCTGGTGCCCATATTCAGCATCGTTGCTGTATTGATCTTCTGGGCGTGGATGCTGGCCATCATCTCGATGCTGACTACTGGCGCCATCTTCGGCTGGCATGTGCCGCTGGGCAATACACCCACCTGGGTCATTGTGCTCATCATGCTGATGTTTTCCGGCATCACCACTGCACCGTTCAAGGGAATACGGCGCGCCGCGTATCACTTCTCCGGTTCACCCGCGATCATATGGCTCGGCCTGTGGGATGCCATTGTATGGATTGGCTTCAGCGCAGTGATCATCTGGTTTGCGTATCACCACATTTCGCAGGTGCAGTATTTCTTTGACCACTTTCAGGAAGTCATTCAGTCGCTCTGGAACAGCATGAGGCATGACTTCCATCAAGCCCCGCAACCAGATCTTCCGCCGCCGGCAACGCCGACGACGTGAACGATCCCGCCACGTCAAAAAAGCAGATATGAACACGCTCATCATCGTCATCGCCGTTCAAACATTGTTGCTGGCGTATCACCAGATCACCACGTGGTTTGATATTTCACCATTCAACGGTGCACGGCACTACACAAACAAGGAACGTCTGGCCGAAACCGGTGTTAACGCAATATTGATGAGCCTGCCACCAATCGGGTTCGCACTGCACAATCACGGCCTGATGATATTTGGCGTGGTGTATTACTTTGTATTGCTGACAATGGAAATTGTCATCTGGTGGATTCCATACATCAGCATGCCTTCACATCAATGGCGAACTCCATATAACAGCCTGCTTGCCCTTGCCACCTCCAACTTCACCGCCAAAGATCCGCTGAATGACTGGCTGGCCGTGCATGAACGAATACACGCTGACACTATGATGGTTCTTCCGAGAATACGCGGTCGCATCGTGCCAAACCTTGAACACATGATTCTGCATGGCTGGACGGCAATCACTGCCATTGTGACTGCCAGTTATTACTTCAGCTAATTCAGCAGCGTTGGTCCAGCGGCAATGTTGAGGAAAATGCTAGTGACGAATCTGCCACGTGATTGAGTCATCATCATTCAGCAGTCCAGTGTTGATCAGCCACTGCCGTGCATCCTGTGATTCGTTTTCAAACCATGCCCGTGCCGAACCCAGGCGGAAGGTGTATCCCCACACATCCATGTCCTGCAGCATGTGCTTGCGGTTGTAGCCAATCAAATGGTCGGCAAGCAGTATCTGCATGTAGCACACGGCATTTTCTTCGTCATAGTCACCACCGGCATCGCGGTGCAATACGGCGCGGCGTTCATCGTCCATGCAAACGTAGTGGCTGGCTTCATGCAGAATGGAATGCACCGGCGTATCAATGCGCGCATAGATATTGCTGCCGATCAAACCCGCTTCGCTGTCACCCCAGTAGGAACCGGGAATGGCACGGCCTTCGGGCACCAGTTCCAGTTGCATGCCGAAACGCGACAACAACTCCTGAAGCTGCTCCATGATGATTTCATCGAGAACCACCACGGCGCCTTCCGTGGGCACCATCGGCAACACCCATTGCAAGGGTGTATCGGTCATTGTCTGGTTCAGGTGGTCATGCGTCATGTAATCAAATTTTCCCCGGCGTCGCCAACAGCGGTCTGCAATTGTTGCAGGTGATGCTCTATTTCCACCCACACTGCCGGTGACAATACACCAGCTCGCAGAATACGTTCAATACTTCTTACCGGCTCGCCGATCTGCGCAAACCCCAGCATCGCCGCGGCACCGCCAATGCGATGCGCAAACTGCAACAACTGCTCAGCAGCGCTTGCATCGCCCTCACGGGCCGCACGCAACTGCGCCCGCATGACTGACAATTCGTTGTGAATGCGCTCAACAAAACGTCCGCCCAGCACCTGCTGCAATTTCGAACGTGAGTGTGGCGAACCGGCTTCGTGGTTCATGGTATCCCTCAGTATTATTAGCAGGCAATCTGTACGTCATGTCAGCCATTCCCTGACCATGCCTTATTTCACCACAAACCACACCTCTCATAATCTACGGATTTGACGCAATAATTGATCAGCCAGCGCGGCCGCCATTGTGTCGCTCAACATCTGTTCTTCACGCTGCTTGGCCAGCGCGCGAGTTTCATCGTAGGTCATGGTTTGCGAACTCTGCAGTGGTTGCTGGAGCACGGCCTCGCCGGACTGCGCTCTCAGCGTGAACTCCACGTTGTAGAAAACCTCGTATTCCAGCGGCGTATTGTGCTCCGACACCGAGATGACCCGATGTCCCGCGTCGTCGCGCGTGATGCGCAAAATGACCTTTGCCTGCGATTCGTTGTCGGTCAGTTGCACACCGGATGCGCGCAAACGATCCGCCAGTGCGCGACTGAACGGTGAATGCGCATCGACATACTGCACATACATCGGCTGCAAATCCGCCGAGACGTGATGCACACCTTGCAGCTCCCAGCCGCAACTTGCGCACAGACATGCACAGCCCAGTGCAATCAATGTTCGCCACCAGCTTACCCGCGAAGCAAGCACAGATGCCCGCTTGCGCGGAAATGACAATGTGGCCAACTGAGGCATCAACTCTTGCATGATGTGTCCGCGTTGCAAACCTATACGACGATGTTGATCAGCTTACCGGGAACATAGACGAACTTGCGCACTTCCTTGCCTTCCACCCACTTGGCGACGTTTTCGTCGCTCAATGCAGCGCTGCGTGCTTCATCCTCTGTCGCCTTGGCTGCGATGTTCACGCGACCACGCAGCTTGCCATTCACTTGCACGACAATTTCCAAGGTATCTTGCGTCAACGCCTGCGCATCAGCTTTGGGCCACGGCTGATCAATGATCGCACCGGCATGTCCCAGTTCATTCCACAAGGCATGACAGGCATGCGGCACAATGGGTGACAACATCAGCACAATCATTTCCAGTGCTTCCTGCGTGACCGCACGACCTTGCGATGAACTGTCGTTGAACTTCGCCAGCGAATTCAACAACTCCATCACAGCGGCAATGGCAGTGTTGAATATGCGACGGCGCTGAATATCGTCGGTCACTTTATTCAGGGTTTGATGCACCAGACGGCGCATATCCTTTTGGGCATTGTTCAACTTTGCTACATCGAGTTTGCTGGTTGGGCCTGCATTCACATGTTCGTACACCGAGCGCCATAAACGCTTCATGAAACGAAATGCGCCTTGAACGCCTTCATCCGACCATTCGAGCGTCTGTTCCGGTGGTGCAGCAAACATCATGAACA
>DASZSV010000003.1:0-173410 GCA_035548495.1 Steroidobacteraceae bacterium
CGGTTGCCAAGCATGTATTTCTCGTGACCGATGCATCCAAACTGGAAGCTACGGTGCGTACGGCGTTCGAGATTGCGCGTACCGGTCGTCCCGGCCCGGTGGTGATCGACATTCCCAAGGATGTGCAGAACACCAAGTGCGAGTTCAAGGGCGAAGGGCGTCTGGCCTATCCCGGTTATCGGCAGCGCATGAACCGGCTGGCCAAAGCGGTACTGAACGAATCACAGTGCGCCGAGTTCTGGAGTCTATTCAAGCAATCCAGACGGCCGTTGATTTACGCCGGTGGCGGCGTGGTGAACGGTGGCGCCAGCACTGCGATGCGCAACTTCGCCGAGGAATTCAACATTCCGGTGGTGACCACCTTGATGGCACTGGGTTCATTTGACACGACCCATCCGCTGTCATTGAACATGCTGGGCATGCATGGTGCTGCCTATGCCAATTACGCCGTGATCGATTGCGACTTCCTGTTTGCACTGGGCGCGCGCTTCGATGATCGCGTTGCCGGTGATCCGCAACGCTTCGCCGCCAATGCCACGATTGCGCAAATCGACATTGATGCGTCCGAAGTCAACAAGGTCAAGCCCACGCAATGGCATCACATCGGATCGCTGGAGCAGGCACTGCTGGCACTGACCGCGTACGGCCGCAAGCACCAGATGAAACTGGATACCACAGAATGGCTGAGCCATTGCAGGAAGCTGAAGCAGGACTATGCGATGAACTATGACCGCAACAGTTCATTGATCCAGCCTTATTACGTCATTGAAGAAATCAACAAACTCACCAAGGGTGAAGCCATCATCACCACCGGTGTGGGTCAGCATCAGATGTGGGCGGCACAGTATTTTGATTTCAGGGGTCCGCGTCAGTGGCTGACCTCCGGCAGCATGGGCACCATGGGATTTGGCTTGCCCGCTGCCATCGGTGCGCAGTTTGCCCATCCGCAACGGCTGGTGATTGATGTCGATGGCGATGCCAGCGTGCGCATGAACCTTGGCGAGCTGGAGACAGTCACCACTTACGAATTGCCGGTAAAAATAGTGATTCTGAACAACAATGGCGACGGCATGGTGAAACAATGGCAAAAGCTGTTTTTCAAGGGACGTCTGTCCGCCAGCGACAAGTCCTTGCACAAGAAGGACTTCATCAAGGCCGCGCAAGCCGATGGCTTTCCCTTCGCCGTGCGCCTTGAACGCAAGGAAGACGTGCCACGCGTAATTCGCGAGTTCGTCGAGTTCAAGGGTCCGGCATTTCTCGAAGTGATAATTGATCCCGACGCCGGTGTCTATCCCATGGTTGGTCCTGGTCAGTCATACGAACAGATGATCACCGGTGATTTCATCGCAGCACGCGCCACCATCAAGCGCGAAGAAAAGCTGGATGAGTCGAAGATGTTCTGAGCAACGGCGGTGGGCTGATCGTCCGCCGCACGTTTGCACCAAATTCCCGAAGATGTGATGAGAATCACTCCAGACCGCCCAAGCTGAGACGCAAGTCCAAGTTTGTAGCGGCATCGCTGCTTAAAGTGGCGTTCGTGTTTTGATCACTTCCGGAGAATCGATCTCGTGTTGCAAGCCGCCCGTTCACGTCGTCGCACGCCCATGGTGATGCCTACCACGGTTCATATAAGGCGCAGCTACACGGAATGCCGCTTTGGTCAATTGCATGTGGCAACGGCCTATCCATCCGGTGGCGGATTCGACGAACGTACGCCGCTGATCTGTCTGCATCCCACCGGCAGCTCCATGAATTTCTTTGCGCCACTGTTGCCGGAACTGGGACGCGATCGCAGTGTGTATGCCTTCGATCTGCCGGGCTATGGCGGCTCTGACGCACCGAACTCGGATCTGGGAATTACCGATCTGGCTGCAGCCATTGATGATTTCATGCAGGCATTGCGACTGCGCACGGCCGACATCATGGGTGCACAACTGGGTTCACTGGTGGCCATTGAGCTGGCATTGGCCAAGCCACAGCAATGCCGTCGTCTGGTGTTGTCATCGGTACCGCATTTTTCCCCGCAGGAAACCAGGTCACAGGAATGGAATGTATTTCCGGCAGTGGCTGTGGCAGATGGATCGCACCTGCTCAAGGAATGGCAACGCCTGTCCACGTCACGCGGTGCGCAAGCCAGTCCGGAACACTTGACCGACGAACTTTCGGACATCCTGCGCAACCGGCGTCGCATTGCAGGCGCGCTGCATGCCATGCTCGAATTCCCGACGCAGAAACGTTTGGCGGCGTTGCGCCAGCCGGGATTGATTCTCAAAGCCAACGATGAATTCCGCGATCATTCGTTGCGTGCCCGAAGCTCCTACGCGCAATCGCTGCTTGAAGAACTGCCCGAAACCAGCACCAACATTTTTGGTGGCAGCGCGCAACGTACCGTACAAGTGATACGGCAGTTTCTGGATAAGTAGCTCGTCCGCATTTCTCACGCTAACTTGCGGTTCATCCCGAGTTGCTCGTTGTTGCTATCTGTTTGTGTAGTGAGAAATGCGGGCTAGCGTTGCATCCAGTTCCAGCTGCATGCCAACCCAACACTGATGCAAGTGGCGACTGTTTCACCGCACAACACCCACAGCACCTTGCGGTCAACGCGGATCACGGATGAGCAGATCAGGATGATGGGCAGTACCAGCAGCGTGGCGAATGCCGCACCGACGGCCAATCCTTGCAACCACCATGACATGGTCGTCAATGCTGCCAATCCCCAGCTCAACCAGAACAACAATCCCTGCGCTGCGCCTGCGAGTGCATGTGCGCCGAGGTACATTGCTTCAGCTCGGGAGCTGCTGCCAATCCACACTGCATGTTCCGGTAGCATGGCGCTGCGATGTGCAGCCACATTCCACAATGGACGCAACAACAGACTGATCGTCAAGGCAGCGGCTGATCCAGTAGTGATACTTGTCAATACTTCCACGTTCTCATCCTGTTCAACCATGCAGAACGCGCTTGAGTCCGCGCAGCAGACGATCAATGTCATCAAACGAATTGTAAATCTGGAATGACAGGCGCAATACATCGCCGGTGTGCGTCCTGAATCCACCGGCAACAACCTGATCCGTATGACGCAGATAACTGATCAACTCTGCCACGCTGCGGTTGGCCTTGAGCGCTAATATATTACTCCACATTTGTCCGGGGACTGGCGTCAGCAATGGCATGTCCAGACTCTGCATCTGCAATCGTGCGTAGCTGCTGAGTTCTCGAATGCGTGCTGCAACGGTGTTTGCACCGAGATTTTCCTGAAGCGACAACGCCAGCGGCAACGCCTGGAATTGCGGCGCGTAATTCAGAAAATGTTGTGGCAATCGCGCCACGAGCGCAGGCCACGATGCAACATTGAGGTCCAGTGTTGCAGCCATTGAGCCGGACAGATATGGCATCTGTGAAAGCAGTTCACTGCGCACATACAGCACACCTGTGTGACGCGGACCATTCAACCAGTGACAAAAGCTGCCGGTGAAAACATCGCAACCCATGTCGGCAACGGAAACACTGATGGCGCCCAGCGATAACGAACCATCCACGATGGAAAGCACCTTGCGTTCCCGGGCCAGTGCGCAAATCTCGCGTACCGGCAGGCGCGCGCCATCGCCGTACTGTACCTGCGGCACGACAAGAATGCGGCTGCGTTGATCCAGTCCGGCAGTCAGTGCATCAATCGCCTGTGCATCGCTTGTCAACGGACTGGGCAATATGAGTGTTTTTACCGCCATGCCGCGTTGCTGTCCCCAGCGTGTCCAGAATTCAGTTGCCGCCGATGACAATTGCTCGCAGATCACTAGTTCATCACCAGCTTGCAACGGTTCAGAGAAATTGAACCAGTTGGCGAACAGCTCCATGCCTGCCTGTGCCCCGGAGGTGAATGTTACTTCATCACGGCTGCAACCCAGCCAGCTTGCCACACGGTTGCACAACTGTTGCACCGCCTGCGCGTTGTAGCGGCTTGCCAGGAACTCCTGCGGATCAGTGTGCAGTGCTTCAAGTGCGCGGTACTCCGCCACCAGCACCGCACGCGTGGCCGGACCGATACCAGCCGTATCGAAATAGGCAAGCTGCGGATTCAGAACCAGTTGTGCACGAATGGCATTCCATTGTTGTGCAGACACCGATGTTGAATCTGCCAGCGGAGATGCCGGAGTCGATGCTGCCTGTGCAGCTGCGGACATTGATGATGCAGCACTGAGTCCTCCCAAGCCAAGTTGCAACAGTTGACGGCGCGATAACGCGGCTGAAGAAGTCTGGGAGAAAAATTTCATCTCGTGATTCGCTGCGGAAATGACCGGCAGTGTACGGGTTTGCAGGTGGATCAAACGGCTGTCGCCTGTTACTGTACACAACTTGCATGAATGATGTAACACACGCCGGTAACACGCATGAGCGACTCCTATCTTGAACGCATTCTCAAGGCACGCGTCTACGACGTGGCCAGTGAAACACCGCTGGAACTGGCACCGCGTTTGAGCCGCCGCATTGGCAGCAAGGTCTTGCTGAAGCGCGAAGACATGCAACCGGTCTTCTCCTTCAAACTGCGCGGCGCCTACAACAAGATTGCACATCTTTCCGAATCGGTGGCAAAACGCGGCGTGATTTGCGCATCCGCCGGCAACCATGCTCAGGGCGTGGCGCTCAGCGCCAAGCGCCGCGGCATTCCTGCGGTGATTGTCATGCCGCGCACCACACCCAGCATCAAGGTTCAGGCTGTGGCCGATCTCGGCGGTGAAGTGGTGTTGCATGGTGATGACTATGATCAAGCCTACGAACATGCCATGACACTGACGCAGGAGCGGTCACTGACATTCATCCATCCTTTTGATGATCCCGATGTGATCGCCGGACAAGGCACCATTGGCATGGAGATTCTGCGTCAGTATCCGGGTGACAACATCGATGCAGTTTTCATTGCAGTTGGCGGTGGCGGACTGATCGCCGGTGTGGGTGCGTACATAAAGCAGTTGTTTCCGCGCATCCGCATCATCGGTGTGGAACCCGAAGATGCGGACGCCATGTATCAATCACTGAAGGAACACAGGCGTGTGACACTGGAACGTGTCGGCATATTTGCCGATGGTGTTGCTGTACGCAAAGTGGGTGAAGAAACCTTCCGCATGGCGCAGCAATTCGTCGATGAAGTGATTCTGGTGAACACCGATGAAATCTGCGCAGCCATTCAGGATATTTTTGAAGACACGCGTACCGTGGTGGAACCAGCGGGTGCATTGTCGGTTGCCGGCATCAAGAAATACCTTGCACGTGAAGGACTGAAAGACAAAACCGTGGTCGGCATCAATTGCGGCGCCAACATCAACTTCGACCGTCTGCGTCATGTTGCCGAACGTGCCGATATCGGCGCACAGCGCGAAGGATTGTTTGCCGTGGAAATTCCCGAACAACCCGGCAGTTTCCTGCGTTTTTGTGAAGCACTGGGTCAGCGCAACATCACCGAATTCAATTATCGCTACAACAGCGCCAATGAACGCGCAGCCATTTTTGTCGGCATTACACTCAACGAAGGCCGCAAGGAGCGGCAGCAGATCGTGCAAATGCTGAAAACCGCCGGATATGGCGTGACCGACATGACGGAAAATGAAATGGCCAAGCTGCATGTGCGCTTCATGGTCGGCGGCCACGCCGCCGGTGTCAGCAACGAACGCCTGCTGCGCTTTGAATTTCCTGAACGGCCCGGTGCGCTGCTCAAATTCCTCAAGGCCATCGGCACACAATGGAACATCAGCCTGTTTCATTATCGCAATCACGGTTCCGACTACGGCCGTGTGCTGGCAGGCATTCAAGTGCCGCCCGAACAGCAGGAAGATTTGGCACTGCATCTGAAGGAACTGAAATATCCCTATGCTGATGAAACGGCAAATCCAGCGTACAGACTGTTTCTGGGAAATTGATACCCCGTTGCCCCGTTCTGTTTGAATGCGTGATCGGCACGCTGATGGAATGGCGTCTTTCAATCATCCGCTAATGCGCAACCTTTGCGAGTGCGGTTTCAAACTCGCGATAGAGCTCCTGGGTTTTTTCAAATCGTTCCATGTAAGGACGCGCCGTCAGCAGCAACGGCTTTGCTTCATCACCGCGATGTGCTTTCACCAGCGCAATGCCCAACGCCGCGGTGGCGCGGTAACTCATGGGATTGTCGGCACCGAATGTCTTGATGAACAACTGCTGTGATTTTTGCAGCAGTTCGATTGCTTCATCCAGACGGTTTTCAAGTGTCAACAAGCGGCCCAGGCTCATTTGTGCGCCGGCAACATATACATGATCCGGCGGCAATGCATGTGCGTAGATCGCCAGGGCCTCGCGATATTGTTGTTCTGCGTGCCGGTAATCACCACGCATGAAGTACAGAATGCCCACGTTGACACGATCATATCCAACAAAGGCATGATGGGCGCCGTGCAAACGGATGTTGGTTTTCAGCACCTCATCGAGTACTTGCTGCGCCTGCGCGTAATCTCCCTTGCGTGTCAGGAAGCTGCCATAGTTTTCCATTGCCTCAATGGTTTGCGGATGGTCAGGTCCGAGTACACGCCGCTTTTGCGCCAGTGCTGCTTCAAAGATGGGCTGAGCTTCACGGTACTTTCCCTGTGATTCCAGCGAGTCGGCAAGGTTGAGTTTCAGCTCCGTGATTTGCGGATGATCCGGTCCCAGCACCGGCAACAGATCGGCCAGTGCTGCACGCATCAGTGTCTCTGCTTCTTCATCACGATATTGATCGGAACGCAATTCCCCCAGCGTGCTCAATGCCATTGCTTTTTGCACTGTGGTGGATTGACCGTGCAAATCGTACAGCGACAATGCCTTCAGCAAATCACTTTCGGCTGCGCTGAAGTCACCCAGGTCCATCATCGCGCGTGCGCGCAGTTGCAGGGTAGACGCCTGTTCCACTGCATCTGTCCCGAGCAGTTGTTGCTGTATGTTCAAGGCGCGGTTCAATATGGCAATGGCCTGTTTATCTGCACCCTGAGCCGCTTTAACTTCACCCAGGTGTTGCAACACTCCGGCAACATCCAGATTGTTTTCACCTTCGATGGCAATGCGCGTGTCCAGCGATTTTTCCAGTGATTTCACCGCATCATCATCAAGACCCAGATTGCCGTACACCTGACCGATGGTATCGAGCATGGTGGCGCGCAATTCCGGCTGTGAATCCAGCGCAGTATCGATCTGCCGCGCACCGGCATCCAGCACATCACGAGCTTTCAATTCATTGCCGCGTGTCCGTGTGGGATCGGCATAGCGGAACAGATCGAGCAGGAATGACGATACTTCCTCGGCGCGATTGCGTTCGCGTTCGATGGCATCGCGCTGCATGGCAGTCCTGTGTGCCTGCACCAGCAGCACAATGATCAGTACCACCAGTGTCGCCACACCTACCGACAATCCGCCGATGGCCCATGCATAACGTTTGATGAATTTCGACGCACGATAACGCCAACTGTCCCTGGTCGCCGTTACCGGCAAGCCATCGAGCCAGTGCTTGATGTCATTGGACAATTGCTCCACCGATGCATAGCGGCGCGCAGGCTCGCGGCGCATGGCCATCATCACGATGTTGTCGAGGTCGCCGTGCAATGTCCGTTTGAGCTTTGCCGTTGTCGTGTTGCGGCAGCGTGCAATGTCACGCATGAATCCGGGGGATTCGCGATCCAGACGATGCACCATCGCGCTGGGCGGTGTGGCTCTGGCCGAACAGATGATATGTTCGAGATCGACGAGACGGAACGACTGGGGAAATACGAAAGGCCGGTAACCACACAGCAGTTCGTAAAGCAAAACACCCAGCACATAAATGTCACTGCTGGTCGTGATTGCTTCACCGAGTATTTGTTCGGGACTGGCATGGGCGGGTGTGAGCAGGCGCATGTCGTGTTGCGTGAGATTGGCATGTCGCGCCTGCAACTCCGTATCCAGCAATTTGGCAATGCCAAAGTCCAGCAGCTTGGGTTGCCCTTCGTGATTGACAAGGATGTTGGTGGGCTTCAAATCACGATGCACAATCAGGCTTTGATGTGCACATTGCACAGCCGAACAGATTTTCAGAAACATGCGCAGACGTTGCTCAACGGATAGCGCTTCGCGATCGCAATGGACATCAATCGGCTGTCCGTCGATATATTCCATCACCAGATACGGCGTGCCGTCAGCGGCTGTGCCGCCATCCAGCAGCATTGCAATATTCGGATGCTGCAACGAAGCGAGAATCTGGCGTTCCGCACGCAAGCGCGCCGCAATATTCGCGGAGAGCAGCGAACCGCGAACCAGCTTGATGGCAACCTGCTGCTGGAATTCGTCATCAATGCGTCGTGCCAGAAACACCGCACCCATGCCGCCAGTGCCAATGATCTGCGTGAGTTCATAGGCACCCAGACGCGTACCGATCAGGACATTGGGTTGCCAGCCGGGTTCGTGTTCGTTGCCGATGACCTCTGCGTCATCGGCAATGTGACTGCTGCTCGCACTATCCATCAACTCGTAAACCCGGGAAATCAGCGCGACATCATCATGGCAATGCTGTTTCACGAATGCCTGACGTTCGCCCGGTTGCATGTCGCGCGCCCGGTACGCCAATGTATGGATATTGGCTGTTCTTATGGTCATGGCACTGCAAGCTTAACGTGCAGCGAACGCAGATGCACGCGCGGGTTTCTGCTACTCTTGCGGCAACGCATCTTTGCATCTTGTCTGGCAGGTTCCTCATGCATAACCCCACCGATGTGACATTGCGCGCCGCCACCGTCAGTGACGTCCCGTTGATACTGCAACTGATTCATGAGCTCGCCGAATTTGAACGGCTCAGTCACGAAGTAGCCGTCACGGAATCACAACTCACGGAACATCTGTTTGGTGTGCGTCCCTATGCGGAAGTGCTGCTGGCCTTCGTCAATGAACAACCCGCCGGATTCGCGCTGTTCTTTCACAACTATTCCACGTTCATGGGCAGGCCCGGCATCTATCTTGAAGACCTGTACGTGCGCGATGCATTCCGCGGTCAAGGCGTGGGCACAACATTGCTCAACGCGGTAGGACAGCTCGCGGTGTCGCGTAATTGCGGACGTTATGAGTGGTCGGTGCTTAACTGGAATAAACGCGCCATTGAGTTTTATGAAAAGATGGGTGCACGTCCGCTCAGCGAATGGACCGTCTATCGCGTCAAGGGCGAGAATCTGCTGAAATTGAGCACGTAGTTTCAGACAGTTCATTGGCACTTTTGCAACTGCAATGTACCGGGCACGTGGCACCGCCGGTATTCGCGCATCGCGATTGCCGGCGTCGTATCGCGTACCAGCCCAACGAACCGCCTTGTTTGAACTGACGCAAACATGCACAGGCAAACACACCGCACATCATTGCAATTTTGTCGACGGCAACTCAGCGTGCTGAGATGCAGATGCAATCGCTGATTATTGTCGCGGCAACAGGAACTCCTGATCTCCATACTTGAGAACTGCGCCATCCGGTGTGATGTGTTCCAGCAACGGTCCTTCTTTCAGGGTCTGGCCTTCTGCGTACTTTTTCATGTTGATGAACACAAAACGTTCAGCGGCGGTAACCGAATACACGTGGATGTCAAGATGCAGCGGCGGCAGGTTCAGCGCTGCATTGCCACCCAGACTATCCAGGCTGGGGATAATGCTGCCAGTTTTTTTTGGATCAGTACTGACTGCGCCGCTGGATACAATCTTGCCGGCTTCCGCATCTTCAGGCCTGATCTGCCTGACCAGCGGCGGTCCTGCGGGCGGATCGGCATTGGCGAGAATGGCCGCGGTCCGGTCTTCCTGTGGTTGTGCTTCATCCTGAAGTGATCGCAAATCATTGCCTGGACCGGCCGCTGTTGCACTACCCGCAACTGGTTGCATGACTGATTGTGTTGACGCTGGCGCAACCGGCGCAGCATTGTTGACCGTGATCATCGGCGCTGTCTGCGCACGGTCACTGCGCAACCACATCACCATCACCAGCATCATGTTCAACAGCAACAGGCCAATGACAACAAACATCCACACTGGTTGTGACTGCGCCCGCCGGTAAACCACGGCGGGTTGTGCGCCTTGCGCAAGTTGTTCGCGTTCACGTTCCGACTTTTTCAATGCATCAAGAATGAAACTCATGACAGCTCAGGATTCAGAATGGTTGAACAGCAATGGACCATGATCATCATTCAACAGTGCATCCAGTGCAATCAGCGTTTGCATGCCGGCCACACCGTCGGCATCGAGATGATGCAGACGTTGAAATTCGACCACCTGTTTCACCAGATCAGCATCAAAGTAATCCGGCGATCGTGATGCCGGTGGCGCTGTCGAATCCTTGTTCGTCAAGGACGGCCCTTGTTGTGCTGCCTGCAACGCCTTGCGTACCCATGTCACTTCTTCGCCGCGTGCGCCCAGCGTCAGCGGATGCTGAGTCGCAATCGCAGGACGCCACAACACCAGGTATTCACCATTCCAGTAACGCGCCAGCGATGCAACGGTAACTTCACGCCGTTCGCCCGCGACCATGACATCGGCGCTTTCACCGTGCACGCGTGCAAGCACGGCTTGATGCACGGTACCATTGTCATCGTTCAATTGCAGAATAGCCGGACGATTCAATCCGGCCAGTTGCGACCACAATCCCTTTTGATACACGCACTGTAATCCCGCCGCGCTGGCCTGGTCGCAGGGTGCGCCTGCGGCGGAAGCAAGTTTGATGTGCCACAGATCAAACAACGCCGCGAATGCACCATCAGTGCCGCCATCGGCAGGAAGCTGTTTGAACAATGTCGAAACATCAACCGGCGCTGCTTTTTTTGATGGCGACGGTGATGCTGAATGCACTGCAATCACCGCTTGCGATACCGGTTTTGATTGATGCCACACCATGCCTGCCACGCTGATTGCCGCCATCGCCAGCACCGCAGCAACAGTCCATTTCATCCACGGCCACCAGCGATAACTGCGCCAGTGCCCGCCAACTTCATTTGCCGCCGCACGCACCAGTGCCGCATCAATCTCCGGTTGCTCCAGCGTATAGGCCGCGAGCAGGGCGCGATCACAGATGATGTTGATCAATCTTGGTACGCCCCTGGTCAGGCGATGCACTTCACGCAACGCTGATGTACTGAATACCTCGGCGTTGCTGCCGGCCACTTTCATGCGGTGCCACACATAGGCGGCCGTGTCATCGCGTGACAGGGCGCCTAGGTGATAACGGCCGGTGATGCGCTGTGCAAGCTGACGCAGATTGCTGTGAGCAAGCAGTTCGCGCAATTCGGGTTGTCCGATCAAAATGATCTGCAACAGCTTGTGCGTCGCTGTTTCCAGATTGGTGAGCATGCGCACTTGTTCCAGTGTATCTGCAGGCAGGTTTTGCGCTTCGTCGACAATGACGACAACCCGTCTGCCTCGCGCATGGCGTTCGAGCAAGTGTGCATTCAATGCATCAATCAATGGCTTGCTGCCGCCTGCGATACCGGCTTGCGGCGCGATATGCAATTCGTGACAGATGGCCTGCAGGAACTCGACGGGCGTCAGTGCGGGATTCACGATCAAGGCCACATCTGCATGCTGCGGCAATTGTTCCAGCAAGGTGCGAATCACCGTGGTTTTTCCAGTGCCCACTTCACCCGTCAACTGAATGAAGCCACCCGCCTCGTTGAGGCCGTACATCAAATGCGCAAGCGCTTCCGCGTGGCGCTCGCTCATGTAGAGATAGCGCGGATCGGGTGTAATGGCGAACGGCTTTTCGTTCAATCCGAAAAAGCGCGTGTACATGCTGGTTGAGCCTGTAGCGTGAATCGTGACTGTCAATACTACTATGCGTGCGATTCGCCGCGCAGCAAAATGTGGCCTATTTGCGATTAAGTTTGGTTGCCGGTTTTGCTGCCTGATGCAGCACATCGCCGCGGGTCAAGGCGATGGAACCGAATTTTTCGCGTATGCGATCAACCGCCGCATCGAGCTCGCGATTGCGTGCTGACTGCGGCGTGGCGAACAATTCCAGTTGCGCGGCTTCAGTCAGATCGGAAACACCGACACCGAGCAACCGCAGTGAAACAGGCGCGTTTTCACGCAGCCATTCCTCCATCAATTCGTTTGCAGTGTGATCAATCACACGCGTTTCCTGCGTGGGCGGATGAATGTGTTGCTGGCGCGTGAAGGTGGTGAAATCGTTGCGGCGGATTTTCACAATCACACAGCTGGTTTGCAGTTGCGCCGCCCGCAGGCGGCTCGCAGTACGATCGGCAAGCCTGCTCAATTCGGCGTGAATCCGTGATGGCAGATGAATGTCGGTATCAAAGGTGATTTCGCTGCTGATCTGCTTTTCATCACCATCGGCAATCACCGGACGATCATCAACGCCACTGGCGCGCGCCTGTACCTGCGCCGTGTACTTGCCAAAGAGCGGCTTCAATTGCTGTTCATTGGCATGCCGCAAGTCACTGAAGGTGAGAATGTTCAACGCGTGCAGGCGGGGAACGGTTTTTTTGCCGATGCCAAACAGCCGCGACACCGGCAATGGATCAAGCACGGCATGAATATCCTTTTCATTGACCATCATCAATCCGTCGGGCTTGCGTAAATCAGAAGCGATCTTTGCGATCAATTTGTTCGGCGCAACTCCGACCGATGCGGTGAGTTGTGTGCGCGCATGAATTTTTGATTTGATTTCCACGGCAATTTGTTCTGCGCTGCCGAAAGCGGATTGACTGTGCGTAACATCGAGAAAGGCTTCATCCAGCGACAGTCCTTCAACCAGTGGTGTGTATTCGTGAAAGATTGCGAATATCTCTTTCGACACCGATTGATAGTGCTTGATTCGCGGCGATATGCAGATGGCTTGCGGGCAGCGCTGCAGGGCTTCGCGCATGGGCATGGCCGAGTGTACGCCGAACGCGCGCACTTCATAACTCGCCGCCGCAACAACACCGCGATTGCCGGTGCCGCCCACAATCACCGGCTTGCCTTTCAGTTGCGGATTGTCACGCTGCTCCACCGATGCGTAGAACGCATCCATGTCGACATGAAGAATGGCTCGTGTCATGAATGACGAGGGTGATAAGAAGAAGACCACTACCGGCGGCGACGCAGTGAATCAGATCGGGGCCGTCCCGTCAAATCAGCTAACTATGATTATATCAACGCTCCGGAAAATCGACGCCGGTGCAATCGACCGTCAGCTTCCACAATCGCTGCGCATTTGCATCGTGTTGCGCGTGAATGGAGGGAAGTTGACGTTGACAACGGACATAGTAACCACCGCTGATTGCGTTCACTTCGGACGATTGCGCGAGATACAACAATGTCTGTGCACCCTGTTGCGGCGACAGGCCGAACAACCGCTTGCGCATTTTCGTCAATGTGCGCCACATCAGGCCGGTGTTGTCGGCGAAGCGTGTCGCGACAAAACCCGGATGAAATGCATTGACGGTGATTCGTTCTCCTTTCAGCAGTTGCGACAGCCGTCGCACGAATAACAGATTCTCCAGCTTGGATTGCGCATAACCCAGCACACCATTGCGTTGCAGATTGTCAAAGTCCATGGTTGCATAGCGGTGCGCACGCGAAGCCGTGCAAATGATGCGTGCGCCGTCTGCTCTTCTCAGCGATGGAAGCAGCATCAGCGTCAACACATGATAAGCAAGATGATTGACCGCAAAGGTGGGTGACAGACCATCAACAGTAATCACGTCACCCATGAATACCGCACCGGCGTTGTTGATCAGCATGTCAATTACGGGTTCCGCCGCAGCAATATCCAACGCCACCCTTTTCATCTCTGCGATGCTGGAAAGATCGGCAATGTGCGCGGCATGTTGTACAGCAGAATTGGCTGCCTGCAACCTGACCATCAATGCATTGGCGCGATCCGGACTACGCGCAATAAAAATGATGCGTGCCCCATCAGCGGCAAGACGCAGCGCCGCCACCTCGCCAATGCCGGACGTTGCACCGGTAATCACAATGTTCTGGTTCATGCCGGCATGATGTCGCAAACGTGTTGCAGAAACATAACCACTTTGATGTTGTCATCGGTGTGAGACTGCAAACATCCGAAACTTCCGAAACTGAAGAGATCGTTGAAACCTGACTGAGCGGGCCAAGGCAAAGGGCCGGCGCGGGGAATGCACCGGTCCTTAGTTGATGATTTGTTGCGAATGATCTGCTGAACAGGCTCAGCGTTGTTCAGGTGTGTTGCTGTCCTCATCTTCCGGCAGCTCCGGCAAGCTATGGAACATGTGCTGCACAATGACGAAGAACAACGGAATGAAGAAAATGCCGAGAAACGTTCCACCCAGCATGCCGCCGAACACGCCGGTGCCGATGGCGCGTTGCGCGCCTGCGCCTGCACCGGTGGCCATCGCCAGCGGCAACACGCCCAGACCAAACGCCAGCGATGTCATCAGGATGGGACGCAGACGATCATGCACTGCATGCAGTGTGGCATGAATGACGCCATGGCCCTGCTCAACATACTCTTTGGCAAATTCCACAATAAGAATGGCATTCTTGCTGGAGATACCGATGGTGGTCAGCATCGCCACCTGGAAGTAGATATCCCGCTGCAATCCCAGCGCTGAAGTTGCAATGATGGCGCCAATGATGCCCAGTGGCGCAGCCAGCAGAATCGCAACAGGAATTGACCAGCTTTCATACAATGCAGCAAGACACAGGAACACGATGACAAATGACAATGAATACAACAGTGGTGTCTGTGCACCTGCGGCACGTTCCTGATATGACTGACCCGTCCAGTCCACCGTGAACCCTGGCGGCAATTGCGCCGCGAGTTTTTGCACTTCGTCCATGGCTTCACCGGAACTCACGCCCGGCGCAGCTTCACCATTGATGTTTACTGCAGAGACGCCGTTGTAACGTTCCAGACGCGGCGATCCGTATTCCCAATGCGAAGTGGCGAAGGATGCAGTCGATACCATTTCACCCTTGTTGTTGCGCACATACCAGCGATTGAAATCTTCGGGCACCATGCGATACGGCGCGTCGGCCTGCACGATGACGCGCTTTACGCGTCCGCGATCAATGAAGTCGTCAATATAACGGCCGCCCCACGCCACACTGAGTGTGTTGTTGACATCGGCCATGGACAGCCCCAGCGATGTGGCTTTTTGCGCATCGATATCCAGATGGAACTGCGGCGCATCTTCCTGACCATTGGGACGCACGTTGGCCAGCAGCTTGTCCTTCGAGGCCATGAACAGGAATTGATTGCGTGCGGCAATCAATGCTTCATGACCCTGATTGTTGATGTCCTTCAGATAGAAATTGAAACCGGCGGAATTGCCGAGTTCGGTCACCGGCGGCGGCGCAAATGCAAATGCCAGTGCATCCTTGATTTGCGACAGCGGACCATAGGCACGCATCTGCACAGCCTTGGCACTGAGATTTTTTGATTCACGCTCTGCCCAGGGCTTCAACAGTACAAAGCCGAATCCGGTGTTCTGTCCGCCGCCGCTGAAGCTGAAACCGGCGACGGTAAAGATCGACGCTACGGCATCTTTTTCATCCACCAGAAAATGTTTCTCCACCTGATCAAGCGCCTTGATGGTTCGTTCCTGTGTGGCGCCCACCGGTGCCTGCACCAGCGTGAACAACACACCCTGATCTTCATCAGGCAGGAAAGCAGTGGGCAAATGGATGAACAACAAACCCATCAATGAGGCAAGCGCCACATACACCAGCATGAAACGTCCGGGGCGCGACACTATGCGCGACACAATGCCTTGATAGCGTTTGTTGCCGCTGTTGAACTTGCGGTTGAACCACACGAAGAATGGATGCGCTGCATGGCCGCTGCTTTTGTCGACGGGCTTCAACAACGTGGCACACAATGCCGGCGTCAACACGATGGCGACAATCACCGACAGCACCATTGCCGATACGATGGTGACCGAGAATTGCCGGTAAATCACCCCGGTTGAACCCGAGAGAAACGCCATGGGAATGAACACCGCAGACAGTACCGTGGCGATGCCGATCAGGGCACTGGTGATCTGATCCATGGAACGCCGTGTTGCTTCCACCGGCGACAGATTCTGTTCGGTCATCAGACGTTCAACGTTTTCCACCACCACAATGGCGTCGTCAACCAGCAGACCGATGGCGAGCACCACGGCAAACATGGTGAGCATGTTGATGGAGAAACCCGCAACATTCAGAACTGCAAAGGTACCGAGCAACACCACCGGCACCGCAATGGTGGGAATCAATGTGGCGCGCAGGTTTTGCAGGAACAGGAACATCACGAGGAATACCAGCACAATGGCTTCCAGCAATGTTTTCACCACTTCTTCAATCGACTTGCGGATGAAGGGCGTGGTGTCGTAAGGAATCAATGCCTTCAATCCTTTCGGCAATGTCGGGCGGATCTTGTTGAGCAGATCGGTGACACGATTCACCGTGCTCAAGGCATTGGCGCCCGTTGCCAATGTGATGCCCATGCCGGATGCGGGCTGGCCGTTGTATTTCGCTGATACGGTGTAATCCGCCTGACCCAGTTCCACCCGTGCGACATCACCCAATCGCAAAATGGAGCCACGATCATTGCTGCGGATGATGATGTTGCGGAATTCTTCGGGTGTGTGCAAACGGCCCATTGCAGTGATGGTGGCATTCAATTGCTGGCCCGGTACTGAAGGCGTGCCACCAAGCTGTCCAACGGAAATTTGCGCGTTCTGCGCCTGTATGGCAGAAATGACATCACCCGGCGTCAGGTCATAGGCATTGAGCTTGTTGGGATCAAGCCAGATGCGCATCGCATACTTGTCGCCGAACAATCGCACCGTGCCTACACCTTCAACGCGGCTGATCTGATCAACCACATGTGTGGACAGGTAGTCGGCGATGTCACCGCGATTCATTTTGCCGTCTTCGGATACGAAGCCGATGGCCACAAGGAATGCGCTGTTGGCCTTGCTGACACTGATGCCTTGCTGCTGCACGATTTGCGGCAGCAATGGTGTGGCCTGTTGCACGCGGTTCTGAACCTGCACCTGTGCGGTATCGGGATTGGTGCCGCTGGCAAAGGTCAGGGTGATGGCAACACTGCCGTTGTTGTCACTGGTGGAATTGATGTAGAGCAATCCATCCAGTCCCGTGAGATTCTGTTCGATGATTTGTGTAACGGAATCTTCAACGGTTTTTGCAGAAGCGCCGGGATACGCGGCCGTTACTGAAATGGATGGTGGCGCAATCTCCGGATAACGCGAGATGGGCACACGCGTAATTGCCAGTGCACCAATCAGCATGATGATAATCGCGACCACCCATGCAAAGATCGGCCGATCAATAAAAAACCGTGACATGCGCTGTTCCTGTTTAGTGATTGCCTGCCGTTGCGGCTTCTGAACTCTGCGTGCCGGCTTCCACCGGATTGACGCTCATGCCCGGCTGAACTTTCTGCACACCTTCAACGATCACGCGATCACCTGCGGCAAGACCGTCTTCGACCAGCCACTGATCACCCACGGTGCGCGATACCCTGACATTGCGCAGCTCAACCTTGTTGTCCTTGTCCACCACCAGCGCGGTTGCCGCTCCTTTCGGATCGCGCGTCACACCCTGCTGCGGCGCCAGCACACCATTGGGCAACACTCCTTCATTCACCACGGCACGCACATACATGCCGGGCATCAGCAATCCATCGGGATTCGGCACAACCACACGCAACATCAGGTTGCCAGTGCTGGGATCAACCGTCACGTCGGCAAACTGCAGCTTGCCTTCGTGGCTGTATTCGCTGCCATCCTGCAACACAATCTTCGCCGGCGTGCCCGAACCTCTGGCCTGCACGCGGCCTGCTTCAACTTCGCGCTTGAAACTCAGCCATTCACTGCTCGATTGATTGACATCCACATAGATCGGATCCAGCTGCGTCACCGTGGCCAGCGCCGTTGCCTGATTGGCAGTAACCAGCGCTCCGGGTGTCACCGATGAACCACCAATGCGCCCGCTGATGGGCGATTCAATGTGCGCATAATTGAGATTCACTTTGGCGGTCGCCACGGCTGCTTCTCCTGCTGCCACATCGGCCCTGGCCTGACCCAATGCAGCAACTGCATTGTCATTGTCCTGCTTGCTGATCAAACCCTGCTTCACCAGTTCAGCTGCACGATTGGCGGCCAGTTGTGCTACCTGCAAACCCGCCTGTGCTTTTTGCAACGTAGCTTGCGCATTTTGGTACTGTGCCTGATACAGGGCATCATCAATTTCATACAAGGACTGTCCGGCTTTCACATAGGCGCCTTCAGTAAACAAGCGACGCTTGACGATGCCGTTGACCTGCGGACGCACTTCGGAAATGAGATAGGCGCTGGTGCGGCCGGGCAATTCACGTGTCAACGCAACAGGCCCGGCTTTGAGTGTGACCACGGTGACTTGCGGAGCAAATCCACTCATGGCACCGCCTTGCTGCTTGCCGCATGCGGATAACAAAACCAGTAACACACCAAGCACACCGGCCAAACGGCCGGACAAAGGTTGTATGCAACGCACGCGACACCTTGAAGGTAAATCCGAAAGAAAACGACCTTATTCAATTATTTGAATATCTGCAACTGGATTTGAACGATTCCAGTTTGCTGCAAACGGCTTTTGCAGCAGCGGCATATTGACCACCAAGTGCTGCAGAAGTTTCTGTAACATGCACACTCATCACGCAGCGCCGCCAGTAATAAGTAATACGCCTGTAATTTGAAGGTGTTGATGACATGAACACAACGGTCAAACGATTTGGTTTGCTGATCCTGATCATGGTGATCTCTCTTAAGATAGAGGCGGCCATCCCTCATCTGGAAGTACATGGAAGTGCAGTGCAATTGGTGGTGAAAGACAAGCCCATGTTGTTGCTTGCCGGTGAACTGGGAAATTCCAGTGCATCCAGCGCAAACTACATGGCGCCGCACTGGGCGCGTCTGCAACGGATGCATCTCAACACCGTACTGGCGCCGGTGTCGTGGGAACTGGTTGAACCTGAGGAAGATCATTTCGATTGGCAATCGGTGGATTCGATCATCAAAGCTGCACGTGCGCATGATTTGAAACTGGTGCTGTTGTGGTTCGGCGCGTGGAAGAACAGCATGTCCACCTATGCGCCATCGTGGGTGAAACGTGATGAATCACGATTCCCGCGTGCACAACTGCCCGATGGACGAGGCGAGGACATTCTTTCAGCCTTTTCACCGGCGTTGCGCGATGCGGATGCGCACGCATTCGCCGCATTGATGATGCACTTGAAGCAAGTGGACCAGAATGACAACACGGTGTTGATGATTCAGGTTGAAAATGAAATGGGCATGTTGCCGGTGGCGCGTGACTACAGTGAGGCGGCCGCGCAACGATTCAATGATTCCGTGCCACCATTGTTGATACACAAACTTGACGCCCTCTCTGCCGGTTCAAGATTGCGTGAACTGTGGCAGGCACATGGCGCAAAACAGCAAGGCAGCTGGCCTACGTTATTCGGCGATGGTGACGCAGGTGCGGAAGTATTCACTGCATGGTATTACGCAAGTTATGCTGAATCCGTTGCTGCGGCGGGAAAGGCGGTTTATCCCTTGCCAATGTACGTGAATGCTGCGTTGAACCGCACGGGCAAGGCACCCGGTGAATATCCCAGTGGTGGTCCATTGCCGCACTTGCTCGAGGTATGGAAAACCGCTGCGCCTTCCATTGATCTGCTTGCGCCGGATATTTACTTCCCCAACTTTGTCGATCTTGCCACGGTTTACAAACGCAAGGACAACGCGCTGTTCATTCCCGAAGCCAATCATGTCGGCAATCCGCAAATTCCTGCGAATGCGTTTTATGCATTTGGCAAGCTCGATGCCATCGGCTTTGGTCCGTTCTCCGTCGAATCCGTTGACGACAGTCAGCCGAATGTATTGGTGGACGCTTATGCGGTGCTGGAACAATTGAGCCCCGCGATTCTTGCCAATCAGGGAATGCAGCGCATGTCGGGATTCAAACCGCGCGTGCTGGAGAACGGCACTGTCATTGACACGCCCGTGACTGAAACCATTGGCGCCTACACCTTCACGGTTTCCTTTGTTGACAACCAGTCACCCAAAGACCAGCAGGACACGGCAAGTCATGGCGGCATCATCATTCAAACCGGCGCGGAAGATTATCTTGTTGCAGGGCAGGGCATGATTGTCACCTTCAGCCCTGCCGATGCCACGCAAGGATCAGCAGGTATTGATTACGCATGGGAAGGTGCATTTGATACGCATGGCCACTGGATGAATGGCCGTCGTCTGAATGGCGACCAGACACATCAAGGCCGTCATCTGCGGCTCGCGCCGGGCAAATTCCAGATTCAGAAGATCAGGCTGTATCACTATTACTAACCTGCAACTCATCCTGAGTAACTTGCTCTTGGTAACTTGGCCGATACATTACTACTCCCTGCCTTTGTTCATTCTTGCGATGAAAGCAGCAGTCATGAATAACTCACATCGTTACTACGCGTGCATGGTGATGATCTGTCAAAGCTGATTGTCGTCGATGAACTGCTTATCCTGCGTCAATGTATCTTGCTGTTCCTGCACTTCCAGCCACATGGCATTGAGAATGCCAAAACAACAGGCAAAGGCCAGACCCAGTATCCAGGTGAAGTACCACATTGCTTGCTCCGGTCAACTATCAAAATCAGTAAGTGCCATCGTGCAAATCTTTCAATGACACCTTGCCGCGCAGCACGCGAAATACCCATGCGGTGTATATAAGGACGATGGGCACGAAGATTAACGCTGCAATCATCATGTTCAACAAGGTGCCTTGACTGCTGCTCGCATCCCACACGGTAAGACTTGAATCAGGATGGGATGATGATGGCAACAGGAAGGGAAACACACTGAATCCCGCCGTGCAAATCGTGCCTGCCGCCGTCAATGCGCTGCCAACAAAGGCCATGCCAGGACGACGCCTCACCGTGCTTAACACCAGCACGGCGCCCAGGTAAGCAATCAAAGGTGCGGTGATCATCCATTGATGCTGGCGATAGTTGTCCAGCCATGCGCTACTTGCTGCAATCACTGTCTTGTTCAATGGATTGGAAGGCGCATTGGGGTCGATCAACGAGGTGATGCGATAACCACCCACCTGATTCGCCAACCAAATTCCGGCGACGCTGAACAACGCTATGTAACTCAACGCAGCAATGCGTGCCGTAACGGCGCTGCGTTCGCTGAGCGGCGCCTCTGTTTTCAGCGAGGCATAAGTGGCACCGTGCATGACCAGCATGGTAATACTAACTAAACCACAGACCAGCGCAAAAGGATTGAGCAAGGCGAAGAAGCCGCCTTCGTAGGTCATGCGTAAGCTCTCATCAAAATGAAATGGCACACCCAGCATCACATTGCCGAAGGCCACACCAAATACCAGGGACGGCACCAAGCCACTGACGAACAAGGTCCAGTCCCAGGTGTTGCGCCAGCGTGAATCTATCAACTTGTTGCGGAATACAAAGCTGACCGGCCGCAGTATCAATGCCAGCAGTACCAGCAACATGGCCAGATAAAAGCCGGAAAATGAAGTGGCATACAGAGTCGGCCATGCCGCAAACACCGCGCCACCACCCAGAATGAACCACACCTGATTGCCATCCCATACCGGTTCGATGGTCTCCAGCAACACACGCCGTTCTGCATCGTTCTTGCCCAGCCAGCGATACAGAATGGCAACACCCAGATCGAAGCCATCCATGATGGCAAAGCCGCACAGCAGTACGCCGAGTAAAGCCCACCAGATCAATCTTAATGTTTCGTAGTCAAACATATGGTAGTTCCTCAGTGCGTGTTCACTGGTTGGTTTGCAGGTTGTGCGTGGAACCAGCCATCCGGTCCGCCTCTTGCAATGCGGAACATCAAAAATAATTCCACGATGGCCAGTGCACTGTAGAACACCACGAAGCCGATCAAACTCAGCGTCACTTGCGTCGTGGAAATACTCGACACACCCATGAAGGTGGGCAGAATGCCTTCGATCACCCAGGGCTGACGGCCATATTCCGCAACGATCCAGCCGAGTTCTGCGGCAATCCACGGCAGCGGCAAGCAATACACTGCTAGACGCAACAGACGTGGATGTTTTTCGATGCGACGCCGCGCAGTAATCACAAACAGCGCGGCAAACAACGCAATGAAAAAGAAGCCCAGCCCCACCATCGCACGAAAGCTCCAGAACAACACCGGTACATCCGGCACCGTGCTCCATGCGGCACGTTCTATTTGATCAGGTGTGGCTTGACGTGGATCATCAACATAGCGTTTGAGCAGCAGCGCATAACCCAGATCTTTCACGTTGGCATCCAGCAACACTTTTGCTTCTGCATCATTGTGATGGCCGCGCACATGCTCCAGTGCATCGTAGGCTTTAATGCCGTTGGCAATATGCACCTTGGCTTGATCAACCAATTCATGAATGCCCGGCAATTGTTTGTCGAGTGAGCGTGTCGCGATCAGGCCCAGCATCCACGGAATCTTGATTTCATCGCGGGTTTCGCGCGCCTGCATGTCAGGTATGCCGAACAGTGTGAAACTCGCTGGAGCAGGTTCGGTGTGCCATGCGGATTCGATTGCGGCGATTTTCATCTTCTGATGTTCGGTGGTCACGTAGCCGCTTTCATCACCCAGCACCACCACGGACAATGCCGCGGCCAATCCAAAGCTGCTGGCCACCGCAATGGACCGACGCGCGAATTCACGATTGCGTCCCTTGAGCAGGTACCACGCACTGATGGCCAGCACAAACACAGAACCGGTGACATAGCCCGCACTCACCGTGTGAACAAATTTCGCCTGCGCTACGGGATTAAAAATTACATCCTTGAATGAGGTGACTTCCATGCGCATGGTTTGGTAGTTGAACGCCGCGCCCACCGGATTCTGCATCCAGCCATTGGCAATCAATATCCACAGCGCCGATAGATTCGCACCGATGGCCGATAACCAAGTGATCACCATGTGCTGCAATTTGCTCAGGCGACTCCAGCCGAAGAAGAATAAACCGACAAAGGTGGATTCGAGAAAGAACGCCATCAAGCCTTCAATGGCCAGCGGCGTGCCGAAGATATCGCCGACATAGTGCGAGTAGTACGCCCAGTTGGTGCCGAACTGGAATTCCATGGTGATGCCAGTGGCCACACCCATCGCAAAGTTGATGCCGAACAACACGCCCCAGAACTTGGTCATCTGTTTCCAGATTTCCCTGCCCGTCATCACATACACGCTTTCCATGATGGCGAGCAAGATTGACAATCCCAGTGTCAGCGGCACAAACAGAAAGTGATACAACGCCGTCAAGGCAAATTGCAGACGCGACAGATTGACCAGATCCATATCGGGCATGACTATTCTCCGGTGTGATGCGTGGAATCAAACCACTGCGAATCGATGCGGTGTGCATCCACCTTGATGCGTTGTGAAGGAGCGAAGAACAAACCATATAACAATGTCAGAGCGGCGAGCTTGATGACCAGCAGCCAGATGATGCGTCGGCGCAATGACATCGCATTCAACATCAATGAAGTTTACCCGTGTCTGATTTGAGCAATGATCATGCGGGCGCGTCAACCACCTGACCCGTTGCAGGATCAACGCGCACCGTTGGCAAACCCGCAGCTTTCCACGCTGCGATGCCGCCTTTCATGTGCGCCGCCTTGCCGTACGCTGCAAGCCGCCGCATCGCTGCATTCATGGAGCGAACACCACCAGCACAATGAAATACCACTCGACGCTCATCGTCGCCGGGCAGAAAAGCGGCATCGAACGTGGACAGCGGAAACAGCAATGCACCGTGAATGCGCTCGGCAGCATATTCCTGTGGCTCGCGCACATCAACCAGCATGACCTGTCCATTGATCAACGCACGATGCACTTCCTGGGGCGACATTTCAAGAACACTGACTGGATGACTCATGAAAACTCCTCACCATGTTGATGGCAGCCTGTTACATTCACCGGCAGCTTGCAGGCGCCGTGCGATACAGCGCCCGGCCCGGGCACTTATATATTAGATATTGCTAATATAGTTAATACTAATGTATAGTCTCCGCCAGCACACGATTTACGGAGCGATGAAACCATGCGGCCACACCGTTACTTGTTGAGTCTGCACTTGCAGACCATTGCCGGAACATAGATCGTGCTGGCATGGCTTGGTGCAGTAATGATTGGCTTGTCGCTTGGACTGCTCGGTTCCGGCGGCTCCATCATCACCGTGCCGGTGCTGGTATATCTTGCCGGTGAACCGGGAAAGATTGCGATCGCGGAATCACTGGGCATTGTGAGTGTGATTGCCGGTGTCGGCGCGCTGAATCATGTGCGTCACCGTCATGTTGATTGGCGCAGTGTGTGGCTGGCAGGTTTGCCCGCCATGCTGGGTTCTTATGCAGGCGCATGGGTATCGCAATTCATCAGCGCGCGAATGCAATTGATTCTGTTTGCCATTGTGATGCTGATCGCTGGATGGCGCATGTACATGAATGCAATGCGCACTGACTGGCGTCCCAGTTATTGCCGTCCCGGTTGCCTGCTGGCACTGGGGCTGGGCGTCGGCATCTTGAGCGGCATCGTCGGCGTTGGTGGTGGTTTTTTGATTGTGCCTGCGCTGATCTTGCTTGGCGGGTTGAACATGTCAATGGCTGTGGGCAGCAGTTTGATGATCATCTGTCTCAGTTCCGCCATCGGTTTCAGCAAACAATTGCACTTGCTGTACGCATCGGGGGTCCATCTGAACTGGAACACGTTCGCACTATTTGTCGTGCTTGGCATCATCGGCAGTCTCGCCGGACCGCCTATTCGCAGTAAATTGCCGCAACCACAATTACAAAAGATTTATGCAGTGGCGGTTGTCATCATGGCTGGTTTGATTCTGTGGAAAAGTGCAGTACAGTGAACAAAGCAAACGACGTGACTGCGAGGTCATTGCGAACGTGCATATTCATCAACCATCTACCCATTCAGCGAAGCAATGAAACGATCGGCCAAAGCAGTATTGCTCTCTGGCCTGGTTTTTCCGGGTGTGGGGCACATTTATCTCAAGCGCTTTATTCCGGGCATTGTATTGGCACTGATTGCCACCGTCGCCACTGGTTGTCTCATCGCCAATGCCACACACATTGCAATGGCGGTCTTCGACAAAGTCATCAATGGCGAGGTTGCACCGGATGCAACCATTATCACCAATATGGTCTCGCAGCAGTCACAACAGGTGGCGCGTTCATCGGACATTGCCACGTATATGCTGATCGCAGCGTGGCTGATCGGCGTGATTGATTCGTATCGCATTGGCATTGCAGTCGAGCGCAATGGTGCGGCTCCGGTCAGGCATCAAAAGTGATAATGGTGTTTTAATTCCTGCGATCAAGAAAACTCAGTGTAATGGGATTCACCCAGTCAGGACGGCCGGTAAAAGTGCCGTGATCGGTGCCGGGCAAGATACACAGTTCTGCATGCGGAATGGCACGATAGATCTGCAGGGTGTGTTCAAGAGTGATCGCATCGCGATCACCTGAAATTACCAGCACGGGGTGATTGATCCTCGACAGCAGTTCAAGATTGAGTTCCTTGCTGGTCGGTGCATGCAGCCAGAGTTGCCGCAGCTTTTCGTCGAGTGTACGCGGTTCGTCGGGAAGTGGAATGGCGCGCAAATCCTGCAGCGTATCGGCGGTTAGTCCTTCCGGCGCGATGTTGACACCACTCACCACCACCCTGCCTATCCGCTGCGGATGATTCACGGCCAGCATCAATGCGAGTATGCCGCCATCGCTGAATCCAACCACATCCACTTTTTTGAGCTGGAGTAAGTTGAGCAGCGCCAGTGTGTCGCGCATCATCGCGGTATAACTCAAAGCGCCGTTGACATCCGGCGTACGTCCCTGTCCCACTTGATCGGGCAGAATGATTTGATGATGACGTGCAAAGACATGCAGCTGTTGTTCAAAAGATTCGGCGCCTGATGAACCACCGCCATGTAACAGCAACAACGATGATCCGTGTCCATGCACTTCGTAATACATTTTGTGGCCATTGATCGTTGCCCAGTAATGGCCATCGCGCAGGGATGTGGCTTGCACATTCGACACCGCCAGTACGAGACACACCGGCAGCAGTATTACAACCCGGCGCAATACGCTGTTCATTGTGACGTATCTTGCGGTGAATGCAGCAGTGCCAGTATGTCACTGGCAAGCTGGTCATAATTTTCATCGAAATGATGTCCGCCGCTTTTGCGCAGGACATGTGCGGCAGCCGCACCCGGCAAGGTGCACAAACTGTCATCGTGCTCATCTTCACCATAAATGCATTGCACCATGTTCGCAGGCATTTGCTTTAGTTCAGGTTCGATCGGCACACGCCCCTTGTCGGTCTCGACACCCAGCCAGTTTCTCGGATCCACTTCAAATGCCGTGGTGCGTTCGGGTGACAGGAGCGAAACCAGCTGGACCTGCGCACGCAGCTCCGCAGGCAAACGGTTATACAGAAATGGCAGCACATTTCCGCCAAATGAAAATCCGATCAGGATGACTTTATTGCGATGCCATTGTGCATCGTAGTAACGGATGATGCGCGCCAGATCGTGCGCACCCAGTAGCGGCGATTTGTTGTGCCAGTAGTATCGCAATACGTCCACGCCCACTGCCGGCATGCCGCGATCGGCGAGAATGCCTGCCAGTGTTTGATCGAGATCACGCCAGCCGCCATCGCCGGAGTAAATGATGGCATAGGAATCAGTTGTCACTTTTGCCGGCTGCACTTCGACGACCGGCAAATCGGCAACTCCGTTTTTCAGACGTTCCGCGTTGATGTCGTTCAACGCCGTTTGATATGCATCATACAACGGCTTGTCAGGTTCATTGAAGGACTTGCCCTTTGCATTGATGGATGAAACAAATGCCTTGCTGCTGGCTGAAGCATGCGAGTCGTTCCAGATTCGCAATGGCACGTTGGGATTAAGTGGTTCAACCGCAATGGTCTGCAGATCACTGGAAGAACTGGCTGCCTTGTGATCGCAGAATGCAGGATGAAGTGTAATTTGTGGTTCAGGATTCAATCCGGCGGTTGCAGCAAATGCCAGCGGCGGCGCCTGCAACTGCGCCATGTAAACCAGCGTCGCGCCTGCATCATGTCCGAGTACGACGGGCTCCTGGTAGTTGTGCGTGCCAGCGTTGCGTTGTTGATCACTGCTGAAACCTTCCAGCATGCCCGGAAGATAAACACAATCTGTATCCTTGCGATGTACTTCAAGAAAGCGGCGTGTGTCGATTCCTGCAACATAGTATCCATTTCGCGCGTAGTGCATGGCAACCGCGGCATCGGATGCAGTCCAGCCGGCATCACCAGAGAACAGGAACATGAAACCCTGTTGTCTCACCCACGCAGGATAAACATGCACGCTGCCGAGGTCATCATCCTGCTGGATTCGCGGGCGCCGCTGCCACATCAGCCACGAGAAAGCTGCGATCACTATGACTAGCACACAGATGACTAAGGCTGATTTTGCTTTTCGGTTCATACACAATTGGTGGTGAAATTAAAGCAGCAACACGTTGTAGTACCGCGAGAAACAGCTGCTGTTCGATCTGCCCGTTCGGATCAAAGCGCCGAACCTTAGGTGGTGATTGCGGCAAACGCAAGTTGTACGCAGGTTAAGAACGGTTCAGCATTGAGTCGGATCGTTACAGTGACTGCTTGTCCAATCCTGTAGCGGTGAGGCACCTGATATGATTACTGCATTCCGGTTGCGGTGTACAAAAGGCATTTGAGCATGGGATTTATTGCCGATTCAAATCTGGTACCGCGCGCCTGGTTCAAATGGTTGATGCCTGTAGTGTCACTGGCGGTGTTGTTGCTGGTGCTGGCAGTACTGCATCGTGCATTTGCCGGATATCACCTGCGTGATGTCTTTGTGCAATTGCATGCATTGCCCACGCGTGTCAAATGGCTGGCCGGCATCGCGGCATTCGCAAGCTACATTGTGTTATGCGGCTATGACCTGCTGGCCCTGCGCTATCTGCGACAGAACGTACGTGTACTGCGCACCATGCTGGCGTCATTCGTGGCGTTTTCCATTGGCCACAATGTGGGACTGACCACACTAAGCGGCGCTGCAATTCGCTTGCGTCTGTATGGTGCCGTTGGCGTACCCGCCACGGATGTAGCCATCATGAGTGGGTTTTGCGTGTTGACCACCACACTGGGTGCGGTGGTGTTGATTGCCTGTTCATTGATGATGCACGCGGACGCGGCGAGCCAATTGCTGCATCTGCCTGCAACGCTGCTCTTCTTCATTGGCATTCTGCTGGCGCTGTTATTTGCGGCGTACTGCATCTGGTGCGGCCGGCGCAAAACACCATTGGTATGGCGAAACTGGTCGTTGTCATTGCCACGTCCGGGGATGACGTTGGCCCAGACATTTGTCGCGGCACTGGATCTGTGTCTGGCAGCGTGGTGTTTGTATCTGTTGCTGCCGGATGCAGCGAGCATTTCATATCAAACCTTCCTTGCGATCTACGTGCTCAGCATCATTGCAGTGATGATCACCAATGTGCCGGGAGGTCTTGGTGTATTTGAATCCGTCATTGTACTCAGCATGCCATCGTTACCCATCGACAAATTGCTGGCGTCGCTGCTGGCATTTCGGGTGATTTACTATCTTGCGCCCCTGGTGCTTGCATCGTTGTTCCTGGTAGCGCATGAGTTCTGGCTGCAACGCCATCACGTACGCAAAGCTGCGGGGGTAATGCGTGACTGGCTATCGGCTGTAGCGCCTCTGGCGATGGGTGCGTTGGTACTGGTCGCGGGCGGTGTATTGCTGCTCTCAGGTGCAACTCCCGCGATTGCATGGCGTCTGCAAACATTGAGTGAGATTGTTCCTTTGCCCATTCTGGAATTGTCGCATCTGCTGGGAAGTGTGGCGGGATTGGGATTGGTGGTGTTGTCGCGCGCACTGATTCGCCGAGTGCATCTTGCGTGGCAACTCGCGCTTGCGCTGTTGCTGGCCGGCGCTGTGTTTTCACTGCTCAAGGGCTGGGATTACGAAGAATGCATCATCATGCTGCTGGTGGCGGGATTGCTGTTCATTGCACAGGATGCTTTTTATCGCCGCGCTGCGCTGCTTGAATCGCATGTCAATCTGCGCTGGTTGCTGGGTGTGGTGATGATTGTCGGTGTAGTTATCTGGGTGGGCATGCTGGCGCGTTTGCATTTGCAGTACTCACATGAGTTGTGGTGGACCTTTGCATTTGAAAGCGATGCGCCGCGGATTCTGCGAGCAGCATTGGTCATTTGTTTGCTCATTGCTGCTTATATTCTGCATGCATGGCTGTCACCGCATGCTCCGGGTGTTGTCAGCCACGAGAAGAATGATCAAATGCAAGCAGAAGAAATTGTTGCCAATGCATCGCGTGCGGTTGCAAATCTTGCCCTGCTGGGTGACAAGCGTTTGCTGGTGCATCCCAATGCAGATGCCTTTTTGATGTACCAGGTGTCGGGAAGAAGCTGGATAAGCATGGCTGATCCGGTCATGAAAGCCGGTGCGGACGTGCAACGCGCCTCGGAACTTGCATGGTCATTCCGCGAGTTGTCGGATGAGTACGGCGGCTGGACCGTGTTTTATCAGGTTACCCCGGAGTTCCTGCCAGTGTATGTTGATCTTGGACTGGCGTTGTTGAAACTCGGGGAAGAGGCGCGTGTTCCACTACACGAGTTCTCGCTTGAAGGCAGCCATCGTGCCGAGTTTCGTACGGTGCGGCGACGCGCGGAACGTGAAGGAGTCTGTTTTGAAGTGTTACCTCCACCGTTGAGTGAAGTAGTGCTGGGGGAGTTGCAAATTATTTCGCAGGAATGGCTGACTGCAAAATCCGCACACGAGAAGCGCTTTTCGGTGGGCTATTTTTCACCACAGTACATTGCCCAGTTTCCAACAGCGGTGGTGAGACGCGATGGCCGGATTATTGCGTTTGCCAATTTGTGGCCAACATACAATCGTCATGAATTGTCAGTGGATTTGATGCGTTACGGCAGTCGTTCGCCGCCGGGCGTGATGGACTATCTGTTCGTTGAGGCGATGTTGTGGGGCAAGGCACAGGGCTATCAATGGTTCAATCTAGGCATGGCTCCCCTGTCCGGTCTTGAACAGCACTATCTCGCACCGGCTTGGCATCGCATTGCGAACTTTGTCTTTGATATGGGTGAACATTTCTATAACTTTGAAGGATTGCGAAATTACAAGAAAAAGTTCTTCCCCATATGGGAACCACGTTATCTTGCTGCACCGGGTGGTCTTGCCTTACCGCGTGTCTTGCTGGATGTAGCAGGTTTGATCGCAGGCGGACTTCGCGAAATCATCAGCAAATAGAATTGACCTGAATATCAATCCGCTTCCAGACGTTTGACCAGTACACAACAACTTGACTGTTGTGATGAAGGGGAAGCCGTGGATTGGTTGAAATATGTACGCAGCATCAACGTCAGATGAAGTATGCGGCTGGTCAGGCAAAAATCTGTTGGTTCAAGTCGTCAAAACAGATCTTTAATCATTTGCGCTTGAACACGTATTTTTGTCCGGCGAGCGCTGCCTGATACATCAGGCCGCCCTTTGCCAAAGTCATAACGGCGAATCCCTTGTAGTATTGTGCAACGGTCTTACCGTGTTCCACGTTGGTGCTTACTGACGCCGAGATACCCGTGGTTCCTGCTTGTGCATTCGCTCCCAGCGTAATCGCGACTGCTGAAGCATCGGCGCCAAATTCAAAACTGTCGCTGGTAAATTCGTCAAAAGCCCGTTTGTCCTGAAAGAAAATGATCTGACTGTACGCCTGTCCGCCCAGTTGAAATCCGACAGACAGTTGTACCAATGTGCTTTCGCCGAAAAATTTGCCGCCTTGATATACGTGACCCTTGCCTGCGGCACCACCAACACCGATGGCCCCTTTACCGATAGTCGGAAAGACGGCGTAGCCATAGGCCGAAGTAAAATATGGCCTGGTAATTTCGGCCTTCCTGAAGTTGTTGATGGCGTCGCTGTACTTGTCGGCCCAGACTGGTGTGGACAACGCGATCGACACACAGGCAAGAAAGATCGACGTAATGCGCATGTTCATCTCCTTTACAAGAACTTGTAACAAGGAATTTTGAGATCGCAGTGCTGTTGTTGATGCAGTCTGCCATCAATTTGCGCAACAAGTAAATTGTAGCCGTGAGAGAACACTATCAATTCACGGCCATAGGCATTGCTTCAATATCAGATCAGATCGAGACTTCTACGGATCAGATAGTTCATCTATATATCCAGATTTGAAACCGACAGCGCATTCTTTTCGATGAACTCTCTCCTGGGTTCCACCTGATCGCCCATCAATGTTGCAAATATTTCATTCGCGCCTTGAGCATCTTCAATACGGACCTGGATCAGGCGGCGGGTGGCGGGATTGATGGTTGTTTCCCACAATTGCTCCGGATTCATTTCGCCGAGACCTTTGTAACGCTGGATGCTTTGCCCGCGTCGTGCTTGCTCGAGCAACCAATTCATTGCCTGTTTGAAACTGGAAACCTCCTGGCGCGACTCCCCTCGTGTCACGTAAGCACCATCGGCGATCAATCCGACCAGCGCCTTGCCCAACTCGGCGATGCGCAGGTATTCGGCTGATTCGAAAAATTCACGATGCAGATGTTTGGTGGTATGCACACCATGTTCGATACGGGTAATCAACAACGCTGGATGATTTCCGTGGTGTTCAACTTTGATCTGATAGCGCCGTACTGCATCATCTGCATTCAGTTGTTGTTCCAATCGTGCAGCCCACGACGACAGCCACGCCGGATCATCATGCTGGGACAACATGACTTCAGGCAGATACAGCATTTGTTCCAGTACCCGCTGATCATAACGACGCGCAGAGCGCTTTATGATGGACTGAACATCAGTCCATTGTCGCAGAAGCGTGTCCAATGCATTGCCCGTCAGAGGATTGGCTTCCTTGCTGGCATAAAGCGCACTGCCATCAATTGCGGTTTTCAGCAAAAGATCATTCAGTTCGCTGTCGTCCTTCACATATAGCTCGCTTTTGCCTTTCTTCACTTTGTATAGCGGCGGTTGAGCAATGTAGATGTGGCCTCGCTCGATGAGCTGCGGCATCTGACGATAAAAGAACGTCAGCAATAACGTCCTGATATGCGAGCCATCGACATCGGCGTCGGTCATGATAATGATACGGTGATAGCGCAACTTGGCCACATCAAAATCGTCCGCACCAATTCCACATCCCAATGCGGTAATCAATGTACCGACCTCTGCTGAAGACAGCATTTTGTCGAAACGTGCCTTTTCGACATTCAATATCTTTCCCTTGAGAGGCAGGATAGCTTGCGTGCGACGATCGCGCCCTTGCTTGGCAGAACCGCCAGCTGAGTCACCTTCAACCAGAAACATCTCCGACAACGCAGGATCCTTTTCCTGGCAGTCGGCAAGCTTTCCGGGTAGTCCGGCGATATCCAATGCACCTTTGCGGCGCGTCATTTCGCGGGCCTTTCTTGCGGCCTCTCGCGCTCTCGCGGCTTCGACGACTTTCTCTGCAATTGCCCGCGCGTTCTGCGGATTTTCCAGCAAAAACTCATCCAACTTCTCGCTAACTGATTGTTCAACGATGGCCTTGATTTCGGATGAGACCAGTTTGTCCTTGGTTTGCGATGAAAACTTTGGATCCGGCATTTTCACAGACAAAATGGCAGTCAGTCCTTCGCGTGCGTCATCGCCGCTGGTGGCAAGTTTTTCCTTGGCGGGAAACTCTCGCTCGATGTAGCCATTCATGGTTCGAGTCAGCGCTGCGCGGAAACCAGCTAGGTGGGTACCGCCATCCTTCTGCGGGATGTTGTTTGTATAGCAGTACATACTTTCTTGATAAGAGTCATTCCATTGCATGGCCAACTCCACCGCTATCGGACCCAGTTCCACCCGGAAATAGAACGGAACTTGGTGAATCGGGTTTTTGGTGCGATTCAAATGCTTCACAAATTCGCGCAGTCCACCCTCGGCAAAAAATTCTTCGTGCTTGTCGTCACGTTCATCGACCAGCTCAATGCGCACGCCGGAGTTGAGAAATGACAGTTCGCGCATTCTTTTAGCAAGAATGTCGTAACTGAATTCGATATGAGTGAATATCGTGGCGCTTGGCTTGAATCGTATTGTCGTTCCGCGCTTATTCGTGGTCCCTGACACGGCAAGTGGAGCTTGTGGAACCCCTAGACGGTATTCTTGTTGATATACCTGCCCATCGCGCTGAATAGTGAGCAGGAGATACTCGGACAGCGCGTTGACTACGGACACACCTACTCCATGCAAACCGCCGGACACTTTGTATGAGCTGTCGTCAAATTTCCCACCCGCGTGCAACACGGTCATGATGACTTCCGCAGCGGATACCCCTTCTTCAGGATGGATATCCACAGGAATTCCACGGCCATTATCAGATACAGTGACAGATTGGTCGGCATGTATCGTGACGACAATGTGGTCGCAATGACCGGCAAGTGCTTCGTCAATGGAATTGTCGACCACTTCGAACACCATGTGGTGTAAACCGGTACCATCATCAGTATCGCCAATGTACATTCCAGGGCGCTTACGTACTGCGTCAAGGCCTTTTAACACTTTGATTTTACTGGAATCGTAAACACCATCATTCGGTGATAATTCGTTCATATTCTGCTTCCAATCCCGCTATTTCTAATAACCAACCACGTTAACAACACCGCCTTCTATATGAAAGCGTTTCGAATGTCTAAGTTGTTCCAAGCCTGCCAGTGAGAGTGCTGTGACAAAAAGTTGCACTGGCAATTCTGACACTACTTGCAGCAATCTGTGTAAGTTATCCACATCTAATTCCGCAGCGGGGTCATCCAATAGTAAACTAGGAAACGGGGTGGATTGCGCAGCTTTGTGAGCCTGCTGAGCAAGAATTAGTGTACACGCGAGCATCTTTTGCTGCCCCCTGGAGATTTTTTCCTTTGCCGTCTCCCCACCTATTTTGAGCAACATATCAGCCCGATGCGGACCAACGGTTGTCACACCTCGCTTAAGATCGCTTTGTTGGCTTTCTTGCAAGGCTTCAATAAACGTCAGATTCCGCTTCCAGCCTTGAAAGTATTCAATGGTGACCTCGTCTTGTAACAGAGAGAGACCTACTTTCTTGATAAATGGTGTCAAGGATTCCAAATATCGTCGTCGGCATTGGTCAATGAGAGTGCCTTGATTTGCCAACTCACCGTTCCATATGTCGGCGCGTGAACTCGCTTTGGAACTCAGGGCGGAATTCCGCTGCTTCAAAGCACGGTTGTATCTTCGCCAAGTATCCTTAAAAGAATGTTCCACGTGAAACACACCCCAGTCTATGAATTGCCTTCGGCGCTTCGGGCCATCCTCTATTAATTTATGCACATCAGGATCAATAGCTTGAACTGGAAATCGCAGCGCAAACTCACTGAAACTATTCACCTCCCGTCCACTGACCCTTAGCTGTCTTTCACTTGGGCTCCAGTTGATCCCCATACAGACCTCGCTGTCGAAGTCATCTTGAACCGCTCCGACGATGACAAAATCCTCACGAGAGCTTTGCACCAGAACATCGCTGCCAACCGACCGAAATGAACGTCCTGACCCGAGAAAAAAAATAGCTTCAAGCAAACTGGTTTTGCCGGACCCATTTGCACCGGTGATCAAATTACATGTCGGTGCAAACTCCAAACTGGCGCTTGAAAGACAACGAAAACGTTCGATTTCAAGTCGGCAGAGCGGCATTAATCAGTTCTGTTTCGCTGCAAGCTTGCGATCAGAGACGCATGGGCATAACAACGTACTTGGAATCAACGTCGCCCGGTGCCTTGATCAAGCAACTGCTATTGCCGTCCGTAAATCCAAGCTCAACCAATTCTCCTTGCACTGCACCTATTGCCTCTAGAAGATAATTTACATTAAACCCGATCTCCATCATCTCCCCCTGATACTTAACCTCCAGTTCTTCTTCGGCTTCTTCCTGCTCTGGATTGTGTGCCTGCATCACTAGAGAGTTGCTGCGAAGGGTCAACCTGATTCCCCTATATTTTTCGTTAGATAAAATAGCCGCCCTCAATAACGACGCCCGTATTGCCGAAGGGGAAGTTTCTACAATCCGGTCGGGATTGGCAGGAATGACCCTGGTGTAGTCTGGAAAACGGCCGTCAATGAGCTTTGAGGTAAAACGAACTCCTTGTACGTTAACTCTGACGTGATTGGTCCCGATGGACAACTCCACATTTTCCTGGGTACCCAAAATTCTCTGTAGTTCCAATACGCCCTTGCGCGGGAGAATAACCTGCAGCGGGGTTTTAACCGGTTCACTTAACTTCATTTCCGCTAATGCAAGCCGGTGACCGTCAGTCGCAACTAGACGCAGCACGCTGTCTGCGAGTTCAAACAACAGCCCATTGAGGTAGTACCGTACATCTTGCTGCGCCATGGAAAAGTGGGTCTTCTCAAGCAAGGACTTAAGTCCATTTTGAGAAAGGCTAATTCTTTGTTTTATATCAATATTTTCTGTGGACGGGAATTCAGATGCTGGCAATGTGGTCAACATGAAGCGGCTTTTACCAGATCGAATGACGACTCTGCCGCCATCCAGAGCGAAGCTTATTTCCGAACTTTCCGGCAATGCCTTTACGATATCCAGAAACTTCCGTCCAGGCACAGTTACTTCACCCGCCTCTTCAATGTGCACAGAGCTGGTTGCTGATAACTCGACTTCAAGATCAGTTGCAGTGATCGCCAGTTTATCGTCCTTGCAAACTAAAAGCACATTACCCAAGACAGGCATCGTCTGACGCCGTTCCACAACGCCAGTTACTGCTTGAAGCGGAGTCAATATCGCATCGCGCGCAGCACTAAACTTCATAAGTTTTCACCAAATAATATAAAAATAAACCTATTAATTATTTATATTTGTAATTATTACTAGAACCAGAATCTGTGAGAATCGACAATATTTCCAAAAGAATCAACAAAATAACTTCAATGCTAACTAGCTTATTATCTCTTCAAACACAGTACAAATAATTGTGGTAATCATGTGGATAAATCTTACCGCTAAGTTTTCAACAAGATATCCAAAAGCTATCACCATCAAGCAGTTAATGTCCTGATCAGATTCTGATACTCCTCCCTGCATCGGCCTTCAGACTCACGCAAGGATTTGATTACCCGGCACGCATGGAGAACAGTTGTATGATCACGTCCGCCGAATGCATCGCCGATTTCCGGCAGGCTATGGCTGGTAAGCTCTTTGGCCAAAGACATCGCCATCTGACGAGGTCTAGCGATTGAACGGCTGCGTCGCTTTGACAGCAGATCGCCAACTCTGATTTTGTAGTATTCAGCGACAGTCTTTTGAATGTTTTCGATGGTAACGAGGCGGTCTTGCAGCGCCAACAAATCTCGTAAAGTCTCCTTTGCGAAATCCAAGTCGATTGATTTGCCGGTGAATTGTGAATTGGCAATAACGCGACGCAGCGCGCCTTCAAGTTCACGAACGTTGGACCGAATTCGCTTTGCCATGAAAAATGCCACATCATCCGGCAGATTCACGTTAGCAAGTGCTGCCTTGTTCATCAAAATTGCCACACTGGTTTCGAGCTCCGGCGGCTCCACGGCAACTGTGAGCCCCCACCCAAATCTGGACTTCAACCGCTCCTCCAATCCATCAACTTCCTTTGGATAGCGATCACAAGTCAAGATGATCTGCTGCTGTGCTTCGAAGAGGGCGTTGAATGTATGAAAGAATTCTTCCTGTGAGCGGTCTTTTCCGGCAAAGAACTGAATGTCATCAATCAGGAGTGCGTCAAGTGAGCGATAAGCGGCCTTGAACTCGTTAATGCTGTTATGTTGCAGCGCTTTGACCATGTCGCCGACAAATCGCTCTGAATGCACGTAAGCAATTCTCGCGTGCGGATTTTTCCCCCTAATGGTGTTGCCAACGGCATGCATCAGGTGGGTCTTACCGAGGCCAACGCCCCCATACACAAAAAGTGGGTTGTAGGCACGGCCAGGATTTTCAGCAACCTGTTGGGCAGCGGCTCGAGCCAATTGATTACTCTTTCCTTCAACAAAGTTTTCGAATGTAAATTCTGGGTTCAGTTTGCCTCCCAAGTTTGCGAACATGCCCTTGGTGTTTTGAACAGCACTGAACGCTGGTGATGAAGGCGGGGTTGATCCCTTATTTTCAACTAATGCCGGTCGCGACCCGACTTCAATATGCACTGCAGCAGGTGTATTGCCGCTGCTTTCGCTAGCAGTGCCAAGCGTAGACACCATTTCTCTTAACCGCGGCAAAACATTGTCAGTGACCCATTCCAGCACGAACCGATTGGGCGCAAACAGGCGCAACACCTCGCCGTCACAAACTGCTTGCAGCGGCCGCACCCATGTATTGAATTGCTGTTCGGGCAATTCAGCTTCAAGCATCAATAAACAACGGTTCCACAAGGAGGCTTGCAAATTCCGGCCCCTTCTTAAAGATTCAGCTGGGATGATATTCGAATGTTGAAGTATACCGGGTGGTGAACAGTTATCCACAGCCGCAAGGTCTTTCTTGAACTTTCATTTCTCTGGAGCCGCTTCCAAGCCATGCCGGACAAAGACTTGACACCCCGTAGAGCGGTGCGTACCCTTGCCGCCCCTAATCAAGCGGGATCTGGCGACTCAGCGAGGTCCATGTTCAGGAAAAGCTCATGAAGCGTACATATCAACCCAGTAATTTGCATCGAAAACGAGTACATGGTTTTCGTGCCCGCATGTCCACCAAGGGTGGCCGTCTGGTTCTCGCCCGACGCAGGGCAAAAGGTCGCAAACGGCTGTGCGTGTAACAGCCATTGCTCCCGACAGATCACACTGATTCCGCTTCCATTCACTGCTTGGATTGTTCTGACCGTAACCCGTCTTCCGGGTTCTAATTTGGAAATGGCGCTGTGCCGATTTTTTCCAAGGCGCAACGGCTTTTAGATAAAACCCAATTCGACGCGGTTTACCAGCGGGGCCGCAAGTCGGGAGACGACTTTTTTCTGGTCATCACCAAAAACAGCGATAAAGACAGCCCGCGTCTCGGTCTTTCGGTTTCGGCACGCAGCGTTGGAAATGCAGTGAACCGCAACCGAATAAAACGTATCATCCGTAGTTCATTTCAACAGCACTGCGATCAGCTACCCGCAATCGACATCGTCGTAAACACCAGAAACGCAGCACGAGAAGCAACCAATGACGAACTTCGCAAGAGCTTGGCGCAACACTGGGCAAGAGTGGTGAAACAATGCAGCGTTCGCTGATATTCCTGATTGATGCTTACCGGTACTTACTAAGCCCTTGGCTTGGTACCAATTGCCGCTTTTATCCGAGCTGTTCGTGCTATGCACGTGAAGCATTGCAGGTTCACGGCCTATTCAATGGTTTGATACTCACGTTAAAACGTATCGGCCGCTGTCATCCCTGGCATCGTGGTGGCTACGATCCTGTACCCTGCACCACCGATCACAGCGCCACGGTTTCTTCGTCGCAGACTTGAGAGTTTCAAAATTCGATGGATAACAAACGCATCATCTTCTGGGGCACCTTGGGTGTATTGCTGTGGTTCAATGTAATGACATGGCGACATGACTATCCGGAAACGGTCGTGGCGCCATCGGCCACAAATTCATCCGCGTTGACCAGCGCGGTGCCAACGCCCCCATCAGCTTCATCGGCATCAAGCAATGATGCACAACATCCAGCAGTCGCAACCAACAGTGCTGATGCCGTCAAACAGGTGCCTGAGGGAAGCAAAATTCACATCACCACTGATGTGTTGGACATCGATATCAATACACGTGGTGGAGATATCGAACGCGCTGATTTGTTGAAGTACGCATTGAGCAGAGAGCAACCCAATACACTGGTACGATTACTTGATGATCATCCGGAAAGTAAGTTCATCGTATATTCCGGCCTTTCCAGTCCAGATCCTGCAACGGCGCCAACTCATGAAACTGAGTTTTCCAGCGATGCCAGCAGCTACAAATTACAGGACGGAAAAGATGAACTGTCAGTTGATCTCAAATGGACCGATGGACATGGCGTAAACATCACCAAATCATTCGTGTTCCATCGCGGCAGCTATGCCGTTGATGTTCGTTACTCCGTTGAGAACACCAGCAAGGTTGAATGGCGTGCAGCGTCGTATGTTCAACTCTACCGCCACGATTTGCCCGTAAAGCGTTCCATGTTCAATGCCGAAACCTATTCCTATCGCGGGCCCATGGTATTCGATGGCAGCAAGGCAATTAAGCTCGCACCCAATTCCGACGAAGCCAAGAATTTTGACTCAACCATCACCGGCGGATGGATTGCTGCGCTTCAACATCATTTTGTTGTAGCCGCGATTCCCGATACTCACGAATCCGCTGAATACACTCTCAAGAGAGACACTGACAACGATTTTGCGTTGACATACCGCGGACCGGTTGTCTCTGTTGATCCCGACAAGACCAAGGTGATTTCCGAAAAGTTGTTTATTGGACCGAAACTTCAGAAACAGCTTGTTGCCACCGGGCCAAAACTCGAACTGACTGTCGACTATGGACGGTTGACGTTGATCGCTGAACCTCTGTTTGACGTATTGAAATTTGTCCACAAAGGAATTGGCAACTGGGGTGTTGATATCATCATTGTCACTCTGCTCATCAAGGCAGCCTTTTACTGGTTGACGGCATCCAGTGGTCGTTCCATGGCCAAGATGCGAACGCTTGCGCCCAAGCTCAAAGCCTTGCAAGAGCGTTACAAGGACGATCGTGAACAGCTGGGACGTGCAACAATGGAGCTGTATCGCAAGGAGAAAGTCAATCCGATTGCCGGCTGCTTGCCGATGCTGATTCAAATGCCGTTTCTGATGGGCTTTTACTGGGTGCTGATCGAAAGTGCAGAAATGCATCAGGCACCCTTTGTCGGCTGGATCACCGACCTGTCCGCTCGTGATCCCTATTTCATTCTGCCAATCATCATGGGCATTGCGAACTTCATCCAGTTCAAGGTCAATCCACCGCAAGCAGATCCGACGCAGGCGAAAATCATGGCCTTCATGCCCATTGTGATGACAGTCATGATGGCATGGTTCCCGGCTGGATTGCTGTTGTACTGGATTACCAACACACTGGTTTCAGTATTGCAACAGTGGCGTATCAATCAACTGGTTGCTGCGGATGCGCAGCGTGGCAGAGGCTGACGCTTCGTCGACGAGTCAATTAGCGATGGCGAACAGTGAGCATGACACCATCGTCGCTGTCGCAACGCCTCCGGGACGAGGTGGTGTGGGTGTAGTGCGCTTGTCCGGCAAGCACGTGTCTGGAATTGCCAGCGCCTTGCTCGGCAGCAAGCCTGAAGCACGCCGGATTTCATTTCACCATTTCAGAGATGCCGATGGGACACTGATCGATTCCGGTCTGGCGATATTCTTTGCAGCGCCCGCATCGTTTACAGGTGAGGATGTACTGGAACTGCAATGTCATGGTAGCCCGGTTGTGCTCGATGCACTGATTGCACGCATATTGCAATTGGGTGCGCGCCTTGCAGAACCCGGTGAGTTCAGCCGCCGCGCTTTTTTGAATGACAAGATGGATCTGGTGCAGGCAGAAGCCATTGCTGATCTGATCAATGCTGATTCCATCCAGTCTGCGCGTGCAGCATTGCGTTCCATGCAAGGTGAATTCTCTACAAGTCTGCATGAATTGACGGAATTGTTGATCACTGCGCGCATGCATGTTGAAGCGGCGATCGATTTTCCAGAGGAAGAACTTGACTTGATGCAGGATAAAGTCCTGTTGCAACGTCTGGAAAAAGCAATCGCTTTCTGCGCGACCATCCAGCGGCAGGCCAACGCGGGTAGTGTGCTGCGCGAAGGCTTGCACGTAGTGATTGCCGGTCAACCGAATGCCGGCAAATCCAGTTTGCTGAATTGCCTTGCAGGCTACGAAGTCGCCATCGTTACCGACATACCCGGCACTACACGTGATGTGTTGCGCGAAAGAATTCTCATCGATGGGATGCCCGTGCATGTGATTGATACGGCCGGACTGCGCGATGCAACGGATCGCGTGGAAGCAGAAGGCATTAAGCGAACCCGGTCCGAACTCGGCAAAGCCGACCACATTTTGTATGTCGTTGATGCCAGCGTTTATGACGAAGCACAACTGCAGGCGGCGTTGTCAACGTTGCCTGAAGACATCGGTGTTACCGTTTTGATGAATAAGTGCGATCTGGTCAGTCAAGCCGAGAGTGCAACAACAAATGAGTCCCATCATCCGGTACGCTTGTACGTTTCGGCCGTCACAAGACAAGGCATCAACGAATTGCGCCAGCATCTGAAGAACATCGCTGGTTTCAACAATGCGGAATCAGGCGTGTTTCTGGCACGGCGGCGTCATCTCGATTCGCTGGAACGGACACACAATCACTTGCAGCAAGCGCTCAATAACCTGCTGATGAATCGTTCGGGAGAAATAGCTGCTGAAGAATTGCGGCTTGCGCAGAATGATCTTGCGGAAATTACGGGCGAGTTTACTTCAGAAGATTTGCTTGGCCGTATATTCAGCTCGTTTTGCATCGGCAAGTGATTCCAACTGACAGTATCGTGCTGCATGAGCTTTGAGCCATCCATGGCTCTTCAACCGTCCCGGAAGCGCATCCTTTCAACAGCTCATCTTTACTCAGCGAATTTCCCTGCGTTCCTGCAATTGACGAGGATGGTCGTCTCGACCATCCGGCTGCGAATTGTTGTGCGGCGGAGCTGGGGGCGGTGGATGGCGTGGGGGTTGCACCCGTGGCGCAGGGGCTGGTGGTGGAGGATTCACGCGCGGTTGTACAGCAGGAGGCTGCGGACGTAGTTGCTGCTCTTGGTTAATCCACGGTCCCACGCGCCGGCGTTCGGGTTCCTGTTGTTGCGGTTGTACTGGCGGCGGATTCACTCGCGGCTGATTGGTGTTGGGCGGCGTGACTTGCTGCTGTTGTACAGGAGGACGGTTGCGCCACTCACGATGTGTATTGTCGCCCGGATAATTTGGTTGATGAGGTTGGTTCTGCATTCCAGGATTACGATCACGCCAGTTGTCATGTGAGTGATCAGCGCGATGATCATCTACTCCCTCACTGCGATTCGCCGGCGGATTAACCGGTGGTGGTGCATGGTCATTGTTGTGACCACCAGCAACGCGTCTCTGTTGAAAAGGAACAATCAAACGCACGGGTTCGTTGGGACTGGCGTTACGTTGCTGCGGAAATTCGGGGCGTGGGACAAATGGCGCGGGTTTCCTTTGCGCAACAGCAGGGCGCTCAACAACATTGGGTGGACGCTTGACCACAGCTGCGTTGCCAAGCAGTGCCGGTTTGCCAGGACGTAGACTGGAAAGATTGTCGATGCGTTGCCATGTACCGGGATTTACCGGTTTCAGATGACGACGTACGTCACGGGCACTGGTAAAGACATCTGCAGGCACTGCGATGGCTGCACCGCGATTCACAAATTGCTCGTGATGATGATCATCATGAAAGTCGCGATCAAATTCAGCGCGATTCAACAAACTGTTGCTCAAGTTCACTCTCGCGAGATATCCAGCACTGGCGGTGTAGTGCGGACGATAGATTTCGTGCGGTCCCAGTGGGACCCAGCCAACAGAGCCGATGCCTGCGCTGATCGATACACCCGGTGCGCCAACCCATGCAACCAATGCAGGCGCGTACACCGCATGTTGACCTCGCGGACCCGGCACCCAGCACCAGCGACGATGAATCTGAGCCCAGCGTCCGTAATGAAAAGGCGCAAATCCCCACGGCTCATCATCCACCCAAGTCCATCCCCAGGGTGAAATCCAGTCCCAGTGGCCGAACCGATAAGGTGACCAGCCATGACCTACGCTGGTCGGAAACCACACATTTCCATAATCGGCTTCCCAGCCCCAGTATCCATAGTTGTCCAGATCTTCGTAACCGATGACATTGTCGTCAACATAGCGTGCGGCGCTTGAATCGCTCACACGTGAATTGCGGCTTGCTGCCCAGCGATCAAAGTCGTCCATACGATCAAGATCATCGAATTGCGCATTCAGACGATCAATTCCCGCCAGGCGAAGCTGCTCGTTCTCCTGCACGGTGTAACGCTGCCGTTCACCTGCCACATCCGCACTGCCATTGCGCACTTTGACCACCGTTTCATCATCACCATTGACTTCAATGCGGTAGTTGCCGGGCTCAGGAATGCTCACTGATACATTCGGCGTGTCAATTTCAACGGTTTCTGCATCGTCCATGCCACGAACACTAAGATTGACAACACCCTGGCTGAGCTGCAACTGCATGACGCTGTCGCTCAATTCCAGAATACCCACTTGAGTATTCTCATCCAGATGCAGCGTTGCCATGCCCATTTGCAATTCTGTGCGTGCGCCACCACCCGTGACAATTTGATCATGGCTGGTCAACGGCCTGTTGATGTGCGCTTCGATCCAGTCATCGGAATCAGCAATCTGTACCGACACGCTGCCCTCGGTGTAACTGATGCGTGCAACCCGGGACGATGGGTCCTGTTCCTGTGCGTGAGTGCCAGCCGCAAAGAGCAGCACAGCAACACCCAACATAAGCTGCATCAGCCCCTCTGATACAGAAATTACGGGCATTTGAAACAATTTCATGCTGATTCTCCCGGAATAAACTTTTAAACTACGCAGCCTTGAAACGCCTTGCGGGTAACAGTCCATGCGGTTTTGCAAAACGGTCGATGTCATTGTAGTCGGTGGCGGCCATGCCGGCACAGAGGCTGCGTTGGCCGCAGCACGCATGGGCATGCAAACCTTGCTGCTGACTCAAAGCATCGAGACCCTGGGACAAATGAGCTGCAATCCGGCCATCGGCGGCATTGGCAAAGGTCACCTGGTCAAGGAAATAGATGCGCTTGGCGGCGCGATGGCAATGGTAACGGATCGGGCCGGAATTCAGTTTCGTACGCTCAATGCAAGCAAGGGAGCGGCAGTGCGTGCCACGCGCGCGCAGGCAGACCGTCAGCTTTACAAACTGGCGGTAAGAAAAATGCTGGAAAACCAGCCCAATTTGCAGTTGTTTCAACAAGAAGTCGCTGACCTCATCGTGGAACAAGACACGGTGAAAGGTGTGATCACACAAGCGGGCATCCAGTTCCAGGCACCGTGTGTGGTATTGACGGTTGGGACTTTTCTTGCAGGGAAAATCCACATCGGTCTTGAAAATCATCAAGGTGGCCGGGCTGGCGATCCGCCTTCCAACCGGTTGGCGGCAAGACTACGCGAATTGCCCCTGCGCGTGGGACGTCTCAAGACAGGCACACCGCCGCGCATTGATGGACGCAGCATTGATTACAGTGAATTAATCCGCCAGCCTGGCGATGAGCCTGTACCGGTGTTTTCCTATCTCGGTCGCCGTAGTGATCATCCACAGCAATTGCCGTGCTACATCACGCACACCAACGAACGCACACACGAAATCATTCGTGCGGGTACGGATCGTTCACCATTGTATACGGGTGTAATTGAAGGCATCGGTCCGCGCTACTGTCCTTCCATTGAAGACAAAGTAGTGCGTTTCGCGGACAAGGCATCGCATCAAGTATTCATCGAACCGGAAGGATTAAACACACGCGAAATTTATCCCAACGGCATTTCAACCAGTTTGCCATTTGATGTTCAAGTTGAGCTGGTACGCTCCATCAAGGGCTTTGAAAATGCGCATATCACGCGTCCCGGCTATGCCATTGAATACGACTATTTTGATCCGCGTGATTTGCAATACAGTCTTGAAACCAGACACATCAAGGGCCTGTTTTTCGCGGGTCAAATCAACGGCACCACTGGATATGAAGAAGCTGCGGCGCAGGGATTGCTGGCAGGCATCAATGCTGCACGCAAAGCACAGCAACGCAATGCCTGGCATCCAAGGCGCGATGAAGCCTATCTCGGTGTGTTGATTGATGATCTGATTACACGGGGCACCAGTGAGCCGTACCGCATGTTTACCAGCCGGGCGGAATACCGGCTGTTGTTGCGTGAAGACAATGCAGACAGCCGTCTGACCCCGGTTGGACGCGAGATGGGCTTGGTCAATGACCAGCGTTGGCGCTTCTTCGAAGCCAAGCGCGAAGCTGTGGAACGAGAGTGGCTCCGTCTCCGCGACAAGGTTGTTCATCCGCATCAACTTGATGATGCACAACAAGTCGCTTTACTCGGCAGTGCGTTAACCCGTGAAGTGCGTGCGTTAGACCTGCTGCGCCGCCCCGAAGTGAGTTATCCGGCGTTGACCGAAATCGCGGTGGTAGGCAAGCCGGAGTTACTTGATGACGAGCGGCTTGCGGATCAGATTGCAATGCAACTGGATGTGCGCGCCAAGTACGATGGTTACATTGTCCGGCAAACCACGGAAATCGAGCGTCAGCGGCGCCATCAGGAAACACCATTGCCTGCTGATATGGACTTCAGCATGATTAAAGGATTGTCCACTGAAGTAAGGCAGCGGCTTAATGAAGCACGACCGGTGTCTGTGGGACAAGCGGCTCGTGTTCCAGGTGTCACACCTGCTGCCATTTCGTTGCTGCTGGTACATCTGAAGCGTCTGCGGTCGCTCACGTCGGGAACACCTGCCGGCGACGTTGTCAGTGCTTCACGCTAAAGGCTCGTAGTGTGCCGCGGCTTATGTCGGATGTTCGTTATTATCTTGTGACTATGATCATCGTTTGTGTCCGTCAAAACGGATAACGTAATACCGTCTTCCAAACTTTGACAATTTCATCCCATGACGTGGTTTCTCGTGTTTGCTACTGCAGTAATAGGCACCTACCTGTGGTTGCAGTTTCGCAATCGACAGCGAGAGTTGCGCAGTCCCACTGCGGCGCATCGCCTGGGTGTCAAGCATATTGGTCAGGCACTGGTGCTGGAGAATCCGATCAGCAACGGTACTGGCAGCATACGATTGGGGAACCGTCAGTGGCAGGTTCGCGGACCTGATCTTCCCGCAGGTGTTCGCGTCAGGGTCACCGGTGTTGATGGTGCGGTGCTGTTGATAGACCGCACCGCTTGATCGCTGCTTGCTGATCAATTCATAATTCAAACAATCATCGGCCTGTCAGACATGCGCCAATGATTCACCTTGGCGCGTAAGCAATGTGCCCATACACAAATTTGGGGCAAACCGGCAACTGAGGTGCCAGCCGCCACTTTGACAAACTGTTCAAAGTGCTTGATTCAAAATGCTACACATGTAACCCTCGCGGTTCGCTGCGACGCTTGTGTCACTATCCGCAGGACCCAGACTCATGACTGAAAAGAAATTCGAGCTCACCAATCTCGCTACCGGCAAAAAATCCCTGCTTGACGTCAAGAGTCCGACGTTGGGTCCGGAAGTCATCAGCATCTCTTCACTTGCCAAGGATCATGAAATTTATTCTTTTGATCCCGGCTTTCTGTCAACGGCTTCCTGCGAAAGCAAGATTACTTACATTGATGGTGAGCAGGGAATACTTCTGCATCGTGGCATTCCCATTGAACAGCTGGCCGAAAAGAGCAGCTTTCTTGAAGTGGCTTATTTACTGATCAATGGCGAACTGCCTTCCGCACAAGGTTTGCAGGAATTCAGCCACTCCATCCAGTACCACACCATGTTGAATGAGTCGCTATTGCGTTTCTTCAACGGGTTTCACGTCAATGCGCATCCCATGGCGATGTTGTCCGGTGTTGTAGCGTCAATGGCCGCGTTCTATCACGATTCAATGGATATCCATAATCCGCGGCATCGTGAAATTTTTGCCCATCGTATCATCGCCAAGATGCCGACCATTGCAGCAGCGGCCTACAAACACTCACTGGGTCAGCCTTTCGTTTATCCACGCAATGATCTGGATTACTGTTCCAACTTGCTCAACATGTTTTTCTCGGTACCCTGTGAAGCTTACCAAGTTGATCCCGTGGGCGCGCAAGCGCTGGACTTGCTGTTCATTCTGCACGCCGATCATGAGCAAAATGCAAGCACTTCCACGGTGCGGTTGGCCGGCAGCACGGGCACCAATCCATATGCGGCGATTTCAGCGGGTATTTCAGCGCTGTGGGGCCCGGCGCACGGTGGCGCAAATGAAGCAGTGCTCGCGATGCTCGAGCAGATTGGCACTGTTGACAACATCACCAAGTATGTCGCCAAAGCCAAGGACAAAAACGACAGCTTCCGGTTGATGGGTTTTGGACATCGTGTTTACAAACACTTTGATCCGCGCGCGACCATCATTCGCGGCATGTGCCACAAAGTGCTGGCCAAGCTTGGCAAGTCAGACAATCCGCTGTTTGAACTGGCATTGCGCCTTGAAGAAATCGCACTCAAGGATGAATACTTTGTAGAACGCAAGCTGTATCCCAATGTCGATTTTTACTCCGGCATCATTTACAGCGCATTGGGCATTCCACGCTCCATGTTCACGGTCATGTTTGCGTTGGCACGCTCCGTGGGCTGGGTGGCGCATTGGCAGGAAATGATTTCCGATCCAGCCATGAAAATCGGACGTCCTCGTCAGTTGTATACCGGACCGGCACGTCGTGACTACGTGGAAATTTCCAAACGCAGTTAAGAACAAAAGGCATTACTGCCGCATCAACGTTTCAAGTTCGGCGATGGAAGCGCGTTGCATCGGTCGACTGTCCACCGGACTGAGTGGTGACTGGCGGATTCCATCTTCGGGAAGCACAACGATTTCCACTGCATGACGGCCAGCGATGAATTTGAAACTGGGATAGCTGATGTAGCGATCACTGTCGTAACGTAATTTCTTTTCTCCATGGTCATGAGCAATGCCGCGTTCGGACAATTTCAACGAGATGCGTTCGGCATGATCGGCAAATATGTGCACGTTGATATCAGAGTGAGCCGTGGCAGTGCCGCTGAGTACTGAGCCTACCAGTCGCGGCTGGAATTCCTGAAACATCTGCATGAGTCTTAATGCGCTGTGTCGCAGTGAAGACAACTGGTTATCATGTTGTGCGTTGAACAGTCGCTGGCGCAACTGCAAGGCCGTTTCTATTTCAGCGTTCTTTGGCAGGATGGTGTTGTCATTGACCCCCAGACGTTCTGCAGCTTTGCGCTTCGCCAGCAGAAAATCCTTCACACCCTGTTCCAGCATGATGCGCGCAGCTTCATCAGCAATCGCCTGACGCAGGTGTTCACTGCGTTGTTGAGCACGTCGGGTCATGTGGTTCCCTCAAAACAGTCCGGTGCCGTTGTTGTCCGTGTTTTCATTGGAATTATCCGCAGGCTCATTCTCCGGAAGATGCTCGCGCATGAAGTATTCAAAAATGCCGTCTTTCGAACCCGCTGGCGCAATCTTTCCTGTATCGGCGAGGATTCGCATGCTGACAATGTCGGGCGGCTGCGGCAGCGAATGTTCCGGCATGCCTTGCAACGCCGCCTGCATGAAGTAAATCCATATCGGCAACGCAGTGCGACCGCCTTCTTCTCGTTCACCAAGACTGCGTTCCTGATCAAATCCAAGCCATGCAGCGCCGACCACATCGCTGTTGAATCCCACGAACCATGCGTCACGACGATCATTCGTTGTTCCGGTCTTTCCGGCAACATCACGACGATGCAGAATTCTTGCGCGTGTTGCCGTGCCGCGGCGAATGACATCCTTCATCATGTCCGTAATCAGAAAGTCATTGGCTTTTGAAATCTCGCGCGGTGCAAACTTGCGGCCATAAGTGATCGATGTCTGGCGGAATTCTGCATCAGCTGGTGTGTTCGCATTCAAATCCTTGTCATCTGGTGCAACCAGCGTGGTGTTGTTGTCCTGATTTTCGACTTCCGTCCGTACGGTATTCTTCTCCTGCTCCGTTGCCACTGCCTCAGAGGTGCTGAGGCACGGATCGCAGGCCATGGCCGGATCAGCGCTATAAACAACTCCACCATCGCCGGTAACAACACGTTCAAGCAAGTAAGGTTCCACTCGCATGCCGCCGTTGGCGAAAACCGCATAACCGCGCGCCATTTCCAGCGGTGTTACCTGGGTAGCACCCAGCGCCAGTGACAGGTTCTGCGGCAGTTCAGCAGGCGTGAAGCCGAATCGCTGTATGTAATCTGTGGCGTACTGAGTGCCAATGTTGCTGAGCAGCCGGATCGACACCAGGTTGCGTGACCGCACCAGTGCTTCTCGCATGCGCATGGGACCGAGGAAATTCTTGTTGGTATTCTGAGGCCGCCACGGACCTGCATGAGTGCCGTCGTCCTCAACGACCAGTGGTGCATCATTGATCAACGACGCCGGTGTGAATCCATAATCCAGCGCTGCGGAATACAGGAATGGTTTGAATGACGAACCCGGTTGACGTCTCGCTTGTACCGCGCGATTGAAAGTGCTGACACTGTAGTCAAATCCGCCGACCAAAGCCGCAATGGCGCCATCGTCCGGATCCAGCCCCACGAAGGCCGCTTGTGCTGCGGGTAGTTGCATCAGGCGCCAGGTGTTGTTGGTCTGTTGGGCAACATAGACCAGATCACCGACGGTTAAAACATCGCTGGGCTTTTCGGGAGCGCTGCCTAAAGTTTTTTCGTCGATGTAGCGACGTGCCCACTTCATGTTGGCCAGGGGAATGTCAACCATTCCGTCATCACGAGTATAGACTTGAGCTGATTGCAAGCTGACCTTTACAACCAACGCAGGTTCGAGACCGCCTACAACATCGTATGATCGCACCACTGCCGACCAGTCCCGTTCGCTGCTGTCCTTGCGCAATTGATAATGTTTGACGGCACCGCGATATCCATGGCGCGAATCGTATTGGAGCAAAGCCAGACGCACGCCATTTTGTGCTGCTTGTTGCAGGCGGCTATCTACCGTGGTGAAGGCCGAAAAGTTGTCGGTATAAATCCGTTCACCGAAACGAGCCTCCAGTTCCTGCCGCGCCATTTCAGCAACATAAGGCGCATCAATATCAATCGCGGCGCCATGAAGAAGTGATTCCACCGGCGCGTTGTTTGCCTCTTTTTCTTGCTGCGCTGATATGAAGTCCAGTTCCCGCATGCGCCGCAACACATATGTGCGTCGCTGTTTCGCAGCGAGCGGATTGGCAACAGGATTATCGCGTGAAGGTGCGCGTGGTAAACCCGCAAGCAATGCAGTTTCCGGCAAAGTCAGGTCATCGACGGTCTTGCCGAAATACACTTCGGCCGCAGCGCCAACACCGTAAGCACGCTGTCCCAGAAATATCTTGTTCAGATACAGCGCAAGGATTTCGTTTTTGGAAAATTCGTGTTCGATGCGCCACGCACTGATGATCTCCAGCATCTTGCGTCGATAACTCCGTTCCGGCGAAAGAAACATGTTGCGCGCCAGTTGCATGGTGATGGTGCCGCCGCCTTCACGCTTGGAACCGGTGGTTACGTTCACCAGCACCGCACGTATCAAACCTGGATAATCGACGCCATTGTGCTCATAAAAGCGATCGTCCTCTGCGGCGAGAAACGCATTGATCACCTGCTTTGGATAGTTCTCGAAATTCAGCGGAATTCTTCGTTGTTCGCCGATTTGAGCGATGAGTTTTCCATCGCGCGAATAAATGCGTAACGGAACTTGCAAATGGACATCCCGCAATGAGGCGACGTCCGGAATCTGCGGACGCAGATACTGGGTGGCACCGGCTATCGCCAGCAACAGCCCGCCGGAAATCAGTACCAAGGCGGCAAAAATCCAGCGAAATAGCCGCCAAACATGAGGTTTCGTCACAGAAATACTTCCTAAGTACTTGCTGATATGGGAATTACCGTGCATATTACGATCATCAGCTTCGTACAAAAATCAATTGTGGCTGAACTACCCGGATTGTACAGGCCGATGAGCAATCGCTGGTCGAATCGTCACAGACGGTCGATTGACAAGGCTTATGTTGGGTCGTTTCGGGGTGTTTTTACTCGAAAATGTGCGCGCTATACCATGAAAACGCTAAGTTTCGTGAGCATTCTCACATTCAACGTAATGCACCCAGCGATAAAGTGCCCACACTTTTCGCGCCGCGTAAAGCCGCGATCTTTGACTGGTCACTTTAAAGGGAACGTAGTGTGTTTTTAAAGCCAAGAGCCAAACCCCTTATCGGGCTTGACATAACCACCTCCTCCGTCAAGCTCATTGAGTTGAGCATGAGTGGCGGTCAATACCGCGTTGAATCCTATGCAGCAGAGCCAACGCCGCCGAATTCAATTAATGAAAAGGCCATAGTCGATGCCAATCTGGTCGGTGAGGCCATCAAGCAGGCGGTGAAGCGTTCGGGTGCGCGTGCCAAAGAAGCGGCTATTGCGATCAGCGGTGATGCTGCGATTACCAAGGTTATCCAGATGCCTCGTTCACTGTCCGAAAATGAACTGGAGGCGCAGGTCGAGATGCAGGCAGATCAGTACATCCCGTTTCCAATGGAGGAAGTCAGTTTTGACTTCGAGGTCATCGGTCCGTCAGAAAAAGAAGCAGATATGCTGGACGTATTACTGGTTGCAACGCGCAGCGAGAATGTTGAACAACGAGTGGCAGCATGTGCCGCTGCAGGGTTAACCGCCAAGGTGGTCGACGTTGAAGCTTTTGCGCTGGAAAACGCCTGCCGGTTGCTGACACATCAAATGCCTGATGGCGGATTTGAACGCGTGATCGCTGTCGTTGACTTTGGTGCGAGCAGCACAACGTTCAGTGTGTTGCGCGATTTGCGGGTTATTTACACCCGCGACTTCGCCTTCGGCGGACAACAGTTGACTGAAGAAATCATGCGCACTTACGGTATGAGCATGGACGAAGCGGGACGGGCGAAGAAAGAAGGCAATCTGCCTGCCAATTATCAGACAGAAGTGCTGGATCCTTTCATCGACGACATGTGCCAGCAAGTCAGCCGCTCATTGCAATTCTTCCTGGCATCAGGTGCGGCGCGCGAACAACCGGAGCAGATTCTCATTTGCGGCGGATGCGCCAACATTCCGGGAGTTGCCGAAGTAATAGCCAGTCGAGTGGGCATTGCTGCGGAACGTGGTGACCCGCTTGGTCAAATGAAGATCAGTACCCGCGCCAAGAACCAGAATGTAAAGAAAGATGCGACTGCGTTGCTCACTGCGTGCGGGCTCGCGTTAAGGAGCTTCGACTAACATGCCACGTATAAATCTGCTCCCCTGGCGCGATCTGGAGCGCAAACGCAAACGCCAGGAATTCATGTTTGCCGCGGCAGGTGCCGTGGTTGTTGCATTGCTGGCGGGATTGCTGGTCCGCATGCAATACAGCGCGGCAATTGATCATCAGAATGAACGTAACCAGTATCTTGATGGGCAAATCCAGATTCTTAACAATCAGATTGCCGAAATCTTGGACCTTGAAAAACAGAAGCAGCGTTTGAAGGAAAGAATTGAGGTCATTCAGAAACTTCAGAGCAGCCGTCCGGAAGCCGTTCATCTGTTTGACCAACTGGTCAAACTGCTGCCTGATGGTGTTTATCTGACTTCAGTCAAACAAACCGACCGGCGCATCCAGATCAAGGGCGTTGCCGAGTCCAGCACGCGCGTGTCAGCGTTCATGCGAAACATTGATGGCTCCGAATGGTTGAAAGATCCATCGCTGGAAATCATCGAAACCAAGGGCAGTGGAGATTCAGGATCCAATTTCACGCTGTATGCGAATCAGGTTAACAAGGATGAAAACTCCGATGACAAATCGCCAAAAGCGAAACCTGGCCCAAGAAAAATCGCATTGGTTATCAAGCGTGCTAATCACAAGGAGCCTGCCTGATGGACAAAATACTTGAACAATTACGACAGCTCGATCCGAATGATCCTGGCCGTTGGCCGTTGCCCTTCCGTCTTGCGGCGGTCGTGTTGATCTTTGTGATCGCCACCGGATTTAGTGCTTATTTCCTGGCGTATCAGGACGAACAGCCCGTGCTGGATCAGGCGCGTGCAAAAGAACAGACATTGCTCGACACGTTGAAGCAGAAGGCAGGAAAGGCGGCCAATCTTGATGCGTACAAAGCGCAACTAAAGGAAATGGAACGATCATTTGGTGCAATGTTGCGCCAGCTGCCCAACAAGACAGAAGTCCCCAACTTGCTGGTGGATATTTCTCAAACGGGGTTGGCTGCGGGTCTGGATGAAAAACTCTTTCAGCCAGGTCAGGAAATCAAGAAGGATTTTTATGCCGAGCTTCCCATCAAGATTCGTCTTACCGGTGGATACCATGCCATTGGAACCTTCGTCAGTGGTATTGCGGCGCTGCCGCGCATCGTAACGATCCATGATGTGCAGATTGAGCCTGCTGGCGGCAAGGGTTCGTATGATCAGCTTCAGTTTGATCTGGTAGCAAAGACCTATCGCTATCTTGATGAAGAAGAACAGGCGGCGGCCGGACGCGGAAAACAAAAAGGCCGCGCCAAGTAAGGTAAAGGGTTAGAAAATGACATACGTGCCTCCTACTAATTCTTTGTCACACCGCATCGCCGCGATGCGGTGCTGCACCGGTGTGTTATTGCTGGTATCGCTCGCTCTGAGCGGTTGTTCCAACGATATGGATGAATTGAAGCAACAGGTAGCGCAGATCAAGGCCAATGCAGGTGAAAAGATCGAGCCTTTGCCACCGCTGAAGCCATATGAATCATTCAAGTATGATGACTTGAATGAACGATCACCCTTCGTGCCGAGCAGTTCAGCGAAGTCGAATCTGGCGAGCTCGGTGCGCCCTAACGCGAACAGGCCACGCGAGTTTCTTGAGCAGTATTCATTGGACACGTTGCAGATGGTCGGAACCTTGCAAATTGGCGGAAAGAATTACGGTCTTATTCAAGCTAAAGATGGGCTCATTCATCGAGTTCAAGTAGGCAACCACGTTGGTCAGGCGGATGGGCGAATTGCCGCGATTACTGACACGCGTATTTCAATTGTGGAACTGGTCCCTGACGGACTGGGCGGTTATATCGAGCGGCCCGCCGCGCTGACGCTAAAAGAATGATGGAGAACGTCAATGTCATTGTGTAACTCACTCGTGAATCTGAATGTGGATAGCCCCATGCAACGAAGAACCGCCTTGCCGTATCTATGGATAATTTCCATCGTTATCGGACTATTTACCCTCTCTGACGTTCAGGCGGCCAATCAGTTGACACAGATTGATGCCAACCCGTTGCCGGGTGATCAGGTACAACTGCGGCTCAAACTGAGTGACCCCGCTCCGCAACCGCTGATTTTCACTGTCGACAATCCTGCCCGCATCTCGATGGATCTGGCAGACACAACCGTTGCTCTTCCGTCGCGAAGGATTGATGTCAAGCGTGGTGTCGTCGATACCGTGAATGTTGCGGAAGCCAATGGCCGTACGCGTGTGGTGTTGAATCTCAACACCATGGTGCCGTACGACACCAAAGTAGATGGCGATACCATTGTGATTACCGTTGGCAGTACCGTTCAGGCAAGTGCCGCGAAAGTCACCAATACGTCAGCGATTCACACCGCATCGAACACCTCGCCATCTGCATCCGCCATCAAGAAAATTGATTTCCGGCGCGGTGCCGACGGATCAGGGCGCGTCATCGTTCAATTGAGTTCGTCGCGGGTCACGCCAGACATGTCACAGGAAGGTGGTCGTGTCATCATCAATTTCCCGAAAGCCGGCGTTGATGATTCGTTGCTGCGCAGACTGGATGTAGTTGACTTCGCAACGCCGGTAAACACTGTTGATACCGTACGTGTGGCAGATGGAGCGCGGGTGGTCATCAGTGCCGCTGGTGACTGGGAGCCGGTGGCTTATCAAACCGAAGATGTATACACGGTCGAAATCAAACCTGTTGTCAAAGCCGGTTTGTCGCTGGATAAAAAGGAATACAAGGGTGAACGTTTGACGCTGAATTTCCAGGACATCGAAACGCGCGCGGTGTTGCAGTTGCTGGCCGACACCAGCGGTCAGAACATGGTGATCAGCGATTCGGTACACGGCAACGTTACCCTGCGTTTGCAAAATGTTCCCTGGGATCAAGCGCTGGATATCGTCATGCAAACCAAGGGACTGGACATGCGTCGCCAGGGCAACGTAATGCTGATAGCACCGGCACCGGAAATTGCGGCGCGCGAGAAGGAGATAGCTTCTGCGAAAAAAGACCTGGATGCTGTAGAGCCGCTGCGTTCCGAGTATCTACAGGTGAATTACGCCAAGGCTTCCGATCTTGCTGAGCTACTGAAAGGAAAGAACAATTCACTGATGTCCGATCGCGGTAATGTATCAGTCGATCAACGCACCAATACATTGCTGCTGCGCGATACGCCAGATCATTTGGCCGATATCCGGCGCTTGGTCTCTACGCTCGACATTCCTGTCCGGCAGGTTTTGATTGAAGCAAGAATTGTCATCGTCACTGATGACTTCAAGCGGGAATTAGGCGCCCAATTTGGCGTCAACAAAGCTTTTGCTTTTGATAAGACGGGTGTCGGTGTCGTTGGCGGTTCACCTGTCGCTGGTGGTAGTAGCGGTAGCAGTGGCGGTTCCAATCCAAACATATTAATTGGCAACGCCAATCCATTTAACGGTCAGGCAACCACTGATGTTTCAGATCCTGCCGGTCGTTACATGGTAAATCTGCCTGCTTCAACGAAAGCCGGGCAGATTGCGCTGACGCTGTTGGACAGGAATTATGTGGTGGATTTGGAATTGTCCGCTGCACAAGCAGAAGGCCGCGGTGAAGTGGTTTCCGCGCCAAAAGTGATTACCGCAAATCAGAAAGAAGCATCCATTGAGCAAGGTGTCGAGATTCCGTACCAGCAAAGCGCGGGCGGAGCCAGTGGCGCAACAACTGTTCAATTCAAGAAAGCAGTGTTGTCATTAAAGGTAACACCACAGATCACTCCAGACGACAGAATCATACTGGATTTACAGGTAAACAAGGACAGCGTGGGACAGATAATCAGCCTCCCCGGAGGAGGAAGTGTTCCCACTATTGACACCCGTAATGTTGCAACCCAAGTGCTGGTCAATGATGGTCAAACAGTAGTTCTGGGCGGCATACAGGATATCGAAAACAGTAATTCCGTAACCAAGGTACCGTTGCTGGGCGACATCCCTGTGTTGGGTAACCTTTTCAAGAACACAGTAAAAACGAATAACAAGGACGAACTGCTGATATTTGTGACGCCGAAGATTCTTCGCGAAGGATCCAATATCTATTGATCAGGAGTGTTTTAGCGGCTTGCGGTCAGTACCGCAGCCTGTAAGAATCACGGCCGCCAAGCGCGGCCGTTTTTCTTTGATCTTTCGCGACATGACCACGAACTCGACAACCAACATTTTTTTGATCGGACCGATGGGTTCGGGGAAGACGGCAGTGGGAAAGCATCTGGCGCGAATGCTTGATATGCAGTTGTATGACAGCGACGCAGAGATCGAGCGAATTACCGGCGTGGATATTCCCTACATTTTTGAGAAGGAAGGCGAAGCCAAATTCCGGGAACGCGAAACCGAAGTCATCGACAACCTTACTCAACTCAATGGCATTGTTCTGGCAACCGGCGGAGGAGCCATCCTGTCCTCTGCCAATCGTGAATATCTTGCACAACGCGGTCGTGTCGTCTATTTGCAGACATCGGTTGAACAACAACTCGAACGCACGCGGCAAACCCGCCACCGGCCATTGCTGCACACCGCCGATCCGGAACAACGGTTGCGAGATCTGCTGATTCTCCGTGCTCCGCTGTATGAATCCATTGCGAATCTGGTCGTCAGCACTGATCATCGTCGCGTGCACGGTGTCGCAATGGAAATTATTCATGGCCTTGGATTGACGGTAAATAGTAAACTTGAGCTTCCAAAAGGTGACGAACACGCTGACCACGAACATCACTCATGACCGGCATCACGACGCTTTCCATCAGCCTTCCTGCGGATCACACTGACCGCAGCTATCCCATCTTGATTGGCAAGAATCTGCTCACTGATGCTGAGCTGCTGACGGCGCATATCACGGCAGTCAACCTTCTTGTGGTGACAAATGCCACTATCGCACCGTTGTATTTACAGACACTCAAGAATGCGCTGCCCGGAAAAACTATTACCGACGTCATACTGCCAGATGGTGAACACACCAAAAATCTGCAAACCTTGAGCGTAATCATTGATGCGATGGTCAATGCGCGACTGCATCGTGATGCGGCTGCTATCGCGCTTGGCGGCGGCGTTATTGGCGACATGACTGGATTTGCTGCTGCGTGTTACCAGCGCGGGATCGATTACATTCAAATTCCTACCACGTTGCTGGCACAGGTCGATTCATCCGTTGGCGGCAAAACCGCAGTAAATCATCCCGGCGGCAAAAATCTGATTGGCGCCTTCTACCAGCCGCGTGCGGTTATCGCTGATATCAATGTATTGAATACGTTGTCCGATCGTGAACTGCGTGCAGGACTGGCGGAAGTCATCAAGTATGGACTGATTTACGATCCTGCATTTTTTTCCTGGCTGGAAGACAATGCACAAAAAATACTGGCGCGTGATGTTGATGCACTCACGCATGCCATCAAGCGCAGTTGTGTAATCAAGGCTGAAGTCGTGAGCATTGATGAACGCGAACAGGGGTTGCGCGCCATTTTGAATCTGGGACACACTTTTGGTCATGCCATCGAAAATGCGTTGGGATATGGCGAATGGTTGCATGGCGAGGCTGTTGCCGCAGGCATGGTGTTGGCGGCCGACATGTCCCATCGTCTGGGATGGTTGCCAGAGACAGACTATCAACGCACGATAAAATTGATTGAACGCAGCGGTTTGCCTGTTCACGCGCCGCACATCGGCGCAGATAAAGCACTGGAACTGATGGGTATGGACAAAAAAGTGCTGAGCGGGCAATTGCGGTTGGTGTTGCTCAAGAAAATGGGTGAAGCGGTGGTGACTTCCAATTATCCACCCGAAGTGTTGCATGCCACGTTGACAAACGGATTCGAAGCGCGCGCATGAACAAGCCTTCAGCAACACTTGCTGTTTATGCCGCACAGGATTCAACCAGTCGCGGCAGACGCGTTGCTGAGCCTGCCCCCAAGCATCGCACTGAATATCAACGCGATCGTGATCGCATCATTCATTCCACGGCCTTCCGCCGTCTCGTCTACAAGACACAGGTCTTTGTGAATCAGGAAGGCGATCTGTATCGCACACGTCTGACTCATTCGCTGGAAGTCGCACAGATTGCACGTACCATTGCTTGCGCGCTTGGTCTCAATGAACCGCTGGCAGAGGCCATCTGCCTGGCACACGATCTGGGTCATACGCCATTCGGCCATGCGGGCCAGGACGCATTGAATGAATGCATGCGTGAATACGGCGGGTTTGAACACAATCTGCAATCCCTGCGTATTGTTGACGAACTGGAAGAACGTTATGCAACGTTCAACGGGCTGAATCTCACTTTTGAAACGCGCGAAGGCATTCTCAAGCATTGTTCACTCAACAATGCCCGACGACTGGGCGAACTTGGCGAGCGTTTCATTCATCGTCATCAACCATCGCTTGAAGCGCAGGTTGCCGATCTTGCGGACGCCATTGCCTATAACAATCATGATCTGGATGACGGTCTTCGCGCAGGCCTGATTTCTCTGGAAGAAGCCGGTCATACGCAGGCGGTTCGCATGCAGCATGTAGCGATATCGGAAAAATATCCGGAGTTGTCCGGAAAGCGTCTGGTGAGCGAGATTGTGCGGCACATGATTGATCATGTTGTTACCGATGTGATTACCACCAGCATGCAGGCAATACAACTAGCCTCTCCCAGGTCAATAAACGATGTGCGCCATCACGGAAAGCATCTGGTACAGATGAGCGAAGCAGTTGCCGTTCAGCATCGCGAGCTGAAACAATTCCTGCGCGAAAAAATGTACAGGCACTATCGGGTATTGCGCATGACCAACAAAGCTCAGCAAGTTGTCAGCGCCCTGTTTGAAGCATTCATGAACACGCCGGAACTGATGCCGCCGGAATATCAGCACAGCGCAGCCAGATTGCATGCTGAACAGGGCATGTCGGGACGTGCACGCATCGTCGCAGATTACATTGCCGGCATGACCGATCGCTATGCAGTACTGGAGCACGAAAGAGTGTTTGATCCAGCCAAGCGCAGTTGAATGCAAAACATCCTGATGAACACACCGCTGAAAAACGATATATTCCTGCGAGCGTTGTTGCGCCAACCGGTGCCGTATACGCCGGTATGGATGATGCGTCAGGCAGGCCGCTACCTTCCCGAATATCGCGCCACGCGGGCGAAAGCAGGTGATTTCCTCACGCTGTGTCAAACGCCGGAACTTGCCTGCGAAGTCACTTTGCAACCCATTGATCGTTATCCTCTCGATGCAGCAATTTTATTTTCCGACATTCTGACCATTCCGCATGCCATGGGATTGGGTTTGAAGTTTGAAACCGGCGAAGGACCGGTGATAGAGAAGCCCATACGATCAGCTGCTGATGTTGCTCAACTTAAAAAGCCTGATCCATCAAAAGAGCTTCGCTATGTGATGGACGCTGTCAGTTTGATTCGCAGGGAACTCGATGGCCGTGTGCCATTGATTGGCTTTGCCGGAAGTCCATGGACAGTGGCCACATACTGTGTGGAAGGCGGCAGCAGTCGTGACTTCGCACGAATCAAGGGGATGATGTATGACGATCCGAAGTCATTGCATCAACTACTCGCTGTGCTTGCTGACATCACACGTGATTATCTCAATGCACAAATCACAGCCGGTGCACAAGCCGTCATGATCTTTGATACCTGGGGCAGTGTGCTGACGCCCGATCTGTATCGCGAGTTTTCATTGCAATACATGTCACGCATTGTCGATGGATTGCAAGGTGAATCCGGCGGCCGCATTGTGCCGCGTGTATTGTTTACCAAGGGCGCTGGACCATTGATTGCGGATATCGCAAAAACCGATTGCGACGCAATCGGTGTGGACTGGACCACGGATTTGTCCGATGCACGCCGCATGGTAGAAGACAGGAAGGCGCTGCAAGGCAATCTTGATCCTTGCGTGCTATATGCATCGCCGGAAATCATTCGCGAGCAAGTAGCCAGAGTTCTTGCGAGTTATGGCCATGGTCATGGTCATGTGTTCAATCTTGGTCATGGTATTCATCCAACCGTGAATCCCGACCATGCTGGCGCAATGATCAAGGCGGTGCATGAATTGAGTATCCCGTATCATTTTTCAGGATAGACAACCGACAAGTTGTACTGCTGTGTCAGTTACGTTTGGCCTGCGGTGAGCCTTCAATGCATTGTGAGAAGCCGCAGTTACTGAAATCTAGCCGCCAGCATTCTTTTTCCCCTCCAACTCGTCTCTTAATGCTCTCCGTAAAATCTTGCCCACATTAGTTTTGGGTAGCTCAGTGCGGAAATAAACATGCTTCGGAATCTTGTAACCGGTCAACTCGGTACGGCAATGGGCGATTAATTGTTCAGCAGTGATGTCGGGATCCTTTTTCACGACAAAGATCGCGACCACTTCACCGGCATGTTCATCGGGTTGTGCAACCGCAGCGACTTCGAGTACGCCGGGATGCTGTGCAACGATGGCCTCAACTTCATTGGGAAATACCTTGAAGCCGGAAACCACAATCATGTCCTTCTTGCGATCTTCGATGAACACGTAGCCGCGTGAATCGACACGGCCAATATCGCCGGTACGCAACCATCCATCCGGTAACATCACCTTGGCGGTTTCATCAGGGCGCTGCCAGTAACCTTGCATGACCTGCGGTCCCTGCAAACAGATCTCACCCACTTCACCTTGCGGAAGTTCATTGCCATTGTCATCACGAATGCTCAGGTTGGTGGATGGCAACGGCATGCCGATAGAGCCATCGAATTCGGCATCCAGCACACCAATGCAGCCCGCGGGCGATGCTTCGGTCAAACCCCAGCCTTGCGCAATGACATGGCCCGTGACCTGTTTCCACTTCGCGGCTACGCTGGGTTGCACAGCCATGCCGCCACCGAGCGAAATCTTCAATCTGCTGAAATCCAGTTTCTCGAATCCCGGTGTGTTCAACAATGCATTGAACAAGGTATTCACGGCGGAAATCTTTACAAATTGATACTTGCTCAATTCCTTTACAAATCCCGGGAAATCACGGGGATTGGTAATCAACACATTGTGTGCGCCGGCTTTCAGCAACAGGAAGCAATTCACCGTCAGTGAAAAAATGTGATACAGGGGCAAGGGCGTAATGCATATCTCATTGCGCAGTGACGTAAAACCTTCCAGCCATGCGGCACCCTGCACGCAATTGGCCACCATGTTGCGATGATTGAGCATGGCTGCCTTGGCGACGCCTGTGGTGCCGCCGGTGTATTGCAGGAAGGCTATGTCCTGATGATTCAGTTCAACTTCATTCAGCGGCAGGTAATGTCCGGCACGCAGCACGCTGCAGAAGTCGATTGCGCCCGGCAGGTTGTAATCCGGCACCTGCTTGCGCACATGACGCACCACAAAATTGACGATGCTCTTCTTGGGAAATCCAAGCAGGTCGCCCACGCCGGTGACAATCACCGTGTGAATGGACGTTGCGTGAATCACCTGCTCCAGCACATGCGCAAAATTTTCGAGCACCACAATGGCAACGGCGCCGGAGTCCTGCATCTGGTGCAGCAATTCATGCGCGGTATACAGCGGATTGGTATTCACCAGTGTCAATCCTGCGCGCATGGCGCCAAATATCGCCACCGGATACTGCAACAAATTGGGCATCATCAGTGCGAGACGATCACCACGGTTCAGTTTGGCCGTGTTTTGCAGCCATGCCGCAAAGTCGCGTGTCAGTTCTTCCAGTTCGCTGTACGTGATTGTGGCGCCCATGTTAGTGAACGCGGGAAGATCGCCGTACTGGGCACAGCTTTGATGGAACATGTCCACCAGCGATTTGTATTCATCCGGATTGATTTCGGCGGGAACGCCGTGCGGATAGTGTTTCAGCCAGATTTTTTCCATCGCGTGCTCCACCGGGAATAAGTTGTTATTTACTGCAATTGAACCAACGCGGATATGACGGCAATCACACCCTGTTTCGGTGAAGATTTCAATGTCTTTGTGCAAGCAACGGCTTCAACTGCGGCCACACGGTATCCAGCAGATACGGTTGTCCTTGTTCATTGGGATGAATGTTGTCGGCCTGCATCAGGGAATCGTGCAAAGCGACATCCTTGAGAAAAAATGGCACCAGCCTGATATGCATCGACTTTGCCAGCGCCGTGTAGACATTCTTGAACGCTTGAGTATATGTGTCGCCATAATTGGGCGGCATTTGAATGCCTACCAGCAACACGGCTGCCTGACTGGCTTTCGCTTCGCGGATCATCTCCGCAATGTTGTCGTGCATCTGTTTGACCGGCAGGCCGCGCAGGCCGTCATTGGCACCAATTTCCAGGATGACGATGGCCGGATGATGTGTCTTCAGCAGTGCGGGAAAACGCGTCCGGGCGCCACTGCTGGTTTCACCGCTGACACTGGCATTCACCACGCTGTAATCGTACCCTTGTGCACTTAACCGCTGTGACAACAAATTGACCCAGCCCGCTTGCAATTTGATCCCATAGCCCGCACTGAGGCTGTCGCCCATCACCAGAATGGTGGGCGTTGCGGCCCCCGCACTACTGAGCCATCCCATCAACATCAATGGAACAACCCAACGCATGACTCCCGACCAATTGAACCGCGATATTGATGGCAACATGAATGGCACCGTACTGGCAGCAGAGCATCTGACCATGAAGGTTAGCAGCCCCGAAGGAACTTTGACCATTCTTGATGATGTCAATGTCTTCATCCGCGCCGGAGAAACCGTCGCGATCATCGGTGCATCGGGTGCAGGTAAATCCACCCTGCTGGCATTGCTTGCAGGACTGGATGTTCCTACGTCGGGCAAGGTCAAGCTCAACGGCAGCGAACTGACGACGCTGGACGAAGATGGCCGCGCGGCGTTGCGGGCAGCACATGTCGGTTTTGTGTTCCAGAGCTTTCATCTGGTGCCGTCATTGACTGCGCTGGAAAACGTCATGCTGCCGCTGGAACTGGCAAATCAGCCTAGTCCGCGCGACAAGGCAATGACTGCATTGCAGGAAGTGGGATTGCAGGCGCGCGCCGGACATTATCCCAATCAACTTTCCGGTGGCGAACAACAACGCGTTGCCATTGCACGCGCCTTTGTTACACATCCCGCAGTGTTGTTTGCCGACGAACCCACCGGCAATCTCGATACCGCCACGGGTGAAAAAGTTGTTGAACAACTGTTCGCCATGAATCACGCGGCGGGAACCACATTGGTGCTGGTAACGCACGATGCCAGTCTGGCATCACGTTGTCAGCGAGTCATCCGTCTTGACATGGGGCGTGTTGTCGCATGATGCCATCACAGTCCATCATCAAGACATGGATGCACGCTGCAAGATTGTCGCTGCAAAAGATCCGCCGCGAATGGCGGGCGGGAGAACATCTTGTATTGATCATGGCACTGCTGGTTGCGGTGACCGCATTGACCACGGTGAGCTTTTTTACCGATCGTGTGGAACGCGCCATGAAACAGCGCGGCAACGAGATTCTCGCTGCTGATCTGCGTGTTACCTCAACGCGGCCCTTGCCCGGCGGCTACTTGCAGCACGCACAGGCGCTGGGTCTGCGGACCGCGCAAGTACAGTCCTTCAACAATGTCATTGTGTCTGGTGATGCAACCTCCATCAGCACCATCTACGCCGTTACAAAAAATTATCCATTGCGCGGCAAGTTGAAAGTCACCGATGTGCTGAACGGTCCGGTGCATGAAACAACGCAGATTCCAGCACCGGGAGAACTCTGGGTGGATGCGCGATTGTTGTCGCGATTGTCCATCAATCTCGGTACAGAACTGAACATCGGCAAGCTGCAAGTCAAGGTCACACGGATTCTTGATTCGCGTCCTGATGAAGGATCGCAGTTTATAGAGTTTGCACCAACGGTATTGATGCGGCTCGAAGACGTGCCTGCAACCGGATTGATGGGTGAAGGCAGCCGCGCCCGTTACGTGCAGTTGTATGCCGGTGATGATGCGGGCATCACTGCATTCCATGACTGGTGGACCCGGCAGCCGCACGACAACCAGCGCGTTGAATCATTGAGTGACGCCAGCCCGCAGGTACAAAATTCCATTGAGCGCGCTGCGAAATTTTTGAATCTCACCGCATTGACCAGTGTGTTGCTGTCCGGCATTGGCGTGGCCATGGCAGCACGCCGTTATACCGCGCGTCATCTCGATACGGTGGCATTGATGAAAACCATCGGTGCATCACAGGCGATGGTGCTCAGCATCAGTACTCTGGAACTGGTGATGCTTGCAGTGATCGCTGGTGTGTTGGGAACCATCTTCGGTTACATTGCACAATGGGGGCTGGCCCTTGCTGCGCGCGATTTGATTCGCAGTGACCTGCCCGCACCGGGTTTAACGCCCGCACTGTTGGGCATGATTACCCCATTGATCATTCTTGCCGGATTTGCGTTGCCGCCCTTGCTGCAATTGAAACGTGTGCCGCCTGCGCGCGTATTGCGGCATACCGTCGCGCCGCCGCCATTGCGGTACTACACCGTGTATGGTGTTGCCATTGCAGCGTTATGCGCATTGCTGATTGTGCTGGTACGCGATGTACGGTTGGTGATCTTTGTTGGCATTGGCACCATATCTACCATTGCGGTGCTGGCCAGTGCCGGATGGTTGCTGGTGCGCATGCTTAAAAGTGTACGTCACAATGTAGGCGTGTCGTGGCGCTATGGCGTCGCCAACATTGCCCGCCGCGGCCGCGAAAGCATTGTGCAACTGGTGGCCTTTGGCCTGGGATTGATGGTGTTGCTGTTGTTGTTTGTAGTGCGCAATGATGTGCTGAATGACTGGCGCAGAAGTCTGCCACCCGACGCGCCCAACCAGTTTTTGATCAACATCAGTCCCGAACGCGCCGATGAACTCAAGCAATTTTTTGTTGATCACGGCATCGCTGCGCCGGAACTGGTTCCCATGATGCGCGCACATCTGCTGAAAGTGAACAATACGCCTGCTGCAGATTTGAAACCGAAAAACGACAGAGGCCGCGGCTTTCTGGATCGCGAAGCCAATCTCAGTTGGTCGCGCGAATTGCCTGATGGCAACAAGCTGATTGCCGGCACATGGTGGAACGATGCTGACAACATGACAGCACCCCAAGTGTCCGTCGAAAAAAGCATTGCCGAGGCCTTTGATCTCAAGCTCGGTGACACCATGACCTACGACGTGGGTGGTCAGGAAATCACCGCCGCCATCAGCAGCATTCGCGATGTGCGCTGGGACAGTTTCAAACCCAATTTCTTCGTACTTTTTTCGCCCGGTGTGCTGGACAAAGTCGTTGGCACTTACATTACCAGCGTGCACATCAATCCATCACAACGCAGCGTGATGGGTGAGTTCTACAAGCGCTTTCCCGAAATCAGCGCTATCGACATAGATGCCTTGATTGCACAGATTCGCGGTGTCATGGACAGTGCCACCATGGCCATTCAATACGTATTTGTATTTTCGTTGCTCGCCGGCATTGCTGTCCTGCTTGCTGCCATTCAGGCCACGCGTGATGAGCGCCGTTATGAAAGTGCGATGTTGCGAACCCTGGGCGCAAGCCGTCGTGTGGTGCTGCAAGGCGTGGCGGCAGAATTCATTGTGCTTGGCATGCTGGCGGGAATATTGGGCGCCTCTGCCGCCAGTGCAGTGGGATATCACCTTGCCACACGGGCCTTCAATCTCAACTATCATTTCGACTTCAATGTATGGTGGATTGGTTTGCTGGGCGGCATGGTGCTGGTGGGCGTAACCGGTATTGCAGTCACACGCAGTGTCGTCAATGTACCGCCGGCCCTGAGTTTGAGGGAACGATGACATCTTCTTACAATGATTATCGCAGCAGCGGTTAGTTTTTATTCATCGTCACAAAAACGGGAATCCAGTAATCAACGGATCCTTTGCACTTTTTTACGAGCCCCCGTTTTCGCGGGGATGGCATTACAGCTGTCTGCGTTCTTGTCGCACGCAAAGCAATGTCAGCAATTATTCCGTCTGATAACAAATACCGGGTGGTTACCATTGTTATTCCATGTCATGCTTGTTGAATGACCGATGGCAGACTGAAAGTCAAAATCTGGATTGCGCTGGTGGCGCTGTATATCGTGTGGGGTTCAACCTACCTTGGCATGCGTATCGCCATTGAAACCATTCCGCCTTTTGTTCAAGGTGCAATCCGTTTCTTCATTTCCGGTGTCATCATCATCACGTGGCAGCGGTTCAACGGCGAGTCCATGCCAACGGGACGTCAATGGATTTCGTGTGCAATTATCGGTAACTTGCTGCTGGTAGGCGGCAATGGACTTGTGTCATGGGCGGAACAGACCATTCCATCAGGCATTGCGGCATTGATCATTGCTGCCGTTCCCATGTTCATGGTGATCATGGAAGCATTGCGGCCGCATGGTCACAAGCCAACGTTAAAAGCACTGATTGGATTGTGCATCGGCTTTATCGGCATTTACATCCTGGTGGCGCCAGGTGCGGGTTTGCACCATCAAGCATTGAACGTGGCGGGCGTGCTTGCGTTGCTGGCAGCATGCGTGTTCTGGTCCATCGGTTCGGTTTACAGCAAGGCGGCAGATGTGCCCGCTTCTGCATTTGTGACCATGGGTGCGGAAATGCTGATGGGCAGCGTGGGCTTGCTGGTCATGTCGTTGCTGACTCACGAGTTGCAGCACTGGCATGTGTCGGATATTTCAGCGCGCTCCATGTATGGTCTGGCGTACCTTGTCGCAATCGGATCAATGATCGGTTTTGGCTCATACATATGGTTGCTTAAACATGCGCCAATTTCCCTGGTTGCAACCTATGCTTACGTTAATCCCATTGTTGCTGTGCTGCTCGGTGCGTGGATTGTCAATGAACCACTTGATCCGCATATCTGGATTGCAACAGCAATCATCATTGGATCGGTGATGCTGGTGAATAGCAAAAGAGCAACGTCCCCGTGACCTACTCCATGTGTATCATCAACCATCCGGCTTGAAACAGATCGCCGCGATAGTTGTAGCCTTCCAGTTTGAATTCATAGTCGCCTGCGCCGAAAGCCGATGAATTGAGACTGAAGCGCAATTCCTTGTTGGTGTCCGCCACCATGCGGCGAATAATTACAATGCGAGCTTCGTCCACCTTGTCGATGGTCAGTGAATAACTGATGTAATGCAGCGAGCTGACATCCAGATAAAATTCCAGCAGTTTGGCTTCTGCCAACGACACGGTGAACTGCGGCGAAACGGGTCGCGATTCACTGGGCGCCAGCCGGAATGTTTGCGTCGTGCCGGGTGCTCGAATCTTCAGTGAAGTTGCCTTGGCGGTGAGTGTCTTGATCTGCGCGCGCTGGTCCTGGGTTTTCCAGTACAACAAACCGACCAGCATCAGGCTGATCACCAGCAAGCCAATCAGGATGCGGCCAACGCGTGAATCACCCACGCGTGAACCATGTTCGTGTTCATCCTCTTCATCATCCGCTTTGCGTTTGCCAACCATTGGCTGTGGAATCGGCGTCTCAATGCGTTCGATGGTTGAAGGCAATGCGGTGAACACGCTGGTGTGAGTGCCATCAAAGTGTTTGGCCGACAGCTTGGCTTTCATGCGCACCGGAATGGCAAACTGCTCGACGATTTCCGGATGTTCCTGGCAGAACTTTTCAAACACACGCGCTTCAATGGCGGGCAGATCGCCAGACATGTAACGTTCGACAATGCGCTGCGCTTTGATGGTTTCGGCGTCCATGGATCAGCATTGTAGATTCAAAGTCCGCGCAGCCCAATGCATTGCTCGATCAAAGCGCGATACAGCGCACATTCCAGTGAGGATGTTGCGCTGAGACGTGCATGGCTCACAGCCAGCGCATCACGCATTCTTGCATCATTCTGTCCAAGGTGGCGGGGGTCCCCACCGGATGGTTCTGCAACGCATGGGGGTTATATGCGTCACGAATCGAACTGGCTTGAATATATACACAAACTTGCCAACGACCGGCAGGATTCGTCCTTGCAGGTCAAGCAACGCGCACACGAACTGCATTCCCACGCATCGCACGCACAGCGCAGTCGCGACGAATGGTTGCAGGCGGGCTATCCGGCGCAGATGTCGCTTCCGTTTCGCGCTGGCCGCTGATCAGAGCGCTTATCGCGGCCATTGTGCTCGATAGCTTGTCTCCAAGGAGTCTGGGTCCTCTTGTAGTCCAAAAATACACCCGGTTCCTGAGCTTCCGCCGATTGCGCTGATTCCGCTTGCCACGTCCGGGATGGTTGCCTTGCTTTTGCATTGCACCGTGTGTCGGCATTGCAAAGGCGCGCGAATCACCCCTTTCCGTTGTGCTGGACATTCCTGACTCGTTAAGTGAACGGCACAGCAGTCTTGAATTTATCCACATATGGACTATTATGACCTTAAGTCCATATGTGGAGTTTCTCGATGATCGCCAAACCGCAAGAAGCCACTGCCCGCCCCAGTCCGGAGCAGTTGGGCGCCACCGCATTGACTGCTTTCTTCAATATCTGCGATGCCTGGGGATTGAATGCAGATGATGAACGTGTGCTGCTGGGGGCGCCTGCACGTTCCACCTTCTTCAAATGGAAAAGCAGCCGGGCTGGCCATCTCGCCGCCGATACGCTGGAGCGCATCAGTTACATCATGGGCATTTACAAGGCACTGCACATCCTGTTGCCTACGCCGGCAGCAGCGGATGCGTGGATCAAAAAGCCCAACAAGGGGGCGATGTTTGCCGGCAAATCTGCGCTGGAAAGAATGCGTGGCGGCCGTGTGATCGACCTTGCTGATGTGCGCCGCTATCTTGATGCCGAGCGCGGCGCATGACGGAGCCAGCACAGGTTTCGCTGCACAATGCACAGGTCCATCGCATCATTCCCTCGCAATTTCCGCCCATCAACATCTTTGAACGTGTTGTTGAACCCGGACAACTTGATGCCGCCTGGTATCTGGAAAGCCTGACCAATGACCGGCTGCGTGAACAGGCCGGTGATCTGCATTTGATATCCGAAGAAGACCGTGTCTGCGGACGTGGCAGCAGCATTGTCATGGCGGCATTCACGCACATCGGCAGACCCAGCCGTTTCAGTAATGGGGTTTACGGCGTCTATTATGCGGCACGTTCACTGAAAACAGCGGTGTATGAAACCGTCTATCATCGTCAACGCTTTCTTGCCGCCACGGACGAAGCACCCGGTGAACTCGATATGCGCGCATTCACCGCCAGGGTACGCAAACCCATGCGCGACATTCGCGCTCCGCGTTTCAAGTATCTGCATGATCCCGATGACTACACCGCTTCACAGGAATTCGGCAAGCAACGGCGCGAGAAAAATGACTGGGGACTGGTTTATAACAGCGTGCGCGATCCAGGCGGAACCTGTGTTGCGATCTTTCGTCCGCCTGCCATCAGCATTCCCGTGCAGGGTGCTGCACTTGCTTACGTGTGGGATGGCAAGCGCATCACCAGTGTGTATCAGAAGGCGGGCGTGTTGTTTGAGTTGTGATTGATTAGCGATACCGGCTCAGAATTTTGTCCAGCGCCTTGTGACCGGGCGTCAGTTGTTTGTAGGGAATCCTGTTCAGTGCCAGCTTTGCAGTTTCGTTGATCTCGTGAAAATCCTTGCTGCCGGGATCAACATACAACAAACCGGTGACATACTGGCCTGCGCGCTGTTTGGTGCGCAGATATTCCATGGCATGAGCACGGCTGGTCGGATCGTAACTTTCATCCACTTTGTGCAAGCGGATGTGAGAACCATCGTGCAAGGTAATCAGCGTATCATCGCGATAATCGGCAGTGATTTCCCTGCGCAGCGGAATGTAATCGGCATGCACCGCTTCTTCGAAATGATCGCGTACATAGGAATAGCTTTTGGTGGAGCCTTCATGATCATTGAAGGTGACGCAGGGTGACAGCACATCAATCAATGCAAAACCATTGTGTTTCAGGCCCGCCTTGATCAACGGCACCAACTGCGCCTTGTCTCCGGAAAAACTGCGGGCAACAAAAGTTCCACCCAGTGTCAATGCCGTCAGTGCGGGATCAATGGGCGACTGCTTGTTGGCTTCTCCCTTCTTGGTGACGCTGCCAATGTCCGCAGCGGCAGAGAACTGTCCCTTGGTCAATCCATACACGCCGTTGTTTTCGCAGATATACAGCATGTTTACATTGCGGCGGATGGCATGTGCGAGTTGTCCAAACCCAATCGACAATGAATCGCCATCACCGGATACACCAATGTAATGAAGTTCGCGATTTGCCGCAGAAGCACCGCTGGCAATCGACGGCATGCGGCCATGCACGCTGTTGAAACCGTGTGCACCGCTGACAAAGTAAGCAGTGGTTTTTGACGAGCAGCCAATGCCGGACAACTTTGCCAATTGCTCGGGCGCGATGGACAAATCCCACACCGCTTCGATGATGGCTGCGGTGACTGAATCATGACCGCAACCGGCGCATAGCGTGGACATCGCACCTTCGTAGTCGCGGCGCGTCAAGCCGAGTTCATTGCGTGGCAAATCCAGCTTGGCAATTTTTGGTTTGTTGATAAAGCTCATGGTCTTGCTCTCGATAAATCAGGATTTGACGATGCCCAGGGCACGTCTGGGTTCCTCGTCTTCAATCACCTTGCTGATGCCATCAACAATGAACGATGCAGGAATCGGCAGGCCGCTGTAATGCAGTACTGAATACAACTTCGATTTTTCAACGGCGGTTTCGAGAATCAGCAAACTCTTCAACTGTGCATCGCGGTTTTGTTCTACCACAAAAATCTGTTCGTGTGATTTCAGGAATGCTTCGACTTCCTCGCCAAAAGGAAATGCGCGCACGCGCATATAATCCACATGCTGACCACGGCGTTTCAGAACATCCATGGCTTCTTGCACTGCGCCATCGCAACTGCCCAATGAAACAATGCCAATCCTGTTATCGCCTCTGCCCTGAATGATGGCCTTCGGAACCAGCTTCTTCGCGGTATCGAATTTCCGTTTCAGGCGATCAACCACGATCTGATAATCATGCGAATCTTCAGTGTAACCGCCATATTGATTATGGCCAGAGCCACGTGTGAAAAAGGCGCCTTTCTTGCTGACACCGGGCAGTGAACGGTAAGGAATGCCATCACCATCGTGATCATAGTAGCGCCAGAATTTCTCGATCTTGTCGAGGTCTTCCCTGCTCATCACTTTGCCGCGATCCGGCTGGTAATTGTCATCCCACTTCAAATCGGCACACATCCAGTCATTCATACCGATGTCCAGATCCTGCAATACAAACACCGGTGTTTGCAGACGTTCGGCAAGATCAAATGACTGCACGGCAAGGTAGAAACATTCTTCGGGATTGGCCGGAAACAGCAACACATGCTTGGTATCACCATGTGAAGCATACGCCGCGGCCATGATGTCGCATTGCTGCGTGCGTGTCGGCATGCCGGTGGAAGGACCCACACGTTGCACGTCAAAAATGACGGCAGGAATTTCTGCATAGTAGGCAAGGCCGACAAACTCGCCCATCAACGATATGCCGGGACCGCTGGTGGGTGTGAACGCGCGCGCGCCATTCCATGATGCACCAATCACCATGCCGATGGCAGCAAGCTCATCTTCGGCTTGAATGATGGCGTAGTTGCGTTCGCCGGTTTCGGCATTCACGCGCCATTTCTGGCAAAAGCTCTTGAACGCATCCATCAACGATGTTGATGGCGTAATCGGATACCAGGCGCCGACGGTCGCACCCGCGTACAAACAACCCAGCGCTGCCGTGGTATTGCCGTCGATCATCACATGGCCTTTTGTATTGTCCATGGCCTGCACACGCATTGGCAACGTGCAATTCAAATGCTCCTTTGCGTAGTTGAAGCCCATCTCCAGTGCTTTCACGTTGGAATCAAGCAGGGACTTCTTGTTGCCGTAACTGTCACCCAGCAGTGCCTTCATGATGTTGACGTCCAGATCAAGAAGCGCTGCGAGCACGCCTGCATACATGATGTTCTTGAGCAACATGCGTGCACGTACACCCTGGAAATGATCATTGCACATCTGTGCCAGCGGCACACCGAGAATGGTGATGTCATCACGCTTCAACAAGGTGGGGCGCGGCCAGCTCGAGTCATACAGCAGATAACCGCCGCTGCTCACTTCACGAATGTCCTTTGCATACGTTTCCGCATTCATTGCCACCATGATGTCCACCCGACCGGAACGCGCCATGTACCCATCCTTGGTCACGCGGATTTCGTACCACGTTGGCAATCCCTGAATGTTGGAAGGAAAATAATTCTTACCCACCACCGGTACGCCCATGCGGAATACGGTTTTCATCAGCAGCGAGTTTGCGCTGGCAGAGCCGGTACCGTTCACATTTGCCAGCTTGATGACGAAATCATTAACGCGGTCCTGACCACGTTCCACATCGGTTGCTTTTTGCATTTCAGACACTCGTGACGGAATTCAGTTTTTCTTCTGTTTGTGTTTGCGCATGGCAGGCATGCGGATGGGTGACTCTGGATTTCTGCATGTCCCACGCAAAGGTCGGACAACGCTCGGCACACAGACCACAGTGCACACAGAGATTTTCATCCTTGATCATCACACGACCTGTTTGTTTCAGCGGTGCGGATACAAACAATGACTGCTCGGTGTTTATTGCGGCAATCTTCAAGCTGTTGCGCAGTGTGACTTCATCAGCATTGGGCGTGATGGCCAGACAATCCACCGGACAAATATCAATGCAGGCATCGCATTCAATACACAGCTTCGGTTCAAACACCGTTTGTACATCGCAGTTGAGACAGCGCTGCACTTCGGTGGCAATCTGTTCGGCATCAAAACCCAGTTCCACTTCAATGTTGATTTTCTTGAAGCGTTCTTTCAGGCTGACATGCGGCATCAACCGGCGTTCAGCCGGATTGAATTCGTTCTTGTACGCCCATTCGTGAATACCCATTTTGCGGCTGGACAGCTTCATCATCGGCGCAGGACGTTGATTCACCGGTTTGCCATTGCAGTACTGATGAATGGAAATCGCTGCCTGATGACCATGTTCAACCGCCCAGATGATGTTCTTGGGACCGAAGGCTGCATCACCACCAAAGAACACTTCAGCACGTGTGGATTGAAATGTCACCTTGTCGGTGACCGGCACATGCCACTTGTCAAACTGGATACCGATGTCTGTTTCGATCCACGGAAAGGCATTTTCCTGACCGATGGCAAGAATCACATCATCGCATTCGATCAGCACTTCGCCCGCAACTTTTTCCGAAATGATTTTGTCGCCATTCATTTCATATTCCATTTTTTCGAACATCATGCCGGCCAGTTTACCGTCGCGAATGACGAAAGATTTGGGCGAATGATTGACCACGATTTCCACATGCTCTTCTTCGGCATCTTCCAGTTCCCACACCGATGCCTTGAAGAATTGTCGCGGTTTGCGTGCCATGACCTTCACATTTTTTGCACCCAGCCGCAATGAACTGCGGCAACAGTCCATCGCCGTATTGCCCACACCGATGATCAATACACGTTCGCCAATGTTGTTGATGTGACCAAAGGCAATGGATTCCAGCCAGTCAATGCCAATGTGAATGCGATCCGTTTCATTGCGTCCCGGCAACTCGAGATTCTTGCCCTTGGGCGCGCCCGTGCCAACGAATACGGCATCGAACTGCTTGCTGTCGAGCAATGCCTTCATGCTGTTTACCGGCGAATTCAGTTTCAGTTCCACGCCACCACGATTCGTGATGTAACCGATTTCTTCATCCAGCACTTCGGCGGGCAGACGAAACGAAGGAATGTTGGTGCGCATCAGGCCGCCAGCCTGTCCCCATTTCTCGAAGATGGTGACTTCATATCCCAATGGCGCAAGATCACTCGCCACCGTCAATGAGGCCGGACCGGCACCAATGCATGCAATGCGTTTGCCATTCTTTTTGCCGGGAATGATGGGCAGCAACTCCTCCACATCATCGCGATGATCTGCAGCAACGCGCTTCAACCGGCAAATCGCCACCGGCTTATCTTCAACGCGACCGCGACGACAGGCAGGTTCACAGGGGCGATCACACACACGTCCCAGAATGCCGGGAAACACATTGGATTCGCGATTGACCAGGTAGGCCTCGGTAAACAATCCCTGTGCAATCAGGCGTATGTACTCCGGCACATCGGTATGTGCGGGACAGGCCCATTGACAGTCAACTACTCGATGATAATAGCTGGGGTCCTGAGTGTTGCTCGGCTCCACGATAGTATTCTCTGACTTGGTACGCGTCACTGCAGACCACGCCCGTGGGGTAGGCGCAGACAATCACCGCTGCGCAGCCAATGCTGCACATCCCCCGGATTTTTTAGTGGCGCAAATGGTTAGCCTTTGGTGCAAGAAAAGCAAGTGTCGTTTCATCAACCCTTGCGAAAACGTCACGAGGGATAGGAAATCCTCAGACTTTCAGTCCTTTGAAATCCTGTGCAGCATAGAATCGTCCACTGGATCCGTTGTCATTCAGCAATACCGGCACCAGCATGCCGGGAATGACGGTTGATACTTCTTCCCACGCGTCGGGGCCGCCGAGATCGGTTTTTATCCAGCCCGGATCAATATGATTAACCAGCACGTTGCTGCCTTTGAATTCCACCGCCAGATCCTGCGTGTATTTATCCACCGCCGCTTTTGATGCGCTGTAAGGAGCGAGGTTGGGCTGATCCTTTATACCCGATGTGACATTGACTATGCGTCCATAGCCGCGTTGACGCATGCCGGGTCCAAATGCGGCGCACAGTTGCGCCATGGCAAACAAGTTCACCTGAAACGTCTGCAACCATTCCTGCGGTGAAAATTCAAACACGGATTTGGAAGTGTTGGTGATGGCCGCATTGTTGTAAAGAATGTCGACGTTACCCGGTCCGCTTTTCACGCCTGCGATGACTGCTTCAATGCCTGTTTGTGTCGCAAGCTCACCGGCAACGCAATGTGTTTGTATACCCAGCTTTTTAATTTGTTCATTGATTGTGCTCAAATGATCCAGCGTTCGTGCATGCAAGACCACATTGCATCCACGCTCCGCCAGCGCCACTACAATCGCGCGGCCGATGCCGCGACTGGAGCCTGTCACCAATGCCCATTTGCCGTTGAGAGTTTTCATTTGTCATCATCCAAAATATTCATTGCCTTAGAAATGGCTCAACACTCGAATAATCTGATGGGTCATACCCGCGAAGGCAGGCATCCAGTAAAACAATTTTCAACTGAATTCCCGTTTTCACGGGAATGACGCAGCATAGCCGTTGCGTATTCGCCATTTGTAACGGTACTACAAGAATTTTGTTAGGTATAACATTGGTTGCCAAAATGAACTTCACAACAGCAGTGGGCAATCAATTTACCTCTTTCCCTGAGGGGCGAACGACGACATCTTTTCATTGTGAGTGCCAGTGCAGGACAGCACTGGCTGGAGCCGGCGATGAAGTCGCCTTCGACGGAGTCAGGTGAAGGGTAAAAGGATGACAAGGAATTCCAGCAATTAATTACGCGCGTAACTTACGCGAAGCTCAGGCCTTCTCAAGATACCTCACCGCTTCCATCATCGCGCGGCCATTGTGATACGGGCATTTCCAGAAACCAACTTTATAATGTTCCTTGCCCTCGGTTTTGCCGTTATCAGCAAGCCAGAACCATTCGCCATTGACGTGATCAATCTGATGCTGCTTGATGAATTGCCAGATTCCTTCAGCGGCAACGAAATAACGTCCATCATGTGTCTTCACATAGGCAAACAGAAAGCCGACCAGTGCTTCGGCCTGTACCCACCACATGGATGATTTGTCGATGGATTTGGTTTCGAAATCGTAAGCGTTCCACAGTTGACCATTGTCTGCGAGCGCTTCTTTGGTAGTTACTTCGACAACCTTTAACAAAGTTGGTATCAGCTTCCCGGTGTATTCCGCATCGCCGAGCGACTCCAGTGCCCTGGCAATCAGCCACGCTGCTTCGATGTCATGTCCATAGGTGTAGCCGGGTGAAAAATCCTTCCACTGCATGTCCATGAACATGCGCAGATGGTGATTGTCACGATTGATCATGAAGCGGTCAAACATCTGTATGCTGTAACGCAGCGCCGCTTTCACTTCGGTCACCGGATACACATCATGCAATGCTGTGTAGGCTTCCAGCACATGCAGATGTGTGTTCTGTGACTTTGGATAGTTCAGGTCGATATTACTCAGCCGCCAGTCGTCAACAGGACTCCAGTCGCGTGCAAATGCTTCGAGATAACCCTGATCCCTGTCATCAATGGCCCTTGATTCAAGCAGCTTAAATAGCTGCAAGGCATGATCCAGTGCTTCACGATCATGATTCAGCTTGAAGTAAGCGCTCAATGCATAAATGGTGAAAGCCTGCGCATACACCTGTTTGCGCGTATTCACCGGCCGTCCATTCACATCCATTTCCCAGTACATGCCACCGTATTCAGTATCGAGAAAATGCTGAATGATGTATTCATAAGCCCGCGTAGCGCACTCGCGATACCTTGTATTGTTTGCTTCACCAGTGGTATGCAATGCAGTCTCGCTGAAAAACCAAAGAATGCGTGCATTGAGAATGATGCCCTTGTTGGCATTGCTCACCGCATTGTTGCGTGCGTCCACTTCACCATGAAAGCCGCCATATGTGTGATCGACGGCGTGAACTGACCACCAGTCGGCAATCGACAGCAGTTCTTTGTGAAATTCAATTTTAAGAGCAGCAATGTTTGCCGCCTGATTTGATCTGTCCACTCGCCGTATTCTCGATGTCAGTTTAATGATGCTGTGTGCATGTCACTGTAGCAATGTACTGTTGTTCATGCAGCAGTTTTTGATTTTTGCATGGCTTTTGTCAAACGAATGATAACGTTAAAACTCCGGGGAAAACCGGGGATATGCAGTTGTTACTGTTATCTCGCAGGTTCAGTGGCTTTATTTTCAACGGCAGTTTATTCTTCGCCAACTTTGACCCGAACACTGAATAACTACAATTCAAATCCGGAACGCATTCATGAATCTTCCATTGCTTGATATCTGCATCGTGCTGGCGTTTATCTGCTCCACGGTGTTCGTCGGATTCTGGGTGTCTGCGCGAGCCTCGCGTGACATGAACAGCTACTTTCTTGGCGGCAACCAGCTCAAGTGGTACATGCTGGGTTTGTCGAATGCTTCCGGCATGTTTGATATTTCCGGCACCATGTGGCTGGTATATCTGTTGTTCGTTTACGGCGTGTCCAGTGTTTTCATACCGTGGCTGTGGCCCACCTTCAATCAAATCTTTCTGATGGTGTTTTTGGCCACTTGGTTGCGCCGTTCCGGTGTGATGACGGGCGCAGAGTGGATCATCTTCCGCTTTGGCGATGGCCGTGGCGCGCGCATGTCCAACATCATTGTTGTCGCATTCGCATTGGTGAATGTCATCGGCTTTCTCGCTTATGGATTTATCGGCATCGGCAAGTTTGCATCGGTGTTCTTTCCGTGGAAACTGTCCAGCGATCCGCACATGAATGATGTGTATTACGGACTGGGCATGATTGCCATCACCACCTTCTACATCATCAAGGGTGGAATGTTCTCCGTGGTATTCACCGAAGTATTCCAGTTCATCGTTACCACCATTGCCAGCATCGGCGTCGGCATCGTCGCAATGAATCATGTCTCGCCAGAGACCATTGCCGCCATTGTGCCGCCGGGCTGGGACAGCATTGCCGTGCACTGGCACTTGAATGTGGACTGGGGGCAGCGATTGATCGCTGCCAATCAGAAGATCGCTGATGATGGTTATTCGATGTTCGGCATTTTCTTCATGCTCATGCTGTTCAAGGGCGTGTTGCTCAGTCTTGCCGGACCCGCGCCCAACTACGACATGCAACGTGTGCTGTCCACGCAATCACCCAAGGAAGCCGCGAAGATGAGTGGCTTTGTCACCGTGGTGCTGATGTTCCCGCGTTACATGCTGATCGCCGGTTTGACTGTGCTGGCGCTGGGGTTTTTCATGAATGATCTGCGCGCCATGGGATCGAATGTGGACTTTGAACAGATATTGCCCTTCGTGCTTCGCAACTACATTCCCAGTGGCTTGCTGGGCTTGTTGATTGCCGGTTTGCTGGCGGCCTTCATGTCCAACTTTGCAGCCACCGTGAATGCGGCGCCGGCGTATGTGGTGAATGACATCTACAAGCGTTACATCAATCCCGATGCGCCGCCCAAGCGCTATGTATACATGAGTTACATTGTATCGCTGGTGTTTATCGTCATTGGTGTATGTATTGGATTGTTCATTCCCAGTTTGAATACGGTCATTCAGTGGATCGTCAGTGGTTTGTATGGCGGTTATACCGCATCGAATGTACTTAAATGGTACTGGTGGCGTTTCAACGCTTACGGCTATTTCTGGGGCATGGCGATTGGCATCGTGCTCGCATTAAGCCTTGCTGTGCCGAATATTAATCATGCCATCGCACATCTGATATCGCTGGATAAGGTGGATTTCATATACGCGTTCCCCGTATTGTTACTGATCTGCGTGATTACCTGCGTGGTTGCCTCATTGATGACACCTGCCACCGAAGCAGCTTTGCTCAAGAAGTTTTATCTGAAAGTACGTCCCTGGGGCTTCTGGAAGCCTATTCATGATTTGTGTGCGGTGGACCATCCTCAGTTAATGAAGAACAGCAATTTTCTGCGCGACATGGTGAATGTCATTGTTGGCATTGCGTGGCAGACTGCACTGGTGGCGGCACCGATATTCCTGGTTATTCGTCACTGGAATGAATTCTTCATTGCCATGGGTATTGCCGTTGCGGCGACCTTGTTCCTGTGGCGCAACTGGTATGTGCACTTGCAGGATTATCCGGCGGATACACCGGCGGAGTTGCTGGTGGGCACGGCCGATGAGAAGTTGTTGAAGAGATGAATCTATCTTGCTCCACTTGAGGGAGCGGGTGTGTGTACAAGTTAGTTGATAGGCTGGATGCAACGTCCTCTCTCCCCTTGAGGGAGAGAGACAGACAGAGTGAGGGGTGTAATTTTGTTGAAAACAAAATTATTGTTCTTAACCGCTCACCCCCGGCCCCTCTCCCTCAAGGGGAGAGGGGAGTTTTCTTACTTAGGTATTCGTCGATGAGTCAATTCAATCAATCCGTCAAAACCCTGCTCGCCGAGCATGAAGCACTGATTACTCGCAGGAATGTGCCGATGATACATGGCAATGGAATTTACACGAGATATCAATACCCGATTCTCACTGCAGAACATGCGCCCATCTTCTGGCGTTATGATTTGAATGAAAAAACCAATCCTTACTTGATGGAACGTCAGGGCATCAATGCAACATTCAATGCAGGGGCGTTGTACTGGAAAGGCAAATACCTGCTCGCGGTGCGCACCGAAGGTGTGGATCGCAAGTCGTTCTTCGCCATCGCCGAGAGTCCGAACGGCATCGACAATTTTCGCTTCTGGGATTACCCAATCACCCTGCCGGAAACGGAACGCCCCGATACCAATGTGTATGACATGCGACTGACCGCTCACGAAGATGGCTGGATTTACGGGCTGTTCTGCACGGAACGCAAAGACCTGAATCGTCCCGAAGATACGTCTGCTGCTGAAGCGCAGTGTGGTATTGCACGCACGAAAGACTTGATTACCTGGGAACGTTTGCCCGATCTGATCACTCACTCGGGACAGCAACGCAATGTGGTGTTGCATGCCGAGTTCATCGACGGCAAGTATGGCCTGTATACGCGCCCGCAAGATGGCTTCATCAGTGTCGGTTCCGGTGGCGGCATCGGCTGGGGTCTGGCCGACGACATGACCCGTGCAGAAATCAAATCCGAAGTGATTGTTGACCAGAAGGTCTATCACACCATCAAGGAAGTAAAAAATGGGCAGGGTCCTGCACCGATCAAAACGCCGGAAGGCTGGCTGCATCTGGCGCATGGCGTACGCAACACCGCAGCAGGATTGCGTTACGTGTTGTACATGTTCATGACGGAGTTGCAGCGCCCCTGGGTGGTCACGCATCGTCCTGCCGGTCATTTCATTGCGCCACACGGTGAAGAACGTGTGGGCGATGTGTCCAATGTCGCCTTCGCCAATGGCTGGATTGTTAACGAGAAGAACGAAGTGTTTATCTACTATGCGTCTTCCGACACACGCCTGCACGTCGCAACATCCACCGTTGAAAAACTCATCGACTACTGCAAGCACACACCCGAAGATGGCCTGCGTTCGGCCGTCTCCGTGCAGGCACGCAATAAGCTGATTAGCGCTAACCTGGCAATACTGCAAAACATAAAGTAGCGGCAAATCGACCCGAATTCTTGCGTCTACCCGGGCAATACGTTACAAGGCTGCGGGGGATTAATCCTGCAAAACCATAACCCGCTTGGCTCGTCGCCAGTTTCCTGTAACCGGCCTCCATGACGAACGAATTAGGTTTGGTGCTTGATCAAACAAGAACTGAAGGTACACGCATGCAAACAGCAACGCCGATAAAAAATCCACTGACCTGGGTGCCATCGGGCTATTTCACGATGGCGCTGACGTACAACCTGCTGACGGCAGCGGCGGTGATCCTGTTCAACAATCTGGGCATGGACAATGCCAAGGCTGCGGCTTATGCCAGCATGCTCGGCATTGCCTACACCGTAAAGCCATTCTTTGCGGCATTTCTGGAGATGTACAAGTCAAAGAAGTTTTTCGTGCTGGCAACGCAGATTATTCAGGGTGTGGGCTACCTTGCAATCGCAGGGATCATGCACTTGCCCAACTATATTTCGCTGATGATGGGATTGTTCTGGATACTGTCTTTTATCGGTTCCACACAGGACATCACGTCGGACGGTGTGTATGTCACGTCGCTGGATGCCAAGACACAGGCGAAATACTGCGGTGTGCAGAGTTTCAGCTGGAATCTCGGCAAGCTGTTCATGATGAGCGCCGTGGTCGCATCGACCGGCTACCTGCACGAATATGTGTTCAAACACGATCCGCATGTCACGGGTGTGCAATGGGTTGATTCCTGGCGAGTCATCTTTGCATTCCTGGGCGCATTCATGTTTCTTGCTGCGCTGTGGCACTGGAAGTTCATGCCCGAAGGTTCGCGTGCTGATCATGCGCCTAACAATGCCAGTGAAGCGCTGAATACCCTGATGGAAGCATTTGTGTCTTTCTTCCAGAAAAAGGGCATCTGGTTGATGATTGCTTTCGCACTGTTGTTCCGCGTCAGCTATGGTTTCCTGCTGGCGCCGAGCATGTTGTTCATGAAGGATAGTGCTGCCAGCGGCGGCTTGATGCTCACCAATCAGGAATTCGGATTGCTCTATGGTACATTTGGTCTGGCCGCCAACATTGTCGGCTCGCTGATCGGCGGATTCTATGTTGCGAAAGTGGGATTGAAGAAAGCGCTGTTTCCACTGTGTTGCTGCGTCAACATTCCCAATGTCACATTCCTGTTGTTGTCCATTTACAGACCAACGGACTATTCGGTGATCAGCGCCGGTGTGGTAGTGGAGCAATTGTTCTTCGGCATTGGTTCGGTTGGCTTCATGATCTACTTGATGCAGCAGATGGCGCCCGGCAAGTTTGCCACCGCGCACTATGCATTCGGTACGGGCTTGATGGCACTGTGCATGATTCTTACCGGCATGGTCAGCGGCTACTTGCAGGAAAAGCTGGGTTACGTCGGTTACTTTGTGTTCGTGATGATCGCGACGATTCCTTCATTCATCATCTGCTGGCTGGCGCCATTTCATGTGAAGCATGACGAGGAATACGGCGTGAAAACAGAATGAGTATTTGAAAAACGTTGCATTCATCAATGTGAGCTTCAAAGCGCCGGCTGACGGATTCTGCACAATGGCCGTCATTGCACAACGTGTCATTCGCGGAAATGACCGATGAATAATGACGTCAACGTGTATGCAGCAAAGGGATTTCAAACGGCTGCCGATGCATACGAGCGCGGCAGACCGGATTACCCGCAGGACGCCATCGACTTTCTCATTGCGCAACTGGGTTTGAAGACAGGCGCCATTGTCGCCGATGTCGGGGCCGGTACGGGAAAGTTTACCAGGCGCATTCTAAAATCCCGGGCAAGGGTTATTGGAGTGGAGCCTGTCGAGGGAATGCGCAGGAAATTTTCCGCCATATTGCCCGATTCAGAAATACTCGACGGCACTGCGGAACGATTGCCATTCGATGATCAGGTACTGGACGCGATTGTCGTCGCGCAGGCTTTTCACTGGTTTGACGGTGATCGTGCGCTTAACGAGTTTCATCGTGTGCTCAAGCCGGGCGGCATGGTGGGGTTGATCTGGAATGCACGCGATGAAAGTGCAGCGTGGTTGAAACAACTCGGTTCAATTATTGATCGATACGAAGGTACTGCGCCACGTTACAAAAGCGGCAAGTGGAAGGGAGCTTTTTCTGCAACGACGCTGTTTGCGCCGCTGCAACACGCTGTCTTCAGTCATGCTCAGGAGGGCGATGTAAACATGGTGGTCGATCGAGTGTTGTCTATCAGTTACATCGCATCATTAGCCACGAACGACAGGCAGATGATTGCACGTCAGGTGCGGGAGCTGATTGAAATGCATCCTGACATCCAGTCATCAGCGCATATCAGCGTTCCTTATCACACGGATGTTTTCGTCACCACAAGGCTGTAGATCGCCTCAGATGCTGAAGGCTTTTACTTCACAATCGAAAACGTTTTGAGCCTGTCGGCTGCTTTCTGCAGAATGGCCACATCCTGTTCACCACGCACACCGCTGAACGCCAATATCAAACGTTCACCACTCGATGTCCTTGCTTCAACGCCGCCCAGCCAGCCAATGAGTTCCGGGCGTGACAGCCCAAAATCTCTTTCACTGACTTGATTGGTGTAGACCAGGGTCTCAAAGGCGCCGGTGGCATGACCGGTCAGCCATACCTGTAATGCCTTCTTGTGCGCATAAAATGCGGTCTGGCGTTGCCGTGCAGGATTGTCACCAAACAGGCGCATGCAGGTTTCGCCGCTGGCGTTCATGATGCACAACGCGCCATTGCCCTCTGATGCCTTGAAGTCTTCCGGTGTCTTCAGAACGTCGTTGTGCAACTGTGCTACTTCGTCGGCAATGCTGTTGCAGAGCGTGTGGAATTCCTGAATGTTCATGAGATGTGTCCGCGATGGTGTGGAGAGGCATAACCTATATCAAAGATTTTTGTTAAGCGTTTCATTTATGAACACGCAATAAAAAAGCGACGAATTGCTTCGTCGCTTTATACCCTCTCCCTCAACGGCAGAGGGAAAACGGAATGGATTATCCCAGCGTGATTTCCACCTTGTGCACCTTGCCGTCGCCCTTGAAGGGGATGGTGCCCTTGGCATCGACTTCAACGCCATCAACCACCAGTTTGGCGATGCCCTTTGACACACTCCTGGGATTGGTGACGGTGATGTTGTAAGTATCGCCGCGATACTTGCGTGTTGCGGTAAAACCCGGCCAGTTTTTGGGAATGCACGGATCCACTCGCAAGCCGGTGTAATCCGGCTTGATGCCAAACAATCCTTGCGACACGGTGACAAAGGTCCATGCTGCCGTTCCAGTCAACCAGCTGTTCTTGGCTTCACCAAAACAAGGCGCATCTTTACCTGCAATCATCTGCGCATACACATATGGCTCGGAACGATAGGTTTCAATCTGGTCCTGTTTTGCGGAAGGACAGATCGACAAATAGTATTCCAGTGCACGATCACCGTCGCCCAGCAAACACCAGCCGAGATGAATCCAGGTGTTGTTGTGCGCGAAGATGCCGGCGTTTTCTTTCACACCGGGCGGATACGAAGTCACTTCACCATATTCCTTGTGATATTCGGAATACGCGGGCTGTTGCAACACAATGCCATTCTTCGTATACAAATGCTTGTGCACGCTTTCCATCGCCAGACGTGCGCGACCATTGTTCTGGCCTGCACCACCCAGCACGGCCCAGCCCTGTGATTCGATGAAAATCTTTCCTTCCTCATTGGCTTTTGAACCAATCACCTTGCCCGCTGCATCGTAGGCACGCGTGTACCATTCGCCGTCCCACGCCTGCGTTTCCAGCGTATTGAGCATCTCATCGTAAGCGGCCTGCATGCGCGCTGCATCCGCCTTGCGGCCGAGGAAGTTGTACAGCTCCACCATCTCGCGTGATGCATACAGGAACAAGCCGGCAATCATGACGGACTCCGCTTTCGAGTCCTTCACATCGCCCGCAGTCTGGAATGATTCATTCGGCTCTGTCGAGAAGCAATTGAGATTCAGGCAATCATTCCAGTCGGCATGACCAATCAATGGCAGACCACGCGGACCACGCTTCTTCATGGTGTACGCAATCGACGTCTCCAGATGATGCAGCAATGATTCCTTGTCCTTTTCATTCGTGTACTTCCTGTCTGCATAACCGGTCGGCGCATCGAGAATGGAAGTATCGCCAGATTCCTTGATGTATGCGGCAGTGGAAAGAATCAACCACAGATGATCATCATAGAAATCGCCACCGATATCCGCATTGCCCTTCTTGGTCAGCGGCTGGTACTGGTGATAGCAAGTACCATCACTCAATTGGGTGGCGGCGATGTCGAGAATGCGTTGCCGCGCACGATGGCCGATCATGTGCACAAAACCCAGCAAATCCTGATTGGAATCGCGATAACCCATGCCGCGGCCGATGCCGGTCTCATACATCGAAGCGGAACGCGACATGTTGAATGTCGCCATACACTGGTATTGATTCCACACGTTCAACATGCGATTGGCATGTTCATTGGGTGACTGGGCCTGGAAGTTGCCGAGCAAATCATCCCAGTACTTTTTCAGGTTGCCGAATGCAGCAGCAACAGCGCCGGGTTCGGAATACCTGGCCATGATGGCCTGGCCAACTTTCTTGTTGATCACATACTTCGAGGTGAACTTGGGTTCACTGCCCTGATCAACATAGGCAAGAATAAAAGCAAATTCTTCTTCCTGTCCCGGCGCCAGTTCCAGATTGATCTGGTGTGATCCAATCGGGTTCCAGCCGAAAGCCTTGGAATTGGTGGCCTGTCCGGCAAACGGCACACGTGCTTCATGCAAACCTTCATGAATGCCGACGAAGGCATCGCGTGAGGTATCAAAGCCGTCGATCTTGCGCGTGCAGCCGAACAGCGTGTAATGATTGCGGCGCTCGCGATATTCAGTCTTGTGATAAATCGACGAGCCTTCGATTTCCACTTCACCGATGGAGAAGGTACGCTGATAGTTGGTCATGTCATTCAGCGCTTCAAAGAAACAGAATTCCTGATAGGAAAAAATCTTCGGTGTCTTGCTGACGGAAGACGTGTTCTTTACCCGCACTTTCCATACTTCAAGATTCTCGCCGGGCGGCACAAAGAACAGTGTTTCCACTTCGAGGCCGTCCTTCTCGCCAATGATGCGTGTGTAACCCAGACCATGACGGCATTCATAACTCACGCCCTTGGCCTTCACGGGTTTCCAGCCGGGATTCCACACCGAGCCGTTATCATTCACATAAAAGTAACGTCCGCCCAGATCATAGGGAACATTGTTGTAGCGATAACGCGTCAAACGGCGCAACTTGGCGTCCTTCCAGAAGGTGTAACCACCGGCGGTGTTGGTGCACAGACCGAAGAATTCATCCTGTCCGAGATAGTTGAGCCACGGCAGCGGTGTGTCCGGACGCGTGATCACATATTCGCGTGCGGCATCATCAAAATAGCCATAATCATTGGGCGCTTTATTCGACATGGTATAACCTTGAACGACTTGGAACAGTGCATGCCGCGTCATCCACAAAGGGTTTCATGAACACAGGGTAAAACACAGGCATTGACCGTCAATTCTACACATCAATCGCAGCAGCATATAGTCTTCTTGACATGCGTCGTGCACACAAGCGTGACCTGCGCGGCACATTCGCCGCATGTGCATCATGAGACAATACTGTTAGCACTAACCACCAAGTTGTTCACGGAAACCAGTTGATGATCCCGCATGACAATCTGTACCGCCTTGACAACGGCACGCTAAGTTTTGCCGTGAATGCGCAACACGGCGCACGCATTACTTCACTGCGCTTCAATGATATCGAGCTGCTTACGCAGCCGGAAGATCATCCACAGAATCATGGATCAACATTGTGGTATGCGCCGCAATCGCACTGGCACTGGCCGCCGCCCGTGGCACTGGACACGGCGCCGTATGACGTCAAGTCTGACAGCGGACAATTGACACTCACCAGTGCAGCGGACAGCGCATCGGGTCTGCAATTCATCAAACGTTTCCGTTTGCATGACAAGCCCTGTCATCTCGAGCTGGAATACATCATTCGCAACACCGCTGCGCATCCCGTAACCGCAGGTGCGTGGGAATTGACCCGTATGCCCGGCGGATTGACATTTTTTCCCTCACCGTCTTTCGCGGCGCGGCTGCAATCGACACTGCCTGACGTGCAAATCATCAACGCCATGACGTGGTACACCATGAACAAGGCTACGCTGCCCGTAAGCGCCAAAGCGTTCTTTGATGTGGATCAACACCTGTCGCAGGCATGGCTGGCCAGCGTTACTGCACAACGATTGATGCTGGTGAAGTCATTTCCTGTATTGCGGCCGGAAAATTATTCCGACGGCCACGCTGCAATTGAAGTGTACGGTCACGAACAGGGCGCTTATGTTGAGCTGGAGAATCACGGACCGAGAACGCAGCTTGAACCCGATGCTGCGTTAAGTCATGTGGTGCGCTGGCATGTGCAGGCCATTCCCGATGACGTGGAAGTGCGTGCAGGCAGTCGCCTGCTGGTGGAATTTGCGCAAGCGCTGATCAACACAAAAAATTCGTGAAGTTCATCAACAATCCATTAGATCAATGTGCGGGCGAATCTCCCGCTTTTTCAGGATCGGGATCACGCGAATTACGAACTGATCGGCAGATTGCAGGTGTTCTTTAGCAGTCATGCAATGAATTGCGAACAACTTCACAACAGCGTCAAGAAACTGTTGGAAATATGTTGTCCAACGGCGACGCGAAAAAGCATTTTGCGTTGCTCGATTAACAAAATTTGACTGGAGACCTCATGCGTAATTCTATTTCTGCCTTGTTGATTGCTTCTGTTCTGGGTGTGTCGGGTGTTGCCAGCGCCGCAACCACTTCGACTTCCTTTTCCGTTACCGCCACAGTGTTGAAGACCTGTTCGGCCACTTCTGCCAATCTGGCTTTCGGCAGTTACACTCCGGGTGCGGGTGCGCTTACCGGTTCAACAGCGGTTAACGTCAAGTGCACCAATGGCACCACGTTCACGGTTGCATTGAATGCAGGCACCACCACCGGCGGCACCATTGCACAACGGTTGATGGCCAATGGCTCCAACACACTGCAATACAACCTGTACACCACGTCCTCATACACCACAATCTTCGGTGACGGCACGGGCGGCAGTTCGCCACAAAATGGCACGGGCACGGGCTTGGGTAGTGCGGTTGCTGTCAATGTCTATGGCCAGTTGCCTGACAATGCCACCAACCAGAACGCAGTGCCGGGTATCTACTCCGATACAATCACTGCAACGGTTACCTATTGATTGATGTGTTGATGATGTTGATTGGCTGAATCTTTACAGCAAGGTTGATGAGTTGATGACAAGAACCACTGTGTTCAAAATGTTTTTTTCGCGGTGGTTATTCGCTGGGGTGTTGAGTATCGCGGTGGCAGTGCCTGCCACCGCCGGTACTTTCAGTATCTCGCCGCTGCGGATAGAACTGGATCGCAAGCACAGCATTGGCGTGCTCACCATTCACAATGACGAAGATGCGCCATTGATGATCGAAACTCAGTTGGTTGCCTGGTCGCAGGAAGGCAACGAGGAAAAATACCTCGACACTCACGACTTGCTGGCAACGCCGCCTATCATGCAACTGGCACCCAAAGCGGAACAGATTGTGCGTGTGGCAATCCGCCATGTCGAAGCCAGCGACAGTGAGTTGCACTACCGGCTGATATTGAGTGAAGTGCCGCAGAAAACCGATAAAAATGTTAATGGCCTGAGCGTGGCATTGCGCATGAACCTGCCGGTTTTCATCGCGCCTGCTGCCGCTGCACATGCCGATCTGCACTGGCAGGCGCAATGGCAGAAAGACGGTTCATTGCAGATTACGGCCACCAATCAGGGCAAGGCACATCTTCAGATTGCCGATTTCAGCATCCAGTTTGACGGTGCAAATGCAGTTCATGTGAATCCCAGCCGCTATGTGTTGCCGGGATCGACAATTACATGGACGGTAAAGCCGCCCGCCAGCATTGACCATCATGCGGCAATGACGGTGCACGGAATGAGTGATCAAGGTGAATTCAGCGCTGCCGTCGGCAATGCAGATACTCACTAACAGCAGGCAGTCATGCGCGGTCTTTACTTTTTCCGTCCGCAGTACCTGGTGCGAATCGCGTGGATGCTTATGTTGAGTGTTGCGTGTGCAACGTTGGCGCTGGCCGATCCACCGGCTTTGAAAGAAGCAGTGATGGAAGTTGCCGTTAACGAACAGGCCAATCCTGAAACACTGGTGGTGTTGCGTGATGATGCCAACGGAATATGGCTTGAAGAAAGTGACTTCGCGCGCCTGCGTCTGAAGTTGCCCAGAGTGGCTGCCTATGCGCATGATGAGCATCGTTACTATCCATTGATGGCCATCTCCGGCATTCATATCAATATTGATGAGACACAACAGCGCATCAATATGCAGGCGCCGGCAGATGCCTTCATTGCAGCGGAATTTTCGGTGGAGTCACGCGGCACACCGCAGATTACACCTTCTGCCAACGGCGCATTTCTCAATTACCAGCTTTCAGCGCAGCGCATCACCGGCACTACACTCAGTGGTGCGTTTACTGAATTGGGCATCTTCAATCGTGCCGGTGTGCTGACCAGCACTTCGGTGCTGCGTTCGCAGTCCGCCACGGAGGTGCAGCCCAGTACCACAAAGTGGATTCGTCTCGATACCGCCTTTACCCATGATTTTCCATCAAGCATTCAGCGTCTGACCATTGGCGACAGCATCACTGATGGCGGCACGTGGGGCAGCGCTGTGCGTTTCGGTGGCATCAGTTGGGGCAAGGATTTTTCCCTGCGTCCCGATCTGATTACCACGCCATTGCTAAGTGCAAGCGGTACTGCGGTGGTGCCATCCACGGTGGATGTATTCGTCAACAATCAGAAAGTGACATCACAACAATTGCCACCTGGTCCGTTCATCATTGATCGTCTGCCAGCCATCACCGGCAGCGGCCAAATCAGCATGGTGGTGACTGATGCGTTGGGACGCGAACAGGTGATCACGCAGTCTTTTTACTCAAGCCTGAGTCTGCTTGCACCCGGTCTCAGCCAGTATCAAATCAACATAGGCCGCATCCGCAACAACTATGCACTGCAAAGCAACGACTATGGTGACTGGGTTGCGGCGGCCACTTATCGTCGTGGCATTTCATCCATGTTCACGATCGAAGGACATGCCGAAGCATTGCAGCACTATGGTCAAACAGCGGGACTGGATGTCGCGCTGGGCATCAAGCAGTATGGCGTGATCAATGTGCTGGGCGCAGCCAGCAGCGGCAATGGCAACTCTGGTTCATTGTTTGGCGGCAGTGTTGAAAGCCGCTGGTCGCGATTGACTTTTGCGCTCAGCAGCAAAGTTGCCAGCCGTGGTTATCGGCAAGTCACCAATGCAGGCGCTGGTTATCAGCAATTCAAGGAACGTGATCTGGCACAGGCGGGACTGAGCATGAATCGCGCGGGATCACTGGCGATTGCCTATGTGCGCGACAGTTACTATGACATACCTTCGCAGCGCAACATCAGCGTCACCTACAACACGCTGATTGATCATGTGGGCAGTTTGTCGCTGGTGGTGAGCCGTTCCATGTCCGACCGCAATAGCAACAGCTATTTTCTGACCTTCACCATGCCATTCGGCAGGCGGCGTTCCTTTTCGCTGGATGCCAACGGTGGTGATGGCGATGCTGCACCACCCAATGAAGTGTATGCAACCTTGGCGCAGAACGCACCCGTCGGTCCCGGTTATGGATACCGGCTTTCTGCATCAACACGCGGCAACTACAACGCCGATGGACGTGTGCAGACCAATGCGGGTGATCTTGAAGCACAGGCAGCGCGTCAGCAGGGAATCAATGGTCAAAGCCTGTACTGGAGTGGTGCGGCAACGTTGCTGGGTGGCGACCTGCGCGCGACACGTACGGTCTACGACAGTTTTGCATTGATTGATGTTGACGATCTGGCTGATATTCCCGTCTACGTGGATCATCAACTGGTCACACACACCGACAAGCATGGTCACGCACTGCTGCACAACCTGCTGCCGTATCAGGCCAATCGCATCAACATCGAACCCAGCGAATTGCCGCTGGATACACAAATCAACACCCGCACGCTGGTGGTAGTGCCGGGATACCGTGATGGCGTCATCGTCAAATTTCCTGTCGAACATGTTGAAGGCGCCACGTTCCGGCTGATCATGGAGGACAACAAACCCGTACCGCTGGATGCAAAGGTGCAATTTCATGGCAAGGTGTTTCCGGTTGCCTATGATGGCGTGACTTATGTCACTGGCTACGATCACGGTATGGCAGGTCGTGTAAGCTGGGATGGCGGAACCTGCGAGTTCCGTGTGCCGCCGCCCGTGGGCAACGATCCACTGCCGGATCTCGGCACGATAAAATGCCGGTCCAATACTGCGAGTTTAAGATCTCTGCAATGAGTGTGTTGTCTTTCATCAATGTGCTGCAACGATTTGCACAATACTGTGTGAGCGCAGTACTGCGCGCATGTGTTGCATTGATACTCATGCTGGCAGCGGTGAATGCGGCACATGCAGCCGCCAGTTGTACAGTGTCAGCCACTGGTCCTGACTTTGGCACTTACGATCCGCTGAATCCCGCGCCGACTGATGCCATCGGTTCGGTTACTGCTACGTGCACATTGATGTCCGGCCGTTCAGAAACGGTGACGCTTGTTTCCAGTTACAGCACAGGCAACAGCGGCAATTTTGCCTCGCGCAGCATGAAGTCCGGCACCCATGTGTTGAGTTACAACCTGTACTATGACGCCGCCCATACACAGATTCGCGGCGATGGCACTGGTGGCTCGATGACCGGCAGCGCTTCGCTGAGCTTGACTCGCCGCAACCCCGTGCAAACGCTCAATCCGCCGAGTGTTATTTATGGAAGCATTCCTGCCGGGCAGGATGTGCCCGCAGGTGTTTATTCGGACACGATAGTCATCACCGTTACATATTGAGCGATTGTTGAAAGGCAGTTCTGCCTTGTTGCCAAGAATTACAGCGGCCGCACGGACAATTGCAAAGGCCAGCTATATTCACCGGGCTGTATGCCCGGCCGGATTGCAAAACGGAAGCGCAGTGCGAGCGATACAGCTTGTGCATGTTGCCAGCGTTGCACAATGGTGCCGCCGTCTTCACCGAGTACAACGTCATTGTCGAGACCATGCACAACAACGCTGCTGAACATCTCGTTCACCGGCAATAATTCCAGCGAATAACCCTGTGTGCTGTTGCTGGCCACACGCAATTGCAGAGGATCAACGACTTCAACATAGCCACGCTGTATGTCATCACGGGTGATCATCAGTGTGGAAGGATTGCTCTGTTGCAGATTGGCAATGGCCTGAACGGATGCGCCCACGGTGAATGTAGAACGCGCTGTGCCGGCCAGTGAATGCACGGACATCAGTGACAGCAATGCAAAGCAACATAACCGCATTGCCCTTGCTGAACCCGTTCCAAACGCTGTTGAATGTGTTGCTGTCACAGGATCGCCTGATGAAGACACGTTGCATCAACGCCCGATTGCCACAACGGCAACTCATTGCCACACCCGCGGCAAAAACGCGCCTCAGTCTGCTATCGACTTGGTACTCTGCGGCTTGATAGGAAGCGGCGGAACTTTGCCGGTTGGCTGTCAAAACTGCGTGATGGCCTGCAAATTACGCCGCCGGTTTTGCATTATGAATAGTGGTTTTCGGCAGGCATAAAAAAAGTCACCCGGTAGGCGCCGGGTGACTCTGAGTGCAAATTGTATTGTCTGGATATGACCGGGCGGCCCGGGTTTAAACAACCCTGAACGGCCCTGATCCACCCGCGTGCTATTGTGTTGATCGGAAAAAAAGCCAGCGTGATGCTGTTCGCACTTCAGCGTCTGCAAATTCAAGTGTTGTCAGGAATTGCCGATCACTTTGCGTTTCGCAAAACGAAACAGGTCTTATGTGCGATCACCGGGCGGGTTGGCACAAGCCGGCAAACGTTGCGGTGATGTTCGGCTCAAGCAAGTCACGTTTCTCCGCCAGCGGCAGTTGATCCCATTTCACCTTGCCGTTCAATAGTGCATGCAACTCGTGCTCGCTGCGGTATATGGCTGTTTCATTGGCGGCCCGCCATGTTGATGGCAATCGCGTTGTGGTTTCATTGCGCAACAAATCAATGGTGGCCTGACACACCACGGTGTTGCGCGGCAATTGACCATGTGTTGCTTGCGCATACCAATGCGCTGCGCCCTGCCAATGCGCCAGCGCTGCGGGTACGGTGCCGTCACCGGCATGCGTAATGTGATAAACAAATTCATTGTTGCGCAGCGAGATGTCCGTGGCGGTGGGTTGGTCAATACCGACAATGGCATGACAGCGGCGATCGGCAATAGCAAGATGCTTTTGCAAACGCCGCGCCTCTTTCAGACGATTCATTCTCGGTGTCAGCTCGTCCTGCGGCCACTGCCGCACGTCGAACAAATCCAGCGTGGTTGAATTGCCGGCCAGCGGCAACATTTCGTGCAGGCTGTAAAAACTGCGGAATACCTGCTGCGAAAGTTGTTCTGCGCTGTGTTGAAGATCGGCTGCACCCAGCTTGCGTACCGTGGGATACGAAGCACGCAATGCCTGCACCAATCCAAAAGATCCAAGATTCGGCGTGCCCAGTTGCACAACGCGCGATACCTTTGCGCCGGACAGGTGTTTGAGCGCCACACGCGCAACCAGGCCACCCATGCTGTGTGCCACAATCATGATGTCCTTCGCATGATCATCTTGCAGCACTTCGGCAAATTGCCTGCCCAGATCGCGTGCACTGCGCCGCCAGTCGTAAGGATGAAAGACAGTTTTGAAACCGGCAATTTCCAGCATCAGTTTCAGCTTGATATATCCGGGCAGCATCACGCCTTGCACCTTCATCGAACGGCGTTTGCCAATGGTAAGTTCAGTAAGATGGCCGGGTATCAAGGTTGCCGGATCAAACCAGTACAATTGCATGTGGCTGTTGCGAGTGATGCCCAGCTTGCTGCCCAGCAAGCCGGGCAACACATACACGGTGGGTGCCTTGCTCGCCGGTTTTGCCGTTGCCGCCTGTTGCGCCAGTTCACGCAACTCGCCATACACTTCTGCACCGAGGTAAGCATGCATGACCGCCGCATGTTCTCCGCTGCACAGCAGTGCCCGCAGTGCGCGTTCATCAAGATAATTCGGGTTCAGTGTGGCAGCAGCTGGTGTCATTCATGTTGTCCGCAGGGTTGAATGCTATATAGACTGTGCCAGCGCATCGAGGCAAGGGGATTTGTCGCACGCAGCGGTAAATGACACCGGCATGCAGGCACATATATACTGGCGTATCAATTTGTCCCTGCCGTTCCGCATTCCAGTGAGTTATCCGTGAAACCGCGTTTCGATTGTTCCCAATGTCCGGGCTATTGTTGCAGTCATCCATTGATTGCAGTAACCGAATTCGACATCAAGCGTCTGGCGAAGCACTTCGGGTTGTCATTCCGCGCGGCAAAAAAGAAATTCACGTATCACTATGTCAGCAAGGAATACGATGAACAGGTGTTGCGTCATCAGAAAGATCATGTCTACAAATCCGTCTGCCGATTCTTCGACACCAAGGAACGCCGCTGTACCATTTACGAAGCGCGTCCCAATGTGTGTCGCAAGTATCCTTATGGAAACAAGTGTGGTTATTATGATTTCCTGAAGTGGGAACGTGAGCATCAGGATGATGAGGAGTTTATTCCCTCGGCTTAACTTGAACGACGGACTCATTCCGTAAGCAGCCGCCAAAAGAATCTATGTCGTCACCCTCGCGAAAGCGAAGGGCCAGTTGCTCAGGAAAATCTTTGATTACTGGATGCCCGTTTTCACGGGCATGACGTGTACGTTGAGTGATGGTGTGCGGTATTCGTCAATCATCCACAATATTCTGTCCGGGAAATAACACGTCATTAAATCCAAATTGCGTCATATCCTTGATGCGCATGGGATACAGAATGCCGAGCAGATGATCCACTTCGTGTTGCACAACACGGGCATGAAAGCCGCTGACGGTACGGTCAATATCATTGCCGAATTGATCCTTGCCTTGATAACGCAGTTGAGTATAACGCGGCACTTTGCCACGCAGGCCGGGCACCGATAAACAACCTTCCCAGTCATCTTCCTGTTCTTCACTCAATGGCGTCAGCACAGGATTGATCAATACCGTAAAAGGCACCAGTTCCGCATCGGGATAACGCGGGCTCTTGCTGCCACCGAAGATCACCACCTGTCTGGAAACACCAATCTGCGGGGCGGCAATGCCGGCGCCATGGTGTTCTTTCATGGTATCGAGCATGTCTTCGATCAACGCATGCAGCTCAGGCGTGTCGAATTCAGTAACCGATTCCGCCGGTTTCAATAACAGCGGATCACCCATTTTCAATATCGTACGAATGGCCATGTTTCACTCTCAGCACCGGTGCCAGCATTGTGTCATGAACGCTTGAATCATGGGGTCGCGCGCATACAATACAACCCATCTTCGATGGAGAACATCATGCCTACCTATGAATACCAGTGCGAATCCAATGGCCGCGTGGTCGAAGTCAGCCACAAGATGGCTGAAAAGGTTAAGAACTGGGGTGACCTGTGCAAACGTGCAGAAATAGATCCCGGCAAGACCGATCCCAAGGCTCCCGTCACCAAGCTGATGTCTGCAGGCTTTGTAAACACGGGCAGCAGTGGTGCCGGTGAAGCGGCATGTGAAATGCCCGGGTGTGGAGCGCCGATGGGCGGCTGCGGCAGTGGAATGTGCGGACTCAATTAACCTGTTACTGCAACCTGTCTAAAATCACTTGCGTCATTCCCGCGAAGGCATGAGTAGGGCGGGATTCATCCCGCCTTTTAGTCGATGGCGGGTTACGTGAAGGGTCCACTAACCCGCTCTGCATTTTCGTTTTCGCGCCGATGACACGGTGCGATTTGAAACCTATGTGCGTCACTCACAACTCATCGCTTTCAAATAATCATTCAATCGTTTGCCGGTCTCGTCCTTGAAGCGCTCATCGCTAACATCCAATCGCGAGATTCGATCCAGCCGGAAGTTACGAAAGTCCTGGCGCAATTCACACCATGCGCCGAGCGTCCAGCGGTCCCCCCAGTAAAACAGCCCCAATGATCTGACACGTCTGATGGATTCTTTCGCATCAATATCGGCATAGTGTAATTCCACATAGCGCGACTCATTCACTGCACGACGTAAATCATCCATGTACTGGCTCATTCGCTCATTGATGAAAAAGTTGGGCGCATGTACAGGCGTTGCTTCCAGCGTGCGGCGTTTGTCAGGCGGCAACACGGCACTGATTTTGGCGATGGCAGAGCGAGCACCGGCAGCCAGTGATGCGCCACCCCACGATTCAATCAGCCGCGCACCCGCAACCAGCGCATCCACTTCGTTATGAGTAAACATGAGCGGTGGTAACTCAAAGTTGGGTTGCAGGCGATAGCCGACGCCGGCTTCACCTTCAATTGGTATTCCCGATGCCAGCAAGTCGGCGATATCGCGATATACCGTGCGATCCGATACTTCCAGCCATTCTGCCAGTTGAGCAGCCGTCGTCAGCCTGCGGCCGCGCAGGTGATGAACGATTTCAAACAGTCGATCCGCACGGCGCATCTAACGTTTTTTCCTCTGGTGATAAGTCAGGGCCATCTCAATGCATTGGCGCAATTTCTTTTCCGGCAGCGGCTTTTTCACATCAAAGATGATGCAACGATTGCCGACAAAATAGAAATCACCTTCAAACAACTTTCTGAAGTCTTCCACAAGTGTAGTCTGGCAATGAAAGTACATGGCATACTTATCAGGATCATTCTTGATCTGGTCAATCCGAATCAGGCTGCCGCTGCGGGTTTGTTCAGTCACATAACTCGGTTGATTCCATTTCAATGTTTCAGTGAGCGCGCCTACGCCGGGTGTCGTAGCAGCCACCTCGAAAATCAGTTTGCGCAGTGCCAATAACTTGGCACGAACCTCCTCCGGGTATCTGTCAAACAGTAAAGTGCTTGAAGTTTTCTCGACGGATGCGCTTGTATTCCTTCCCTTGGGTTTCATGTCTGGCCGCTGGCGTCCCTTGCGGATCTTTGTGAAATGCCACCACGGCAGTGCTTCACCCGTCTTTGCCTGATGAATGGCGGCGGCGTAAGTATCCCACACGCACGGATCATGACGCGTGCCCGTCAACGTTTGAATACGTGCATATAATTTGTCCGCGTCCTGCTTTGCCAGCTGCGCAACCGTGCGGATATTCAGCAATTCAAAATCCCGTCGCATGGCTTTGCCGATGTTGCGAAGCTGGGATAACTCATCAACTCCCTTGGTCTTGGTGAACGCCTTGATCGGATGTGTCTTCTCATAATCTTCCACCGCCAACATCAATTCCAGCTTTCGCGAGCGTTGAACTTTGCGCCAATCACAAGCTTCAATGGCGGAGACGATGCCGTATAACAGATTGAGCGATACCAACTTGTTTTTCCGCTTAGCCGCAACATACGTCGCAATTGCGCCTTTGCGTTTCAACTGCCCGAGTGTGTGTACGCCAACCTGTGCCAACAGTTCTGCAGATTTGGGTCCGAGGCTGTGCAGTGATGCAATGGGTTGAGTCATAAACGTGTCAGGTGGCGGGAACGATAAACAACGTTACAAGGTCATCCCCGTGAAAACGGGGATCCAGTTTAACTTACTGGATTCCCGCCTACACGGGACTGACGAAGTGGCTCGATCTGTTGTTACTAATTCATCGCATGCAAACCAACACGATTGCCTTCGGTGTCGATCACATGTGCATAGCATCCCATATCGCCGGGCAATCGCGTATGGCCGGTGGCAATCATGCCGCCTGCTGCCTTGACACGTTCCAGCGCAGCATTAAGGTTGTCTTTGATGGCAAGATAAACCACAGCGCCATGATTACCCGGCACATAAGCACTGCCTTTAACAAGGCAACCGCCCACGCCGGGTTGCTCGTAGCTGAATACAGCCAGTTGATTGCCACCGATGACTTCTTCACGAAAGTTGCCGCCAGTGACGCTGGAATAAAACTGGCTGGCACGCTGCATATTGCTGACTGGAATCTCAAACCAGTTAAGTGCGTTTATTGACATGATGTTTTCCTCCAAAGTGTGTTTAGGCACGAACATCATGCGCCGGGGCTCCTGACAGCGTTCTGTCAGGAGGGTTTAGAACCTTTCTCAAAATTGCTGCGCTCGTTATTTTGCATCCATACGGTGCTCGGAATCCTCATGTATTGGCATATACACTCCGGTTCCTGCGCTCCGGTTGTATGCAAACTAACTTCGCTCGCTACATTTTGAGAAGGGTTCCAGAGTCTTGGTAGGCTGGGCGGCCTCGCCCAGCATCCGATGCCATCAAGAATCAAGTTACTCCAAAGTTGGGTTGAGGTAGATTGATGTTGGCGTCCGAAGGCTCAGCTCAACTTACGTGTCAATCGAGGAAGTTATGAGAAAAGTGAAAATCAATTCGTTCGTTGAATTTATCAACCATAGTAATTTTTTCGATATCTTAACGGAACAGGTAATATTTCGTGGACAGCCAATTCAAGGCGATCTCGTTCCTGGTGTCGGACGTACACTGAGTGATTTGGATTCTACTTATCATGAGAGAGAGGCGCTTAATCGCTTGAAGAAACTGGGAGCGTCTTTTATTCCTCAAGAAACGGATCTCGACCTCTTGGTGCGTGCACAACATTACGGATTGGAAACTCGCCTTCTGGATTGGACTGCAAATTCTCTGGCCGCGCTATGGTTTGCATGCGCAGATAGGTCTCATAATGGTGATGTTTTTGTTTATGCGTTGGAGGTGGATGACTTAATGATGGAAGGAATTGATTATGAAAAAGACCCATTCGGCACCAAGAAAACCCGAGCATTTCAGCCAAGGTTAAACAACGCGAGAGTCACCGCTCAAGATGGATGGTTCACACTTCACGTATATTCAAGGAAGTCAAAAAGATTTGTGCCACTTGAGAAGAATAATGAAGTCAAAAACTTTCTTCATGAATTTTGCATCCCTGCGGAGTTGAGAATGGAGATGCTAAGAGCTCTTGATAGGCATGGAGTAAGCTCAAGAACACTTTTCCCCGATCTTGAGGGACTTTGTAGATACTTAAATTGGAAACGAACTCTCAACTCGCCCTCTTCAGCTCACTGACATTGCTAATTCCTAACGCCTCGCGAATGACATCTTCCACGCGTTCGCAGAATACAAACTTGATTTCATTACGAACGCTTTCTGGTACATCTTCCAGGTCTTTGCGATTGCGCGCGGGCAACAGCACACGCGTGATACCAGCACGATGAGCAGCGACACTTTTTTCTTTCACACCACCAATCGGCAATACCAAGCCTCGCAAACTGATTTCACCCGTCATCGCAACATCGTTGAAGACAGTGCGATTGGTCAACAACGATACCAGTGACGTGTACATCGATACACCCGCGCTGGGTCCATCCTTTGGAATCGCACCTGCTGGTACGTGAATGTGAATGTCACTCTTCTCAAACAACGTGGCTTCGATGCCAAGCGATTCCGCCTGTGACTTCACCAGTGACAAGGCAGCCTGGGCGCTTTCTTTCATGACATCGCCCAATTGTCCGGTCAGGATCAATCGTCCCGCACCGGGTACGCGCGTGGCTTCGATAAACAGGATATCGCCGCCAACGGGTGTCCATGCGAGACCGGTTGCAACACCGGGCACGCTGGTGCGCATGGCGACTTCATTTTCAAAACGGGCAGCACCAAGAATGCTGCGCAGATCATCCACACCGATATCAGCATGTTGGATGCTGCCATCCGCAATGCGTACCGCGACATTGCGCAATACAGAACCGATGGTGCGTTCCAGGTTGCGGCAGCCTGCTTCACGCGTGTAATCACGCACGATGTGATGCAAGGCTTCATCACTGATGGATGCTGAATCTTCCTTCAAACCATTGGCAGTTAACTGACGCTTGATCAAGTAACGCTTTGCAATCGCCACTTTTTCATCTTCGGTATAACCGGTGAGTTCAATGATCTCCATGCGATCACGCAATGGTCCGGGAATGGTATCGAGTTGATTCGCTGTGGCAATGAACAACACTTTCGACAAATCGAAGTCAACACCAAGATAGTTGTCGCGGAAAGTATTGTTCTGCTCGGGGTCCAGCACTTCCAGCAATGCCGCAGCAGGATCACCATGAAAGCCCTGACCGAGCTTGTCGATTTCATCCAGCATCAACACCGGATTGCGCGTACCCGCTTTACGCATGGCAGAAATGATGTTGCCCGGCAATGCGCCAATATAGGTGCGACGATGACCGCGAATTTCCGCTTCATCATGCAAGCCACCCAGTGATGCCCGCACAAACTTCAAATCCAGTGAACGCGCAATGCTCTGACCCAGTGAAGTCTTGCCCACGCCGGGTGGACCGACGAAGCACAGAATCGGACTGCGGCCCTGCGGGTTCAGTTTGCGAACTGCAAGATATTCGACAATGCGTCGCTTGATCTTTTCCAGACCATAGTGATCCTCGTCCAGCACCTTGCGTGCCTTGACGATATCAATGGCCTCGGTGTCGAGCTTCGACCAGGGCAATTGCACCATCCAGTCCAGCCAGGTACGGATCATCGAATACTCTCCGCTCGCATCCGGCATACGTTGCAGACGCTTCAACTCTTTCCTGGCCTGATCCAGCGCTTCTTGCGGCATGCCCGCCTTGTCGATGGCTTCTGCCAGTTCTTTCAACTCTTCGGATGAAGATTGATCTTCTTCTCCCAGTTGCTTCTGAATCTGGCGCATCTGTTCACGCAGCAGGATTTCTTTCTGCCGTTCATCAATGGCTTCGCGTGTGTTGGATTCAATCTGGCGTTGCAGCTTCATCACTTCAATGCGATGTGACAGCAACTCTGTCACCCGATCCAGTCGTGCACGCAGCTCGGTCAACTCAAGTACGCGTTGCTTGTCTTGCGCGCTGATGTCCAGAAAACTGGTGATGAGATCGGCCAGTTGTGCAGGTGATTCAACACTCTGTACTGCCTGTGCCAGTTCAGCTGGTGCTTGTGGCAGCAGCTCCACCGCCTGTGCAGCGAGCTTTTTCAGGTTCAATGCACGTGCTTCAACTTCGCTGGAGCCATTGGAATATTCCGGCAGATATTCCACGCGTGCAAGCAGGAACGGCAGGCCCGGCTGGAAATCCAGCACGCGGAAACGGCGTTCGCCTTGCACGACCAGATGATGACGATTGTTGTCACCGGTCACGTAACGCAGGATGGTCGCAACCGTGCCGATCTTGTGCAGATCATCAGGGCCGGGCTGTTGCACATCGGGATCACGCTGTAACAAAAAGCCGATCTGATTAGTGGTGCGTGCTGCTTCTTTGGCCGCAGCAATGCTCATCTCGCGCTGAATACCGGCAGGAAACACCGTGCCGGGAAACAGCACCAGATTGCGCATGGGCACGATGATCAGCATTTCATCGGAAACCAGGGAATGCGTCGTGCCGGACTTGTCGGATTGGGTGTTCATGGCCGTTGAATGGAGTGCGAAAGGGGAATTTCAAGGGTCGCAAAATGGGTAACCGCTATGGCTTTATAACGGACTGTAACCTGATCAGACCCCGTGACAATCGTGTAACCTAGCTACCTTGTTATGCATCTTTAGCAGAATCGCAAGTCTTGCGGTGACGGGATTGTCACGATCGCGCTTTCCATTACCAATGGCGTTGCGGGCCTTTTTTGTTACACACCAGTCAGGTTCAATGTTGTCTGTCATCCAGCGCGAGTTCATCGCATCCGCACTTTCCCTCAACAAGCGGGAAACCGCCACTTGATCAATTGGCAAATGCAGTGAAGAATCAAAGCCATTTTGATCAGCAGTGATTGCCAACGCGGGCGACACGGGAGAAGTTCTTAAATGATCCAGTTTGCTGAAAGGACACATCCAGGACGTCGCAGCGGCGAGAACGAAGATGCCACGGGCAGCAATCCGGTGCGTCACTGGTGGTTTGTGGCTGATGGCATGGGTGGACAGGGTAACGGTCATGCTGCCAGCACCATTGTCAAAGAGCAGATGCAGAAAGCCGAGGCGCCCGATGAACTGTTGCTGGCCATTCATCAATCGCATCTGAAAATTCTCGAGGCTACCCGCGAGAATCCCATGTTGAGAAACATGGGATCGACCATCGTGGCCATGGAGATTCGCAATCGCATGGCGCAGGTTGCATGGGTGGGCGACAGCCGCGCGTACCTGTATCGCGATGGACAGCTCAAACGCATGACCCGCGATCATTCACTGGTGGAAGTGTTGCGGGCCATACAGGGATTGAGCGAAGACGACTTGCGCGGACATCCGGAAAGCAATGTCATCACACGCGGACTTGGCATGGAAGAATCCGCTGCATCAATGAGCGAACTGCCGCTGCGTCATGGTGACCGCTTTGTGCTGTGCAGTGACGGCTTGACTGATGAACTGACGGACAGTGATATTGCGCAGGTGATGAAATCACTGATGTCCGTTGACGATGCCGCCGATAAACTGATTGCGCAGGCGCTTGAGCATGGTGGCAAGGACAACGTCAGTGTGGTAGTGATGCAGTATGATGGACCGACCAATCGCACTTACTGGATCAAGCGCATTGATTCGCGCTTTATATGGTGGTTACTGGGCGGTGTGCTGATTGGCGCCCTGCTGGTAGGTGCGGTATTGTGGCAGTTGTCATTGCATTCGTAATTGCGACAACAACCGGGTTCAAGACAATGAAGTTTGCCACGATTCATAAATTCGCCATGTCGCTGCCGGAAACAACTGAGGCGCCGCATCATCATTTCAGTTCCTTTCGTGTGCGTGGCAAGATTTTTGTCACCATTCCACCGGACCAAAAATTTCTTCACCTCTTCATTCCTGAATTTGAACGTGAACAGGCGTTGGCAATGTACCCCGAATTTGTAGAAAAGCTATTCTGGGGTGGCAAGATGCTGGGCATAAAAGTCACACTGGCTGACGCGGATACAGCCACAGTAAAAATGCTTGTACGTCAGGCGTGGGAATACAAGGCGCCAAAGGCTTTGCAGGAAAAGCCGCGTAAGCCAACGAAGTAATCACCCAATCGACTAATCCAGGACTTTTCAAAAAGCTTTGCGCCACTGCTTCGGCACTTCCAGCGGAATCACTCTGGAAAGAGTATCAGCGAGCAGGCGGCGGTGTTCTGCATCCAGCAGGGGATTTACCCTGCTCATCAGTTGATTGAGTTCATCCATGCGATTGCAGTAACGCGCCAGCGCTGCATTGTTCAGCACCGCGTCAAAATACTCCTGCCATTCCGCATCACTCCAGTCTGGTGCGGGGCTGGTGCTGGCAATATGTGCTGCGCGAATTCTCCATACCGCGGCATTGCTGCTCCATGTGGCATCTGCATCGACCTGCAACTGATTGCTGACATCGTTCATGACAATGGTGAATTGCGCGCGCTCACCGAGTTTGTCATAGCCGTCATAAAAATGTCCGTTGCTGAACACCGGATTGTCCGTGGTGATGAAATCACCCAGCCGCGTCACTTGCTTGTCTGCTATCTTGAAAACCACGTCGCCGCCGCAGCGGCGTACCGAATTGATGCTGCATGATGAATGCACGATCAGATAAGGCGCATACCAGTGCAACTGTTCGCGCAATACCGGCGCGGCATTGTCCACGGTGATGTTGCTCAATATGGAATTGACCAGGTGTGCAATCGGCCCGTTGTGAACGGCGAAGCGTACTGCAACACCACCTTCTTCAAGTGCATGCACTGTAGCCGTCACTTTTACCGGCGTATCCATCAGTGTCAGTTCGTCGGCGCGAACCATGCCCGCCGCAAGTGACAGCAGCAGTGGCACAACAGGCACAAACCACCATTTGCGTATCATGAGTGCTCCTGACAACATCGCTGATGGCGGCAATTCTACCCGTGTTGATCTGGTCATTGCAGGCAATTGTCATTGTTACGATTCCGGTTCACGCAATTTATACATTACACTTCTGACATGACTAACAGGCGCGCATTGGTGGTGGACGATTCACGTGCGGCACGGGTGGTGCTGTCGCGCACGCTGGAAAGCTTTGGCGTGGTTGTCGATGCGCTGGAATCGGCGGAGCTTGCGCTGGATTATCTGCAACATTCACAGCCGGATGTAATCTTCATGGATTATCTGCTCACCGGCATGGATGGTCTGGCCGCAGTGCGCATCATCAAGGCCAATCCTGCTACACGGCACATTCCCATATTCATGTACAGCTCGCAGCAGGATCCGGCATTCGCACAGACTGCACGCGTTGCCGGTGCGCTGGGCGTGCTGTCCAAGACCTTCAAAAATACTGATGTGGCAAATCTGTTGCAGCAGGCACGTGCGGCAAATCAAGGTCCGTCACCGCCTGCGGTTGCTTACGCAATGCAGCCGGTGAATCCGCATCTTGCAAGGGCGCAGCGCATCGCGGTCATCGCATTGACCATTGCATTGGCATTGGGTATCGGCTGGTTGATGTATTCCAATCATCGTTTGCAACAGCAACTGGCAAAGGCGCAGGCACAACACAAGGTGAATATACTCAGTGCAGCACAGTCCAGCAGTAGCAGCCGCGCCGCATTGAGCATGAGTGTCAGCGCCGTATCGCAAGCGAACCATGTGGTGGTGCAGGACAGCGAAACGGTTCCTTACGGCGAGGTGCCGCTGGCCGGTTCACGTCTTGAACGGCTCAAGTCCATGTTGAATGCGTTGCAGGCAAGGGGATTCAAGGGCGTGCTGCGCGTGGAAGTATTTACCGGCGACTTTTGTCTTCAGGGCAACATGAGTGGTGGCTATCACATCGCACCTGCGGAGCTGCCCATCAAGCAATGCGATCTGCTCGGCAATCCGTTTGCTGACGTTCTCAGTGTGCAACAACGCCAATCGGCGGATTTTGCCAGTTTCATCGCCAGTCTCAATCCATACGGTGCAATCCGCATCCAGCTTGCTGATGGCGGACGTCAACTTGCGATGTCGTACCCGCCGCAATCATCGGGTCTGACGGCCGGCCAATGGAACCTGAGCGCTGCACGCAATAACCGTGTCGAATTTTCCGCGATCGCAGCGGAATGATGTCATTGCGCATCTGTGTTGTACGTTAATTGAAGATCAATTTGTAGAGTCGTCCGCCGCTGTAATCAATCGCGTACAACTCGCCGTCCAGATCCTGCGCAAACGAGGAAATGGGATAGGCGCTATGAATCAGCTCCGTTATCGTTGCGCTGCTGGCGCCGGTGGGCATGGACCAGATGCGGCCGCTGAGTTCATCGCCAAAAATATACTTGCCCTGTGTTTTGGTACTGACGGTGCCGCGATACACATAACCACCAATGATGGCGCCATTGCCTTGTGAGTGATCATATTCGGCAATGGGAGAAATATACGTGCCAGTGCAGCCGCTGGTGTTGTAAGCATGATTGCCTTCGTAACAGCGCCAGCCATAGTTGCCGCCAATATCGACGAGATCCACTTCTTCCCACGAATCCTGACCAACATCACCCACCCACAAGTTGTCGTTCATGCGATCAAAACTGAAACGCCAGGGATTGCGGAATCCATAGGCATAAATTTCCGGACAGGCCTGTGAACCATTGCCACCGAGAGTGCCGCACAGGGGATTGTTGACGTAAGGATTATCACTGGGAATGGTGTACGTGGTTGCAGTGGAGACGCCTACATCAATACGCAACATCTTGCCCAGCAATGTATTGAGATTCTGGCCATTGCCGATGGCGCCATGCATGTCACCACCACCGCCGCCATCACCAAAACCGATGTACAGGTAACCATCTGCACCAAACACAATGTTGCCGCCGTTATGATTGGATTCGGGCTGATTCACGGTCAGCAACACAATTTCAGAATTGGCATCGAGTGTTTGACCATTGTCATTGCTCGTAAAGGCAGAAATGCGCGACACAATCTGGCCGTTGATATTGGTGGTGTAGGAAAGAAACACTCTGGGGTCGGATGGAAAATCAGGATGAAATGCCATGCCCAGCAAACCCGTTTCGCCGCTGGAGGTGGAATCAACGCGATTGCTGATGTCGATCACTTCGGTGCTGATGGTTGTTGCTGCATTATTGGTGAAGCGTTTGATGTGTCCTGCACGTTCTACGACATACCATTGTGTGCGATCTGCAGGCGCTTGCAGCGCAAGAACGGGACTGGTGAAGGCGGGTAGTTGTGGAAAAGCATTGCTCAGTGTCACTCCTGAGCTGGGTGGTTGAGTGCTCCATTGCCCATTCTGGCCGCCGGAATTTGAGTCGTGATGACAGGCGGTCAGCACGAATAGCAAAACAGGCAAGGTTGTGATCGCAAGCAGTCGCGAGCATGTCAGTGAATTCATGTTCAGGCACTCCTGTCAGCCGGTTGAAAAAATTGTCCCATCGTTTTTTCAGGTGGTATCGTCAAAGGCGTGATTTGAGACAACGGACGAAAATCCATCACATTTTGGTCCATTTAACAACCGACGTTGCATGACGACAAGCACATTATGATTTCCGGGTCTGGGATATGATGTCATGACAGCATACGGCTTCAGTCTTCAGTCCAGTCAAGCAAATATCGTGACCAGCACCATTCAACTGTTTCCCGAGTTGGTTGCGCATCGCGGCAATGCGCACGAGTTTCCGGAAAACACCCTGCCATCACTGCGTTCGGCGCTGGAGCTGGGTGCCAGATACATCGAATTCGATGTGCACATGAGTGCGGATCGTGTACCGGTGGTGATGCACGATGCCAACCTGAAACGTTGTGCAGGCATTGATCGCGACGCGCTGGAAATGACCTGGTCCGAACTGGGCATGATCAATGTCGGTGAAGCCGAGCGTTTCAGCGACCGTTACACGGACATCTGCATTCCCTCGCTGATACAGGTGGTGGAGTTGTTATCCGGTTTTCCTCAGGCCACGGCATTTGTCGAACTGAAGCGCGCGAGTATCAACAAGTATGGGCAGGATGTTTTTATCAGCCGGGTTTGCGAGATTCTCAAACCGGTGGCGGCGCAGGTAGTGATCATTTCATTTGATCTGCCTGCGATTCATCACGTGCAGCGCAACAGCAATTACCGCGTCGGCTGGGTGTTGCCCGAATACAGTTCGCTGGCCAGCCTGAAGGCAGAAGCGACCGTGCCGCAGTTTCTGTTTTGTGATCATGAAAAATTGCCGGCCGACGGCTCACGCCTGTGGCGCGGGCCGTGGCAATGGGCGATATACGAAGTGACTTCCATTGAACTGGCCACGCAATTGTTCGAACGCGGTGCGCCGCTGATTGAAACCATGGAAATTCGCAGTATGCTGCGGCAACTGCGCAATCTGAAACAGCGCAGCGCAGTGTGATACCAGCATCGCAATCAACAGCAACAACACTTGACTGAACAAACAACGTTGAGAGGGCTGCACATGATCATCGCGGACATGTCTGCATGAGCCAGTACGATGTCGTGATCGTTGGTGCCGGAATTCATGGTGTGGGTGTGGCGCAGGCTGCGGCAGCGGCAGGCCAGAAAGTGTTGTTGCTGGAACAAAGCGCGCCTGCCTATGGCACATCCAGCCGTTCCAGCAAATTAATTCATGGCGGCCTGCGCTATCTTGAAAGCGGGCAATTTCATCTGGTGCGTGAAAGTTTGCTGGAACGCGCACTGATGCTGAAGAATGCGCCAGAGCTGGTGCGTCTCAAGGCCTTTCACATTCCACTTTATAAAGACACGCGCCGCAAGCCATGGCAAATCGCATTGGGATTGAGCATGTATGCCGTGCTCGGCGGTTTCAAGCGCGGTTGCCGCTTCGGCTTGATCAGCAGAGGTGAATGGTCGCAGCTCGATGGATTGAGAACCGGCCAGCTAAAAGCCGTGTTCCGTTACTACGATGGTCAAACCGACGATGCATTGCTGACACGCTCGGTGCTGAAGTCGGCAGAACGATTGGGTGCGGAGGCGCATATTCCGGCGAAGTTTCTGCATGCGGAATTGCATCGCGAGGGTGTGCGTATCAGTTATGCACAAGTGGATCGCACGGTGGACGTCGATGCAAAGGTGCTGGTGAATGCCGGTGGCCCGTGGGTCAACCACATCCTGCGTCTGGTGACACCGTCACTGCCCTTGCGTTTGATTGAACTGGTGCAAGGCACGCATCTGGTACTGCCCGGACAAGTAACACGCGGCATTTACTATGTGGAAAGTCCGCGCGATGGACGCGCCGTGTTTGTCATGCCGTGGTATGGCGAAACATTGATCGGCACCACCGAGACGCGTTATCGCGGTGATCCCGCTGAAGTAAAGCCGCTGCAAACCGAAATCAATTATCTGCTGCAGATCATGCGGCATTATTTTCCGGATCGTCATTCGCGTGCGCAGGACATTGAACACAGCTTCGCCGGTGTGCGTGTGCTGCCTGCGGGCAGCGGTCATGCCTTTCATCGTCCACGCGAAACCGTGCTGGATACGGATCGCAGCGACAAGCCACGGTTGATTTCGATTTTTGGCGGCAAGCTCACGGGTTGGCGTGCCACTGCCGAACAGGTGATGCAGCGCATCGCGCCGTCGCTGCCGGTGCGTGAAGTGCGTGCGGATACACGCCACATCCAGTTGGTGCCGGAATAGATACATCATGGATGATGTAGTACGTGAAGAACGCAGGAATGCCGGTGTGCAAGATATCGCGCTTGCAGAAACCACTGCACCGGCTGCGCCTTCGCCGTTGTGGCTGGCACTCGATCAAGGCGGTCATGCCAGCCGCGCGATTGTGTTCGATGCACAGGGTCATGAAGTGATGCAGGCCTACGCACCCATCACCACGCGACATATTGACGAGCAACGCGTAGAGCATGATGCAGCGGAGATTCGCGATTCACTGTGCACCGTCATTGCCGATGTGGCGCATTCGCTGGGCAGCGATATTTCACGCATTAAAGCCGCCGGACTGGCTACACAGCGTTCCAGCATTGTGTGCTGGGATGCGCGCGATGGAACAGCATTGTCGCCGGTGTTGTCATGGCAGGACCGGCGCAACGCGGCGTTGACCGATTCACTCAACGTACATCGCGACGAAATTCAATCGCTCACTGGACTGATGTTGTCACCGCATTACGGTGCCAGCAAATTACGCTGGTGTCTGGACGAATTGCCGGCCGTCAAATCAGCCTTGAAACAAGGACAGTTGCAATGCGGGCCGTTGGCCAGTTATCTGTTGCATGCATTGCTCGATGAACATCCGCATGTGGTTGACCCCGCCAATGCATCGCGGACACAACTGTGGTCACCGGCAAGTGGCGAATGGTCATCGCAGTTATTGCAATGGTTTGGTGTGCCGCGCGAAGTACTGCCGCAACCGGTGGCAACGCATCATCGTTATGGATCATTGCGCGTTGGCGATCATCCGGTGCCATTGATTGTTTGCACGGGTGATCAGGCTGCTGTGCCATTTGCAATGGGTGAACTGGACAGCAATGCCATTTATCTCAACATCGGTACCGGTGCATTCGCGCTGGCCCCCGTGCAGCATGATATTTCCAATGCAGCGCCGTTGTTGCGAAGCGTGCTGTTCTCCGATTCCACGCACATTCAGTTCGCACTGGAAGGCACGGTGAATGGCGCAGGCAGCGCACTGAGCTGGCTGGGAGAGCGCATTGCACTGGATGTGCAACGCGCACTGCCGTTGCTGCGGCGCTCGCAGGTACCGCCGCGGGTGCCGTTGTTCATCAATGGCGTGGGTGGGGTAGGTTCGCCGTACTGGTTGCCGCAGGTGACATCGACATTCGTCAATGATGAAAATCATGATGACCTTGCCGCATTGATTGCCGTGGTGGAAAGCATTGCTTTCCTCATCGCCGACAATGTTGTCCTGATGCGCAAACATCTGCCGCAACTTGATTGTATCTTTGCTGGTGGCGGTGTTTCCGCCTGTGCCTACCTGTGTGAATGCATTGCGTCGTTAAGCGGATTGCCCGTCACCGGTATTCAGGAGGCAGAGTTAACTGCAAAAGGACTGGCGTGGTTGATTGCAGACCGGCCGCCGCAGTGGCTGCGCATCAGCGCAACGATTCGTCATGCAGTTGTCACAGACCTTGCGCTGGAGGCGCGTTATCACCAATGGCAGCAACGGATGCAGTATCTCTGCATGCAAGCGCATTGAATCGCCATTGTCCTGCGACCGCTTGATCATTACTTAACATCGCCGGTAATTTGACTCTGCATTCTGTGATGCAGTCATGCTCGTCTGCCACATTCAATGGGTTCAGGCTACAGCTTTGTGATGATTGCCCGATAGCAGTAGTACTGCGTTGCGCCCGGATGATGTGCGCGCGCCGCTACAATTGCCAGTCATACGAGCCTGTACATGAATGCATCAGTACTGTCCCTGCGCAAGGGCATGTCAAAAACAAGAGAAACAGTCAGCGCGACCGGACTCTCATCTGCGCTGGTCAATGGCGCCAGCCGTCATGTCATGGATGATGCAATCCGTGACACACAGTTTGATGTGACGCAGGACCAGCGGACTCATTGATGAGCAGTGATATGCAACTCGACAGGGAACAGCTTGCGACGCTGCGGTTACTGCGCAATGGCAAATTGCTTGGCAACCTGATTCGCACCTACCGCATGCAAACACCACAACAGTTGCTGGACATCCGGGCAGCACTGCAAGTGCGCGATACCGCCGGCGTTGCCCGCATCGCGCATTCACTCAAGTCGGCGAGTTTTGCGCTGGGTGCAATACAAATGGGCCGGATCAGCACGGTGCTCGAAAGCGCGGCGATGCAATGTGATGCTGATCAATGCGACCGGCTGGCGGTGGTGTTGCAGGAACATTTTGATACTGTGCTGCCGGACTTGATGCGCGAGGAACAGGCATGACACTGCACATCACCGAACGCGCCGGACTGGGCAGTATTCTCGTTGTTGACGACGACAACATGCTGCGGTTACTGATCGCCACAGTGCTGACTGACGTAGGCTACAACGTGGTAACTGCGGAAGATGGCGCCCAGGCACTGGAAGTGTTTGCCGAACACAACATCGACTGCGTCATTACCGATGTGATGATGCCGAAAATGAACGGCTTTGAACTCACCGCCGCCATCCGCATCATGCCGGGCGGTGAGCGCGTGCAGATTTTGTTCATGACTGGTGTGGATGACTACGACTCCATCCAGCGTGCTTATGAAGCAGGTGCCAATGATTTTGCACTCAAGCGCATCAACCCATCATTGCTGGTTGAGCGAGTGCGCTTTCTTTTCAAGGCGCAACAGATGCAGGATGCGTTGCGATTGAGTGAACAACGCCTGTCCTATGCACAGCGTCTGGCGCAACTGGGACATTGGGAACGCACGCTGGATGGCAAAACCGTTGCAGTTTCACCGGTGGTATGCGCGTTGCTGGAAGTGGGTGATGGCGCCGGACTGACCTGGGATACCTTGTGCGAAAAAGTACATCCTGACGATCTGCCCATGATTCAGCGTGAACTGCAACAGGCGATTGCACAGCACACGGTGTATCGCTTCGAGCATCGCTTCATGGGACGCAAGAATGTCATCAAGGTACTGCGTCATCAGGGTGAAGTGGTGGCTACCGATGTGCCCGGACAGTGGGTGGTGCGCAGCACGCTGCAAGATGTGACGGAGCGGCGTGCGCAGGAAGACCGCCTGCACTTTCTCGCATTCCACGATCCACTCACTTCATTGCCCAATCGCGAACTGGCATTGCGTGCGCTGGATTCCGTCATCTCCGATCATTCGCGTGAACACCAGCACATTGCGGTGTTCGCCGTCGGTCTCGATGATTTCAGCCGCATCAACAGTTCATTGGGACAGGCCGTGGGCGACACCGTGCTGAAAACGGTGGGTGATCGTCTGCGTGCCCAGGTGCGCGATTCCGATCATGTACTGCGCACCGGTGAATTGCGTGAATTGAAAAATGGTTGTCTGGTGGCACGCACCGAAGGCGATCGTTTTTTATGTGTGGTGACCAATCTGCAACTCAGTGAAGCAGCCATCAGCATTGCCAAACGTTTGCAGCGAGCGGTGGCATCGCCGCTGGCACTGGGCGATGCCGAACTGACTTTGTCATCAACCATTGGCGTCAGCCTGTATCCGCATGATGGTTTGAATGCCACCGAACTTATTGATCATGCTTTTGCCGCCTTGTTGCATGCCAAGGGACAAAAAGGCAGTTGCCAGTTTTTTGCTGCGGAAATCAGTGACCGTGCGCGCCAGCGCCTGACACTGGAAACCGAACTGCGGCATGCGCTGGAAGAACGCCAGTTCGAACTGTTTTATCAGCCACGCCTGCAACTGGCCGACAATCGTGTGCACGGCGCCGAAGCACTGGTGCGCTGGCGTCATCCGGCGCGTGGCATGGTAAGCCCGGCTGATTTCATTCCATTGATGGAAGATATGGGATTGATTACGGCGCTGGGTAATCAGGTGATCGACATGGTGGCGCAACAGGTGACTCACTGGGCGCGGCTTGATCCTGATGAATTCCGCGTGTCATTCAACATCTCGCCATTGCAATTTCTCAACAGCGACGTGGTTGCCGAAGTGGATGCCGCGTTGAAGCGTCATCATGGACTGCACAAGTATCTTGAAGTGGAGATCACTGAAAGTGCCTTGCTCTCGCAGCCGGAACTTGTCAGCGCGACACTGCAGGCATTTCGTGAACGCGGTATTCGTGTGGCGCTGGATGATTTTGGCACCGGGTTTTCGTCACTGAGTTATCTGCGCAAACTGCCGCTGGATGTATTGAAAATCGACCGCAGCTTTATCAGTGACATTGGTGTGTCGCACAGCGGCACGACACTGGTGGATGCGATGCTGTTCATCGCACAGGCGTTGGGACTGGATTGCGTTGCCGAAGGCGTGGAACTGGAGACGCAGCTTTCGTTTCTTGCTTCACAGCATTGCAAGGAAGTACAGGGTTATCTCATTGCCAGACCCATGCCCGCCGGCGATTTTCTGCACTGGCGTCAGAAATGGAATGCAAAACAATGCATTCCCAAAACAGCATGATAATGATTTGTCATGGGGTAATGATTCGCCCCGTGTTTTCTTATTTTGCCGGGCTGTGTTCTGCCGCTGCGCTGTTGCTTTGCGGCTCCGGCGTCAATTCGCGCTTTTCCGCAAAGTGCTGCACGGGTTCACCGCTCAGCACCTGCAATTCACCCTCGACAACGGCGCCCTGCGCGATGGCGACATGCTGGGCGGCAATGCGTCCTTCGATGCGTGCACTGCTGCGAATCTCCAGTTTTTTGCGGACCACGATGTCGCCCTTGATCTTGCCTGCGATGACTGCGTTGTCGCAATTCAATTGACCCAGCCAGGTGCCGGTGTCCGACAGCGTAAACAGCGCGCCGATTTCGCCATTGCCCATTACCGTGCCAGCAACGGCAAGATCGCCCGGACAATTCAGTTCACCGTCAATCCGGCTGCCCACGCCGATCAGCGATGGAGTGTTGACGTTGCGATCAAGCAGGCGGCGTTTGGGTGTGTCGTTCATGATGAGTGACCCGGAAAAAGTGGATTGATGTACAGCGTAGGCGACGGTCCTGCATGTTAAATGACGAACCTGTATTTACGTAACCCGGATTGCACGCCATGGACAATATTTCGGCGAATCCCTGCGCTCGTGTCACCTCTGGACAAATGTTGTCACTCAATCTCCGCAGTGCGATGTTCAATCAAGCGCTGACGCGGTCATTAACTGTTTGATTTGCGGGGCATCAATCTTCATTGCCGGTTCTGGCACAAGGTTTGCTGCCAACTGGCAGGCGATAACGAATCCAGTTGCTGTCCGGGGTATGGCCATGTTTGAAAACGAAGAGTCAGAAGTGATTGCGGTGGTATTGCCGCCGGACGCACCAATTTCGCCAGACAAGCTGCAAGACTTTGTTGCCACCGGCACCATGCTGCTGATCCGCCACGTTGACGGCCGCATGTCACTGGAACCGGCCCGCCCGGAGGCAGCATGGGCAGAAAGGGCGCGTTCCGCAGGCGTTGTTTACAAAAGCCGTCCCATCCATGACCCAGTCTCCCGTGAGGTGCTGGGACACGAACTGGAGATGGTTGCACCCGCACTGCTGTGTTAGCGCTGTTGCGCTGATTGATCAGGTGTAGAACAGGGGATCGCAATCCTCCCCTGTTCGATTCTCCGCCGCCTGGCGTCTTCCCCGCCGGCGGCGTTTTTTTCCGGTGATATGCAAAAAGGGCTTTAGCTAAAGCCGCAAGCCCCGTAAACTGATCAACCCCGAATCAGTTACCGGTAGTATCCTGATGTCCTTGACTCTGCCATCTTCATCAAGCCTGCCTGAGAACCAGGTTGCCTCTGCTGTTCCCGTTCGCGTCACGGCGCCCGAAAAACAGGGCTTGTACGATCCACAGTTCGAACACGATGCCTGCGGCGTCGGTTTTGTGGTTGACATGAAGGGCCGCAAATCACATCGCATTCTGCAACAGGGCATCGAGGTATTGAAGAATCTCGATCATCGCGGCGCCAGTGGTGCCGAAGTGAATACCGGCGACGGGGCCGGTGTACTGTTGCAGATGCCCCATCAATTTCTGGCTGCGGCCTGCAAGAAGATCAGCATCAAGCTGCCTGCGGAAGGTGAGTATGGCTGCGGTCTGGTATTTCTGCCGCGCAACGCTACGTTGCGCCGCGCCCTTGAAGAAAAGTTTGCGCAGATCATCCAGTCCGAAGGTCAGGTGTTGCTGGGTTGGCGCACGGTGCCGGTGGACAATTCGATGCTGGGCGACACTGCAAAAATGGCAGAGCCGTTCATGCGCCACGTATTCATTGGCCGTGGTCCGGAGATCAAGGATCAGCAGGAGTTTGAACGCAAACTCTATGTGATCCGAAAACGCGCCTACACCGATGTGCGTACTTCGACGCTGGGCGGTGCAGAGAACTGGTATCTGTGCAGCCTGTCCACCCGTACGCTGGTGTACAAGGGCATGCTCACCACGTCACAACTGGACCAGTACTTTCTGGACTTGCGTGATCCGGCGATGGAAACCGCGCTGGCGCTGGTGCATTCGCGTTTCAGTACCAATACTTTCCCAAGCTGGGATCGAGCACATCCTTATCGTTACATCGCCCACAACGGCGAAATCAACACGCTGCGTGGCAACTTCAACTGGATGCGTGCACGTGAAAGCCGCTTCCAGTCGGAATTGTTCGGCGAAGACATCAGCAAGATTTCACCGATCATCAATCCCAACGGCAGCGACACGGCGATGTTCGACAACACCCTGGAATTGCTGGTGCTGGCAGGACGTTCGCTGCCCCACGCAGTGATGATGATGATTCCCGAACCCTGGTCGAATCATGAAACCATGGACGATGAGCGTCGCGCGTTCTATCAGTATCACGCCAACTTGATGGAACCCTGGGATGGTCCGGCCGACATCTGCTTTACCGATGGCATTCAGATCGGCGCCATTCTCGATCGCAATGGTTTGCGTCCGGCGCGTTACTGGGTGACGGATGATGGTCTGGTGGTGCTTGCTTCCGAAGCAGGTGTGCTCGATATTCCGCAGGAACATGTGGTGCAAAAGGGCCGCTTGCAGCCCGGCCGCATGTTCCTGGTGGATACCTCGCAGGGTCGTATTGTTGATGACGAAGAAATCAAGCGTGGCGTCGTATCACAGCGGCCTTATCGTCAATGGCTGAATGAACATCAGTTGTACCTGAAGGACCTGCCTGCGGCACCCGAAGTGCCGCTGCCGGATCATGACACGCTGCTGCAGCGGCAAATCGCGTTTGGTTATACGTTTGAAGATCAGCGCATTCTCATTGCACCGATGGCGCGCGATGGAGTTGAAGCCGTGGGTTCCATGGGCAACGACACACCGCTGGCAGTGCTGTCCAACAAGCCGCGCGTGCTGTTTGATTACTTCAAGCAATTGTTCGCTCAGGTTACCAATCCGCCGATTGATTCCATTCGCGAAGAAATCATCACTGCATCCGAAGTGTGGCTGGGTTCGGAAGGCAATTTGCTGGAACCGCAGCCTGCGGATTGCCGCCGTCTGCAATTGAGCGCTCCGGTACTCACCAACGAAGACTTTGCCAAAGTGCGCCGCATGGAATTGCCTGGTCTCAAGTCCGGCGTGCTGTCCACGCTGTTCAAGGTGGCGCGCGGTGAACACGGGCTGGTCAAGACCATGGAGGAATTGTGTCAATCAGCCAAGCGCATGATTGAGGATGATGAGATCAACGTGCTCATTCTCAGCGATCGCGGTGTTAATCGTGAATTTGCGCCGTTGCCTTCTTTGCTGGCGGTATCGGGACTGCATCACTTCCTGATCCGCGAAGGCGTTCGCACCAAGGTTTCTCTCGTGATCGAGACCGGTGAAGTACGCGAAGTGCATCACTTTGCATTGCTCATTGGTTATGGCGCCAGTGCCGTCAATCCTTATCTCGCGTTTGAAACCATTGACGGCATGATTCGTGATGACATGCTGCAAAACATCGACCACAAGACAGCGTGCAAGAACTACGTGAAAGCCGCCACCAAGGGTGTGGTGAAAGTGATGTCCAAGATGGGTATCTCGGCCATTCAGAGTTATCACGGTGCACAGGTGTTTGAAGCGGTGGGCCTGCATCAGGAAGTGGTGGATGAATACTTCACCAACACGCCATCACGCATTGGCGGTATTGGCATCGACACCATCGCGAAGGAATTGTTGATGCGTCACAACCATGCCTTCCCGGTTCGTCAGGTCAATGGCCACACGCTGCCGGTAGGCGGACAGTATCAATGGCGTTCGGAAGGCGAGTTCCATCTGTTCAACCCCGAATCCATTCATCGTCTGCAGAAGTCGGTGCGTACCGGCAGCTATCCAACGTACAAGGCCTATGCAGAATTGATTGATGATCAATCGAAGAATCTGTGCACCTTGCGTGGACTGCTGGATTTCAAGCCTGCTGATCCGGTTCCGCTGGACGAAGTGGAATCCGTTGAATCGATAGTTAAGCGCTTCAAGACCGGTGCGATGAGCTACGGCTCCATCAGCAAGGAGGCACATGAAACACTGGCCATTGCCATGAATCGTCTGGGTGGCAAGAGCAACACTGGCGAAGGTGGTGAAGATCCGGAACGCTTTATTCCCTTGCCTAATGGTGATTCAAAGAATTCAGCCATCAAGCAGGTGGCATCGGGACGCTTTGGTGTCACCAGCCACTATCTGGTGAATGCAAAAGAAATCCAGATCAAGATGGCGCAGGGAGCAAAGCCGGGTGAAGGGGGACAATTGCCCGGCACCAAGGTGTATCCGTGGGTTGCGAAAACCCGCCACACTACTGCGGGTGTGGGATTGATTTCGCCACCGCCACATCACGACATTTATTCGATCGAAGATCTGGCCGAACTGATTCACGACCTGAAGAATGGCAATCGTCATGCACGCATCAGCGTCAAGCTGGTGGCCGAGGTAGGTGTCGGCACGATTGCTGCGGGTGTGGCGAAAGCACATGCTGATGTGGTGTTGATCAGTGGTCACGATGGCGGCACCGGTGCATCGCCACAAACTTCGTTGATGCATGCGGGTTTGCCGTGGGAACTGGGTCTTGCTGAAACACACCAGACTCTGGTGCTCAACAATTTGCGCAGCCGCATCACGGTTGAAACCGATGGTCAATTGAAGACCGGCCGCGATGTGGCGATTGCTGCATTGCTGGGTGCAGAGGAGTTCGGTTTTGCAACTGCACCGCTGGTAGCCACGGGTTGCATCATGATGCGCGTATGTCATCTGAACACCTGTCCGACCGGTGTGGCAACGCAGGACCCGCGTCTGCGTGAAAAATTTCAGGGCAAGCCCGAACACGTGGTGAACTTCATGAAGTTCATTGCACAGGACCTGCGCGAATGGATGGCGAAGCTGGGCTTCCGCACACTGAATGAAATGATCGGCCGTGTTGATTGCCTGGAACCAAAGAAAGCCATAGATCACTGGAAGGCCAGAGGCTTTGACTTCAGCAACATCCTGTACCAGCCCGATGCGGGTCCGGAAGTGGGACGTTATTGCCAGATGAAACAGGATCACGGCATCGACAAATCACTGGATGTCACCAGGTTGCTGGATATCTGCAAGCCAGCGATTGAACGTGGTGAAAAAGTGTATGCCGAGCTGCCGGTGCGCAATGTCAATCGCGTAGTGGGTGCCATTACTGGTAGCGAAATTACCCGCAAGTGGGGCGCAGCAGGACTGCCTGAAGATACCGTGCGATTGAAATTCACCGGTTCCGTCGGACAAAGCTTCGGCGCCTTTGTGCCCAAGGGCATGACGCTGTATCTCGAAGGCGATGCCAACGATCACGTGGGCAAGGGCTTGTCCGGTGGCAAGCTGATCATTTATCCGTCAGACAAAGCCAAGTTCAAAGCCGAGGACAACATCATCGTTGGCAATGTCGCGTTATACGGCGCCACCAGTGGCGAAGCATATTTCCGCGGCATGGCCGGCGAACGTTTTGCGGTGCGCAACAGCGGTGTCAATGCCGTGGTTGAAGCAGTGGGTGATCATGGTTGCGAGTACATGACCGGTGGCCGCGTCGTGGTGCTCGGTGCAACCGGCCGTAACTTTGCAGCCGGCATGTCGGGTGGCATTGCGTACGTGCTTGATACCAATGGCACATTCAAGTCGCACATCAACATGGCCATGGTTGGCGTTGAGCCGCTGAATGACCCGGAGGAAATCGCAATCGTGAAGAGCATGATCGAACGTCATCGTACCTACACCAAGAGTGTACGTGCGCAGGATGTGCTTGATGCCTGGGACAAATACCTGCCGCAATTCGTGAAGGTCATTCCCAAGGATTACAAGCGCATGCTGGCTGGTATCAAACGTGCTGAAGAGCAGGGACTTAGCGGTGACGATGCCATCATGGTGGCGTTCGAGGAAAACTCGAAGGATGCAGCGCGGGTCGGTGGCGGTTGAACAAACGTGCTGAGTTGAGAACCTCTGCGACGTTACAAGTACAAGTGCGTCATTCCCGCGAAAGCGGGAATCCAGTTTAGTACCGTTCACCCTGAGCTCGTCGAGGTGTTCATCAAACCAGATGAATGGTTCGACAAGCTCACCATGAGCGGAGCTTTGTTTTACTGGACTCCCGCCTGCGCGGGAGTGACGCATCACAGACGTTAGACTGTGATGACATTCCTCACCTCAGGTGAGCGTTGATGCTGATTTTGAATTTAGAAATTTGAATTGAGATTGACAGATGGGTAAGCCAACAGGGTTCATTGAATACTTGCGAGAACTGCCGGTAGACCGTACACCAACCGAACGCGTCAAAGACTGGAACGAATTTCATCACCACATGGATGAAAAACGTTTGCGCAATCAGGCGGCGCGTTGCATGGATTGCGGCGTACCGTTTTGTCACACCGGCAAACTCATCAGTGGCATGGCTTCCGGCTGCCCGGTCAACAATCTGATTCCGGAGTGGAACGATCTGGTGTATCGCGGCCTGTGGCAGGAAGCGCTGGCGCGCTTGCACAAGACCAACAATTTTCCGGAATTCACCGGACGCGTATGCCCTGCACCATGCGAAGGTTCATGCGTGCTCGGCATCGACGCACCGCCGGTCACCATCAAGAATATTGAGAACACCATTATCGAGCATGGCTGGGAAGAAGGCTGGGTGATTCCTGAAGCACCAAAGAATCGCAGCGGCAAGAAAGTCGCAGTAATCGGTTCCGGCCCGGCCGGACTTGCCGCAGCAGCGCAATTGAATCGCGCGGGTCATCTTGTCACCGTTTATGAACGCGCTGATCGTCCCGGGGGCTTGCTGATGTATGGCATTCCCAACATGAAGCTAGACAAGAAAGAAGTGGTGGAGCGCCGCCTGAAACTGATGGAACAGGAAGGCATCAAGTTCGAATGCAATGCCAATGTCGGTGGCAATGTTCATGTTGAATCGCTGCGCAAGGAGTTCGATGCGATTGTGGTTTGCGCCGGGGCAACGCTACCACGCGATTTGCCGATTGAAGGCCGCAATCTGGATGGTGTGCATTTCGCGATGGATTATCTCACTGCGTCTACCAAAGCCATTCTCGATGGCGGTCCCGATACTTCACCCATTCACGCCAAAGGCAAGGATGTGGTGGTGATCGGTGGTGGTGACACCGGTACTGACTGTGTGGGCACCGCAATGCGCCAGGGCTGCAAATCGCTGACGCAAATTGAAATCATGCCGCGTGCGCCGATGGATCGTGCGCCTGACAATCCCTGGCCGGAATGGCCCAAGGTATACAAGATGGATTACGGTCAGGAAGAAGCCGCTGCAAAATTCGGTGGTGATCCCCGCGCCTATCAAACCACCGTGAAGAAATTCATTGGTGATGACAAAGGCCAGTTGAAAGAACTTGTGACCGTGGTCATCAAGTGGGATAAAAATGACAAGGGCCAGTTTGTTCCTGTCGAGCAGACCGGCACGGAAAAGACTATTCCTGCACAGTTGGTGTTGCTCGCCATGGGTTTTCTCGGGCCGGAACAACCATTGTTGAAAGCACTGGGTGTGGATGCCGATCCACGCAGCAACATCAAGGCCGATCATGGCAAGTTCAACACCAGCGTCAAAGGCATCTTTGCTGCGGGCGATTGCCGCCGTGGTCAAAGTCTGGTGGTGTGGGCCATCAATGAAGGCCGAGGTGCGGCACGCGAATGCGATCGCTACTTGATGGGTGCAACTGACTTGCCGTGATAGTTATCACGATACGGGTTGTGATTTGTAGTCTGGGATGCTTCATCCCTGCGTCTTCGATCAGTTTGGCGATGGGATGCTGGGATTTTGCTTCGCTTCATCACCAGCCTACGAAGAAACTGTAATGTCATTCCGTTTATCCTGAGCTTGTCGAATTGAATGGTTCGACTGGCTCACCATGAGCTATTAAACTGGATCTCCGTCTTCACGGGGATGACGTCGTAGTTACTGCATCGTCACACAAGATCTGAGCGACCTTCTCATGACCTTCATTCAAAAACTTGAGTCCGCCTGGCAACGTAATAACTCGCTGCTGTGCATAGGACTTGATCCTGATCCCGCCAAATTTCCCTCGCTGTTAAAATCTGCGCCGGACGCGATTTATCAATTCAACAAGGCAATTGTTGATGCAACACATGATCTGGTGTGTGCCTACAAACCACAGATCGCCTACTTTGCTGCGCACGCTGCCGAAGCGCAGTTGTTGACCACCATCGAGTACATTCATTCAACCTACCCGCATATTCCCGTGATTCTCGATGCCAAACGCGGTGATATTGGCAGCACGGCGGAACAATATGCGATCGAGGCATTCAGGCGTTACAAGGCAGATGCCGTAACGGTGAATCCTTACCTGGGTCATGATTCAGTGCAACCGTTCACCAGTTACAAGGATAAAGGTGTGATCATTTTGTGCCGTACCTCCAACAAGGGCGCGCAAGATCTGCAAGACCTGCAAATTGATGGACAACCGTTGTACGAAAAACTGGCGCAACGTGTCAGCAACGAGTGGAATGAACATGGCAATTGTTTGATGGTGGTGGGCGCAACGTGGCCCGAACAACTGCAACGCGTGCGAAGTATTGTTGGCAATATGCCATTGCTGATTCCCGGCATCGGTGCGCAGGGTGGTGATGTGAAAGCCGTGGTCAATGCTGGCAAGACTGCCTCGGGTACAGGGCTCATCATCAGTTCATCACGCAGTGTGCTTTATGCCAGCAGGAATGATGATTTTGCCAACGCGGCACGACAGGCGGCAATGGCATTACGAGATGAGATCAATTTGTATCGTTGATGGCTTTGGTGCCTGCCATTATTGGGATTGATTTCGAGCTTTGCAGCCCGCAAAACAAGAGCTGATGCTCGATGCGTCAGCTCTTATAACAGGAAAGGGCGAGATGGGCTTACGGAATCATTTCCCAATCAACCGTCTTTTCCATCATGCTGCCGTCCGATAAAAACAGGTGCCACACGAGATGATTTACTCCGTCCTGCAATTGTGCCCCTGCATTAGCACAGAACAGCGCCGGACGATTCTGGGCATTTGGCGGGCTCATATTGCAATTGTATCCAAAGGAAAATAGACCCTGCACACCGTTGTCTGTAACGTCGAGGTTTACTACTTCAATACCCGTGGGTAATAAAATTGCCGCATCAAAGTACTGGTATCTCAGGAAGCTACCACTTGATGGCGAGATGAATACGCTGTTATCTGTCTGCAAGGACGCGGAGTCAATTTGCAGGACGATAGAAAATGAGTTCGAATCACTGCCCCCGGAGATTTCTATTGTCCTAACCGAGAACTGTTGCATGTCCGGTGCAGCTGTCAGAATTTGATCTGTTACGGGGTAGTGGCCTGAGTAGTCATCGAAATTGAAGAAGACGGAATATACTTGCACCATTTCCGACAACGGCTTGTTATGAAAATAAAGGATCCGAAACATACTTTCACACCAACCAACACAGTCGCTGGGGTGAACATCAACTTCGTTAGGCTGATACCCCGGAGTTGGATCGGATTCAATCTTCAGCGATCCCATGTCAATTGAGTATTGTGATTGCGTTTCGTTTTGCGGATATATGCCGTATTGGGGAGATGCATCGGTATCTTGCACTCCAGAGTCATAGGTATATTTTGCTGTGACTACTTGCCCAACAGACACTTGGTTGCCAAGCAGGTTGGCAGAGTCGTACATCCCGGTGACGTGTGCAGAAAGCTCCACCTTAACCGGCGCGGCGTAACAACTGTATGCAGCTAAGCTGCTCAAGATCAGCACTGAATAAAGCACAGGTTGGAATCTCATATTTCTTCCTTTGTAGCATCTAAAGAACGTTAAAATTGGTAGCCCGAATTCACGGCATTCCATTCGGTCTGCAGGGAATGCAGATCGGGACAATGAGTGTTGAAGTAACAGGGAAATTCGAAAATTTAACCTCCCATGCACATGCCTTGCTCCAAATGGAATTCCACTACTATCCACCATGTACGTAAGAAGAACATGCCTGGATAGTTTGGTGATTGTTGACGAAGCCGTCATATTGCAATATCAGACAAAGCATGAAACGATGAATGCTTCCGTTTTGTCCAAAAGATGGGCCGCATTGGCCCAACCAGGAGCGCGCCATGCACAGAAGCAGATTGGCCGGATTCATCATAGATTGCCAGACCAGTGACGTAGAAACCGCCGCGAAATTCTGGAGTGAAGCGCTGGGCATGAAGATGGAATACGATCCGCCAGCACATGGCGCCAACTATGCGCCGCTGACAGAGCCCACCGGCTTCATGCACATTGAAGTGCAATCCGTTGAGCATCCAAGCCGTGTGCATCTTGATATAGAAGCCGACGATGTTGAAGCGGAAGTGCAGCGACTTGAGAAGCTTGGCGCCAGACGTATCAAGCAAATCAGAACCTGGTGGGTGATGGAGGCGCCTACTGGACAGCGCTTTTGTGTGGTACGGGCACAATCGCCGCAATTCCAGCAACTGGCCAACACCTGGAAAGACGATTGACATGACCGCTTATGCATATCGCCTGTTGAATGTATTTGCCATTGAAGGCGATGCATTCTCGGGCAATCCTTTATGCGTATTCGAAGATGCACGCGGTCTGAGCGATGCAGCAATGCAGGCGCTGGCATTGCAGTTCAATCTTTCCGAAACCACCTTCATTCTTCCCAGCAATAAAGCAACGGCACATGTAAGAATTTTCACACCCAATTTTGAAATGCCGTTTGCGGGACATCCCACGTTGGGGACCGCGCACGTGGTGCGTGATCTGTATAACTCCGGTGATGCACTGGCCCTGGAGATGAAAGCTGGAATCATTCCGGTGACTGCCAGCAACGATCACTGGACATTGCGGGCCAATCCTTCGTCATCACGACCGGTTGAGGCCACTCATGTCCAGTTGGCACAGATGCTTGGCATTCACGCGAGTGATATTGCCAGTGAGCCATTGTGGATCAACGCGGGCAGTGAGCAATTGATCATTCCGTTACGCAGCGCAGAGGCGGTGCGGCGCTGCAAGCCTGAGGTTGAACTGCTGCAACGTCATGGCCGCGTCAGTGATGAACGCTTTCTCGCGTATGTGTGGAGTGATGACAGTGAAGGTCAAATTGTGGCGCGATTCTTTTTTGCCAAAGGCAATGCCTATGCGGAAGATCCGGCCACCGGTTCCGCATGCGCGAATCTTGGCGGCTGGTTTATCGCGTCGCAGTACACCATGCCATTACACAAACGTGTCCTTCAGGGGCATATGATCAATCGTCCATGCGAATTGCTGCTGAATATCAACGAGCATGCACAGATTCTGGTCAGTGGTCTGGTCACTGAAATGGGTTGCGGTATCATCAACTTGTAAAGGTGCATACACATGACATTGAAACTGCCTGCGATTGATCCAGCCACATTGCCTGTTGTAGAGAAAACGGGTTATCCACCGCCATTGAATGAACGCGTGCGTGGCCGCTCACGGCGCAAGCTGGGCGATGCCTGTGGTCTGACACAGTTCGGAGTGAATCTCACCACATTGCAGCCGGGCTCGCAGTCGGCGTTACGCCACTGGCATCTGCGTGAAGACGAATTTGTGTATGTATTGAGCGGTGAACTGGTTCTGGTTACTGATGGTGGCGAACAAACGTTGCGGGCAGGTCAGTGTGCCGGCTTTCCAGCGGGCAAACGCGATGGTCATCACCTGATCAATCGCAGCGATCAGCCTGCGCAATATCTGGAAGTGGGCTCGCGAATACCGGGTGAAGTGGCTGGTTATCCTGATGAAGACATTGCCCTGGTCATGACCGTGGATGGCGTAAAGTTTGTGCGCAAGGATGGCAGCTCCTTCTGAGCATCATCGCGCATCAGCACATGGTGGTTTCGCGTGCGATCGGCAGTGAAAAATAAAATGTAGCGCCCTGCTGCGGTTTGCTGTCGGCCCAGACGCGACCGCCATGACGACTGACAATGCGTTCGACAATGGCAAGGCCGAGGCCCGTGCCGGAAAATTCCCGTTCGGAATGCAAACGCTGAAACACATCGAACAGCTTGTCGTACTGCTGCATGTCGAAGCCGACACCGTTGTCCTGCACGCTGTAGGTGATGCAATGATCATCGCGCGTGGCCGAAATGCGGATACTCGGTGTGGTGTGCTTGGCGCTGTACTTGATGGCGTTGTCGATCAGATTCAGCCACACACTGCTTATCATGGTTTCATCACCCATCACTTCAGGCAGAGGGTCGATGACTATCTCGGGTCGTGGCTGGCGGCCAAAGGCTGCAATCTCGGTTGCTTTCACGGCAAGCTGAGTCATGTCAAGCTGCCGTGTGGTGATGGTTTGCCGCCCCACTCTCGAATACGCCAGCAGATCATCAATCAGTTGTGACATCTGCCTGCTGCTGCGGCGAATGGTGTTGAGACAGCGCATTGCGTCGGCATCCAGCAAACTGCGATGGTTGTCTTCCAGCAGTTGCGCAAATCCTTCAATGGTGCGCAGCGGCGCGCGCAAATCATGTGACACCGAATAGCAGAAGGTTTCCAGCTCGTTGTTGCTGATTTTCAGCTGCTTGGCTTTCTGTTCCAGTTCGGCATTCAAAGCCTTGATATGCTGTTCGGCCAGTTTTTGTGTGGTGATATCCATGGAAATACCCAGCAGCAACATGGGCTCCCCCTGTGCGTTCATCACTGGTACCTTGAGCGTGTGCAGCCAGCGCTGGCCGTGAGTGCGGGTATCAATCGTCTCTTCGGGAATTTCCATCACCTTGTCCTGTGCAAGCACTTCACGATCCTTGTTGATGAAAAATTCCGCCTGCTCCACCGGGAAAAAATCATGATCGTTCTTGCCGATCAGTTCTTCGCGCGGGATGCCGAGCAACGCTTCACCGGCCTTGTTGATGCGCACAAAGCGCAGATGCTGTGCGTCCTTGATGAAGATCATTGCTGGAATGGTTTCCAGCAGCGATTCCACATAGGCATTGATGTCGCGCAGCTGGGTTTCTGTGGTGCGGCGTCTGCGCAGCTCGGTACGCATCACCGTGGTGAACCATACCAGCGATCCCGACGCAGCGATGGCCAGCATGATCTGCAGGATGCGCAGACGGTTCAAGTTGGTTGCGATGTGTTCGCGGATCGACTGAATACCGGACTGCCCTTCGCCGATCATGACACTGGCAAGATCATTGTCTTCGTGTCTTCGTTGCAGCACCTGCATTGGTATTTGCGACTGCATGACGGCCTGCAAGCCGCTGTTTGAATACTGTGTCAGTTCGGTATCGAGCAGGCGGATGGTGTTCGTGACCTGCGAGTTCAGTTGCAGGTAACGCGGACCATCGAAGGCGCGCAAATCATCCAGTTGCGATTGCACGGAGCGCAATGCATGCGAACGCGCAAACAATGCATCCTTGTTTCCCGACAGCATGAATGCATCCTGTGCAGCACAGGCATTATCAAGACTGTCGAGCAGTGCACGCAGCGTATACAGCCGTGAGTGTTCTGTTTCCAGCGAGCGCGTCAGTTCGCGGCCGCTCTCGATCATCACAAAGATGGTGACTGACAATGCCGTTAATGCCGTGATCACCAGCAACAGGCCGATGCCCAGTCTTTTTTCACTGAATGACGTTGTCATCGCAAAAAGGCCTTGTTGACATTCATCACATGCCGATAATGCTGCTGCATCCCCAACCAGCCGGCAACGTACACCTGTTGCACGGATTTGACTACCTGCACCAGCCGCAATACGCTTGAGCGGGTTTGTCCGACAGTGCAGGCCGGCAAGAGTGTGGCTGTATTCTCACCGAGGTTGAAATCCATGAAAACATTCATCACTGCCGCAATATTGATGTCTATCACGCTGAGTGCAAGTGCCGCAGAGTTCAAGCTCAGCAGCGCCGATGTGCCGTCCAATTCAACCATCAGCCTCAAGCATGTATTCAACTCATTCGGTTGCAGCGGACAGAATGTGTCACCCGCGATCGAATGGAGCGGTGCGCCGAAAGGCACTCAGAGTTTTGCGCTCACCATCTACGATCCTGATGCACCCACCGGCAGCGGCTGGTGGCACTGGGTGGTGGTCAATATTCCAGCGTCGGTATCGGGCCTGAGTGAAGGTGCAGGTACTGCGGATGGCAAGTTGCTTCCCGCCGGCGCGCAACAAGTGCATACCGATTACGGCGTCGCGGCTTATGGTGGCCCATGTCCGCCAGCGGGTGACAAGCCGCATCACTACATCTTCACCTTGTATGCATTAAAGGTACCCAGGCTGGAAATTCCCGCCAATGCCACGGCTGCGGTTGCGGGCTTTAACATCCATGCAAACACCATTGGCAAGGCGACATTTACTGCGTATTACGGACGTTAGTCACGGATGAGCCTGACTCAATGACTTGGTTTATCCATTGAGTCAGGCTACAACGTCTTGTGCATCGTGCTGTAGCCTGCACGTGTGGCGAAACCAAGGATGGAATAGAACTGCTGCGCACGAATGTTTTTTTCCGCCACTTCCATTGCAATGTGTACACAGCCGCGGGCACGCATGGCTTGTTCTGCTGCATGCACCAGTTGTTGTCCGACGCCATTGCGGCGCGCAGCGGCAGCAACATACAAATCGGCAATCAATGCCAGCAGTCCGCCATATTCAAAACTGGGTACGCAACTGCATACCAGATAACCCTGAATGCCTTCGTGGCTGCGAGCAATCCAGCACTGTCCGAGTTCGGGTTTGGCGATGACTGCGGATACCAGCGACCGGATGGCATCGCCATTGAATGCCTTGAGTTGCTCATATTCCCAGTACTGCCGGATCAATTGCGTGAGTTCCGCGATGTCACCGGCAGTGGCGGGAACGATTCCGGTTTTTTGTAGTGTGGCTGTCATGAATTCGATCTTTGAGCTGCAACGGCTGTGCTGCACAAGCCCTGTTGTTTGCCGACTCTACCATTTTTTCAATCACGGGATAAATTGCAACGGCGCTTGCGGGTTTTCCTTGCTGCTTTCTGCTTACGTCAACTGCCGACAGGTCGTCTGACAATAGTGTGATGCATCGCACACGGAATTAATGATCCTGCGGAAAACCACAGCCCTGACCGGCTAAACAAAATGTCAATCTGGCCGTACTCATCTATGAGCCGGATTTTGCCGGTGCAATCCATCTTTGCCTAATTTTCGGGGAATCGCATGTTATTACTCAACGAATCCACACTTCGTGCTCCCTTGATCGATCCGGCGGAACGGCGTACTACCAAACGCAAGGTACTGCTTACTCATGCAGACATTGAACTCTCTGACACGGAAATGTTGTCGGGTCATGCAGTGGACATTTCTGTTGGCGGCGCCGGATTGATATCGCCCGTCAGTCTGAAAATCGGACAGGAAGTGGCCATTGGCATGTCGCTGGCGGCGTGCGGCATGGATCATCGCATCAGCTTGAGCGGCAGGGTGGCCTATTGTGTCAAGGTGGGCATGGACCGCTTTCGCGTTGGCTTGCAATGGATTCATCTCGACAATGACACAGAGGCATTCATCAGCGCGGTATGCGCCTGATCAACCGCAATGATCACAACATGCAGCGCTGATTCGCCGGTACGGAATCATTCCAGTGCTGCAAGCCGCCGTTCAAATTGACGGCATTGTTCAAACCCAGGCGCATCGCGATTTGACATGCCTGATTACTGCGCATGCCGCTGCGGCACACGAAGACAATCCGCTGATTGCGATTGACCTGTTGCAACTGCTCTTCGAGCGTTGACAATGGCATATTGATGGAACGCGGCAAGTGATCAAGCAGGTATTCGTGCGGATCGCGCACATCAATCAATTGCAGATCATTCACCAATGATGATTGCAGCAATGCATGCAGCGCAGTTGCCGCGATGCCCGCATCGTCCGTTGCCGCACAGGATTCAACTGATGCTTGCGGTGCCGTAATGACCGGATGATCACCACACACAGCGCAATCGCGACGGCGCGCAAATTCAAACTCGGTGAAGTTCATGTCCAGCGCGTCGTAAGCAAGCAACCTGCCGAGCAGCAACGAACCCATACCGGTAATCAACTTGATGGCTTCGGTGGCTTGCAGGGTTCCCATCACACCTGGCAGAACACCGAGTACACCCGCAGTGGCACAGTTGGGAATCAACTCACCCGACGGTTGTTCAGGAAACAGGCAGCGATAACAGGGACTTCGTCCCGGCACACAGGTGAAAGCCTGTCCTTCAAAGCGATGAATGGCCGCAGATACCAGCGGTTTGCGCAACAGCACACAGGCATCGTTGACCAGGTAACGTGTGGCAAAACGATCACAGCCGTCCAGCACCACGTCGTAGTCATTCAACAGCGTCATGACATTGTCAGCGTTCAGCTCCACTTCATGTGAACGGATGCTGATGAATGGATTCAATGCCTGCAATCTTTTTGCAGCCGTTGATGCTTTGGGTTTTCCCACATCATCAGACGCAAATAACACCTGACGTTGCAGGTTGGAAAGATCCACCTTGTCGAAATCCACAATACCGATGGTACCGATGCCCGCGGCCGCAAGATACAACAGCGCAGGCGACCCCAGTCCGCCCGCACCGATGACCAGCACTTTCGCCGCTTTCAGTTTCTGCTGGCCGTCAAGCCCAAAGTCACTCAGTGAAAGGTGACGGCTGTAACGGGCCAGTTCATCACGTGACAATGACATGATCTATCCGCCACTGAGTGCGCACAACAGGTGAATGACATCACCGGAATTCACTTTGTGCTGCAGATTGCCCGTCATTGCAGTGTTGATGGCAAGACGGATGTGTTCACGAATGCGGTTTTGTTCGTCGATCATGCGAAAACGCATCCCGGGAAATTGCCGGTCAAGATCAGCCAGAATGTCGTGCAAAGTCGCACCATTGGCAGTGACTTGCGCCTTGCCATGAGTGTAGGAACGCAATGGACTGGCCACTCTGACCACGCAACATGTTTCGCTCATGCGTGACTGCTCATTCAGCCATCGTGACTGAATAAATTTCCGGCAAACGCTGCGCAATGCACTTCCACGACTCGCCTTCATCAATGCTGGCCCACACTTCACCACCAGTGGTGCCGAAGTAAACACCGGTTTTCGCTTTGGTATCGGTGCACATGGCTTGCCGTAACACCGTCAGCCACGCGTGTGATGCAGGCAGTCCCTTGTTCAATCGTTGCCAGGTCTTGCCACCGTTGCGAGTGCGATACACCGCAGGCTTGCCATCAATGGATGTACGCGGCCATACGGTGGTGCCATCCATTGGCATTACCCAGGCTGAATCTGGATCGGATGCTTTCAATACCACGGGAAAACCTACATCACCGGTTTTCTTCGGCATGTTGCGGCCAATGCGCAGCCATTTGTTTGAAGGCCGATCAATGCGATACAGTCCGCAATGATTCTGCTGATACAAACGATCGGGCTGTAATGGATGCATGGCAACGCAATGCGGATCATGGCCATATTCAGCAGCGGGATCGGGCAGGTAGTCCGCTTCAATACCCTGATTCAGTGGTGACCAGTTGGCGCCACCATCAGTGGATTCAAATACACCACCGATGGAAATTCCCAGGTAAAGATGTTTCGCATCGCGCGGATCAACCAGAATCGAGTGGAGGAACTCGCCATCTGGTGTGCCGTTCAATATCCACTTGCTGCGCATGGGATGATCGTTGAAACCGGCAACAGGTTGCCAATGCTCGCCATGATCTTTTGAATAAAACAATCCCGCTGGTGAAGTTCCCGCATACCAGCCGCCTTTGTTGTCGCGATGATCCGGCGTCAGCCAGATGACCCGTTGCACTGCGGGTGCTTCTTCGCCTGCGCTGGCTTTGCGGAATGCCGGTGGTTGTTTTGCTTCTTTCCAGGTTTTGCCGCCATTTACGGAACGATATACCGTCGGACCAAGATGTCCGGTTTTGGCCGCCATCAGCAATTTCTTCGGATCACGCGGGTCCTGCACGATGTGATGAATGACATGACCCAGCAGTTGCGGTCCGCGCAATGTCCATTTCTTGCGCTTGTCATCACCCTGTAACTGAAATGCGCCTTTGCGTGTCGCGACCCACAGTGTTGTCATGTGTCATTCTCCGTCAACCGGGACGCTAACTATTATCCCAAGCTGGCAACCCGTCAATCTGATTTCGCATTGATTCGCGGAACACGATAATATGCTTGCGTCCGAATTCAGACTTCCTTGTCATTCCTGACCATCCTTTCTCATGCCGTCATCGTTATCTTCCCTTTACCGGCAACTGTTCATATTGATTGCCATTGCATCAATCACCACCGCAATACTGCTGGCCATCCGTTTCATGCTGGTGGAGCCGGATGAGATCGCTGCGGCATGCGCAACGCAGGCAGCGCTATTCAGTTGCAAGATTCGCAATGCCGCCATTTATGGCTTTGCACATCACCTGTTCGGGCCGATCAGCATGATTGCGGCGGCGCTTGCATGGATTGGTGCATTGCGGATATTTGCGCTGGTTGCAGTGATCGCCGGCATCGCCGGCATGGTGTTGTATGACTTCGACATGGCTGGTGCGGGCATGCTGCTGGGCACGTTGTTATATGTTCGTCTGTGTCTGCAATACCTGAACCGGTTGCAACCGCGGCAACATGCTCCAGGCGAGTAACAGGCAGCATATGCACCAGCCGATGGCGCTGGTATTGCGTAAGCCTTCGATGCCGGCAATGGCAATCACTGACACCAGCATCCAGAACGAAAAGAGCAAACCATAAACAGGATGAATCAGGTGCGACAACGGATTGGTGTTTGAGTTGCCGATACGGATGATCAACAGCGACACGGCAGGCAGAATCACGAACAATGAAGGAAAGTCACGATATCGTGCATCAAACACCAGACCCAGGTTGATGTAGGCCAGACCAAACATCATCACCGCGCTGCTGATCAGCAATGCGCGTTGCGCCCATGACTTTTGCGATGTCGCATTGATCAGTGCAAACAAGAACACCAGATCGCTGCTGCATCCCCACACCGTGGCGACAAGCCATTCCTGCCAGCTGCGATTGCTGATCATCCAGTAATGCCATTGCAGCAACAGCATTGCACCCAATGAAAAGCCCGCTAATGCAATAACAGCAAGCGATGTAATTGACCGTTGCCGCGCCAGTGCGATCATTGTAAAAATCAACGCGAACACTGCACCGCTCACCAGGCCGCGCCACCAATGCACATCTTCGACCACTGGGCCGGTCAGCGGAAATTTGGCCTGACCAGCGGCGTCGTACAAGCCCCAGTATCCGCCGACAGTTCCTTCCTGCACCCGTTTCCAGGGCTGGTCATAGGCTTCAATAAAATTATTCGGTAACGAGTGTGCATTCGCATAAGCGATGAATTCGCGGGTAAAGCGTGCTTCATTCACCAGGCTGGGTAATGCGCCTTCGCGCTGACGTCCTGCACTGGGCCAGCCGGTTTCGCCGACAAAAATCTTCCTGCCGGGAAAGGCAGCCTGGATTTTTTTATAGATGTCATCAACATGATCCATGGCATGATCAATGGAGATCGGAATGTCATCCCAGTAAGGCAGAATGTGAATGGTGATGAACGACGCGGACTCTGCCAGTGACGGATTTTTCAGCCAGAAATCCCATACATCCGCATAGGTCACTGGTAATTGTGTTGCATTGTGTACTCGCTGCATCATCGCTGCGAGCGCAGGCGCTTCCTGCTCACGACGCAGCAGCACTTCGTTGCCGACAATAATTGCTTCGATAACATCGCGATTGGCATTGGCCACTTCAATACCGTGCCGTATTTCCATGTCGTTTGCTTCATCGCTGCGGCCAATCCACAATCCCAGCAACACTTTCATGCCCAGCTTGCGTGCGACAACAGGAACTTCATCGAGTCCATTCAACACCGAATAAGTGCGCACGCAATGCGTACGCAAAGACAGCTGCTGCAGGTCGATGGCAATCTGCGCACGTGTCTGCGCTTCGGAAACATTGGAGCCCGCCGTGCGCGGTGTATAAGAGAGACAACCGAATTGGCCGTTGGGTGCATCGGGAAAGTGATGTTCACGGCCCTTGTTGATCCATACTGCGGATACGCCCACAGCTAGTAAAAATAACAAGCCCAGCGCCAGATATTGATGTCGTGTTTGAACGTAGTGGATCATGAGAGCCTATTACCGTTTGCAATAAGTGTAGTTTCTCTTGCTGGAAGTCGCGTGTACAGACCTACATTGCAAAAATTCTTCAGATGAAGATTGCGACTGAAGCGATGGGTTTGATTTCGGTGTCAGTGAGGAGATGTAGTCCTTTTCTTCGAGAAACAAAGCTATCGCGCGATCAAGCTGTCTTTCTGCAATTTCCAAATTGCTGAGAGTTTCAGTAATTACTTCGACTTTCATAATTGATGGTTAATTAAATATTCTTGTTGCGAAATACAGCACAAAAAAGCAGAAGCGATGTTCGCCAACAGGAAGCACTGAATTCTACTTATACCTTCACTACTACAGCCATCTTGCCAATGGTTCTTCCGGTTTCAATGGCACGATGTGCTTCAACCAGTTCTTCAAATTTCCATACTTTGCTGACGTGTACGTTCAGCTTTCCATTGTCAACCAATGTAGCAATCGCAGTTAGAATCGCGCCTTGCTTTTCCGGTTGCAGGTTGTACGCCACGCGTGCGCCCATGAACTCATAGTGCACAGTGATGCTTTTGTACAACAATGAAGGCGCGGCCGCACCGGGATCGCCGGCAGTAATCGTGACCAGCTGACCCAGTGGCGAAATGCACTCGATGCTCCTTTTGAACGTATCGCCACCCACGGTATCAAACACTACAGGCACGCCTTGTCCAGAAGTGAGTTCCTTCACTCGCGCAACAAAATCTTCACTGCGATAGTCGATGACGACATCGGCTTTCAACACATCACGACAGAAGGCAATGGATTCATCACGACCGGCCGTAGTAATCACCTTGCAACCATGCAGCTTCGCCAACTGTACTGCGATGTGTCCAACCCCGCCAGCGCCAGCATGAATCAGTATAGTTTGGCCGGGCTGAATACGCGCATGATCATGCAGCGCTTCATAAGCAGTAAGCGAAACCAATGGCAGACACGCCGCATGAACGTGATCCAGTGATTTGGGTTTATGTGCAGCGGCGCGCGCATCCAGCAACACGTAGTCGGCATTGGCACCGAAGCCAAATATATTGGGTGAGCCATATACTTCATCACCAATGTTGAATCCTTTCACCTGTGCGCCTGTTGCAGCGACAATGCCACTCACATCATAGCCGAGCACCACTGGTGGAGTACGCGGGCGTGTGCCCACGCGAATTTTCGCATCGACGGGATTAACAGATGTCGCATGCACTTCCACCAGCAAATCATGTTCACCGGGAGCGGGTTTCGGTACTTCACCCAACCGCATGACTTCCGGCGGACCGAGCTGCGGAACAATGAAGGCGCGCATGTTAGCTGTCCCGACCTGTTACTAAAAAATTGCGTAATGAAATACTCTTGACTGGATTCCCGCTTTCACGGGAATGACATTCTGCTATTTGATTGGGAATAGAGCAAATCCGATCTAAAGTTGCGAGATGCGGTCAATGACAAACCGGGTCATTCCCGTGAAAGCGGGAATCCAGTGATGAAAACAATCAGCAGAAAAATGATGACCTGCTGATTTCAAAAATTGCTTTCATCTCTTAAGTATTCACTGCTTCGCGCGTACGCAAGGTTTCGCGACGCGCCTTTACTGCATCGCTCAATACTTTCAGCACATTCACCGAATCATCCCAGCCGATGCACGCATCGGTGATGCTCTGGCCATAGACGAGCTTCGCGGGATCATCCACACCAGTGACAAATTTCTGTGCGCCAGCTTGCAGATGACTTTCCACCATCACACCAAAGATGTGTTGCGAGCCATTGCTCAATTGACCGGCGATATCCTTGGCAATATCTATCTGACGCTGATGCTGCTTGCTGCTGTTGGCATGTGAGCAATCCACCATCAAACGCGGTGTAAGTTTTGCGGCCTGCAATTCGGCTACCGCTGCTGCAACACTGGCCGCATCATAATTCGGTTGCTTGCCGCCACGCAGAATGACGTGGCAATCGCGATTGCCGGTAGTGGCAACAATTGCCACCTGGCCATTCTTGTGTACACCGAGAAAGTGATGTGGACGTGCGGCTGATTGAATCGCATCAGTGGCAATGCGGATGTTGCCATCGGTGCCATTCTTGAAACCGATGGGCGCGGAAACGCCGGAGGCCAGTTCGCGATGAACCTGGCTTTCCGTGGTGCGTGCACCGATGGCGCCCCAGCTGATCAGGTCGCCGATGTATTGCGGCGAAATGGTGTCGAGAAATTCGCCACCGGCTGGCATGCCCAGTTTGTTGATATCGGTCAACACTTGTCGTGCAATTCTCAATCCTTCATCAATGCGATAACTTTCATCCAGACCGGGATCGTTGATCAGTCCTTTCCAGCCCACCGTGGTACGCGGCTTCTCAAAATAAACACGCATCACGATCTCAAGCGTGTCGGCGTATTTCTCACGTTGTTCCATCAGCCGCTTGCCGTATTCAAGTGCAGCAACGGGATCATGAATGGAGCACGGACCGATGATGATGAGCAGGCGATCGTCCTGACCATGAAGAATGCGTTTGATGCTGCGGCGGGTATTGGTAATCAATGTCTCAACGGGCGTGCCGCGAATGGGGAAGAAGCGCACAAGATGTTCCGGAGGCGGCAGCGGACGAACCTCTTTGACGCGCTCATCATCAGTGGGGCCGGTTCTGTCAGCAGGTGCATTCCAGCCTTCAGCGGCAGTGGTGGATGGCGTGCTCATGGTCATATCCTCTTGCTCGTCGGTCTTCAATGGATCGGTTAAATCAGTCTGCGCAAAAAAAAACCGCCGGGGTCGCCGGCGGTTTGGTGAATTCGGTGCGTCTTTTGACTACGCGCTCGTCTTCACGCCGCCGGTGCGGAGTGAATACCAGAAGTAGCCATAAAAGTAAGATACGAAACGCATGGGTGCGGAATCTATATGGGCGTGGGTTGTCCCGTCAAGCTGTTTGTGCCGGTCATGGATGATTAGGTAATGTTGTCGTTCTGGGATTGGCCGCTGTTGGAATCACCGAGGTATCGGTGCTACCTATCCTGGTCAAAATCGCCGTGAATACTTCCATGTAGGCTCCGGCAAAAACATCCATGTTTTTGACCAGGATAAGTAGCACCAACACCTGGTCTGACAGCACCTATTCTGAAATGTTTGCAATGACCGTCATTCCCGGTATTGTTCACGACCAATGCCGCCGAGTTCATCCAATCACGCTTACGATCATCACACGCCCGAATCTCTCGGTGTGTTGCTGGTGAATCTGGGAACGCCCTCTGCACCCACCACTGCGGCAGTGCGGCGCTATCTCAAGCAGTTTCTTTCCGATCCCCGTGTCATTGATTATCCGCGCTGGCTGTGGTGGCCGATATTGCATGGAATCATTCTGCGCATTCGTCCGCGAAAGAGTGCGCATGCGTACCAGCAAATATGGACTGACAAGGGATCGCCGTTGCTGATGCATACCAATGCTCTGGCGGGCGCACTGCATGAGCAACTGAAATCAGCCGTTCACACGGATGTGCAACTGGCGGTGGGGATGACGTATGGTGAGCCTTCCATCGCGCACGCGCTGGTACAATTGCAACAGGCGAACGTGCGCAAGTTAATCGTGTTGCCGCTGTATCCGCAATATTCAGTGAGCACCACTGCTTCCGTATTCGATGCAGTGAGCAAGGCACTCAAAAAAACATTCTGGTTGCCGGAGCTGCGCTTCATCAACAATTATCATGATGATGAACAATATATCGCGGCGCTGGCACAATCGGTGGTCACTCACTGGCAGAAGAATGAACGCAATCACTTGCTGTTGTCATTTCATGGACTGCCGCAACGCTATCTGTATCAAGGCGATCCCTATCATTGTCATTGTTTGAAAACAGCACGCCTGGTGGCGGAAAAACTGCATCTCAAGGAAAACGAATGGACAGTGAGTTTTCAGTCGCGCGTGGGGCGCGAACAATGGTTGCAACCTTACACGGATCAGACCTTGCTGCGGTTTGCACGTGAAGGCATCAAGCGAGTGACGGTAATGTGTCCGGGCTTTGCGGTGGATTGTCTGGAAACGCTGGAAGAAATTGCCATTCGCAACAAGGAAGATTTTCTCGCCGCAGGCGGTGAGTCATTTGCGTACATACCGGCATTGAATGACGATGCGTCACATGTTCAAGTATTATCCGGCCTGATCCGGCGTCATGTACAAGGATGGCTGCCGCTGAGCAAGCCGGATGTGACCATTGCCAACAAAGCCAACGAGCTCGCTGCCAGTGCGATGAAATCATCATGATCGGCCGTTTTCTCGAAATCAGCGTTCATGCGCCGGATGTGCTGGCATCGCTGACCTTTTATGAGTCGCTGGGCTTTCAGCAGGTGCAGGTGAATGAAACCTGGACTTATCCCTATGCAGTCATCACCGATGGGCGTTTGACACTGGGATTGCATCATCAATCCATCAAGTCACCCACCTTGACCTTTGTAAAAGCCGATCTGGCAGAGTACATGGATCAACTGCGCACACTGCCGTTGGTGTTTGAACAGGAACATCTGGGCACCGACGAATTCAATGAAGTCAGTTGCCATGATCCCAACGGTCAGCACATTCGTATTCTTGAAGCGCGTACTTTTTCGCCACCGGATATATCACCGGCCTTCAGTTCTTCCTGCGGTTACTTTGTGGAGTACGGTATTCCCGTCAAGGAATTTGCAGAAGGCACCGCGTTCTGGGAACAATTCGGATTGATTGCCATGGAGCAGGAAAATTCACAGTTTGAGCGGATTTCATTGACCAGTGATCATTTGAATCTTGGCCTGCATCGCAGTCGTGCATTGCGTCATCCCGTACTGGTGTTTGAAGACGATGACATGCAGACCCGATTGCAGTCACTCAAGGAGCGTGGCTTTGAATTGAGCGATGAGATGCCGGATGCGCTGGATGAGACACACAACGCTGTACTCATTGCGCCCGAAGGCACGCGATTGTTACTGATGCAAACTAGTGGTTAACTTCATTCACGACAAAGGGGAATCATCATGGCTGACTATTCATCCGCAAACTCATTTCGACAGATTGTCATTGGCGCGGTCATCGTTATTGGTTTGCTCATCCTTTGGTCAAGTTTTTACACCGTCAACGCCGGACAACGCGCCATCGTATTGCGATTTGGCCAAGTGGAAAGTGTGGTGGGCGATGGCCTGCATTTCAAAGCACCGATGATTGAAACCATCAAGCTGGTGGATGTGCGTACACAAAAGGCTGAATCGCCCGCGAATGCCGGCACGCGCGATTTGCAATCGGTCGAAACCCACGTGGCTCTCAACTATCATCTCAACGCCGATTCGCTGGCCGACACCTATTCACGCATTGGTCTGGACGTGGAATCCAAGATCATTGATCCGCGCATTCAGGAAGTGGTCAAGGCCGTAGTTGCACGGTTTTCAGCCGAAGAATTGCTGACCAAGCGTGATGATGTGAAATCGGAAATCGCTGGTGGTCTTCGCGCATCGCTCTTGCAATACAACATTACACTCGAAGACATTCAAATCACCAATTTCTCCTTTTCGCATGCGTTCGATGCCGCGATTGAAGCCAAGCAGACGGCTGAACAGAATGCGCTGAAAGCAAAGAACGATCTGGATCGCATCAAGATTGAAGCACAACAGAAAATTGCCATGGCGCAGGCAGAAGCTGAAGCCATCAAGATTCAGGCACAGGCCATCAAGGAACAGGGTGGTTCCGAGTATGTTCAGTTAAAGGCCATTGAAAAATGGAATGGCGTGTTGCCGCAGGTGAGCGGCTCGAGCACGCCGTTTGTGAATTTGGAGCGTGGGGCAAGATAAGACTAACATTGGCAAATATTGATATCTTTATTCATCAAAGCAGCGTTAGCGAAAGCAACTTGGTGAAAGAAAATGTCAACAGAGAAGCAGGTTCTCGGTAGATGGGGTGAGAAATTAGTTGCAAAGAAATATGCGTGCCCTCGCTGCAAACGTTTTTTTACGCTTCGACGTTTACCTGCTAACTTTAAATGCGCAGACATCATCTGCGATTTCTGCGGTTATCTTGCGCAAGTTAAAACCATTTCCGTATCGGATGTCAGCGTGGTTCCAAAGTCGATCCTCGGGGCAGCCTGGAAGCCGCAACAAGAACGAATGAAAGCAGGAATTTACTTTCCTCTTTATTTGGTGTTGCGCAGTGGTACGGAATCAGCAGTCTATTATTTACCTACAGAATTCCAGTTACCGCGCATGTTCAAAAAACGAAAACCTCTTTCTAAAACTGCTCGACGTGCTGGGTGGCAAGGCTTTACTTACAACATAGGCATTCTTGATCAACGAGCGGTTGTTCGTCTGCCATAAAGGCTCGTTAACAAAATTAGAATCAATGTGGTATTACCCTATCCCGCTTCCGCCTTGATCTCGCGGCTCATCAATTCCTTCACGGCTTCTTTGGGTGACAAGCCTTCGTGAAGGGTGCGATACACCTGCGTGCAGATGGGCATTTCTACTGCAAGGTTTTTTGCAACGGTCATTACTGCACGTGAAGCAGCGACACCTTCAACCACCTGACCGATTTCATGTTGAGCAACGATGGAGTCTGTGCCGGCGGCGAACGCCAGGCCGAAGCGGCGATTGCGTGATTGATTGTCAGTGCAAGTCAGCACCAGATCACCCAGTCCTGCAAGACCCATGAAGGTCTCTTTCTGTGCGCCGAGTGCAACACCAAGACGTGTCATTTCGACCAGACCACGCGTGATCAATGCAATGCGCGTGTTGGCGCCAAAGCCCAGTCCATCCGACATGCCGGTGCCAATAGCCAGTACATTTTTTACTGCACCACCCACTTCAACACCAATCAAATCCGTTGAAGTGTAAGCACGGAAGTGATGGCCGGAAATGCTTTTGGCGAGATGCATTGCATACGTTGCATCAGTAGAGGCGACCGTCATTGCAGTGGGCAAGCCTGCGCCCACTTCTTTCGCAAAGGTTGGGCCGGACAGCACCGCCATCGACAGATGCGCTCCCAATACTTCCGTGACGACTTCATGCGGCAGCTTGCCGGTATTCAGTTCAAATCCCTTGGTGGCCCACGCGAGTTTTACATCGCGTGACAGAACCGGCTTCAGTTGCAACAACAATTCGCGAAAGGCGTGACTGGGCGCAGCAATCAATACATCGGTGCTGCCGGTCAATGCATTGGCCAGATCAAGTTCAACACTCAGCAGATCAGGAAACACAACACCGGGCAGGTAACGCGCATTGCTGCGCGTGCTGTGCATGTCTTTCAACTGATTGGTGTTGCGACCCCACAGTTTCACCGGGCGTCCGGCGCGGGCGAATTGAATCGCCAGCGCCGTGCCCCATGATCCCGCACCGATGATGGTGATGGGTGCGCTGTGCAATGATGGCGGCAGCGCGGCCATTGAAATCAATTCAGAGTGGTTGGCGGCGTGCCTGCATCATTCGCAGCTTGTGCGGCTTGTTGTGCAGCAGCCTGTTGCATGGCTTGATCAAACAGTGCGTCGAAATTGACAGGCGGAACGAGGAACGGCGGGAAACCGCCCTTGGTCAGCAAGTCAGAAATCGTTTGACGTGCAAATGGCAACAAATAGGTTGGGCAGAACACACCGAGGATGCGGCGCAATTCCTGTTCAGGAATGTTGCGGAATGCAAAGGCGCCAGCCTGCTTTACTTCGCACAGCCATACAGGCTTGTCACTGACATTGGCCTGCACGTTGATGGTAAGTACCACTTCAAACAGCTCCTGATTCAGCGGATTGACAGTGGTGTTGATATTCATGTTCACGCTGGGTGCAGGCGCATCCGGCGGCAGGCGCAATGCCATGGGCGATTCAAAGGAAACATCCTTCAGATAAATCACCTGCGGCGCAAATTGCGGCGCGGCGGTGTCAAGCGCGCTGGGATCGACGGTGTTGGTTGGAGGAGTGGTTTCGTCAGCCATGATAATTGCCTTGATTGCCTTGTTGTGAATGGATGCCTGATGATAGTGGATCAGTATTGTTGCAGAAAAAAACTATGTCTGTGTGTTGTTGATGTAGGGCGCAAGCAGAGGATCGAGTTGCCCCGCCTGATCCAGTGCGCGTAATTCGTCGAATCCCCCGATGTGGCGTTCGCCAATGAATATTTGCGGAACCGTGCGCCGTCCACCGCTTCGTTGCAGCATGATGTCACGTTGTTCCGGCTGGACATCAACTTTTATTTCGCGGAATGACGCGTGTTTGCGTTGCAACAGCGCGCGAGCCCGGTCGCAGTAGGGGCAAATGGTGGTGCTGTACATGACGATTTCAAGGCCGCTCATGAACAATCCCCGCCTCAGCCCTTTTTCCTGGTGGTGAGCGGCAGATTGTCAGACCGCCATGCTGCCAGTCCGCCTTGCAGATTGAATACCTGCGTGAATCCCAGTGATCTCAATACGCTTGCAGCCTGTGCTGACCGCGCGCCGGATTCGCAACACACAATGACCGGTTTTTCGCGGTATTTCTTCAATGTCTCGGCGCTGTCCTTCAACTGTTCCAGCGGAATGTGTCTGGCATCGCCGATATGTCCGGCAGCAAACTCTTCAGCAGAGCGCACGTCCAGAATCAATGCGCCCTTGTTGTAAAGGGAGATGGCGGTGTTGGCACTGACAGCAGCGGCGCCCAGTCTGCGGCCACGCAGCTCGAACACCAGCGCGGCAATGGCGGCAATTACCGTGGCGATCACCAGGTACAGGTGATGACTGATGTATTCCGGCAAATGATTCATCGCGTTCGATAAAAAGCCAATCAAAAAGGGCGCGCAGTATAGCAGCCATGCCGCGCTTGCGAACGGGGAAATCATTACCGGCCATATAAACTGCGGCGGAGGCCTATTCGCGCGCGGCTTCTAAACAGAATCGGACAAATTGGTTAAAGTGGCACAATGCCAGTGCCCGGAAACTTCATGCAGCGTGCGACGAAACAGCGCTTTTTTGCGGTTTTTTTATGCTTTTTGACAGTTGCTGTTCCGCTTGTCCATGCGAAATCGACCCGGCATGTTGCGCAGGAAAACAAGGAATCGCAGTTGAAGGCCGTGCAGGAGCACATTGCCAAGGTCAGCAAATCCATTCAGGCCGACGCGGAAAAGCGCGATTCACTGGTCGGCGAACTGAAATCGGCGGACGAAAATATCCAGAGTGCGCGCGAACAACTGGCTGATATTCGCGCGCAACGCATGGCTGCAGAGCGGCAACTTAACGAATTGCAAACCGAGAGCCGCAAAACAGAAAAGCAGATCGCTGATGAACGCGATGCGCTGGCCGGTGAAATCCGCCTGGCTTACATGAATGGCAACAGCGCACAGCTCAAGCTGCTGCTGAATCAGCAGGATCCCGCACAACTTGGCCGCATGCTTGGATACTACGGATATTTCAGCCGTGCACGTGCGCAGCGCATCGAAGCCATCAACGATCATCTGGCGCATCTGGCCATGCTCACCGATAACATCCAGCAGCAAAGCACCAAGTTGCGTGCGATTGAGAACGATCAGGCGCGCAGTGTTTCGATGCTGGCAAAAGCGCGGGAAAAACGGGCGACAACATTGCGTCAGGTAGAAACCAAATTGAAAAACGGCAATGAGCGTCTCGCAAAATTGCAGGCCGATGCCAAGTCACTAGAACGATTGATTGAAGAGCTGCGCCGCGCCGCGGAAGCACGCGAACGCGAAAATGGATCGCGAAGAACCGTCACCGGACATGGACACTGGCCGTGGCCGGTGAAAGGTGAATTGATAGCACGTTATGGGCAAACGCGTGCCGGTGGTTTGAAATGGCAGGGTTTGATGATTGCCGCACCGGAAGGCACACAGGTGCATGCGCCCGCAGCGGGCCGGGTGCTTTATTCCGACTGGCTGCCGGGGTTGGGGCTGCTTCTCGTGCTGGATCATGGCAACGGCATCATGAGCCTGTATGGTCACAACGAGCAGCTGTACAAGAAGCAGGGCGAGGAAGTGAACGCAGGCGATGTGCTTGCTGCAGTGGGTGACAGTGGCGTGGGCGGACGTAGCGGACTGTATCTGGAAATTCGCGATGGCAAGCGGCCTGTTGATCCGCTGGGCTGGCTGGGCAAGCCCTGATGACCGGCGCTTGAGTGGATATTGCTTGGCAGGAAATTGAAGGTGCGTCACAAAAACCGCGAAAAATCGCATCGCACCACGCCATCAGCTTCGCCGAGCATCCGCTTGCTTATGTCATTTTGGCAATTTGCCACTTGCGTTGTGCCGGGGTTGATCTGATAAAAAGACCGGTGTGTTTTGTCAATGTGTTAGCGGCGTCAAGGTTCGCTGGCCGTAGCTGTTGCAAGATGCACCAACTCCGGAATCCCAATCCTGGCTAATTCACTAGAGAACAAGATTGTCAATGCAAGCGTATATGGACAGTGCGACGATTGACGCGGCGGCCGAGGCTGCACCGACGTCGTTGGATCCGTACGGGCAGCTTTTGAAGATGCTGTTCCCGCGTGCGTTGAATATTGCCATTTATGATCGCGACGGCGCCCTGCTGTGGAATGCCGGTGGCTGCGAAAGTGAAACCTTGCAGCAATTGATTGAAGACGAAGTGGCCAACAATCTGTTGTCACACACCGAGGCCGGTCTGGTGAATGAACGCTACCGGCAGGGCATGCTGCACAGCATTGACGGCGATCATGCCTATGTTTTTCCGTTGATGGATGCCGCCTGCCATCTCTCCGGCATGGTAGTGATTACGTGTGCTGAGCGTACCGGTCAAGGCGCACGCGGACAGGATTCAACCTATGCATTGCTGCGACCGGCACTGGAAGTGCTGTCGCGCGAGCTGATCAATCAGAGCAGTCTCGAAGTATTGCAGCGCGATTTGCGTGCGCGTGATGGTGATCTGGCATTGATCATCGGCAATGGTGAAGAAGTTGAACAGCACAGCACCGATGATTTCAACACCATGTTGCAGGACTGCATTGATCATCTCGGCTGTCCACTGGGCGCGCTGCTGATTCCCGACAAGAACATTGCCATGTACCGTACTGCGGAAGATGTGCCGCCGGGCGCAGGCGCTGAAGTGCTGAATCGTACGCATCGCCATCTGCTGGCGCTGGTGCAGGTGCAACGGCATACGGTGGTGTTGAACAAGAGCATTGCCACCGGACCCATGGCCAATCTGCCCTACAAGATTCTTGCCTGCCCGATTCAATATGGATCGCACAATTCCGCCAGCACCGTGGCGGGCGTGCTCACCATCTTCAAGGATGCTGACAACGATGAATTCACGCTGCGCGAGATTCGCATTGTCGAACTGGTTGCACGACGTATTTCGCAGGTGCTGCAGATCTCTTACGACACGTCAACGGGTTTGCTGACACGTCCCGCACTGGAAAAGCGCGCGGCGGCGATTCTTGCGGAAAGCAACAAGGATCAAACTCATTACATGATTTACATCGACATCGACCGTTTGCATGTGCTGAATGAAACCTTCGGCATGCATGTGGGTGATGATGTGATTGCACGTGTCGGCGAAGTTATTCGCAGTACATTGCGGCCTTCCATTGCGGCTGCGCGCATTTCCGGCGATCGCTTTGCATTGTTCCTGCCTAATTGTCCGGTCGAAACGGCCAAGCAATATGCAGAACACCTGTGCGCTGCGGTCAGCAAGATCGAATATCGCGTTGCTGACAAGCAGGTTGAAGCCTCCGCGAGTTTTGGTGTTGCGCCGGTGCAGGCAACCGAACATCCCTTGTCGCATGCGCTGGCGGGCGCCGAAGCGGCCTGCAAGGCAGCAAAGGATCGTGGCCGCGGCCGCGTCGAGGTGTATCAGGATGAAGATCACAGCATCATCCGCCGCGTTGAAGATGTATCGCTCATCGGCGCGATTCGCGAAGCGCTGGAACAGGATCGTTTTCGCATGGATGCCCAGCCCATTGTCGAGCTGGGCGAAAACACCGGCAAACAACACTATGAATTGCTGATCCGCATGCTGACACCATCGGGCGAAGTGATACCCCCGGAGAAATTTCTTACCGCCGCGGAACGTTACCAGCTTGCGCCTGCCATTGATCGCTGGGTGGTCAACTATGTACTTGAACTGCTTTCCGCTGCTGCGCCACGCCTGCTGTCGGCTGGTGCGCGATTTGCCATCAATATTTCCGGCCAGTCGCTGGGTGATGATGAGTTCCGTTCCTATCTTGAAGATCGTTTGCGCACCTATGCACTTTCACCCTCGCTGCTTTCATTTGAAGTGACTGAAACGGCAGCAGTATCCAACATTGTGCGTGCGGAAACATTGATCCGCCGTTTGCGCAAGCTGGGACATGAAGTGGCACTGGATGATTTCGGCCGTGGTCTGTCATCACTCACATATCTGAAATCGCTGCCGGTCAACTGCGTGAAGATTGACGGCGATCTGATCCGCGATGTCACACACAATCCGCGTTCACAGGCCATGGTCAGTGCGGTGGTGCAACTCGCGCGCGCGATGAAGCTGGAAACCACAGCGGAATGCATTGAAAACAGCGAGATACACCAGGCCATTGCCAATCTTGGTGTGGACTATGCGCAGGGTTTTGCCATCGGCAGACCCAAACCGCTGGAGCTCACGCTGAATGAATTGCTCGGCATCACCAATTCAACCGGCCGCCGCATTCTCGGCAATTATCTGCAAGCGGGTTGACCGTCTGCAATAATTTGCTGGCAACATCGCATATACGGCGATGCAATCATTCACGATTCCATTCACTCAATAACACGACTGCAAGGTTGAGCGCCATTGATTCGCCGTTGTGCAACGGTCATGGATAAGTGGCATTGTGCTTGCACATTTCTCCACAACGTTCTACAACTCACCCTCTTGTCGCCACGGAGTTTTATCATTCATGCCATTGACGCTTTCCGCCGGGCAGATTGCCGCACTGGTGTCAGCCACCAGCAGCGAACCGCGCTCCTTGCTGGGCTATCACGAATTTCCACGTGATGCCGATGTGCCGCTGGCGCTGGTGCGCGTGCTGGAGCGTGATGCAGCCAGCGTTGCCGTGTTCTTTGAAGATGAATCTGCTGACAGTGCGCGGCCGTTGAACATGATTGATCCAGCGGGACTGTTTGAAGGACGCATTCCCTATCGCAGACCGTTGCCGCCCTATCGCCTGTTGATCCGCTATCGTGACGGCAGCGAGTTGATCAAGCACGATCCCTATTACTTTGCACCGCAGTTGTCCGATTTTGACGTGTACCTGTTTGGTGAAGGTAATCATCACGCCATCTATCGCAAGCTGGGGGCGCATCCTGCCGTGATTGACGGCGTTGCCGGCGTTCACTTTGCAGTGTGGGCGCCGACCGCGCAGCGCGTCAGTGTGGTGGGTGATTTCAATTTCTGGGACGGCCGGCGTCATGTATTGCATGCACGCGGTTCGGGCATCTGGGAATTGTTCGTGCCCGGCATTGGTGTGGGCACGTTGTACAAGTTTGAAATTCGCACACCGCAGGAATGGGTGCTGCTGAAATCCGATCCTTATGGCTTGCAAATGCAGTTGCGCCCCGATACAGCCAGTGTGGTCACCACGCTCGACGATTATGAATGGCAGGATCAGCAATGGATATCACAACGCCGTGCATGGAATCCGCAAACGGCGCCGGTCAGTGTGTATGAAGTGCATCCGGCGTCATGGCGTCGTCATCCCGATGGCAGTTTTTATACCTGGCAGCAACTGGCTGAATCGTTGATTCCCTATGTAAAGGATATGGGTTACACGCACATTGAATTGATGGGCGTGGCCGAATATCCCTTTGATGGTTCATGGGGCTACCAGGTCACGGGTTATTACGCGCCCACTGCGCGCTATGGTTCACCGCGTGATTTCAAATCCTTCGTTGATCAATGTCATCAGGCCGGCATTGGTGTATTGATGGACTGGGTGCCGGGACATTTTCCCAAGGATGAACATGGTCTGCGTGAATTCGATGGCACCAGTCTGTATGAACATGCCGATCCGCGACAGGGCGAACATCAGGAATGGGGCACCAAAGTGTTCAACTACGGACGCAATGAAGTACGCAATTTTCTGGTGGCCAATGCATTGTACTGGGTGGAACAGTTTCACATGGATGGCCTGCGCGTGGATGCAGTTGCTTCTATGCTGTATCTCGATTACGCGCGCAAGCATGGTGAATGGATTCCCAATCGCTATGGCGGCCGCGAAAATATTGAAGCCATTGAATTCATCAAGCAACTCAACTGGGCAGTGGGTCATTACTTTCCCGGTGTATTGATGATTGCCGAAGAATCCACTGCGTTTCCCGGCGTGACACAACCCGTGCATCTGGGCGGACTGGGATTCACGTTCAAATGGAACATGGGCTGGATGAACGACACATTGCGTTACATGGAGCTTGATCCGTTATATCGCCGCTATGAACACAATCTCATCACCTTTTCGATGATGTATGCGTGGTCGGAAAAATTCATGCTGCCGCTGTCGCATGATGAAGTGGTGCATGGCAAGCGATCACTGCTCGACAAGATGCCCGGTGATGAATGGCAGAAGCGTGCGACATTGAGATTGTTGCTGGGTTACATGACTGCGCATCCCGGCAAGAAATTGTTGTTCATGGGTGGCGAGTTCGGTCAATGGCATGAATGGCGCGATCACGAAGAACTGGACTGGCCATTGCTCGGTCATCCCGCGCATCATGGTTTGCGTGAGTGGTGCAAGACCATGAACTTCATTTATCGCGAACATCCCGAACTGCATGCCAGCGATCATTTCTGGGAAGGATTTCAATGGGTGGACCTGAGCAATCACAATGACAGTGTGTTTGCCTTCCTGCGTCGTGCTTCCCACGATGGTGAGCCGCTGTTGTGCGTGTTCAACTGCACACCGGTGCCACGCAACAGCTATCTGCTGGGTGCGCCGCTGCCGGGACGTTATCGCAAGCTGCTGGACAGCGATGATCCTGCGTGGGGCGGATCAGGTTACAGTCATCAATATACAGTGGATGCAGAGCATGATGGCTGGGCTGGATTTCCTCACCGCCTGAGAGTGGACTTGCCGCCGCTGGCGGTGACGTTCTGGCAACGCGGTTAGAAATCTTGTCAATGCTGTTGCGCTCGCCAACTTGTGCTCATGCGGTGCTCGCAATCCTCATGTATTTCAACATACACTGCGGTTGCTGTGCTCCGGCTGAGCACAATCCGGCTTCGCTCATGACGCTCTGACAAGATTTCTGCCGGCATAGATTCATTTGGATTTCTGTATGTTGAACGCCGTTCCATCACTTGAAGGTCTGACATTGTTGCCCGGTGAGCCCGTGCCGTTCGGTGCAACAGTGACGAACGATGGCGTGAACATTGCGGTGTTCGCGAGCCGTGCCGAAAATGTCGAACTGTGCATCTTCGACAGCAGCGGCACGCATGAGCTCGCACGCCTGCCGATGCCCGGTCATTCCGCCGGTGTATGGCATGCATTGGTGCCTTCGCCTTTTGGCAAGGCCGGACTGGTATATGGTTTTCGCGTACACGGCGACTACAGGCCTGCGGAAGGATTGCGTCACAATCCCAACAAGTTGCTGCTTGATCCCTATGCACGCGCATGGGCCGGACAATTGCAGTGGCACGATGCATTGCGTGGCTATGAAGGCGATGAAACCACGGATGCGATGAACATGCTCGACAGTGCGCCATATGTTCCCAAGGCTCGGGTGATTGATGATCAATTCGACTGGGGTGATGATCGTCCGCCTGCCATTCCCTGGCGCGACACGGTGATCTATGAACTGCATGTCAAGGGATTCACCAAATTGCATCCGCAAGTGCCGCCGGAACATCGCGGCACTTATCTTGGACTGGCCGATCCCAAGGTAACGTACTATCTGAAACGTCTCGGCATCACTGCGGTCGAGTTGTTGCCGGTACATGCATTCATCAGTGAAGAGTTTCTGACAAAAAAGAATCTGTGCAACTACTGGGGCTATAACACGCTGGGATTTTTTGCACCGGCAAGTGAATATGCACTGGTCGATCCGGTGATTGAATTCAAGATGATGGTGCGCGCATTGCATGATGCCGGTATCGAAGTGATTCTCGATGTGGTGTTCAATCACACCGCAGAAGGCAATGAGCTGGGTCCGACATTGAGCATGCGCGGTCTCGACAATCAGGCCTACTATTCATTGATAAATGATAATCCCCGCTGGTATGTCAATCGCAGTGGCTGCGGCAACACGGTGGCGGTTGATCATCCGGTGACACGGCAGCTTGTCATCGACTGCCTGCGTTACTGGGTCGAGGAAATGCATGTGGATGGTTTCCGTTTTGATCTTGCGCCGGTGCTTGGCCGCGAGGCGGATGTGTTTCGTGCTGATGCGGCATTCTTTCAGGCATTGGCAATGGAACCTGCACTGCGTTACACCAAGTTGATTGCGGAGCCCTGGGATATTGGCGCCGATGGCTATCATCTTGGCGGTTTCCCGCGCGGATGGACCGAATGGAATGATCTGTATCGTGACACCATGCGTGGTTACTGGCGCGGCAATCCCGGCTTGCTGGGCAGTTTTGCCGAACGCTTTGCCGGTTCCAGTGACTTGTTCCGCGGTTCAGGCCGCAGTCCCACTGCCAGCGTCAACTTCATCAGTTGTCATGATGGATTCACGCTCGCCGACCTCGTCACATACAACGACAAACACAACGAAGCCAATCTCGAAGACAATGGTGATGGGCACAATCACAACCTCAGCTGGAATTGCGGTGCAGAAGGCGGCACGGATGACATTGCCATCATCAAGCTGCGCCGTCAGCAGCAGTTCAACCTGCTGGCGACACTGCTGTGTTCACAAGGTGTGCCGATGTTGTGTGCGGGTGATGAATTCGGCCGCACGCAGCGGGGCAACAACAACGCCTATTGCCAGGACAATGAGATCAACTGGGTTGACTGGTCATTGCTCGAACACAATGCCGAACTGATGAAATTCGTGCGCCGCCTGTTGCACCTGCGCAAGCAGGCGCCGGGATTGCGCCGCGATACCTTCCTCAAAGGCGCGCGCGCACCCGATCGCGAACACAAGGATGTCAGCTGGCGGCATCCTTCCGGCCGCGAACTGGAAGCAGGCGACTGGCACGACGGCAATGCACAGGCCATTGGTGTCTTGATTGGTCATGCCTTCGACGATCTGCATGGTGATTTGCAGGGACATATCATGATGCTGTTCAACGCAGGCGATACACCGGTTCCATTTACATTGCCATCACCGCAACGCAGTGTGGAATGGCGCATGGCATTCGATACTGCCGTGGATGGCATGCTGATCGAGCCACCGGTTGTCAAGGATGTTTACTCTGTTGCGGCACATGCTGTGGTGTTGCTGACCGATGGACTGCACGAACGCCGCATCGTGCAACGCAGTTGACGAGTTCAAAAAACATGTCCATGACCAGACTTACACCGGAAGTTATTCAAACGCTGTCAACGCGCTATGGACTGGGTGATGAGTTCAGGGATTTTCGCGGAGTGACGCGCAGGTTTTCCGATGAGGCACGGCTTGCCATTCTCAACGCCATGAAGGTGGACATCGACCACGATGTTATTCATCCATCCAGCGCGGCACCATTGCGGCTTCCGGCGGCGATAGTGTGCACACAGGATGAACTGTTTGTTGACCTGTTTCTCGGCAGTGTTGCATCACACGGCGTGATCAACATCACCGTGCTGACCGAAGCGCAAACAACAATGGAAACTGCATTGCCAGTCAGCAAATTGCCAATGCAGGATGACGGCCGTTATCGCATTCCCTTGCCGGAAGTGCCGCCGGGTTATCATCAGTTGCAGATTGCATTCAACAAACAGCAATCGCATTCAGTGCTGGCAGTAACGCCGCGCCATTGTTATCAATCGCCTGTCATTGCATCCGGTCACAGGTTGTGGGGCTTTTCGTTGCAGCTTTACACGCTGCGTTCATCCAGCAATTGGGGCATGGGCGATTTTGCCGATCTCATTGCTGTCATCAAAGCTGCTGCGCCGCACGGCTGCGCATTGATTGGCCTGAATCCTTTGCATTCGCTGCGTCCGGCAGATCCTTCGCAGGTCAGTCCCTACAGTCCATCGAGCCGTGATTTCATCAATGTGTTGTACATTGCTGTCACCGATGTGCCTGAATACGCGCATTGCAACGAGGCTCAATGGTGGGTGGCGAATCATCAGAAGCAACTGGCGGCATTACGTGACACGACACATGTTGAATATGCGCAAGTGGCACAATGCAAATTCACAGTGCTTTCGATGTTGTATGGCGAGTTTTGCAAAACCCATCTGGCGCATAACACTGCACGTGCCGCAGCCTTCCAGCAATTCATCCGTCAGCAAGGTGAAAGCCTGCGGCTTAAAGCCCTGTACGACACACTGGATCAGTACTTCAGCAAAAATCCAGAAACCAATTGGGGCTGGCGGAGCTGGCCGGCGGAGTTTCAGAATCCCGGCAGTGAACAGGTGCAGGCATTTGCTGCCGAACATGCACGACAGGTTGAATACTTCATGTACCTGCAGTGGCTCGCCGCCACTCAGTTGCAGGCAGCGCAACAGGCAGCGGTGGATGCGGGCATGCAACTGGGCTTGTATGGCGATGTCGCGGTTGGTGTGGATGCCAATGGTTCCGAAGTGTGGGCGCATCGCGATGTCTATGTCAGCAACATATCCGTCGGTGCGCCGCCTGATCCACTGGCGTTGAAAGGACAGGACTGGGGCATTCCGCCACAACATCCTCTGGTATTGCAGAAGCAGGCATATGCGCCTTTTATCCGCATGTTGCGTGCGAACATGCGCGCAGCCGGTGCGTTGCGGCTGGACCATGTGATGTCGTTATGCAGGTTATGGTGGGTGCCGCATGGCATGCCTGCCACCGAAGGCGTGTATGTTCATTATCCGCTGGAAGACTTGATCAAGCTGGTTGCACTGGAAAGTGTGCGCAATCAATGCGTGGTTATTGGCGAAGACCTGGGCGTGGTACCGGATGTGGTGCGCCGGATTCTCACGCAGTTTCAGGTCTATCGTTACAAGGTCACTTTCTTTGAAAAACTGCACGACGGCCAATTTATTCCACCGCAGGACTATCCGCGCAATGCGCTGGCGGCGGTCACCACACACGACCTGCCGTCGTTGAAAGCGTGGTGGAACAATGACGACATCAGACTCAGCGAGTCACTGCATCATTATCCTGATCAGGAAACACAGCAACGTGTGCAGCAGGAGCGTGATGCGGATCGTCATCAACTGATGCACGCGCTGGTGCGCGCGGGATTGTGGCACTGGCAGCCACATGAATCGCTTCCCGCGTATTCACATGCGCTGATGCGTGCCATCTATCTTTATGCGGCAATGTCCAATGCAGCGTTGCTGGTGGTACAGCCTGAAGATCTGCTGTACATGATTGATCCGGTCAATGTGCCCGGCACCTTCGCTGAATATCGCAACTGGTCACGCAAACTTACTGGTGATCTTTGCGAGTTGCTGAAACAGCCTGATACACGGGAAGTGTTGCAGGCCTTGAACAAGGCCAGACGCGGAGCGAATCCGAACAGCTGAAATTCGTCAACTTGCGAACAAGATATCGATAGAATTTTCTTCTATAACGACCACGATGATGGAAATGTCTAACGAACAGCTTACGCAACCGCTTTAACTGCCAAAGCGGAAGATAAAACGGTTAGGATCAGATTTCAAACTGATGGAGCAAATTATTATGCGAATTGCCCAGTGTTTGAAATAACTATTATGGATTGATATCAATCCGCTGCCACCGTCCTGTCCGTTGCCCACTCGCGCAATTCACTGACTTTTTCTGCCATCACAACCGACAGAGGTTTGGTGGCGTGCAGCTCGAACAGGATGTGTTGCGCAGTAACGGTTTCACCTTTGGCGATGCTTGCATACATCGCGGAGACAATGGCCTGTTCAATTTCAGCGCCGGAAAAATTTTCGCTGTGCAGTGCAAGGACTTGTACGTCCGTTTCCATCAGGCTGATACCGCGCTTCATGCAATGAATACGGATGATTTCAGCGCGTACTTCGTTGCCCGGCAGGTCAACAAAAAATATTTCATCAAAGCGCCCCTTGCGTATCAGTTCCGGCGGCAATTCGGCAATGTCGTTTGCTGTTGCAACGACAAATACCCTGCCTTTTTTTCCGGCCAGCCAATTGAGAAAACTGCCAAGCATGCGTTTTGAGACGCCGCCATCGCCGTCACCGCTGGCCAGTCCTTTTTCGATCTCATCAATCCATAACACACAGGGTTGCATGATTTCCGCGGTCTGCAACGACTCGCGCAGGTTGCGCTCTGATTCGCCATGATACTTGTTGTACAGCGATCCGAAGTCGAGTTGCAGCAGCGGCACGCCATAAACTCCTGCAGCAACACGTGCCGCCAGACTTTTGCCACAGCCTTGCACACCAAGCAGCAATACACCTTTGGGCGGGTCGAGTTCTGGAGCGCTGCCTTTAAAAGCCGGGCTGCGCAGTTGCAGCCACTCTTTCAATCTGCTCATGCCGCCCAGGTCTGCAAATGCCGCGGTGTCGTGTTCAAATGAAAGTACACCATCGCGTGCCAGCAGTTCGTACTTTGCCCTGGTGATTGCTGCGACATCGCTCATGGTGATTGCGCCGTCGTTAAAGATCGCTTTGCGAGCCAGACGCTCAGTATCGCTGGTTGAAAGTCCTGCCAGATTATCCACCAGCATCTCCAGCGCATTACGGTCTGTGTGTACCTTGCTGCCGCGGCTTTGTCTCCAGTCACGTGCGGCTGCTTCGACAATCTGCAGACGTTCGGTACGCGAAGGAAATTGCAAGGCAAAGCGCGCAGCAAAATGTTCGATCTCCACCGGTAACTTGATTTCATGACTGACCAGCACCAGGGTACGCGCCGCGCGCTGGTAATCCTGACAGATATCCTTGATCAAGCGCACGTTGACGGATTCGCCAAGATAGGGATGAAAGTCGAGCAGCACATAAACACCCGCCTTGTCGGAAGCACGGATGGAACGCAACACATCTTCCGGTTCGGCGTTATGACGCTGTGGTCCGCCGAGATCGATATCCAGCCGCCGCAGTCCTTCCGTTACGGTCCACTGGAACACGGGTGTATGAACCGGTTTCGTCAGCCGGATGGCAAGTTGTGCCAGCATGCCCAGCACACGTTGTTCGTCACGTGTTTCTATAACCACCAGCGGAATCAGACTGCGCAGCAATGTTTCCAGTTCACGTGAGGCATCCGGTGTGTGGGCAACGACAGCAGGAGTGGACATGCAATGACAATTCCATGAGGCAGAGTGGTGTTACTGATATTAATTGATGCAACTCTGTTGTGCTGCGCATCTGTCCACCGTTGAAGCACGCGATGGGTGTCTGGCGTGAACGGCACGGCTTTTACCGTGATGGATTGTGTCACTGACTGTCCAGTACTTCACGTACACGCTTTGCCAGTTCTGCTGGTTGATAGGGTTTCTGAATGAAGTTCAATCCTTCGGGCAGTTCTCCCTGATGCGCCAGCGCATTTTCCGCATAGCCGGACATGAACAGCACTTTCAAACCGGGATACTGCTGTTGCATGCGTAACGCCAGCTCGCGTCCGCCGAGCCGCGGCATGATGACATCGGTCACCAGCAGATCAATGGGCTGCGCTGCGGTGGCCGCCACTTCCAGTGCTTCCATACCATCATTGGCGGTGAATATGTGATAGCCGAGCTTCCGTAATGTGTTGCTGATCAGTTTGAGGATCATCGGTTCGTCTTCCACCAGCAACACGGTTTCGCAGCCAGTACTGTCATGCGTTGCGACATCACTTCTGTGAGGATCGGTGGATGCGGCTGACTGGCCCGGCAGGTAGATATCGAATGTCGTGCCCGCATTGAGAACGGTGTTCACGTCAATCGCGCCGCCTGCCTGAGTGACAATGCCGTGACACATTGCAAGACCCAGACCGGTTCCCGAACCCTTGGGCTTGGTGGTGAAGAATGGTTCAAACAGGCGGGCTCGCACACTGGCATTCATGCCGCAGCCGGTGTCACTGACACTGAGTACCACGTAATCACCGTTTCGCAGTTCAGGGTGCAGCACCGCGCTGCTGCTGTCATGGTGAGTCATGCGCGTGCTCAGTTTCAGGCGACCGCCTTGCGGCATGGCATCGCGTGCATTGACCACCAGATTCATCAACACCTGTTCAATACTGCCGAGATCGACCTTGACTGTTTGCAGATCATTCGCGAATTGCAACTCAACATTGATGTGCTCGCCCACCAGCCGGCGGATCATGGGCACCATGTCATTCACGATAGTGTTGAGATTGACAAGTTCAGGCCGCACGATTTTCTTGCGTGCAAAGGCCACCAGTTGTTGGGTAAGTGAGGTGCCGCGCGATGCGGCATTCCTGATGCCTTGCAGATAGCTGCGTATGGCCGTGTTGTCCGGCAGTTCTTCCAGCGACAAATCGACAAAGCCTGCGATCACCGTCAACAGATTGTTGAAGTCATGTGCGACGCCGCCGGCAAGCTGGCCGAGGCTGTCCATCTTGTGCGATTGCATCAGTTGTTCTTCGAGACGCAGGCGCAATGCCTCGGCTTCCCTGCGTTCAGTGATGTCGGTAAGAAAGCCGTGCCACAGAGTGGAGCCATCGGTTTCGCGCAACGGCAGCGCAGTATCAACGCTCAGCCAGCGGACTTCACCAGTATCGCCTGTTACACGGAACTGATGATGAATGGGTTTCAGCATGGCGGCTGATTCGCGCAACATCGTGTTGACGCTGTCGATATCTTCGGGATGAATTCTGGAGAACACGGCGCTTGCATCGTCCTGCACCGACTCCGGCGACAGATTGAACAACCTGCGGATAAACCCGCTGACATAGGGAAAGCAGCTGCTGCCATCCGCGCGTTGCCGCAACTGGAACACCATGCCGGGAACCAGACTGGCGATCTTGTGCAACTGTGCCAGCAATTCCTGTGTGCGTGTGACTTCGCGTTTGTATGCGGTGACATCCGTGGCGCACATGGTTACGGCAATGACCTGATCATCATTGATCAGGGGTCCAACGCGCACCGAGTGCCAATGACGATTGCCGTCCGCATCCGCCGGGCCAAGCACTTCGTATTCATCTATCAGGCGCGTGGTAAAGACATGCTCGATGGCCTGCGCCACGCGCTCACGCGATTCGGCAGGTACAAAGTCATAGCAACTTGCACCGACCACCTGATCCAGCGTTCGCGACTGCTGCGTGCGATTGATGAACAGGATTTTGCCGCCGAGATCTACTGTGAGAATGGTGTCCGGCGCGGTGTACAGAATGGACCACAGGCGCGCTTCAGAACGTTGTACCCGCAGCGCGTACTCGTCTCTGGCGCCGAGCTCGCGAATCACTGCCAGCAACAAACCGTTGCTCAATCGCTGTGTGCGTGCTTCACCATGAATGATCTTGCCGTCTTTGCAACGCATGGTCCAGACGCCGGTTTGAACACGGCCTTCAATCACCGCTGCGAGTGCTGTCTCCAGGCGCGGAACTTCATGATCGGCAACGAGGATGCTTACCGGTTTGCCGGACAACTCTCCGTTGTCGTAACCGAACAATTGATGGCCGCTGCGATTGACAGCGACAAACTTGCCTGCGGGATTGGCAATGAACAATCCATCCGTTGCTTCGTCGAACAGCAAGCGTGAATATTCGTCGCCAGACAACGTGGAGGATGATTCCATGCGCCGTGCCCCGATGAAGTTGAATGAGTTCCCTCAGGCTTGCAGGCGATCATAGCCAAGCGGTTGTGGTAACGAAAGTGCAATCAATGCATAAGCGCCGGTAGCAATCACACACGGCAACGGCACAGATTCACAGGAACGGCTTCCGGTAACCGCTGTTGCTGCTTATCCTGCAATCACCGGTGCGCGTGAGACAACACGTGTCAACGGTTGCGGCCGTGCCAGTTCGTATCCCTGTACGAAGTCCACACCCATGTTGCGTGCTGCATCCAGTGAATAACGATCCTCGACCTGTTCGGCAATGATCTTGAAATTGAGCGTGCGCGCGAGTTTGACCATTGCCGCCACCATGGCCTGATTGACCGTGTCAGTGGCAAGGTTGCGGATGAACGAGCCATCAATCTTGAGATAGTCAATGGCCAGATGTTTGAGATTGCCGAAGGAAGACAGACCACGGCCAAAATCATCCAGCGCAAAACGGCAACCCATGCCGTGCAACACGCCAATGAAACGCCGTGCGTGTTCAATGTTGGTCATCACCGATTGTTCGGTAACTTCAAAGCAGATCTGCCGTGGAGATACGCCGCTGCGATCCAGGCACTCAACAACGAATTCGAGAAACGCCGGATCGCCCAGTGTCTGGCCGGACAGATTGATGGCGAGACTGCGTCCCGGTGGCAGACGGATGCCGCCACGGCCCAGTGCGGTGAATGCGGTTTGCACCACCCAGCGATCCACTTCCATCATCAAGCGATAACGTTCTGCAGCGCGCAGGAATTCCGCCGGCGCAATGCCTTCGGGCACATGATCATCGTGCATGCGCAACAGCACTTCCAGCGCGGGTCCGTTGTTGCGCAGTTCGGCCGACACGGCAACGATGGGTTGCGCCATCAATTCAAACTGGTCGTCCTTGAGTGCAAGCTGCAAACGCTGCAACCAGTGAATCTCGCCGCGTTGACGTGCAGCCGCTTCGTCCTGTGCCGAATACACATGCACGTGATTGCCGCGGCGCTTGGCGACATAGCAGGCCGAGTCCGCCGCCGCGAGCACTTCTTCCAGCGAACCGCTTTCCACCGACAGTTCGATCAAGCCAATGCTGACGCCGACATTGAAGATGCGATCCTTCCACACAAAGTGAAATTCACTGATCTTGCGCACCACGTCTTCAGCAATGTGTGTGGCTTTCTCCATGGGGCAGCCTTTGAGAATCAGACCGAACTCATCACCACCCAGCCGGCCTACCACGTCCGAATCGCGCACTGCGGACTTGATCAATGAAGCCACTTCGCGCAGCAGGCTGTCACCGGCAAGATGTCCGGCAATATCATTGACCTGTTTGAAGCGGTCGAGATCGAGATAACACAACATATGATGTGTCTTGGTGGTCTGTGCTGCTTCAATGGCTTCTTGCGTATGACGTTCAAATTCATGGCGATTTACCAGACCGGTCAATGCATCATGAGTGGCCTGGTATGACATCTGCCGTGTAATGCCGCGCAGTTCGCTGACATCACGCAACATCGCGACAGTGCCCATCTGTTCACCATACGCATTGCGCAGCGGCGCCACCGACACATCCACTGAACGATCTTCGCTGCCGGTACGTCCCAGCATCAGGCTGCGCCGTCCGGCAGTCACTCTGGTGCCAGCAGCAAGGCATTGCTTCACCGGGTCTGCCAATGGACGCCGGTCGTTTTCATCCACCAGTGGCACCAGTTCGGAGAATGGCTTGTCCAGCGCGTCGACAATGGACACACCGAGCATCTGCTCCGCAGCACGATTGATGTATTCCACATGACCCCGCGCGTTGGTGCTGATCACTGCCTCGCCGAGTGAATCGAGCGTTTCCCATGCAGTGCTGCGTGATGCAGATGTTTCCTTGCTGGCATTGGGTGTTTTGCGCGGTGTCATTTCCACCATGCTGAGCAGCAACACCTGTTGTCCCTGATAGTCGATGGGCTGCTGCGTCAGTTCGACCACGGCAATCTGTCCTGTGCGTGGATGCAACTCCAGCTCCAGACGGTCGGGAACGGGTTCATCGTTGAGCGCGCGGTAAAGATGATTGTTGAGCAGCGACGCATAATCACTGGCTACCATGTCTACGAGCAATTTGCCCTGGACATCGCTGCCACGCTGTTTTCCAAGCAACGCCGCAAATGAATCATTTGCAAACAGCAGGCGTTCGCCGTGCAACGCCATGGGTTCGCGGCAATGTTCCAGTACCGCAAGTAGTTGCCGGTCCTGTTCGCGCAACAAGTGCAGTTGTGCGGCAATTTGATCGAGCAATGGACGCAGATGATCTGCCAGTGGTGCAGTGATACCGCTGGCCGGCACCATTGCGCGGCGCGTACCGGAAGTGCTGGCAGCTTCGATGTGCGTGACCAGTGCGTTGATGTTTTGCGCATCACGACGACGCAGCCAGAGCATGGCCGCCAGCCCTCCGCATGCAATGATCAACAGCAGTATCAACACTCCAGCCATCGACGCGATTCTCACCTTCTGTTTTTCGGAACGAGCATATCCCCAATCATTACTTTAATTTGAATAGTCAAACAATGCAGAAAACATGCCCCTCTGCGCATCGCGGACGCAATGAGGCACGAGAAGCATATCGCATGCCCCGCATGTCAATTGCGATTATTGACCATAAGGTGGTTGGCGCTGCGCTTGGCGTCGTTCTCTGCAATGCCGGCGGACGGCCTGAACAATGACGACCCTGTCGCCAGCTCATCGTGGGTGTTATGGCTTCCGGCAGGCAAATCCGGTTACTTACAATGCGATTTCCAAGGTGTAAAACCATCAACCCTGCGAAAAAATTGTTGCTTGCGGATTCCGACTTGTCCGGATGACATAAACTTCGTAGGCTTAGCACCCTTTAATTTACATCAGTTGACTGGCCCTGAGTTCCCTTCAGGTCCTTTTCTTCTAATAACCGGGAGAGATTGCAATTCCATGACTCCAGATGCAGAGGCACGCCGTGAGCAAATGATTACCCAGCAGGTGCGAAGCTGGTCAGTGCTGGATGAACAGGTATTGCAGGCCATGACGGTGGTGCCGCGCGAAGTGTTCATGCCCGCCGAATATCGCGATCTGGCTTTTGCCGACACCAGCCTGCCGCTGGGAGAACACCAGCAGATTCCGCCGCCAAAGGTTGAAGGCCGCATGCTGCAGGCGCTCGCGCTGCAATCCTCTGATGAAGTGCTGGTGATTGGTGTTGGCAATGGCTATCTGGCCGCCTGCGCCGCGAAACTTGCCAAGCGAGTCATTTGTGTGGAGCCGCAACCCGATATTGCAGAACAGGCACGCAAGAACCTGCTGGCTGCGGCGATCAACAATGCCACGGTGGAAACCGGCGATGGCACACAATTAAAGAACGGTAATCATTATGATGCGATTCTTATCACCGCGTCATTGCCGGTGTACGATGAACGTTTTGAACGGGCGCTGAATCAGGGCGGCCGTCTGGTGATGATTTCAGGTATATCGCCGGTCATGCAGGTCATGCGGGTGATTCGTGTGGGCGCCAACCAGTGGCAACGGGAAGTCTTGTTTGAAACCGACATTCCTCCGCTGCAAGGTGCAACAAATCCTCCCGCCTTTGTGTTCTAGGTATTCCTGAACGAGTGCCAACCGTGAAAAATGCAGTTTCGCCAGCCCACGTGTTTCAACCAGTGCCAACCGGCCGGGCCGGTAATCTGCCAACTCAATCAGTGCTTACCTAGGTCAATCATGAACGCCTCCTCCGTAACCGAGATTTCCGCGGGTGAATTCTTGCAGCGTCGCGAACGAGGCGATGTCATGACCTTGCTGGATGTCCGTGAAGACTGGGAACTATCCATCGCCAGTGTGCCGGATGTGGTGCATATTCCCATGGCTGCGGTGCCGTCCCGTTTGAATGAACTTGATCGCAACAACGAGGTCGTTGTGCTGTGCCGTTCAGGACGGCGCAGTCTTGAAATCGCAAAATTGTTGCAACTAAATGGCTTTCGCGCACTCAATCTCAGCGGCGGTATTCTGGCCTGGTCGCGTGATGTTGATCCCACCATTCCCACTTATTGAAGCATCATCATAATGTTGAACATTCGCAGTCTTACTAAATTGTCCGGCTTGATTGCCGCATCATTGTTGACCGGCATCGCCAGTCAGGTGCATGCCACCACATTGCTGGAAATATACGATCGTGCGGCGCAGAACGATCCACAGATTCGCGCTGCCGATGCCAACCGGCTGGCAACACGCGAAGCGCATCCGCAGGCATGGGCGCAATTGCTGCCCAACATTTCGGCGAATGCCAACTGGTCTTCCGTTGCGTGCAGTGCGAATTCAGCGGCATGCGCTGCGGTCGGTTTTCCAACCGGACCGCAGCCAACCGACGCATATACCAAGCGTGGCGGCTCGTTCAGCCTGGATGCAGAAGAAAGGATCAACCTGCCCTTGATGTTGCGCAATCTCAAGCACACCGACTACGTACTGGCGCAGGCCGATATCACTTATCACGCTGCCGAACAGGATCTGGCGGTGCGTGTTGCCAATGCCTATTTCAATGTGCTCAGTGCGCAGGATGTGCTGACTTCGTCGCAGGCCAGCCTTGCGGCATTCAACAAACAGCTGGAACAGCAGGAAAAGCGTTTTGAGGTGGGATTGAGCGCCAACACTGACGTGCAGGAAGCACGCGCTGCACGTGATGCGGCCAGTGCGACAGTTATTTCATCCAAGCAGGCGCTGGCCAGCGCCCAGGAACAACTGCGGGTCATTGCGGGCACCTTTGTTGACAAACTGGCAGCGCCGGTGGACGACATGCCTTTGATCATGCCTGAACCCCAGAATGAAGAAGACTGGGTGAAGAAAGCACTGGACGGCAATCTCAATCTGGCGGCGGCACGCGTGTCGCTGGACATGGCCACTTACGATCTGGGTACCACCAAGACCTATCGTTATCCTTCGTTGACGCTGGGTGCCTCATACAACAACAACAAAACCTTCAATGACTTCGACACATCCAATGGCATTCACAGCTGGAACGGCACTATCGTATCTGTGGGTATTTCCGTGCCCCTGTTCTCGGGCGGGATGATCAGCTCACAAATTCGCCAGAGCACGTATCTGCAACGCGCCGCCCGTGAGAATGTGGAGCTGGCAACGCGTCAGACCGATAGCGGTGCACGCAATGCATTTCTTGGCATGGAGAGCGCGATTGCACTGGTGAAAGCCAACAAGCAGGCTTATGAATCAGCCAAACTGGCGTTGCAGGCGACCGAGGCCGGTTTTGATGTGGGAACGCGCACCACCATTGATGTGCTCAATTCACGCAAGGCATTGTTGACGGCAGAAGTACAGTACGAACAAAGCCGTTATCAGTACATCACGCAGTTGATCACGCTCAAACAAACCAGCGGCGAACTGTCGCGTGCCGATCTCGAGCTGATCAACAGCTGGCTGACCAAGTAATAAACAATCACGTGCTTGCGATGCAGTGTGTTTCCACTCTGCATCGCCTGTCTGTCGCACTCATGTGCTGAAGTGCGGATTTTTCCGGAGTTTTCTAATTCATCCGGCACTGTGCTTCAATCAGTGCGGCAAGTCTCGACAATGCGCCCCTGCTTTCCTGCACCACCGCAAATGCGGCCGATCCTTGTTTGACGCGCCGTGAAGAATCGCTGAACAGTTCCGTGACCACCGTTGCCAGTTCATCGGCGGAGTACACATAGCGCAGTCCTGCACCATCCGACAAACGCTGCGCGATATCCGGCGCATTGAATGTGTATGGACCGGTCAGCACTGGCAATGACAATGCAGCCGGTTCCAGCAGGTTGTGACCGCCGACTGGCACCAGACTGCCGCCCACAAAGGCAATGTCACTGGCTGCATAAAACTGCGTGAGTTCACCCAGCGTATCGAGCAACAGAACGGTGTGACCGGATGATAGCGGCGCGGCACTGCTGCGCGTGACAAACGAAATGTTCTGGGAACGCAGCAACGCAGTCACGTTCTGGAAGCGCTGCGGGTGACGTGGTGCAATGATCAGCAGTGCATCGGCAAAGGTTTTCAATACACCCTGATGCGCTGCCAGTATCAACGGTTCCTCGCCTTCGTGTGTGCTGCCTGCTATCCATACCGGACGATGCGCCGCGTGCAATGTCCGGAAGTGTTTGCCTGCCTCCGAGATATCCGCGGCAATCTCAATATCAAATTTGAGATTGCCGGTGACCTGCAAATGTGTCTGTGGCACGCCTAGTGTTTGCAGACGTTCAGCATCAATCACGGTCTGTGTGCCTGCGTATACATGCGCCAGGCTGTTGGCAAACAATGGTCTGAATGTGGCATAGCGCGTTGCTGTTTTCGAAGAAACACGCGCACTGGCCAGTACCACCGGCAATTTCTTCCGGGTGCAGACACTCAATAATGTCGGCCACAATTCGGTTTCCATCACAATCAGGCAGTATGGATTCACCCGCCGCAGAAAACGTCTTACCGCCAGTGGTGTGTCATACGGCAGAAACGCATGTCGCGCTTGTTGATCAGGTTGCAGATTACTGCCCGCGCCAAACAATGAATGCACGCGTGCGGCACCGGTGGGTGTAACAGTGGTGATCAGCAGCGGACGCGATGAATGTCTGGCGAGCAGATAACGGATCAACGGCGTTGCGGCCTGTACTTCACCGACCGACGCAGCATGAATCCAGATGGGTTGTGTGGTGAATCGCAGCGCCGTATAACCCAGCCGTTCCGGCAAGCGATCCCAGTAACTGCGATCACTCAAACCGCGCAGCGCCGTCAACACCCACACGATGGGCGCAGCGAGATGAATCAATACCAAGTACAGTGTGCGAATCAGCATGTGTTTTATGGAGTCAATATCCAGATGCAATCATAACTGAGCTTGGCTTGCACGAGGCGGCGTCGTAAGCTTGGCATTCATAAAAACAGTGTTCATTTGCGATTCACATTGCCAAGCTCCATGCATCTGCGCTTGTTTGCTCCGCGTTACTGGCCAACCTGGCTGGGTCTGGGTCTGTTGCGGCTGTGCGTGCCCCTGCCGTATGGCGTCTTGATGATCATGGGCCGTGGACTGGGTTTCATGTTGCGGGTTCTCCCATTGCGTTTTGGCCGCATTGCCGGACGCAACATTCAATTGTGCTTTCCCGGCCTGGACGCCAACCAGCGCAAAAAAATTGTGCAGCAACATTTTGCAAGCCTGGGAATGGGATTGTTTGAAACTGCGTTATCGTGGTGGGGTTCGCCGCAACGTTGCTTGCGTTTGACGCAGATTGAAGGCATGGAGCACTTGCAGGTTGCACTCGACAAAGGCAAGGGAGCGATTCTGCTATGCGCCCACTTCACCACCATTGAAATGTCGGGTTGGGCACTGGCGGTGCGCATGCCGTTCAATATCATGTATCGTCCGACGCGCAATGCGGTAATGGAATACTTCCTGTCACGCAATCGTGCACGGCGCCTGAAGCGGGCCATCCGTCGTGATGATGTGCGTACGTTGATCACTGCGCTCAAGGGCAATGAAGCGGTGTGGTATGCACCTGATCAAAGCTATCGCAACAAGGGTGCACAGATGGTGCCATTCTTCGGTGTGCCCTGTGCAAGCAATGTAGCCACTTCGCGTCTGGCAAAAATGACCGGTGCGGCCGTGTTGCCCTACATGCCGGAACGTTTGCCTGATGGCAGCGGCTATCGCCTGGTGATTTATCCTGCGTTCGACAATTTCCCGGGTGATGATGCAGTGGCCGATACTGTGCGTTATCACCACATCATCGAAGCACACATCCGCCGTGTTCCGGAGCAATATTTATGGATTCACCGGCGCTTCAAGGGATTGACCGCGGATTATCCCGATTACTATGCAAAGCATCAGCCAGCAGTCATGAAAGAATCATGAGCAGCACGCAGTTGTTGCCAGTTCTCATCGTTGAAATGAATGTCGCGCTGTGCTTTCAATTTGTTCAATGACCTCAGCAGCCGTGCAAGTACGGCATCAATCCATGCGCGTTCTGGTGAGCGGATCGTGCCACGGTCAAAGTCGAGTACGTAAATGGCATCCATCTGGTCAAACACGATGTTGTGCGCATTCAAATCCGCATGATACACACCCAGTTTGTGGAAGCGCGCCATTGTTCTGCCAAGTTGCTGCCACCGGGCATTCTCCATCGGTGAATTCATCAGCAATGAACTGAGACTGCGCGCGCCGGGAATTTCCATGGTGATCAGATCGGCACGGTAACTGACCAGTCCACGAACATATCTGGCCGCCACGGGAACAGGCACGGGCAATTGCATCCCGATCAGCTTTGTTAACAAACGCCATTCGCGGAATGACCGCGTCGCTTCAGCACCGCGCCACAAGTAGCGATCCTTGTTGAATCGGGCAATCAATCCGCCGCGCCGGTAATGACGCAGTACCCAGCGACGATCGCCGTCATGAATGAACAGCACCTGTCCGCGGCCACCCTGGATCGAAGCCGCGGTGTCGCGTGACAACCAGTATGCCGGTTCAAATAATTGCGGTTCGGGCTTACCGAACAAGGAGGGCTCGTATAGGATGCCGCCTGCTATTTTTGATGTGACGGGTTGTTGCATATCAATGAACATGTGATCGCGCCTACTATAGCAGCCTGGTCTTGTTTCCGTGATGATTGAATGAATAACGTTCCTCCCAGATCCGTGTGCATATTGCGTCTGTCCGCGCTGGGCGATGTATGTCATGTGCTTGCCGTGGTGCGTACATTGCAACACGCATGGCCGGATACCACGTTTACATGGATCATCGGCAAGCTGGAAGCCAGACTACTGGGCCATATTTCCGATATTGAGTTTATTGTCTTTGACAAGAAGTCGGGAAGCGCGGCCTACAGGCAACTGAAGCAGCAACTGCGCGGCCGTTCATTTGATGTGCTAATGCACATGCAGCTTGCATTCCGCGCCAGCCGTATTGCCATGCTGGTTCCGGCAAAAATCAAGCTGGGATTTGACCGCGCTCGCGCAGGCGAACTGCAATGGCTGTTCACCAATCGAAAAATTGCACCACAAAAAAATCAGCATGTGCTCGACGGCCTGTTCGGATTTGCCGAATACTTCGGCGTTCATGAGCGTCTTCTGCAATGGCATGTGCCGCTTACGGTTGAGGCGCAGCAATATGCAGAACGCGTTATTCCCGATGCGCACCCCACCCTGATCATCAGTCCCTGTTCCAGTCATGTGCTGCGCAACTGGCGTGCTGAATACTATGCCGAAGTGGCTGACTACGCGATCGAACGTTTTGGCATGCGTGTACTGTTATGCGGTGGGCGCAGTGACATTGAAATGCAGATGGGCAGGGATATTGTTGCCCGCATGCGCCATACATGTGACAACCTGATCGGCAAGGATACGTTGCTGCAATTGCTGGCAACCTTGAAGCGCGCCACGGTGCTGTTATCACCGGATTCCGGTCCTGCACACATGGCCACGATGGTCGGCACACCGGTCATCGGCCTGTATGCTGCCACGCGTGTAACCCGTTGTGGACCGTATCTGAGCCGCCAATGGTGCATTGACCGTTTTGATACCGCTGCGCAAATGCTGTTGCACAAGCCGGCATCGCAGGTGCCATGGACAAGAAAGATTGAGCGCGAGGGAGTGATGGACTTGATCACACCCAGAGATGTCATCAGGAAATTGCATGGTGTGATGGCGCAATTTGAGAAGCGCAAGCAGGTATAATTTCACGATTGCAAAGTTGAGGAAATGCTGTGGCGGAAATTCATGTACCCATTTCTCCGGGTGAGTTGATCGACAAACTTACCATTCTGGAAATCAAGTCCGAACGCATCACGGATGAGAAGAAGCTGGCCAATGTGCGGCTGGAACTGAAGTTGCTCACCGATACCTGGAACAAATCCGGTTACGCAAACATTGACATCGCTGCTGAATGGCAGGAACTGAAGCGTATCAATGCGGCGCTGTGGGATATTGAAGATCACATCCGTGACGAAGAACGCGCCAGACGCTTTGGCGAAAAATTCATTGAACTTGCGCGAGCGGTGTATTTCACCAATGATGATCGTGCGGCAGTAAAGCGCAGGATCAACGACAAGCTGGGATCAAAGATCGTTGAAGAAAAGAGTTACGCGGACTACAAGTGACCGGCGCTAGCCTTTCTTCAACGTATATTCAGCGCTGCAATAAGGACACTTTGCCCAGCCGGTTTCTTCGATGGGCAGAAATACTCTGGGATGTGAATTCCATTTCTGCATGCTGGGCATGGGGCAGCTCAGCGGCAGGTCGTCTGCAAATACGTCGTATTGATTTAAAGCATTGGGCTGGGTGTGGATGATCTTGTGCAACGCAGATGCCATGATGAAGTTCTCGTGAAACCGGACCGTTAAGCGGGCGCCTATTATTGCCGAATCTCTTCGAGGCGTCACGCCCGCTCAGGCGGCATTCCAGGCACTGATGACAAATTTCAATTGACCGCCGATGCCCGGCGCAGAACCCGTGGCGAATGGCACCTTGATTTCGATGCGGCCATTTTCCAGTGTCTGGTAATTGACCTTGCTGGTGGCCACGCCCACCTTGTTGCTTTGCCAGCCCTGTTTGATGATCCAGTCCTGGTTTTGCCTGCGCGGCGGCGACAGTTCAATGATCAATGTATCGCGGAACAGATAACCGCCTTCGTAATGGCCGTCAAACCAGAACTTGTTGTCCACTTCGTAATCCGGCACGCGGATGCCCAGCGTCAATGCATACGACAGTACGGGGCGCTTTGATGTTGATTGTTGATCGTTGGCGAGAAAGGCCGTGGTCAGATAAATGCTGCGCGACGCGGAATTTGTGTCGGTCAATTGCCTGTGGGTACGGCACGCAGGCGAGTCTTCTTCCGATACACGACGGGTGAGATACCAGCGTTCGCCTTTGGCGGCAAGCAGCACTTCAAACTGATACAACGCATTCACACTGTCCGCCTTGTCCTGCAATTTGGGCGGCAATTGCACGTCATTTACATCGACCCAGACATCGGCGCGAATATCGCCGAACAGAAAACGCGTCAGGTTCTGGAAAGATTCTTCGCTGTTGACGATGCCGAAGTATCCCGAGTGCGAACGATAGGCATGTGCCGTGGCGCAGGGCGCAGAGAAATTGCCATGATCATCCACGCCCCACACCGATGCATTGTCGATCTTTACCAGGCCATCGCTGCCATGTCCGGCGAAGGCGCGCGACAATCCGGCGGCAACATCATAGTCTGCGCGATTGGTGCCCACCATGCAGAAACATTTTTGCGATGACAGCACGGATTCCGGCAGCCAGTCCACGCGCTGTGTCTTGTCGTACAGCGGCTTGACATTGAGATATTGCGCCATGCGATCACGATTGAAATTGTTCATGTCATCCATGCTCAACCACTTGGGTACATTGATACCAGCGAGTTCAATGCCGTTGTGTGGTGTTGCATAGGTAAAGAACTTGTCCACACAGCGGCGCGCCGCATCATCACCCAGTGCGGGATTCTGCAGGAACGCGCGGCACACCAGTCCGCCCATGGAATGCGCCACCAGATAACAGCGGAAACTGTCGTTGTCGACTTTGTTGTCTGCATTGGCGACGCACAAATCACGCACACGCAGAATGAGATCATTCAGGCCCTTTGCGAATTGCTCCATCGTGGGCAGTTTGCCCGTGCCCAGCAATGCCGAGGCTTCTTCGTAATAGCGATATACAACAATCGAACGATACTGAAATTCACCCTGCCATTCGGCATCAACAATGTCCACGCCATCTTCGTACACCGTTCCATAGCCAAAGCCGGATGAGAGACGCAGGATAGGTGATTCAAAAATGAACTTGCGCGCCGGTTTGTCCTTGTCGAGCACAGCACGATACGTCGTTGATCCCACATTGAATCCGCAGAACGGGTCGGCGGTGGTGTCATCCTGTTCCTGCTGTGTCATGGCGTAACCACGCACATAGATGATGGGATGAAAAGGCGCGTTGCTGTTTGCCATGTGAGGAATCCTTTACTTTGCGCGATTGATAGTGGCAATGGTCATGCGTGAAATGCATACCAGTTGTCCGCGTTCATTGACGATTTCAGTTGACCATACCTGCGACCTTGCGCCGATATGAATGGGCCGTGCTGTGCCGGTGACACTTCTTCCCTCGGCAACCGGACGCAGATGATTGGCGTTGATCTCCTGTCCCACGCAGGCAAATCGTGTTTGATCGACAATGGCATTGGCGGCAATACTCGCCAGTGTTTCTGCCAGCACCACATTGGCGCCGCCGTGCAAAATGCGCATCGGCTGACAGGTGCGCGAATCCACTGTCATGGTGCCGCGCAGATAGTCATCACCCAGTTCGGTAAACTCAATGCCGATGTGTTCCGACATGGTGTTGCGTGACCGTTCGCGAAACCATTCCAGTGTCACGTCGTCGCGCCAGATGCGTTTTCTGGATTCATTCACCATACACCTCTGTTGTTCACAGTGGTTGAGTGCCGGCCTCTGCAATTTTCAAAATCGTCGTGAATACGTCCATGTAGACTCCGCTAAAAACATCCTGTTTTTACGGTTTCGAAAATTGCAGAGGCCGGCACTCAACCACAACTGTGTTTCTGGAACTCAGGATTCCAGGCTAACTCAACCTCGGTTGTGCGGGTGTCATCACCCGTTTATGCAGCAAGGCATTGCGCGCGGCCCATTCATCTGCCGCTGCAAACTGCGTATGCAAAGTTGTTTCGCCACCGGCATAACTGGCGATCAATTCACCATCACGCAACAGCAATCGATTGCCGGTCAGTGCTGGAATGCGCGGACCCGGAATCAGCACACCACTCAGATTCAATGGATCGGCAGCAGACAGTGAAATCAGTTTGCCATCACCGGGCTGTTTGCGCAGCGCGCGCAGCGACGTTACTGCTTCCGGCAATGCATACTGTTCGCCGGTCACACCTGCAACAAAGCGGCCGCCACGAATCAGTCCCTGCGCTTCGAGTTGTCTGAACACGCGCAGCAAGGCGTGCCATGCTGGCAATTGATTGCTTTCATGCACCAGCAATTTGCGGAACACCACGCCGTAGCGTTTCAACAAGATGAACGCCAGTGTTTCAAGCGAATCCTGTTCAGTGTTGATCGCATGCTTTACCACACTCCAGCGTCCTGCATCTTCCAGACCAAACTGCGCGATGCGCATGCCTCTTGAAGCCAGCTTGCGTTTGCGATCCATCGGCAACACCAGTGCGCGCAGACCACTGAAACTGTCCGCGCTGACTACGCCGGTGGCGACCAGTTCACTCAAACCATCTTCGGCTTGAGACTGCAACAGACCGCTGCCCTGCATGATGTCGGCAAAGAACGAAGCGCCATGCTGATGCAAATATTCCAGCATGCGTTGCGCGGGATGTGACAGCGACAGTGTACTGGTCTGGTGATTGCCATGTTCCACCCAGCCTTGCCACAGGCGTGCATGCTTGCGTGTCAACAGCACAATCGGTGTGGTGCGTACCGGTGCGATGGCACTCGACGGATTCATGCGCATCCACATGGCGCGACCCGATAAACACACGCTGTCCAGCCAGTTGGGATCGTAGTCATGAAGCCGTGCCGGCAACACATCGTTTTCCCACGCAGCGGCGGGAATGGCGATGCCTTCCAGTTGTTCAATGATGAAAAACAGCGATTCGACACCTTGCGGACGCGGTTCGCGTATCACGCCCTGCCACTGCAACAAAAAACGCATGAACGTTGCCGCGCTGACGGGTTCAATCTCCGCGCGCAGTGTTTGAATGGTATGGCGATGAATGCGCGCCAGTAATCTGCGCTCGCACCATTCCAGTTGCTTAAGCTGTGTGGCATCCGGTGTGAATTGCCCACGCATGGCGAAACCCTGGGCTTCGAGTGTCAGCAATGCCGCATCAATGTGCGTGATGGCAATCATCAATAATTGCGACAGTGATGATGCGGTTACCGGTCCGCTGGCTTGCAATCGTCCGCGCAGCAATTCAACAATCGCATCACTGCGATCCCACGTTTGCGTTGCATATTCTGCAGGTACTTGAGGTTCAGGTGTGACTTGCACCTCTGCATAAATCGCACGAATCATGGGCAGCCGTTCCGTCGCCACCATCAATGTGGTTGACTGAATCACGCAACGCGCCGCGCGACCCGTGTGCACCAGTTGATCAAACAGCAGCGGCCAGCCGCTGCGATTCACTTCTGCTTCAGTGCAGGCGCCCAGTGACATCAAGGCATCATGCAGTTCATCCACACTATCGACGCTTGGCCAGGCTTCGTCGCGCACCAGTGCAATGGCACTGGCATCCAGCTTGCCGAATTCAGCAGCAGTTTGCGGGTCCAGCCAGCGGCGGCTGGCCACCGCTTGAGTGCGCCGTTCTTCCAGTGGTGTGTCATCGAGAAAGGCGTAGGGCTTGGCACTGAGAATTTCCTGCGACAACGGCGAGGGTGTGGGCAGATCGCAAGCCTGCACTTTGATTGCACCGCTTTCGAGACCTTTCAGTAGAGTTTCCAACCCTTCGATGTCCATGGCTTCATGCAAACAATCATGAATGGTTTGATTGACCAGCGGATGATCGGGAATCTCACGATCACCCTGAATGTTTTCCAGGCAGGCGAGTTGATCGGGAAACACCACCGAGATCAAATCTTCAGACGCCATGCGTTGCAATGGCGCCGGTGTGCGTTTGCCCGCGCGTGAACGTTGAATGGCCAGCGAGATGCTGGATACCCATCGCCAGCGTGTGGTGAACAACGGCGAATCCAGCATGGCCTGAATCAGAATGTCACGCACCGTGTTTGAATGGAGATAACGCGCCACTTCTTCCAGCGCAAAGCTGTGGGTTTCACCCAGCGACAGAATCACCGCATCTTCCGTTGCGGCAGCCTGCAATTCAAAGTTGAAACTGCGGCAAAAACGCTTGCGCAATGACAGGCCAAATGCACGATTGATACGCGCTCCCCACGGTGAATGAATCACCAGTTGCATGCCGCCGCTTTCATCAAAGAATCGTTCCAGCACCAGGCACGATTGCGTGGGCAGATGTTGCAGCATGGCCTTCGCCGCAGCGAGATAATCCACAATCTGCACCGCTGCATGCGGCGGCAACGAATGCTGTGTGATCAACATTTCGCGGCATGCTTGTAAGTGGGTTGTATCAGTAGATATCAATACGCCGTTTACTTCCGTTCGCAATCGCGACACGGCCTGCGATAACTCATTGCTGCGTGCAGGTGCTTCGCCCAGCCAGAACGGCAAAGTGGGCGGCAAACCTTTTGCGTCTTCCACGCGCACACGGCCCGATTCAATGCGCTGAATGCGATACGAAGCGTTGCCGAGCTGAAAGATGTCGCCAGCCTGACTTTCAATCGCGAAATCTTCATTCAAGGTGCCAATGAAGGTTCCTTGCGGCTCCAGTATCACCTGATAATCAGCCACATCGGGAATCGCACCGCCACAGGTGATCGCAGTCAGACGTGCGCCCTTGCGCGCCCGCAACTGCTTGTTGACTGCATCACGATGCAGATAGGCGCTTTGTCGTCCACGGCGGCCAGCAAAGCCTTCGGACAGCATGCGAATGACATCATCAAACTCTTTCCGTGCAAGATGGCGATATGGCCATGCGCGAGTGACCAGTTGATACAACGCATCTTCATCCCATTCACGCGCGGCGACTTCGGCAACAATCTGTTGTGACAACACATCCAGTGGTTGTTGTGGAATGATCAACTTGTCAAGTTCGCCACGGCGCACGGCATCCAGCAATGCGGTGCATTCAATCAATTCATCGCGGCTTAAAGGGAACAGTCTTCCCTTGGGAATGCCGGTGACCGAGTGATTGGCGCGGCCCACGCGTTGCAAGAAGGCTGCAATGGAACGCGGCGAGCCGAGCTGGCAAACCAGATCCACATCGCCGATATCAATACCCAGTTCCAGCGAAGCTGTTGCCACCAGCACGCGCAGCTTGCCTGCTTTCAAACGCTGTTCTGCATCGAAGCGGGTTTCTTTCGACAGACTGCCATGATGTGCAGCGACATGTTCCTCACCCAGTCGTTCGGTGAGTTGTCGCGCGACGCGTTCCACCATGCGCCGTGTATTGGCGAAGATCAATGTAGTGTGGTGTTCATCAATCAATGCGGCCAGTTTGTCATACACGTTCTGCCAGATGTCATTCGACATCACGGCTTCCAGTGGTGCATCGGGCAACTGGAGTTGCAGATCACGCTCACGGATGTGACCGCTGTTGACGATGACGCAATCAGACTGAATATCCTGTTGATCTGATTTTGCGACATCGCCCACCAGAAAGTTGGCAATGTCTTCTATCGGTTTTTGTGTTGCCGACAAGCCAATGCGTTGAATACGATGCGCGCACAATGCACTGAGTCGTTCCAATGACAACATCAAATGCGAACCGCGCTTGCTGTTGGCGACGGCGTGAATTTCGTCAATGATCACCGTGCGTGTGGTGGACAACAATTCACGACCCGATGCGCTGGTCAGCAACAGATACAATGACTCAGGTGTGGTCACCAGGATATGTGGCGGCCGTTTGCGCATGGCCAATCGTTCAATATGCGAGGTGTCACCGGTACGCACCTGCGCGCGAATTTCAGCAGCAGCAAATCCCTGGGCCAGTAGTTCTTCGGTGATGCCTTGCAATGGAACTTGTAAATTGCGTTCGACGTCGTTCGACAATGCTTTGAGCGGCGAGACATAAACGACCTGTGTCTGATTTTCCAGCCAGCCTGTCGCCGCCTGTCGCACCAGTGAATCAATCGCAGTTAAAAAAGCAGCCAGTGTTTTGCCCGAACCTGTAGGCGCGGCAATCAATGTATGCGAACCACTTTGAATCGCCGGCCACGCATCCAACTGCACCGTGGTCGGTGTGTTGAACACACGGCCAAACCATTGTTGAACGGCAGGATGGAAGTGGGAGAGGGGCATGA
>DASZSV010000004.1:0-23616 GCA_035548495.1 Steroidobacteraceae bacterium
CCGCGTGCGCGGATCAAGGCCTGATGTTCCCAGGTCCAGGCTTCCTTGCGTTGGTATTCATCAAAGCGTTGCAGGCTCTGCACCAGCAGGCCGCCCTTGCCGCTGGGACGCAGGCGAATGTCCACTTCATATAGACGGCCAGCACGTGTATGTGCGGCCAGCAGATGCACCAGCCGCTGGCCCAGGCGTGCAAAAAACACCGCATTTTCCAGCGAATTTTCACCGCTGGTTTGCTGATAGGCGCCGCTGGAATTGTGCAGGAACACCAGATCGAGATCAGAACCGTAACCCAGTTCAATGCCGCCGAATTTGCCATAGGCGACGACCATGACACCAGCAGGTTGTGCATTGTCGGCAGATGCACCGCACAGCGGAACGCCATGACGTTGTGTCAGTTGTGTCCATGCCATCTGCAATGTCTTTTGCACAATCAATTCCGCAAGATCAGTGAGCCGGTCGCTGACTTTCATCAAGGGCAGGCGGCCATGCAGATCGGCAACGGCAATGCGGAACATGGCGACACGCTGGTATTCGCACAGCAATTCGATGTCACGTTCTTCATCCTGCGAATCACCGTGTTCCAGCTTGAACTGCAATTCATTCATCAATGAATCGCGGGTTGGCAATTCATTGAGCAGGCGTTCATCAATCAGTTCATCCAGCAACAATGGAAACGCCGCAATCTGCTCGGCAAGAAATTCACTCTGTGCGCACAGCGTGACCAGCCGTTGCAGCGCCAGAGGATGTTCGTGCAGCAATGCAAGATACACGGTGCGGCCGCCGATCTTTTCAATGATGCGCAATATCCTTGCAAACACCAGCTCCTGATTACTCTGCCCGGCGATCAGCCGCAACAGCTTTGGCACCACCTGATGCAGACGCCGCTGGCCGGTTTCATCCAGCCGCTTGTAGTAATTGCTGTCGCGTACTTGCAGCAGTTGTGCAGTGATATGCGCGGGATGGTGAATGCCAAGTTGCTTGATCGCCTGCTGGCGTTCTTCGTCATTGGCGCTGGGATCAAGAAAGCCGGTCAGCGCATTGCCGGTATCATCCACTTCCTGTTCGGTACCAAACACCAGCATGGCAAACCAGCGGCTGACATGCTGGCGATGCATGTCCAGGACTTGCAGGAAATCATGCCACGCCGGATAACCCAGTGATACCGCAAGCCGCAGACGTGCGGGTTCATCGTCCGGCAATTGATGCGTGTTGTGATCGCTCCATTGCTGCAAGCGGTTTTCCACCTTGCGCAGGAATCTGTACGCTTGCAGCAACTCATCCACCTGAATGGCGTTGAGCAATTTATGATGTATCAGTTGCGGCAACACGGTTTGCAGTTCGGTGGACTGCAATGCGCGATCATTGCCGCCGCGCAGTAACTGGAACGCCTGTACGATGAATTCCACTTCGCGAATGCCGCCAGGCCCCAGCTTGACATGATTGTGCAGTTCACGGCGTTCCACTTCGCGCGAGATCATCTGCTTCATCTCACGCAGTGATTCGAATACAGAAAAGTCAAGGTAACGCCGGTAGACAAACGGCCGTATGACATCGCGATACAATGCCGGATACAGTTCAACCGCCGTCAGCGGCCGCGCCTTGATGAACGCATAACGTTCCCAGTCGCGGCCATGTTGTTGCAGGTAGTCTTCAAGGCCGTCAAAGCTCACTACCAATGGTCCGCTGTCGCCGAAAGGCCGCAGGCGCATGTCCACACGGAACACAAAGCCATCCGCGGTCTTGTTGGCAAGATGCTGAATGATGCGCTGGCCAAGACGCAGAAAGAACTCTTCATTCGATATGGGCGATGCACCGTTGGTTTCGCCGTGTTCGGGAAACAGGAAGATCAGATCAATGTCCGATGAATAATTGAGTTCACGGCCGCCAAGCTTGCCCATGCCGAGAATCATCAGGTGTTGCGGCTGGTGCGATTCATTGCCAATGGGCATGCCATACATGTTGCTCAAGCTGGCATAGGCATGCTGGTAAGCCGCCTGCACACAAACGTCAGCGAGACTGGACAATTCCAGCAGGGTTTCATTGAGACTGGCCCAGCCAGCAATATCGCGCCATGCAATGCGCGCCATGTAACGTTGCCGGAACTGCCGCAATGCACTTTGCAGATCAGCATCGCTGGTTGCGCCTTCAAGCATCTCTGCAAGCACGGATTGCAAGTGTGTCATATCGACGGCGTTCAGCAATTGATCCTTGTTTGCCAGCGCCGGCAGGAATGCAGCACGGCGCACACAGGCCTGCATGACAAACTCGCTGCTGGCCCACACCAGCGGCAGCGATTCCCTGATGGCAGGCACCGCCAGCACAGCACGCTGTTCTTCAGTTGCCTGTGCACTGAATGACGCCACTTGAGCGGTGATGATTGAGTGCAACGGTTCGGGCAATGGATGCATGATGGAGTTTGGCGACACGATGCTGACCTTGCGTATTATCAAGGCACGATCACATAATGGTCTACTGGAACCTGTTGCAAATGATAGCCTTGCCGCTGTCGTCTGTTTGTCCGGGTCCGCGATGCTCCAACGGATTCCTGCCCGCCAGTCCTTGCTGTTTGCCCATCACCTGATCGCCACGTTCATTACTCATTGACATGAAATTCAAACTGCGCTTGATGATTGCACTGTTGTTGCTTGCGGGTGTTGCCGTCAGCAAGATCATGCAACATCAGGGCGATAACCATTCGCAGGCAACGGTGCAACAGGACGAGCTGGTGCTGGGCGGCCTGCACCTGCAGCCGTGTGAAATCGGCAAACGCAGCGGACGCAGTACGGTGGCGGCATATTGCACGACATTCTCTGTTGCAGAAAATCGCGCTGATCCGCATGGACGCCATATCAATCTCAAAATTGCCGTGGTCAGAAGTGAAGCGGCCACACCGGATACCGACATGGTGGTGTTTCTCGATGGCGGTCCGGGCGGATCGGCCATCAATGACTATCCCGGCATCAGCGATGTGTTTGCCGGCTTGCGCAAGCGCCATCACATTCTGCTGGTGGATCAACGCGGCACCGGCGGTTCCAATGCGCTTGATTGTCCGGAGACACAGGCTTTTGGCAAATCATTGCTCGACAAAGTGGGCGGTGAACAACTTGAACCTGCACGTTTGCAGGACATGATGCGGCGTTGTGTGAAAGAACTGGATGGCAAGGCAGATACGCGTTTTTATACCACCACCGATGCCATTGCCGATCTGGAAGAGATTCGCACTGCACTCAATGCCGATGTCAAAGCATCCAATGGCAAGCAGATGCCGGTCAGGTTTGATCTGCTTGGTGTGTCGTATGGCACACGCGTGGCGCAACAGTATGCGATGCGTTATCCCGATGCGGTGCGCAGCATTGTGCTGGACAGTCCGGTACCCAATACACTGGTGCTGGGATCGGAACATGCGCAATCGCTGGAACAGGCATTGAAGCAGCAGCTTGCTGCATGCAATGTCACACCGGCGTGCAAAGACAAGTTCGGTGATGCCTATGCCAATCTGCACATTCTGCATCAACGCCTGCAGAAAAAGCCGGTGGTCGTCGAAGTACGCGATCCAAACACCTTTGAACTTGCGCAAAAGCCCTTGTCCGCTGGCGCGTTTGCAGGGCTGGTGCGTCTTTATGCATACAATCCTGTCACCAGTGCCTTGCTGCCATTGATGACCAACGATGCCTTGCATGGCAACTACGCGCCATTGCTTGGACAGGTGCAGTTGATTACGGAAGGTATTGGTGATGCCATCAACACCGGCATGGGATTGTCAGTGATGTGTGCAGAAGATGCGGATGCGCTCAAGCCCGATCCAAAGGATGACAATACATTGCTCGCCAATTCATTGATCGAGTTTTATCAGAATGCCTGTCCCGCGTGGCCGCATGGCAAGGCGCCCGCGGATTTTCATGATGCCTTCAAATCCAAACTGCCGGTGCTGATTCTCAGCGGTGAATTCGATCCGGTGACGCCGCCGCGTTATGCGCAGGAAATTGCCAAAGGCCTGAGCAATGCACGCGTGTTGATATTGCACGGGCAGGGCCATGCCGTGATGAACACGCGCTGCGTGCCGGGATTGATTGAAAAGTTTGTCAACAAACTGCAACCGCAAACACTGGATGCAACATGCATCGATTCATTGCAGGCCATTCCCATGTTCATTGATTACAACGGAGCCGGTCCATGATTGAAGCGTTGGGCCTGCACAAGAGTTTCGGCAATGTGAATGCCGTACAGGATGTGTCATTCGAGGCACATGATGGCGAGATCACCGGCCTGCTTGGCCCCAATGGCGCAGGCAAGACCACCACCTTGCGCATGCTGTATACCCTGATGAAACCACAGCGCGGCGAAGTGCGCGTGGATGGTTTCAACACCGCAACGCATGCGCTTGAAGTGCGCAAGCGTCTTGGTGTGCTGCCTGATGCACGTGGACTGTACCGGCGTCTTACTGCGCGCGAAAACATCGAATACTACGCACGTCTGCAGGGATTGAGCCCGGCAGCCATTGCGCCGCGCGTTGACGAACTGATCAACATGCTGGAGATGAATGAATTTGCCGATCGCTATACGGAAGGATTCTCGCAGGGGCAGCGTGTGAAAACTGCCATTGCACGCGCACTGGTGCATGATCCGCGCAATGTCATTTTTGATGAGCCCACCAACGGACTGGACGTGATGGCGACGCGCAGCCTGCGCGAATTTCTCAAGCAGTTGCGTGCTGACGGACGTTGCGTGCTGTTCTCCACACACATCATGCAGGAAGTGGTTGCGTTGTGTGACCGCGTTGTCATCATCGCGCGCGGTCGCGTCATTGCGCAGGGCACCGCTGACACATTGCGCTGGCAGGCCGGGGAAAGCAATCTCGAAGAAGCCTTTGTGAAGTTGATCGGCGCCGACGCGGGAGAGCTGGAATGAAATGGTTCAGCCTGCCGGCGATTGTTGTTTATCTCAAGGAGATGCGCGAAAGCCTGCGCGACAGACGCGTGTTGCTGAACGCATTGTTGCTGGGTCCATTGATGGGTCCGGTGATTTTCCTGATCATATTGCGTCTTGCCGTGGCGCATGAAGTGGAACAGGCGGAGAAGCCATTGCCGCTGCCGGTGATTGGCGCCGAACTCGCGCCCAACCTGATCAGCGCATTGAAGCAGGCCGATATTCAAGTGTTGCCGCCCATTGAAGATCCCGAAGGTGCAGTGCGTTCGCAACAGCGCGATGTGGTGCTGCGCATCTCTGCAGACTATGCCAACGACTGGCGCCTGGGGCATCCGGCACAGGTGGAGATCATTTATGATTCGTCGCGCCGCGAAGCCAACTCGCAGGTGCAACGTCTGCGTAATGTACTCAACGGCTATTCGCAATTGCAAAGCGCCATGCGCATCATTGCACGCGGACTGTCGCCCACAATAATGCATCCCGTCGTGATTGCGGAACGTGATCAGGCCACGCCACAGGCGCGCGGCGCCATGGTGTTTGCCATGCTGCCGTACTTCCTCGTGTTTACCGCATTCATGGGTGGCATGTTCCTCGCCATTGATGCCACTGCGGGTGAACGCGAACGTCATTCGCTGGAGCCATTGCTTATCAATCCGGTGCCAACCAATTCAGTGTTGCTGGGCAAGCTGGCCGCCATTTGCAGTTTCAGTCTGGTCAGTGTGGCCATCAGCCTTGCTGCATTCGCCATTGCCGGTTACTACCTGCCATCCGACCTGCTTACCATTGTGGTGCTGAATGTTGGATTTGCATTGCGTGCGTTGCCGTTGATGCTGCCGCTGATTTTGCTTATTTCCATTGTGCAAACACTGGTGACCGCATTCTCCAAAAACTTTCGCGAAGCGCAAACCTATCTGGGCTTGATTCAACTGGTGCCGATGATTCCATCGCTGGTGTTGACCATTCTGCCATTCAAGCCGCAGCTTTGGGCTTATGCCATTCCCTTGCTCGGCCAGCAGCTCATCTTCATGCGGCTGCTGCGCGCCGAAACGATCTCGCTGGTGCAAAGCGGTTTGTGCACCGTGACCACATTGGCATGTGTGGTGGGACTGTACTACTTTGCAAAACGTATTTATGCATCGGAACGCTTGGCGATATCGGCGTAGTGATTGGTTTGTAATGGTGGCACATTATGCGGCTTAATGTTTGTTGAGAACGTTGACCTCAATTCCTCAACCCGACAACGTCTCAGCACAAAAGCGAATATCGCACGCCTGCTTTGAAGGTTTTGGTATTCGCGCAAAGACAGCTAATAGGATTCAAGAAAGCATGTACGTAGACAAAGTGATTCTGATCAATATTAAGGGCTTCAAGCACGCGGAACTTGACCTTTCTCGACCTAACAACAAGTACGCCGGACTCACCGTTTTTACTGGCGACAACGGATCGGGCAAGAGTACTTTACTCAAAGCGATTGCTATAGCGTTAACTGGTCGCGAAGTATCCAGGTCGCTGCAGTCAGACTTTCGTGGCTGGATTCGTCAGGACTCGGAAAATCAAGAGTCGAAAATCGAGCTGAGTATTGTCCCTACAAAGGAAGTGGACGAATTCTCGGACAAAGGAAAAACGGCGTACAACAAGTTTCAAGCGTCTGTCCACCTAAAAGCAGGTGCCAAGGAAGGGTCTGTCGAATTGACTGCGACCCAAAGCAAATCAACGCTCGTGAATCGAGGGCTCTGGTCTGCAACGGCACGCGGTTGGTTTTCTTGCGGGTACGGCCCGTTTCGTAGAGTGTTTGGCGCATCGCAAGAAGCAACACGATTGATGGTCAGCCCAACAACTGAACGCTTTGTCACCATGTTTCAAGAAGCGGCGTCGCTCTTTGAAGTTGATCAATGGTTGAGAAATCTGAATCACAAGAAGCTCGAAGGATCAGAAGCCGCATCCAAGCAGCTTGAATTATTACTGGAAGTCTTGCGGGATGAACTAATGCCAAATCAGATAACGGTTGACAGAGTCGACTCTGATGGGCTGTGGCTTAAAGATCGCCACGGTGTCCAATTGGCATGGACTGAAATGAGTGACGGCTATCGAGCTGCACTTGCACTGCTAACCGACATTGTACGTCACTTAATTTCGACCTTTGGAATCGATCATATATCTGAGCGAGATCAAGACGGGAAACTGATAATCACAGGAAGTGGTGTTGTGATGATTGACGAGATCGATGCGCACCTCCATCCGCAGTGGCAAAGAGACATTGGATTTTGGCTGAAACGGCATTTCCCAAACATTCAGTTTCTCGTAACAACTCATAGCCCGATAATTTGTCAGGCCGCAGACGATAATGGTTTGTTTGTTTTGCCTGCGCCAGGCAGTGATCAATTGGTGCGCCAGCTTACTGTGGAGGAGCAAAATATAGTAATTTCTTCACGACCAGATACCATTTTGCTGACTGCAGCATTCGGCCTCCAAAATACGAGATCACCGCGCGCAGTGAAAGGACGCGCCGACTATGCAAAACTGAAGGCAAAGCAGAGAGCTGGCGCGATTCTAACGCTCGAGGAAGAGAATAAGTTGAAGCAGTTGCAATTGTTTGCTGATACGGATGAAGAGCTCTAGAGCATGAGGGCGGTAAATCGAACACAATTGCCTGCAAAGATCCAGAACTATTTGCAGATGAAGCAGGCTCGAGTCCATGAAGACGTTAAGAATCATACGCTAGATATCGCTGTGAGCTGGAACCAAGCCAGACAAACGAAAAGCATAAGAGATCTGCTTGTGGTTCTTAAAGAAATGGCGGGAGCACGAGAAAGATGCATGTATTGCGTGGATTCTCACGGTTGTGACATTGATCATTTTCGGCCGAAGGCGCATTTCCCGGAGGTCGCTTTCGAATGGTCGAATCTTCTGCTCTGCTGTAGTGAATGTGGTCGACTAAAAGGAAGTCAATTTCCACTCGAAAATGGATTGCCGCAACTTATAGACCCGTGTATTGAGAACCCTTGGGAGCATCTAGATTTTGATCCCCAGACTGGGTGCATAACCGCACGATTCAATGTGCATGATAATCGCTGGTCAAATAAGGGTGTTAAAACGGTGGAAATTTTGCAACTGGACAAGCGAGAAGCACTATCTAATGGTTACAAATTAACGCTCAAGAGATTATCCAGAATAATTAGCGATGCAGTTCAGGGCGGCCGCATAACAGTAGCTGAGTTGTTAGCTCATCTCTTTGAAGAAGATGACCATGGTTTGTTGGGTTGGTGCTTTGGAGCTGGTGCGTCAGTTTTTCCGTTTTCCAAGATGCGCGACGAATTTCCCCATGAATGGAATGAATGCAAGTTACACGTTGATCACCTCAATTGAACGCAATGCATACGGCATCTTCTTTGGCGATGCCCACATCACCATTCAATGATTCCAAATCTCCTCATTCGAAAGCATGATCCTCGCCGTATTCAATACGGTTGAAGCGCATGATTCATTCTATCATCTGGTTACCGGCGACATTGCTTGCCGGGTTATTGCAGGCGTGGCGTACCGCGGTTCAGCAACGCTTGCGGACCATGATCAGCGTCAGCGGTGCCGGACTGGTTCGTTATCTGTATGGGTTGCCCATCGGCATTGTATTGCTGATGGCGTACATGTCATGGCGCCATGTTTCCCTGCCTGCCGGTAGTTTCATCTTTTTCATCGACGCTGCTGTCGCGGCTATTGCACAAATACTGGCGACCATTCTGTTGATTGCCGCCTTTGGTCATCGCAACTTTGTGGTGGGCACTGCGTTTGCGAAAACTGAAGTAGTGCAGGTGGCATTGTTTGCATGGCTTGTGCTCGGTGAGCATCTGTCATTGTGGGTCATGCTGGCCATTGGTTGCGGCATCACCGGTGTGCTGATTCTTACTTTGTGGGGTCAGGCACTCCAGAGTCAAAGTATCTTGAAAGTTTTCATCAGTCCGGCTGCACGATGCGGACTGGGTGCGGGCACGCTGTTCGCCATCACATCGGTGTTCGTCAAACGTGCCACTCATGATCTGAATGTCAATGACCCAACATTTGCGGCATTGATTTCGCTGGTAGTCGTGATGTTCATTCAAACAGTGGTGCACTGTGCATGGCTGGCAGTGCGTGATCCGGAAACGTTAAAAAGGGCGATCAACACCTGGCGTGTTTCACTACAGGTGGGTGTGCTTGCATCGCTGGGTTCGGCCTGCTGGTTCATTGGCTTTGCCAATGCGCCGGTGGCGCTGGTGCGGGTGGTGGGGCAGATTGAAGTGGTGTTTACATTGTTGTTCGCGCACTGGTACTTGCGCGAAAAAACCAGCGTGCACGAATCGTTCGCATTGATATTGATTGTTGCCGGTGTGGTGCTGGCGTTGATTGGCAGTCTGTGATGACAGATCAATCCGACGAATACTTGCCGGCAAGCCCGCACTTTTCACTCTAACTTTCAGTCAATCTTGAGTAACCTATTAACCAGGTTACTTGCCGCTCATTTCTGTCCGCACGGTAAAAATGGGGACTAACGTTTTTCCCACAAATCCTTGAGACGATTCAGCGCCAGCGAACGGATGTTCTGTACGGGATTTTTTTCTGAAGCAAAACACGGCGGATCACGCCGCAACATCGGCCAGCGTTCGGAACGCAGCACTTCCTGCAGATATTCCATGTTGCGTTCGATGGCATCGGTGTATGGATTGTTTCCGTTGAACAAAGCTTCAACACAGTGATACAGGCCGTCGAATTCGCCATCGAGATGCGAGCGATGAATGCCGTCGACAAAACTCGGTGTCTGCCGCAATACATCCAGTCCGCTGCTGTACACCACTTTGGGTTCGCCGCTGGTGGCATCTTTTGCAACGGCAATGCCGCCAAGAATGAATTCCGGATACAGACGGTCACGGCATTTTTCCAGATAACAACGATCGGACATCTGCGCAATCAGGTCGGCGGTGCCGAGCAAGTGACCCGTGATGCGATCCAGCGGATTATCCAGCGTGATCTGGTCGAAACGCATTTCATAGCCGGTGAAGTGCACGATCTGTGTAGCGATGGGAATCCATTCGGCGTAATCAATGGTGCGCAGATAACCGGCAAGAAATTGCGCGCTGCGCGACACATGATTGCGTGTCATCTCGGCGCCATTGCGAACCTGCTGTTCATTCTTGCTGCGAATGTATCCGGAGTCATGGAACAGGGCGCAGATCACACACAGCATGGCGCGTTCCGGACCGATGTGTTCAGTGGTGCGCCGGGTGCGGTCATGGCCTACACACAAACGCGCCGCAGCCAGTGTGCCATCCAGCGAATGTTGCGTGTCGTGATATACGGTGTCACAACCAAAGTAACCGGGATAATCGCCCTTGAACAGCCGCGCAAAATCGGTAAACGCGGTATCGAGGCGGCTGAAATCAAAGTACGCCCAGTTCTGCTGATACAGCTCGCGCACGGCACGACGAACAGCATCAGGTGAACTGACTTGTACGGTGTTGGTAACGTCGTAATCGTTACGCCGGTGTTGCATGGCGCGAGTTCTGCGGGAGGATGAAATTACCGCAGTCTAATTGGCGCAATTCAAATGTCCATGTCGCAACGTGGCTGCAAGCGACTCTTTATGTGTAACAATTCAAATGCGAGACATGGCTCACACTTTGTCTGTTGCCGGGTAAATTGCCGCCGCTGCTTCGGCAATGGTAAGTGGCATTTGAAGGCGGCAACGGTTCAATGCACACGCTACTGTCAAATGAACACTCATGCCGCCAGTCCCAATTGTTTGAGCAATGGTTGTATGTCCGGCTTTCTGCCGCGAAAGGCCACAAACGCATCCATCACATCGCAACTGCCGCCGCGTTCGAGAATGTTGCTGGCAAAACGGGTTGCTGTGGCCGTGTTGAACACACCGGATTCCTCGAATGCGCTGAACGCATCGGCGGCCAGCACTTCTGCCCATTTGTAACTGTAGTAGCCCGCGGCATAACCGCCGGCAAAGATGTGCGAAAAGCTGTGTGCAAAGCGATTGAATGCCGGTGGCTTGATCACCGCAACCTGATCGCGCACTTCATCGAGGATCTTCTGGATGCGCGCGCCGGACTGCGGTTGATACTCCGCATGAATGCGCAGATCGAACAAGGCAAACTCCAGTTGCCGCACAGTCTGCATGCCAGCATTGAAGGTGCGTGAACCGAGCAATCGTTGCAGTTCTGTTGCCGGCAGTGTTGCACCGGTATCAATGTGTTTCGAAATCAGCGGCAGCACTTCAGGCTGCCATGCAAAGTTTTCCATGAATTGCGAAGGCAGTTCCACCGCATCCCAGGGCACACCATTGATGCCGGAAACGCTGGGATAGTTGACGCGTGTCAGCATGTGATGCAGGCCATGACCAAATTCATGGAACAACGTCACCACTTCCGAATGTGTCAAGAGTGAAGGTCTGCTGTTCGCCTTGTCCGGCGGCATGAAGTTGCACACCAGATAGGCAATGGGCAGATATTGTGTTTGCGCCATATGCATGCGGCCGATGCAGTCATCCATCCATGCACCACCGCGCTTCTTCGCGCGTGCATACAAGTCCACATAAAAGCCGCCGCGGGTGCTGCCGTCTGCGTTGCGGATATCGAAGTACTGAATGTCCGGATGATATTTTTCAACATCCGTGCGTTCGACAATGGACACGTTGTAAAGCCGTGAAACAACGGTGAACAATCCCTGCAATACCTGCGGCACAGGGAAGTAGGGACGCAATGTTTCTTCAGACAGATCAAATTTCTGCTGCTTCAGTTTTTCTGCGTAATAGGCAACATCCCAGGCATTCAATGTGTCGCGGCCGGCGAAGCGCTGCAATTCTGCAAATTCGCGCTGTGCGGCGGGCTTGCTGTGGGCGGCCAGTTCGGAAAGAAAAGTGTGCACTTCATTCACTGACCTGGCCATCTTGGTGGCCAGTGAATATTCTGCATAGTTGTTGAAGCCCACAAGCTGCGCCACTTCATTGCGCACCTGCATGATGTCTTCAATAAGTTGCGAGTTGTCCCATCTGCTTTCGTTCTTGCCATCAACATGAAATTGATCTGATGCGCGCGTCACCCACGCTTCATAAAACTCGCGGCGCAGGGACTCATTCCCGGCGTGCATCATCACCGCCATGTAATTGGGCGCGTCCAGTGTAAACCGCCATCCGGCCAGTTGCTTTTCTTCGGCCGCGGCGCGCGCACGTTCGACAATGGGTGTTGGCAATCCGTTCAGGAGGGATTCATCAGTGAGATGTTTCGACCAGGCCGTGGTGGCGTCCAGCACGTTCTCTTCAAATTTCGCATGTAACGTCGTCAGGCGTTCCATCAGTTCCTTGTATCGGGCTTTCTTGTCCGCAGGCAGGGCAACGCCTGCCAGCCTGAAGTCGCGCAAGGCATGATTCAGCACCTGTTTCTGTGCCTCATCCAGCGTTGCGGCTTCATGTTGCTGAATGTATTCATACGCACGATACAGCTTTTCATTCTGTCCCAGCTCGGTGTGCCATGCGGACAGCAATGGCAGGCAGGCGTTGTAGGCCGCGCGCAGTTCATCATTGTTCATGACACTGTTGAGATGACCCACCGGCGACCAGATGCGCGACAGGCGATGCTGCATTTGTTCCAGTATGGCCACGGTGTTGTTCCACGTGGGCGTTGTTTCTGCAAGCACGGTCTGCAGCGTGGCACGATGCTCATCCAGCAACTGGCGGATTGCAGATTCAACTTCACTTGCCTTGATGTTCGTGAAGGGCGGCAGGCCGGAGAAATTCAACAATGTGTTCATGAAAATACCCGAAAATAACTGCTGGAAATCTTACAAGAAAGGATTCCAAATTGGCATCAGGACTGACAGAATGCTGCCGGATTGCACGGTTCTTTGGGGAGAATGCATGAACGGTTCCTGCAAGTGCGGCAACATCAGATACATCACCGGTGATCCGCTGCAAGTGGTCAATTGCCACTGCAATCTGTGCCGCAGCATCAATGGTTCTGCATTTTCTTCGTATGTGGTGACGCGCTTGCACGAATTCAAGCTTGAATCCGGCAATGATACGCTGAGCAGCTATCTTGCAACGGATCACGCGACCAAGCATTTTTGCTCAGTCTGCGGAACGCCCATATACAACATCAATCCGGAAAGATATCCCGGACTGGCAGTTATCCATCTTGGCACGCTCAGGGAACATGATCAGTTGAATCCCGGTGTGAATATCTATTGTTCCAGCAAGCTGGGCTGGGTGGATGCCATTCCATCCATTCGCAGTCTTGCCGAAGGACCGCAACGCAATTGATGCATCAAGTAAGAGTATGAACGAATCGGCGAAGCGCATGAATATCCGTCCCTACAGGCACTTTCATCCGCAACTGGGCAGTCATGTCTATGTTGATCCCGCAGCAACCGTCATCGGCAAAGTGGTGCTGGGTGATGATGTGTCAGTGTGGCCCAATGTCGTAATTCGTGGCGATGTCAATGACATCCGCATTGGCGCACGCACCAACATTCAGGACGGCAGTGTGTTGCATGTCACCAGTCCCCATGCAGAAAAACCCAAGGGTATTCCCTTGATTATCGGCGATGATGTCACTGTGGGACATGGCGTGATACTGCATGCCTGCACCATTGGCAATTGTTCATTGATCGGCATGGGCGCGATCATTCTCGACGGTGCCGAAATTGCCGAACATGTGTTTGTCGGCGCGGGTGCGATGGTGACGCCGGACAAGAAGCTGGAATCCGGCGGCTTGTATGTGGGTGCGCCGGCACGGCGCTTGCGCGACTTGAGCGCGAAGGAAATCGAAGAACTGCACGAATCGGCCATGCACTATGTGCAACTCAAGAACGACTATCTGTAATACCAATTGAGATCAATCATGGATTTATTCACCGCCATTGACACGCGCACTTCCGCCATCACTTTGCAGGAACCTGCGCCCAGCCGCGAACATCTCATGCGCATCATTGAAGCCGGTGCCCATGCACCGGATCATGGCAAGCTCGCGCCGTGGCGCTTCGTGGTGATAGAAGGTGAAGCACGCGCCGTTCTTGGTCAGGTGCTGGTATCGGCATTGCTGGCAAAAGATCCTGTTGCCACACTGGATCAGCAAAAGCGTGAACGCGACAAGGTATTGCGTGCGCCCTGCATCATTGCGGTTGCTGCGCGTGTATACAAGACCAACAAGGTGCCGGAGATCGAACAGATTCTTGCGGTGGGCGCAGCGGTACAGAACATGTTTCTTGCTGCACATGCGCTGGGGTACGGTGTCATGTGGAAGACAGGTTCAGGCGCATACGATGTCCATGTAAAAAAGGCATTGTCACTGCATGATGATGATCACATTGTGGCGTTTCTGTATCTCGGCAGGGTCGCAACGGCAGGTATTGTGCGTCCGGTGATGCTGGACAATCGTGTATCGTGGCTTGCACAAAACAGTTAGGCGCTTACAATGCAAAGCCATGCGGGCGTGATGTAGTGGTAGCCTGGAACCTTCCCAAGGTTTTCGTGTGGGTTCGATTCCCACCGCCCGCTCCAGTTTTCTCATAACAAGATTTTCGTTTTCCCTCGCCATAACAAAGGGAATCTCCTTGAAACAACCCATTCACCGGCACCTGTATGTTCAAGTGTTGCTGGCCATTGTCATTGGTGTGGCGCTGGGTTACTGCTATCCGGCGCTGGGCGCAAAACTCGATCCACTGGCGCAGGGATTCATCAAGCTGATCAAGATGCTGATTGCGCCGATCATCTTTTGCACGGTGGTCACGGGCATTGCCGGTGTCAACAACATGAAAAAGGTGGGACGTGTCGGCGGCAAGGCATTGCTGTACTTTGAAGTGGTGAGTTCGCTCGCCCTGATCATCGGTCTGATTGTCGTCAATGTCATCCAGCCCGGCGCCGGCATGAATGCCGATGCATCGACACTGGATACTTCAAGTATCGCGGGTTATGCCGCGAGCGCAAAATCACAGAGCGTAGCGCAATTTGTTCTCAACATCATTCCAGTCACCTTTGTTGATGCATTTGCCAGAGGTGAAATATTGCAAGTGTTGTTGCTCGCGGTGCTGCTGGGCGTTGCATTTGCTGCTGCGGGCGAGAAAACGCGCGGCGCACTCGATTTCATTGAACAGACATTGCATGTGCTGTTCATTGCAGTGGGCTACATCATGAAGCTTGCGCCCATTGGCGCATTCGGCGCCATGGCCTTTGTGGTGGGCAAGTATGGATTGCATGCACTGCTGCCGCTCGCCAAGCTGCTGATCAGTGTGTATCTCACCAGCTTTCTGTTCATATTCATTGTGCTGGGCATGATTGCACGCCGGGCTGGTTTCAGCATTGTCAGATTCATTCTGTACATAAAAGAAGAACTGTTGATCGTCCTGGGCACATCGTCATCCGAATCGGTGCTGCCGCGCATGATGTCGCGGCTGCAAACACTGGGTTGTTCAAAGTCCGTGGTGGGGCTGGTCATTCCCACGGGTTATTCGTTCAATCTGGATGGCACGTCCATTTACCTGACTATGGCGGCGATATTCATTGCACAGGCGACGAATATTCACTTGTCTCTTGTTCAGCAGCTTGCGCTGCTTGCCGTGTTGTTGCTCACTTCCAAAGGAGCGGCGGCTGTGACCGGCAGCGGGTTTGTCACACTGGCTGCCACACTCAGCGCAGTACCCACGGTTCCAGTGGCGGGGCTTGCGCTGATTGTGGGCGTGGACCGTTTCATGTCGGAGATTCGCGCCCTGACCAATCTGGTCGGCAACGGGGTGGCAACCATTGTCATTTCGAAATGGGAAGGCGAACTCGATACAGCGCAATTGAATGCACAGTTGTCGGCAAAGGAACCCTGACATCTTGCATGCTTGCTCATTGGCACATGCAACAGTAATCTGCAATGAGTGAGGTTCCTTAAACAGTCGTGGAGTTTTCATGCCCAAAGGTTACTGGATGATTCATAGTGATGTGACCGATCTTGAACAGTACAAGCGGTACATGGCGGCCAATGCGGAGCCGTTGAAAAAATACGGCGCACGTTTTCTGGCGCGCGGCGGCAGGTTTGAATCTGTGGAAGGCAAAAGCCGTTCGCGCAACACCATCGTTGAATTTCCCAGTTATCAGGCCGCACTGGATTGCTGGAACAGCCCTGAGTATCAATACGCAATTACTTTGCGTAAAGACGTATCGACGCTGGACCTCACCATCGTCGAAGGCCATGACGGCCCGCAGCCCTGAGTGAGTGTCGAAACACAAAGCAGTTGAGCAGAGCGCTTCAACTGCCAGTCACGGCGCAGCAATTTGCCCGGGATTGAGTTGATGCTGAGGTGCGTATGCGTCAATGATGATCATCATGTGTCATCAGCGCATCCATGTGCGCATACAGATCATCGTTGGCAACGGGCTTGGTGAGAAAATCATCGCCACCGGCGGCGATGCATTCATCGCGATCCTGCTGCTGGGTTTTTGCAGTGACGAAAATAATCGGCAGATGACTGGACGGATGACGATGGCGTATCTGCCTGCACGCTTCCAGCCCGGAGAGTTTGGGCATCATGATGTCAAGCAGAATCAAGTCACACACGAAACCCTGATCAATCGCATCCACCGCTTCCTGTCCATTGGCGGCTTCATACACGATGTAGTTGCGTTTCAGCAGCATGTGCCTCAGTACCATGCGGTTCACCGGTTCATCATCCACCACCAGAATGCGCGGCAGGATTTGTTGCGGATGTTGCTGGTAAGACTTTGGATAGTAGACCGGCAGTCCTGTTTCGCTGCTGTGCTGATGTGTTTCCTTCACGGCAGCCGCAGCTGGTTGTGATGCAGCACTGCGCGCAGCATTGAACTCGGTGAGCTGCTGATCCGTGGCGCGTGGCAGCGTGACAGTGAATACCGATCCCACACCCCTGGTGGATTCCACCATCAATGCGCCGCCGTGCAATTCGACAAGATACTTGGTCATGGCCATGCCAAGTCCGGTGCCGTTCTTCTGATGCACACCAGAATGCGCTACTTGCGAGAACGATGAAAATATATTGCGAATGTCTTCCTGTGCGATGCCCATGCCGGAATCCGCGATCTTCACGCTCACCTGCGTATCGGTTGCTGACGCGGTGATTCGCACAAAGCCATGCTCGGTAAATTTGAATGCATTGGAAATGATGTTGTAGAAAATGCTGACCGTACGCGCCTCGTCGGCGAACACCATTGGTAACTCGGGCTTGATATGATTTTCGACACTGACGCTGGAATGGGTGTGCTGGATGCGGCATTCCTCGATGACCTCAGGCAACAGACTGGCAAGATTGACACAACCACGCTTGAGCAGCAGTTGCGATTCGCTCATCGCCGAAAAATCCAGAATGGTGTTGACCAGCCGTGCCAGCCGTTTACCGCAGGACAAAATGACGTCAAGCTTTTCCTTCGATGCAGGTGGCAGCGCTGCCGGTGATCCGTCGCCATCACCATCGCGCAACGCATGTGCCATGCCGAGAATGCCATTGACCGGTGTGCGCAACTCATGCGAGGTATTCGCCATGAAGTTGTCCTTGAGCCGGTCAAGCTCCAGCAGCTTGGCATTGAGCAATGCAGCCTGTTTTATTTTGGAACGTTGCACATGCAGGTACCAGCTGATGATGCCAAACACCAGCAGGGCATACAGCGAATACGCCCACCAGGTACGCCACGGCGCAGGAAGAACAATGATCTGCAAATCTTTTTCCTGCGGGTTCCACAGGCCCGTGTCATTGGAAGCGCGTACCCTGAATGTATACGTGCCCGCATCAAGGTGCGTGTAGGTAACGCGATTGATGCCGTTGGCATCGCGCCAGTCCTTGTCAAATCCCTCCAGCATGTAGCGATACTGATTGTCTTCATACACGCGATAGTTCAATGCAGTGAACACCAGCGAGAACACATCCTGATCGTAGTTGAGCGTGATTGACCTGGTGTCAATCAGTGACTGCTTCAATGGCGAGTCCTGTGATTGGGGAACGATGTCCTTGTCGAACAGTTTCAGCTCGGTGAAATAAATCGGCGGCACATAGTCATTGGTTGACGCCTTGCCGGGATCAAAGATGTTGAAACCATTGACGCCACCGAAGGCCAGCTGTCCATTGCGCAACCGCAGCAGCGAGCCATGCTTGAATTCACCGTTCTGCAACCAGCTCTTCTGGCTGTAACGCTTGAATACGTTCTTGCCGGGATCGAATTTCGCCAGGCCGATTTGTGTGCTGATCCACAACATGCCGTTGCGGTCTTCAAGCACGCCCTGGGTGCTGTCAGTGCCAATGCCATCATCAGCACGATAGTGAGTGAAACTTGCCGTATCCGGATGCCACAGGTTCAATCCGCCATCCATGGTGGTGATCCACATGCGTCCCTTCGAATCGCGCAGGAATGAAGTTACCCAGTCATGTGACAGGCTGCGTGGATTATCAGGATCATGATGATAGTGCCTGAACAATCCTGTCACCGGATCATAGATATCAACGCCACCGCTGGTGCCCATCCATATCTTTCCGTCAATGTCCTGATACATGCACCATATGTTGCCGGAGGCCAGCGTCCTGTCCGGCGTCAGTTCCGGATTGCGTGGATGAGCAGTGAATTTTCCGGTGGCATAACTGTAGGTGACAAAGCCGTCTCCCATGGTGCCAAAATAAATATCACCATTGCGTGCTTCAAGAATGGCCCACACATGTTTGCCGGGAAATGCGGTTTGGGCGTCACCATGCGCCGGTGTCTTGAAAAAATCACGCTGGTTTGTTCTGAGGTTGAAGCGTGTAACGCCTTCCGCCCAGGCACCGAGCCAGATGTTGTCATGGCTGTCCCGGAGCAGTGACAACACCGTTTTTGGAAATCCGCCGGTTGAAAAATCCACGCCGTGATAACGTTGTGTGAAGGTATTCTGTCTGCGGTCAAAATGCACCAGACCCAGATTGTCGATGCCCAGCCACAGGCTGCCATCATCATCTTCCTGGAAAGCCAGCACCTGATTCTTGAACAGGCCGTCCTTGTCGCGGATGAAATTGTTGTACAGCGTGAAGTCGTTGTTGCTGCGGTCGTAGTGACTGACCCCCAGCGGATACATGCCGATCCACAAATCACCGGCGCGATCCTGATAAACACGACGCACCACCGCACGTGCCAGCGATGCATACGAGGCATTGCTGGTATAGGCGCCATACTGCTTGCTCACCGGATCAAAATACATCAGGCCATTGCCATCAGTGGCCAGCCACAGCATCTTCGCGCTGTCTTCATACACACAGTACACCGGCGTGCCGATAATGTGCGGATTGGTGTTGGGCAGCACAAAATTTTCAAAGTCCCTCGTTTCAGGACGAAAGCGGCTGATGCCCATGTCGGTCGCCACCCAGATGTTGTGACGTGAATCCACCAGCACATCGCGCAATTCATTGTTGGCAAGCGAAGCAGGGTCGCCTTCCTTGTGCATGTATTGAATTTCCCTGTTGGTCTTGCGGTTCCAGTAGAACATGCCGCCGGAGGTTGCCAGCACATACTCATCATCACTGATCTGTGCAATGCCGAAGTTCAGATACTCGCTGCTTGCTGAACCCGGATTTGCCTGTACCAGTTTGCCGCTGGCTTCGTCATAAAAGCCGAAGCTGCTTCTTCCGGCAACCCACAGCACATGATGGCTGTCTTCCATGATGTGATAAAAGTCACCGCTCTTGTTGTTTGTGAAAGAACCCGGCGCATAGTCGATGCGATCAAAATTTTCCAGCGCGCGGTTGTAGCGCAGAATGCCGCCGTTTTCCGTGGCAATCCACAACCGGCCGCGTGAGTCTTCGAATATGTCACGGACAAAATTCGCACTCAGGCTGTGTTTATCTTTGGCATTGTTGACAAACACCTTGAAGCGATAACCGTCATAACGTGCCAGACCCGAAGTGCCGCCGATCCACATGAATCCATACTTGTCCTGTCGCAGCGCAAGTATTTCACCCACGGACGCGCTGCTGCCTTCCATCATCAAGCGGCTGAAGTTGGGATTGGCGCCCAGCGGCGGCACCAGTGCAGCGTGCGACGACGCACATGCCGTGATCAGCAGTGTGATCGTTGCGAGAAAATGTGTACTAAATCTCATTTAAAGATACTTTCAATCAGGGCGCACCGGCTGCTGGGAAAAAGCCCACCGGAACTACAGCGGCAAAAAGCGGCAAAACTTGATGAAATGATGATGACGAAAATACGTCAGCGCAGAATGGACGACGGCCTGAATTTTCTCCGTGTGCATCATGCAAGTTGTACATGATGCGTCGGCAATTACCGGTGTTTGCGCAAGTCAGGCGATTGCGCTTTTTCTGGTGATCCGCATGCGCAGCCAGCTATCGGTTGCATAGATGAAGAGTGCAATCCAGATGACCACGAAACACCACAGGCGTACTGCCGACAGCGTTTCATGAAACAGGAACAGTCCCAGCATGAATTGCATGGTGGGTGCAATGTATTGCAACATGCCGACGGTTGCATAGTTGATGCGCTGCGCGCCGTAAGAAAACAGCACCGAGGGCACGGTGGTCAACGGACCAAACAGGAACAGCATGAAAAATTCCATGCTGCGATGATGCAGCACATTGGCAAAGTGCCACTGGTTGTAAATCAGAAACACGATTGCCAGCGGCGACATGAACAGGGTTTCGACTGCCGAGCCGGGCAATGCTTCAACCGCTGCGGTTTTGCGGATCAAGCCATAGAGGCTGAATGATGTCGCCAGTGCCAATGCAACCCAGGGCAGTTCACCGGTGCTGATGGTCAGCCACGCGACACTTGCCGTGGCCAGCAACACCGCAGTCCATTGCAAACGATTCAATCGTTCTGAAAGCACCAGTACGCCGAGCAATACATTCATCAGCGGATTGATGAAGTAACCCAGACTGCTGGATACCACCTGATGATGAGCAATGGCCCAGATGTACACCGACCAGTTGACCATTAACAGCAATGCAGTTGCGATCAGGCGTACTGCCACCGCATGATTGGCGATGGCATTGCGCGCCTTGTGCAGTTCACCGCGCCATGCAAGCCACGCAAATCCCACCATGCATCCCAGTACCGCGCGCCACGCTGCGACTTGCAGTGTGTCTACTTCATGCAGGGGTTTGAGAAACAGCGGCCATAATCCCCAGGCAAAAAATGCAGTCGCTGCGGCGATGCCGCCCCGGGTGGAGGCCTGTGCCGAAGAATGGCTGTGATGGCTGACAGTGGATGAGGGCATGATGCGGAAAGAGCAGAATGTCCTACTATACTGGTTACAGTGGCAACTTGCCGATACTTCCATGTTTCATATCAGCGGTGGATTCCGTCATGAATACTTTACTTGAACATGCCCGGCGTCTTTTGGCGCTGGCACATACCGGATTGCACTACACGCAAAGCGATTACGAACGTGAGCGCTACGAAGAGATCGCCAGTATCGCACGCGCCCTGCTCAGCATGGACTCGGATTATTCCAGCAATCAGTTGAAGCAGGCATGGCAACTGGAAGACGGCTATGTCACGCCCAAGCTGGATGTGCGCGGTGCCATATTCCGTGATGATGCGGTATTGCTGGTGCGTGAGCGCAGCGATGGCAAGTGGACAATACCGGGTGGTTTTGCCGACATCAATGAATGGCCATCATTGTCGGTGACCAAGGAGATTGAACAGGAATCCGGTTTTTCTGCGCGTGTCTTGAAGCTGGCGGCGGTGCATGATCGCGCCAGACACAACTATCCGCCGTTCATGTTTCATATCTGGAAACTGTTGTTTGTTTGCGAAATCACCGGTGGCGAAGCGCGCATCAGCAATGAAACCGATGCAGTGGAATTCTTTGCATTGGATGCGTTGCCGCCACTGTCAACCGGACGCATCACCGCGGAACAGATCACATTGTTGCATCATCACTATCGCCAGCCTGAACTGCCCACCGAGTTCGACTGACCGGCAATATCATCAACTGTCTATATCAATCGCCAACGCGCCACACGCCGCTTGTGCATGGCATCCAGAATGCGTTCCACACGATTGGGGGTAATCGAAAGCAGCAATGCCACTTCGGGCACGGGAAACTGTTGTTGCCTTGAAAGACGCCATACCGTTTGTACCAGCAATGAGGGTGCGCGGTGACTGTGAGGCATGATGTGCTCCCGGAACAGCGAAAGAAAGATAACCCGTCGATATCCTTGTCGGCAGCAACCGTCAATACCCAATGATTCGCGCATGCAATCCGCCAACTGCATCACGCGCCGTAGTGAGCAATCAATCACAGACGAAACGGCATGAGCATTGGCCTGATATGGAACTCTTTGCATGCCGCAGTGGTCGATGCAGTTACAGACTGTGGGTCATTGATATGACCGCTGCGAATTCGTGGTAACCATCCATCAACTCTGTCTTGATCCGGAGGCGTTGCTATGTCCCTTACTTATTCGCTGCATCAACCTCGTCAGACGCTGCCCAGAACAACCGCCGTGGCGGCCGTCATTCTTATCCACGCAGTCGCATTGATTGCATTCAACAATGGTTTTGCCCGATGGCCGGCCGTGCTTGGCCCAATAGAGTCCACCTATGTCGATGTCAAAGCTGATCCGCCCAAAGTGGATCCGTTGCCGCCGCTGAATCCGTCACACATGCTGGACAGCACGTTCAAGCCGCAACAACTACAGTTGCCAAAACCGGACCTCAACATCGAACCCGACATCATTCCACCTGCGCAACCGGACATTTCCGGTATCCACACCGGTGACGTTACCGGTCAGCATGTTGTTCCGCCGGTGCCACGGGTGACGCTGTTACATCGTGTTGATCCCCATTATCCTGCCGGTGCCCAAAGGGCAGGCGAGCAGGGTACGGTGTTGCTGCAAGTGCTGATTGATGCCGGTGGCCGGGTGCGTAACGTTAATGTGATTCAAAGCAGCGGGTTCAGTGAGCTCGATGCGGCGGCGTTAGAAGCAGTAAAGCAATGGCATTTTGCACCACTCGCGGCGGATGCGATGGTGCGTGTGCCGATCAAATTTGAATTGAGCTCGCTGCAACACTGAGTCGTCGCGACGAAAAAGAAAAGGATGGGTTAACCCGTCCTTTTCTGTTGGGTTTATTGTGTCGAACGGGAACAGGACTGCTTCGAGCAGGTCATCCGGAGAAATCATGTAAGTACTTCTCTTAAACTTCTGCGATCTTTACATGCGGGCAACGAGAACCCTCGCGCACATGTACACTAATTCAAAAAAAGGCATACAATCCCGGCAACGCGGTCAAGCGTCGCCGCATCACAAGCATGACAGACGCCGGGATATTTCCAGTCTTTAGAATTTGCCTATATCAAATTAAAGAGGAGGCAAGCATGTACAGCATCCATCGCCTTTATGGCGTAATACTCATTGCTTTGTTGATGGCGGCGTGTAGCAGTTCGAATACGGATACTTCGGTTGCCAACACATCAACGGCGAATGGCACTGCGGAATATGATCCGCCCCTCAGAATTGCATCAGTCGATGCCGACACTTTCAAGGCAGAACTGAACGCATCCGCCTCGGGCGCGCAATTGTTGCAACTGACGGGCGCTCCAGCATGTGGCGTTGATTTCTACAATCTAACCTATTGGACCAAAGGTGGCAGTGGAGAAGCAACCAAATCATCCGGTGCATTGATGGTTCCGACCGGTGGCAATTCATGCAGTGGCGCACGGC
>DASZSV010000005.1:0-129131 GCA_035548495.1 Steroidobacteraceae bacterium
GTTCAGCGACAGCGGACCCACATCATTGTTTGAATTGCCATACACCGCAGGGTCATTCACTTGATTCGGGCCAAACACCGTGCGGCCAGTCGGGTCCAGCAAGCGCCAATGCACATAGCGCGATCCGCCCGTAGTCACCAGGTTCGCAAAGTCAAAGTAATATTGATCGCCGGCACTGGCGTTGAAGCGGTAGGCATTCGTCTCGCTCGCAGGGTTCAATGATTCATTCAGCAGCGGATTGTCCGGCATGATCACCGGTGCATCCGCGAGATTAATCAACCGGAATCCATAACTGCCCGTAGTGGCGCCCACACCATCTACGGTGAGCGTATAGTCGCCGGCCGAGAGATCCAGCACCGGTGTTCCGGAGATACTGGATGAGTCCGAATTGGCGAAATTATGGCTGGTGATTTTCTCGCCGTGCGGCCCGTTCAGTGTCCAGTTGATATTCGAATTGTTGGTCAGCGAATCAAAAACGATATGGCTGTTGGTATCCAGCGTAAACGTATAGGTGTCGGTTTCGCCCGGGGCATCCAGCGAACCAGTGACCAGCACCGGATTCGCAGACATCAGAACACGTGGTTCGAGCGACTCGAAATGAACGCGCCGTGCAGGCGCCGGTTTGACCTTATTATGACGTTGCTGTTGTCTGACCTGACCGGATCGAAGAAGGCTGCGTATCGCCGCAGCAACTGTCGAAGGCGATGATCCATCAGATTTTTGATTTAACCCGTTATTCTGCTGAACTTTCACAACTCGCTCCTGTTTGATCCGTCCAATTCACATTTTGATTGGTCGATTAAAAAGTATTGGCAACAAAATCCCTTCCCTGTCCGCATTTCAGACAAGGAGGCAAGTCATTCAATGACCGGGGAAATTCAAGGCGAAAAAAAGGCGATTTGCCCTGGCGCACGCGTTATCGTTATTTTCATCTTCCGCAAAAAATCTATGTATTCCCAACATTCCCGAAGCTCCAAGTGTTATTTGTTATTTAGTCCCTGATCACTTTGCACAGAGACCTTTCAATGCACATCCAGTCTACAGTCACTTTCACAAATCAAAATATCCGTAATGATCCAGCGTTCAAATTGAAAGATGCAGGGCGAGGATATAGCCACCTTTCGGTGGACCGCAAGAGCTGCAAAAGAATATTTGGTTATTACTGATCGCCGCGAATAAGTACTATACTGAACTTAAGTGCACCCTAAACGAGATATCTTTGGATTTCATCGGGACGAAATATTGAGCACTCATAAATATTGAAAAGAAACAAATTTGACGGAATTAAACATGGAGATCAATCGTTTGCGCATGCTATCTGTAGTGCTGTGTCATGTTGGAATGTGCTTAAGCGCATTCAGCACACAGGCACAAATGATCACTCTGGGTGACGCGGTAGCATTGGCACACAAATCAAATCCGCAATTGCTGGGAGCTGAAGCCAATCTTGACGCGGCGAAAGCCAGAGTCAGGCAAGCTTTCTCGCAAATGATGCCGCAACTCTCTGCGAGCGCGACTGCAAACTGGTACCACCGCAACTATGAAACCCAGGGCCTGTTTGGCTCCGATGACATATCGCACTACCCGGGACAGGGCGTCCAATTCAATTTGTCCCAACCTATCTGGCGGCGTGCCAATTCAATTGCGGTATCACAAGCTCGTGCGACAGCCGGTCAATCGCGCTTTGAACTTGAAGCAGCTGAAGAAGACATGCTGGTTGCGCTCGCACAATCATGGTTTGATGTGATGGCGGCACAAGATTCGGTTATCGCAGCAAAGGCCACTGTTGACACGACGCAGAGTGAACTCGCTCAACAGGAAAAAGCCGCACAGCTTCAACTTTCTGCGAGTCCTGACCTGGAGCAATCGCGCAGCAAGTTTGAACAGGCGGTCGCACAGCTCGCTGCGGCAAGGGGCGATCTTGAAGAAAAATTTGCCAACCTTGAAGACATCGTTGGCTCCATTGACACGTTTCCTGTTCCGGCGCTAGCCGCCAGCTATGCAACACCCAACGGCGACGTATCTCAGCTGGATGGTTTACTCAACAACATCGATAACACCAATCCCAATGTGCTGGCAGCGCAAGAAGTATTCCGCGCAGCAGATGCTGAGGTCAGAAAACAACGCGCAGGAAGTGAACCCACGCTGGACTTGGTCGGAGCCTACAGCCGCAACAAGCAGGGAAGCGGAAATTTTCCTGGACAATCCGCCTACGATATCAAGCAGAGCTCAGTTGGATTGCAACTGAGCATTCCGCTGTTCTCAAGCGGGCTACAGCATGCAAAAGTAGATGAAGCCATGGCACTGCGCCGGAAAGCGCAACAAGATACCATCACCGCAGCACGCACTGCACGTTCCAACGGAAAGATTGCGTGGTTCAGATGGCATACAAATCAGATTCAACTTAAAGCTGCATTGCAGACGGTCAAATCGGCAGAACTTGACATGCAAACTGCCACCCAAGCCGCCACCACCGGCCTCAAGTCTGAAACCGACAGACTCGAAAGCCGTCAGCACTATCTGGAAGCGTGGCGCGACTTGCAAAAGATCCGCTATGACTCCATCGTCAATTTCTTCAGAATCAAAGCAGTCACTGGTGATTTGCACGACAAAGACTTGATCGCACTTGATTCTTTTCTCCACCAGCGAACCCAGGAAGCCGCCCAGAGTGAAACTGGCGGTCTATCGAACGGAGTGGAATGAGATGCTTTCCCAGCTGCACAAGGCATCGGCCGAATCAACTGCAAATGCCGGCAGAAACGGCGCGCTTGATACGGCGTGGGAATCCTTTACGCAACCGCAGACAGATGCCGATTTTTTCCAATCGTGGTTACAGGTGTTCTGCGCACAAGGAAACGATATTTCCGCCGCCGCCGTGTTACTTCTTGATGCGGCATCCCAGTCCTTTGTTCCCGTCGCAGTCTGGCCGGATGCGGGACGCGATTACTCCATTTTTACCCGAGTTGCAGAAGACGCGCTGCGTGATGGTAATGGCAAGGTGCAGGCAAACGAACAATCGGTACACATTGGATATCCGTTGAACGACGCGGGCAGCACACATGGAGTGATCGTCGTTGAATTCCGCGCTGCTGATGATGAAAAGAAAACGTCGATGTTTCGCCACGTTCATTGGGGATCCGGCTGGTTGCGTTCTGCGCTTTCGTTACGACGAACTGAAGATCTTCGCATCAGGCTTGCACGAACGGGCATGATCATGGAGGTTATCACCACAGGACTGAAAAAGGTCCGCCTAAAACAAACTCTATTCGACATCGTTAATCAGTTGTGTAGAGATCTTCACTGTTCAAGGGTTGGCATTGGCCTCGTCAAACACAATGTAGTTCACCTCGCCGCCATCTCGGATGCCGCCTGGTTCGAAAGCAAGTCCGACGCTGTAAAAAAATATGTCGCTGCGATGGAAGAAACTCTGGATGCCGGCGAACCGGTGCAGCTGCTAGCCGATGCCGCAGATGACAGTCAATTGCTGACCCCGTCGCACCGCGAACTTGCGGCACTGGGGAAAGCCGGCTTTGTGTACAGCATGCCGCTCGTTCTCAACGGACAGATGACTGGCGTGATCATGTTCGAACGCACCACGCCCTCGCCATTTGACGATGGCGAATCCGTTACAGTCAATGCCATCGCAGGTTTGTTGCCGTCGCTCATCGATCAGAAGCAGCAGGCTGAACGCGGCTACATTTCAAGAATTTCGAACGACTTGATATCTCTCTACAAGCGATTGTTTGGCTCCGGCCACTTCACCTGGAAGTTTGCTGCAGTCGTAGTGATGGCCTGCGTCGGCATATTGGCCATTCCCAAAGTGGATTATAGGGTTACCGCCAAGACCATTATCGAAGGAGAAGTACAATCCGCGGCCGTTGCACCATTTCAAGGATATATTTTAAAAAGTTTTGTACGCGCCGGTAACATAGTAAAGAAGGGTCAAGTTCTGTGCGTGCTTGATGATCGCGATCTTAAACTGGAGCGCGATAAATGGCACAGCGAAATGGAACAGCATCTCAGCGAGTTGCGCCATGCCATGGCTGATCATGACCTGCCCGGAATTCAACTTTACGACGCCAAGGCACGGGAAGCAGAAGCGCAACTTGCACTGGTCAACGAGCAGTTGTCCCGTGCAGCCATCTCAGCCCCCTTTGACGGCGTAATCATCGCCGGGGATCTCAGTCAGCTCATCGGATCTCCTGTTGACCAAGGCAAACAGTTATTCGAAATTGCGCCGCTGCAAAACTACCGTGTCATTCTCGAAGTGGATGAAGGTGAGCTGCGATACGTTGGTCTTGATGACACTGGCTCGTTGTTGATTACCGGACTTACGAGTGAACCTCTGTCCTTTCATGTCAACAACATCACGCCGGTTGCAACAGCCAAGGATGGGCACAATTACTTTCGGGTTGAAGCAAAAATGGATAACGCGCCTGTCAACCTGCGGCCCGGCATGGAAGGCATTGGAAAAATCGACGTCGGTAGACATCGTTTGTGGTGGGTGTTGACACACAAATTTACCGACTGGTTGCATCTTGCATTGTGGCGCTGGCTGCCTTGAACCGATTGCCATGCAGAAGCAGCTTTTCAGTCAGTCCTGGCACAATGTCGCGTCACTTCATCCACGCTTGATTCCTCACGCCCGCATATTACGGCACACATACCGCGGTCAGCCGTGGTATGTGGTACACGATGCGATCAGCCGCCGTTACCATCGCATGTCACCTGGCGCGTACACCATTGTGTCACGCATGGACGGCCAACGTACCGTGCAATCGCTTTGGGACGAAGCCTGTAAGGTTGGTGGCGATCAGATTCCAACGCAGGACGAAATAGTCGAATTATTAAGCCTGCTGCACGCAAACGATCTCATGTCGTGTGACGCCACACCTGATGGGGGGCAACTATTCAAACGTTTCAGAAAACAGCGTTTCCAGAATTGGAAACAGCGGTTTGCCAATCCGATGAGCTTGCGAATTCCGCTGATCGATCCTGACAACTTCCTGTCGCGCACATTGCCATACGTTCGCGGGATCTTTAGCGGAACCGGCATAGCCATCTGGTGCGCGACGGTATTACTTGCATTGATTCTTGGCGTGCAACACTGGGATGAACTTGGCTCAAATCTTTCCGACCGGATTCTGTCCTCCCAGAATCTCTTGATCATGAGTTTGCTGTTTATTCCAATAAAAACCATCCATGAACTCGGCCATGCTTACTCGACCAAGATGTGGGGCGGCAAAGTACCGGAAATTGGTGTCATGTTTCTAGTCTTCGCCCCCATCCCCTACTGCGAAAGCTCATCTGCGTCATTGATCAATTCGAAAATCAAGCGCGCTTTGATCGGCGCCGCGGGAATGCTGGCAGAGGTGTTTATCGCCTCAATGGCGATGTTCATCTGGCTACTTGTGGAACCGGGTCTGGTACGAGCAATCGCATTCAACGTCATGATTATTGCGGGCATCTCCACCTTGTTGATCAACGGTAATCCCCTGCTTCGATATGACGCCTACTATATCCTGGCCGATCTCATTGAAATACCCAATCTGGCACAACGCGGACAGCGTTACTGGGCTTATCTTTGCGACCGATACCTGTTCGGCGCGCGAGACCAACACCCCCCTGATGAAAGCCGTGCGGAAAAGCGCTGGCTGGTGCCATATACGTTGTTGTCGTGGTGTTATCGAACCTTCGTTACCATTTCCATCATCTGGTTCGTTGGCGGAAAATTTTTTGTATTTGGCGTAATACTGGCACTGTGGGGCGTCATCACACTACTGCTGTTTCCAGTCTGGAAAACCTATCAACACATCTGGCACAGTCCATCCCTGCATCGCCGCAGAAACTATGCAACAAGACTCTCGCTGGGAATTCTGCTTTTCATCATCGCTTTCGTCGCATTTGTGCCCGTTCCCTTGCGTACTACGGCACAGGGCGTGCTGTGGCTGCCTGAAAACGCCTTGTTGCGATCCGGTGAAAATGGCTTTCTTGAGCGTTGGCTGACCGAACCGGGCGCCCGGGTACGGGTGGATGAACCGGTCATTGTTATTTCCAACCCTTCCCTCGACACGGAAGCAGCGGTGGCTCAGGCGCGCTTTGACCAGGCCGCTGCACGTTACCAGTCGCTGCAATTTGTGCAACCCGCAGAAGCAGCTGTGGCACAACATGAAGTTGCATACGCTTCAAGACAATTGCAGGTTGCACGCGAACGGCAACAGCAACTGACCGTGATCGCGGAAGACAATGGAACAATCATCACACCGGAACGACAGGACTTAATTGGACGCTTCTTCAAGAAAGGTGAGTTGCTGGGATATGTACTCAACAAGGACCAGCTACTGATAAGAGCAGTTGTAAGTCAGGACGACATTGATCTGGTGCGTTCCAGTTTGCGCGACGTAGAATTGATCTTTGCGGAGAACAACAATCATGTCTTCAAATCCACCGTGCTAAGGGAATTCCCCGACGCGGTTGACGAGCTACCGACCGCAGCATTGACCAGTGCCGGTGGCGGACAATTGCCGGCAGACCCACAGGACAAAAACGGTCGAAAGATTTTCGACCGCGTATTCATGATCGATATCAAATTGCCGGACCATTCACCGGTGACCACGGTCGGGTCGCGAGTGTACGTGCGCTTTGATCACCATAAGGAACCGCTGGTACATCAGTGGTATCGCCGGCTGCGCCAGTTATTCCTCAGACATTTCAATGCGTAACATCGTTGCAACATTGCGCGCCGACGTGGTGCTGACCGACGGCGTTTACGCGGAACGCGAGGACCCTGATGCTCATACCTTCGAACAATGGCTGCAGAAGTTAATTGCCCATTTTCCGGATCTTGCCGGAAAGCAGCGGCAGATGCGCCGCTTTGTAATGGAGGTCAACGCACTGGAACAAGCATTGCAGCGGTTGACGGATAACGCACTGGTTGCCGAGTTCTGGAATCAGGCACCCACGCTGAAAAAATCCGGACTTTCGGACAAACATCTCGCATTGGCATTTGCAATAATTCGTGAGGCGTCGCGTCGTGTACTCGGCATGCGGCATCACGACGTCCAGATCATGGGCGGGTGGGTGCTTGTCAACGGCATGGTTGCTGAAATGGAAACCGGCGAAGGCAAAACACTGGTCGCCACGCTGGCGGCCTGCGCCGTTTCATCAACAGGCGCCATCACCCACGTGATAACCGTCAACGACTATCTTGCCGAACGTGATGCCAACAGCAACAGACCACTGTTTGAATTCCTGAATCTGAATTGCGGCACCATATTACAGGGCATGACACCGCTACAGCGGCGTGAACAATACGCATGCAACATTGTTTACGTATCCAACAAGGAAATCGTATTCGACTATCTGAAGGACAGAATCGCAATCAAAGGTCTGACCGGTCCGCAGATGCAGTTGCGCAGAGTGTACCAAGATGGGGCGCCGGTACAGACTCTGCTACAGGGATTACATTTTGCAATTGTGGATGAGGCGGACAGCGTGCTGATCGACGAAGCACGCACGCCACTGATTATCTCCGAAACAGAATCCGATGAGACAGGTGGAACGCTTTATCACGCAGCTATTGCATGCGCACAAAAGATGAACCTTGGCGAGCACTTCCTGGTGCCTTCACCACATGAAGTCTGGATCACCGCAGCTGGACAAAACTTCATTGCAACTCATACTTCACATCTTGGCGGAGTCTGGACTTCATCGCTGTGGCAGCATGAGCTGATACAAAAAGCACTGACAGCGCTGCATTGCTACAAAAAAGATCAACACTACATCATCGCTGAAGACAAAATTCAGATCGTGGACGAATTCTCCGGACGTGTCATGCCGGATCGTTCGTGGGAACGTGGCCTTCACCAGATGATTGAAGCAAAAGAAAACTGTGAGATTACCGGGCAGCGACGTACACTGACGCGCATTACTTTCCAGCGTTTCTTCCGTCGCTATCTGATACTGAGTGGCATGACGGGCACGGCGGCGGAGATCAAACCTGAGCTCCAGTTTGTATATGGATTGAAAGTGCAAAGAATACCCACCAATCTGCCAAGTAAGCGCAACCGTCTCGGCAGCAGATGCAAAATGAGTGCTGATGACCGGTGGACTGCTGTCGCCCGCAGAGCCAGTGAACTCGCTTCACAAGGCAGAGCGGTACTTATCGGAACTCGATCAGTACACGCTTCTGAGATTGTTTCAGCCCTGTTTTCGACAGAAAAAATTGCGCATACCGTGTTAAACGCACGGCAGGACAAGGACGAGGCATTGACCATCGCGGCGGCCGGCGAACCGGGTCGCATCACCATTGCAACCAACATGGCGGGTCGTGGTACTGACATTCGATTGAACGACGATACGCGCGTGCGAGGTGGATTGCATGTCATATTGACTGAATTCCATGAATCCGCACGAATCGATCGTCAACTGTTTGGTCGAAGCGCGCGCCAAGGTGATCCCGGAAGTGTTGAAGCCATTGTGAGCCTCGATGACGAACTGTTCCGCACTCACGCTCCGGTACTGTTGCGTATGGCAAAATTGATCGCTGGTAATCACGATCAATTACCTTCCTGGACCTGCAACCTGCTGGTTCGCATGGCACAACGCAATGCAGAACGGAAGAATCGGCGTATTCGCTCGATGACGCTGCGCCACGATCAGCAACTGGAAGCCTCGCTCGCGTTTGTGGGAAAGCCCAGCTAGATGAAGAAGACTCACCATGAATTCTCAACCATATATTTTGATCCGTACTCTTTTAAGCACACTCCTTTGGACTGCTATTCCTCATGCAGTACTCGCAGCCTCCTCGTTCGAATGTCTGATAGAACCCAATCAAACGGCTGATATCCGCAGCTCTGTTGTTGGCACCATCAGCCAAATCACTGTACATCGCGGAGAAGTGATACACAAAGGTCAGCCGCTTGTTGCCCTTGAGTCCGACTACGAACAAGCCGCTTTTGAGCTGGCGCGATACAAAGCGCAAATGAACGGGCAAGTCAGGGAAGCCGCGGCAAAATTTGAATTTGCAAAGCGCGCTTACGAACGCAAACGTGATATGCATGAAAAAAAATTGATGTCAGCCCAAGACATGGAGGATGCGGAAAAGGACATGAAAGCTGACGAAGCTGAATTGCAGATGGCGCAGGAAAATCACCAAGTCGCCGTGCTGGAGTCCGCTGAACAAGAAGCGAATCTGAACCGGCGAACCATACGCAGCCCGTTCGATGGCGTAGTAGTCGATCAACTACTTTTTCCCGGAGAGATTGCCGACCTGAGCGACCCGAAAAAGCCTATTCTGAAAATTGCTCAAATTGACCCACTCCTTATTCGTATCATCTTTCCGCGTGCGCTGTTCGGTGAAATCAGAAAAGGAACGCCCGTTACGATTGCGCCGGAAGCACCGGTGGGCGGGCAGTTCAGGAGTTACATCAAGATTGTTGCTCCCATCGTTGACGCGGCCAGCGGCACGTTCATTGCGTTTGCACAAGCTCCCAACCCGCAACTCAAAATCCCCGCAGGCATCAGATGCCAGGCAAGCCTCACTGGTTCGCCATGAAAGCCGTGGATCGGATTCTACGCAAGGACATGCCAATTGAATGTCAATTTTGCTCTCGAACCATTTCGAACACTTAATGACACATCCTGCTTGCTTTCATTGATCGGATTAGTCCCTTAACCACTGTTCCGCAATGCCGTGGCAATGGCATTGATCGACAATTGCAGTCCATCACGCACTTGTGGATTGTCTTCACCGGCGCGATGCCGTTTCAGCAATTCCACCTGCAACAGGTTCAGCGGTTCAATGTACGGCACGCGCAGGCGGATGGATTTGTCCAGCGCAGGATTATTCTCCAGCAAGCGTGATTGCCCTGTCACTGCGAGCAAACTGTCACGCGTCATGTGCCAGTCATCGCGAATACGATTGAAAATGCGCTCCGCGAGTGCGCGATCTTCAACCAGCGCCGCATAGTGCGCTGCGATGTTGAGATCGGATTTGGCCAGTACCATTTCCATGTTGTCGAGCGTGGTCCTGAAGAAGGGCCATGCCTGTACCATCTCACGCAACAAGCCCTGATCCGGAAAGGCTTTCAGCGCATGTCCAACCCCATACCAGCCCGGCAACATAACGCGTGCCTGCGACCAGCTGAACACCCAGGGAATGGCGCGCAAGTCTTCAATACGATCCGACTTGGTACGCGATGCAGGACGTGAACCGATTTTCAGATCGGCAATCTCGCGCAGCGGCGTCATCTGCCGGAAGAATGTCTTGAAGCCGTCGGTTTCATACACCAGCGAACGATAGGACTTGAACGCCGTTTGCGACAATGTTTCCATCGCCTTGATGTACGGCTCGTGATTGGTCACGGTGGCGCCGGGAATATCCAGTGATGCATACAGCGTTGCCGAAGTGATGGCTTCGAGATTGTTGATGGCGCTGTCGCGTGTGCCGTACTTGGCGGCGATGACTTCACCTTGTTCAGTGATGCGAATATGTCCCTGTACCGTGCCTTGGGGCTGCGCACGAATCGCTGCAAACGATGAACCGCCACCACGACCCACAGCGCCGCCACGACCGTGAAAGATTTGCATGGTGGTGTCAAATTCCCTGAATACTTTTGCCAGGGTTTGCGTGGCCTGATACAAACTCCACACCGAGGTGATGTAACCGCCATCCTTGTTGGAATCGGAATAACCTACCATCACTTCCTGCTTGCCGCGCACCTTGTTGATGCCGCTGACTTCCGGCAATGACATCCACTGGCGCATCACACGTGCGGAATTTTCCAGATCACCAATGGTTTCAAACAATGGCACCACCATGATGGAGGTCTGTGCTTCGGGATGACCGCGGTACAATCCGGCTTCCTTCAACAGCACGCGCACTTCCAGCAGGTCGGAAACACTTTCGCATTTTGAAATGATGTAGGTGGTGATGCATGCGGGACCGTAGGTGTCATGCGCGGTCTTTGCAGCACGCACGATGCTCAACTCCGACATGGTTTCACTGCTGTATTCTTCAAATGGATTAGACAACAGGCGCGGTGAAGCCAGTTCACCCCGCAACAATGTCACACGCTGTTCTTCGGAAAGTGATTTGTAATCTTCTGCAACGCCGGATACCTTGAGCAATTCGGCGACAACACGTTCATGCACGTCGGCATTCTGGCGCAAATCCAGCGTGGCGAGATGAAAGCCGAATGTCTCCACCGCACGAATCAGTCTGCCCAGCGCACCGCCAGTGGACAATGAGCCCTTGCTGCTCAATGCCAGTGAATGTGCAATGGTAACCAGGTCGGCACGCAGTGCATCGGCATCGGGATACGGTTCCGCGCTCACTGACGCAGGACGCGGCGGCGCACGGCCAACAATTTTTTCATAGGTCGCGGCAAGCCGCGCATAAATGCCGGTAACAGCACGACGATAAGGTTCATCATTGCGCGCGGGATTGTTGTCGTGACTCTTCTCGGCAAGCGCCTTTACTTCATCTGTCACATGCGCCAGCTCGCTGGAAATGGACAGCTCGCCGCCCAATGCATGCAATTGATCAAGATAGTCATTCAACACTGTTTGCGATGCACGCTTCAATGCCAGCGCCAGCGAATCTGCGTTGACATTGGGATTGCCGTCGCGATCGCCACCGATCCAGCTGCCGGGACGCAGAAAACTTTTGGGACGATGACCCAGCACGCGTTCCCAGCGCGCATACATCTGCGGCAACACCGGCAGAAACACATCGCGCAAGTACGCCAGCGCAATTTCCACTTCATCGGCCACATACAGGCGTTCACGGCGCAATACACGCGTCTGCCACAACAACGCAATCTGCCGCACGATGGCCGGTTCAATGGCATCGCCTTCCAGTGTTTCAGTGCGGCCCATGTCGCGCAGCTTCATCAGCGCCGCAATGCGATTGCGATGATCGAGCATGCTCTTGCGCATTACTTCGGTGGGATGTGCTGTAAGCACCGGCACAATCAACGCATCGTCGAGCACCGCCGCAGCCTGTTCAGCACTGATGCCCTCTGCGGCCAGCCGTTGCATCACGGCCTCCAGATCATCTTCATGTTCCGAGGTCAAGCCTTCACGATCTTCTGCCAGATTGGCCAGCATGGAGAACAGCATGAAACCGCGCACGAAGGAAATGGTTTCATCCAGGGTCAGGTTGTCCAGACCACGATCCGCTTCAACCGCGCCTTCAACACCGCGATAGCGGTCCACCGATGTCTGACGGATATATTCGATTCGATTGAACAGCTCCTCGCCACCATATTCACGAATCACGTTGCCCAGCAATTTGCCCAGAAAGCGGATGTCGGCGTTTTGACTGAGCGACTGACTGGAAGCGGTTTGTTGCATGACATATCCTCGGCTGAAAAAAGGTGCCGCAAATGGCGACGCGAGTTGCCTATTTTGATGCAAAAAGCATGACGCTGGCAAAAACAAAAATCGCGCCGAATGACTATTTGTGATTGCAACCGGAGCCAAGCTCGCAGATGATTGGACAAATCCGCAACCTGTAAAGCGCAATCATGCCAAGAACCAGCACATCCTCCAAATCCAGAAGCCAGAAAGCCGCAAAAATCGTGCGTCCGAAATCTTCATCCAGGAATGCATTGCGCCTGCATGGGGCCATCGCGCGTGATATCGGTACCAAAATCGCATCGGGCAAGTACAAGCCGGGCTCGTTACTCACCGGTGAAATTCTGGCCAGCGACAAGCTGAAAGTGTCGCGAACTGCCTATCGCGAGGCCGTGCGCATTCTTGCTGCCAAGGGCCTGGTGGAATCACGCCCCAAAGTGGGCACACGCGTCAATCCCGTTGATCAATGGCATCTGCTTGATCCCGATGTGCTGGCATGGATATTCGAGTTCAAACCCGAAAATGCCATGCTCACCAACATTTTCGAGCTGCGCAAGATCATCGAGCCCAGCGTCGCCGCACTGGCCGCAGAACGCCGCAGCAAGCAGCACCTGATGGAGATGGCCACTGCACTGGAAGGCATGGCCATGCACGGCTTCACCACCGAAGAAGGCCGTCATGCCGATCAGCAATTTCATTCAGCCCTTCTGCGCGCCTCCGGCAATGCTTTTCTGGCATCGCTGACCACCAGCATCAGCGCAGCCATCACCTGGACCACGGTGTTCAAACTGCGCCGCAATGCGCTGGTGCGTGACAGCGTCAGCGATCATCGCCGTGTTTACGAAGCCGTGGCCGCTGGCAACGCCAGGGCCGCTGCAAAAGCCATGGAGCACCTGATTGAACATGCGCTGGACGAAAGCATCAACGTCAACAGGAAATAGCGGCGTCACCAGTTCATTTTCTGTTTGATGAATGCAGTGAGCTTCGCTGCATTCACTTGATGCTGCGGCACACGCGGATGCTTGCCAAAACCGGTGAAGTCGAAAAACAACGTGTCAATGCGGTGATCATGCGACTCATCCTTGATGCGGCTGACGGCAGTTGTGATGTATCCCGGCCACTTTGAACCTTCTCTGGTGGCGTCCATGCTGCCCAGCGTACAAACGATATATGCGTCGGGATACTTGCCGCGAATGGTCTTTACAAAATCAACGTAGGCCTGGATGCGCTGTTCATCCGTGGGCACGGGATTCAACTTTTTTTCAACCAGCCAGCTGTCGTTCTGGAACAGATTGATGACCACCACATCCGGCGTCCATGAAGAAAAATCCCACTGCGTATCGTTGTTGCCCACCGCACTCAACTGATCATAAAACTGCGGCATGGTGAAATCGAACCAGCTTACCATGATGCCGATGCCGCTCTGCGACGTCATGTGAATCTCGGCATCGAGATTGCGCGCGGTGATGGCCGCATAACTCATGAAACTGTCCTTGTCCTGCAGATGATCATCGGGACCGTTTTCCGGCGCCTCATCTCCCATGCCGCTGGTAATGGAATCGCCAAAAAACTCAATGCGCCGCGTGGGACGTGCGGGCGGCGGCAGCACGGTTGCATCATCTGCAAGAAGGAATGATTTGATGACCGAGGCACCTTCCTCGCCTTCAGTGCGCTTGGTGAACAACAAATGATGTGCGCGGTTCTTCAGATGATCGGCAATCACATACCGGTGCTTGCCCTGCTTCGCCTTGATGATGACGGGCAACGCGTAATTTCCGTCGATAAATGCATTGAAATAATTTTTTCCGTATTGATCGTCCAGCGTGACCGCCACATATGAACCGGTGAAATTCAATGCCACACTGGTATCCGGCCAGGAAATCATCGGCGCATCGGGATGCGAAAAATCAATGCGGCCGGTGTACTGGATATTCTTGTCGGCGGGCGAAATAACAGTGTGTGCTTCAACCGGGATTGCAACCAACCCCGTGATCAGCAATGTCAGAAACAATCGGATCATGACTACTCGCATTTGCATCAATGATGGATGTACCCGATTTCCATGATTCACGGAAATCGGCCGGCCAACCTTACAATAAAAGTGTCAACGTCTCCACATCCAGTCACTTCACTTATCTTCGATCATTGGACAATACACCGTCGTATTACAGGATCGTAACGCGGAATAGCTGTTTGCCCGGCAGATTGCTGCATGGTAGTTGTCGCCAGGCTGGCCAAGATCTGAATGCATCGGATAAGTATCAACGACGGGTGAAAAAACTCACTCGCTTACCCCTCCACATCCAATCTCTCCACCTTTCTCCATCCCCGCGGCAGCACACCACCACGCTGCGCGCGCTCACCACGATATTCTTTTAAGTCGGCAAACTTCAATGTCATGGTGCGCTCACCGGAGCGCAACAACAGCGATTGTTCAGGTGCAACGACGGCAACAGCAACGAGAAATTCTTCTTTCTTCTCGAAGCGCTTGCTGTCGATACCGAATATCTTGTTGCCCTTGCCTTTCGCCAGCTCTGGCAAATCTTTCACTGGAAACACCAGCAGCTTGCCATCGTTGTTCACGGCACAGATCAATGCCTTGTCATTTTCAGGAACATAAGCAGGAATCAATGCAGTTGAGCCCTCAGGAACATTCAGCACCAGTTTGCCTGCGCGCTTTGCTGCGTACAGTTCTTCAAGTTTTACAACAAAACCATAACCTGCATCCGAAGCAAGCACCCATCTGTCACCGGGCTCACCGATCATCACACCCGAGAATGTTGCACCATCCGGCGGATCAATGCGTCCTGACAGCGGCTCACCATGTCCACGTGCTGCAGGAAGTGTGTGAGCCAGCACACTGTAGGTACGGCCGGTGCTGTCAAGAAACACGGCCTGTTGCGTGCTCTTGCCTTTCGATGCTGATTTGAATTCATCACCGGTTTTGTAGCCCAGAGAACGCGGGTCAATTTCATGCCCTTTCGCCGCACGCGCCCAGCCGCGCGCAGACAACACCACGGTAACGGGTTCGCTGACAACAAGTTCGGTTTCATCAATGGCCTGTGCTGCCGCGCGTTCAACAATCTTTGAACGGCGCTTGTCGCCAAACTCTTCGGCAATGGTTTCCAGCTCTTCCTTGATCAGTTTCTTGAGCTTCGCGTTGCTGCCGAGAATCTTCGTCAACTCATCATGTTCTTTTGTCAGCTCATCCTGCTCGCCACGAATCTTCATTTCTTCCAGCTTGGCCAGATGACGCAACTTGGTTTCGAGAATGGCTTCTGCCTGCGTTTCACTCAGTTTGAAACGTTTCATCAACGCCGGCCTGGGTTCATCTTCGCGGCGGATGATCCTGATCACTTCGTCGAGATTCAGATACGCAATCAACAAGCCATCGAGAATATGCAGCCTGGCAGCCACTTTCTCCAGACGCCAGTTCAAGCGGCGTTTGACCGTGGTTGTACGATATTCCAGCCATTCAGAGAGAATGGCTTTCAAATCCATCACGCGCGGCCGGCCATCCAGACCGATCACATTCAGATTCACACGGTACGTACGCTCAAGATCGGTGGTTGCAAAGAGGTGTGCCATCAATGGCTCAATCTCGACGCGATTGGAACGCGGTGTGATGACAATGCGTGTCGGGAATTCGTGATCGGACTCGTCACGCACATCGGTGACCATCGGCAGTTTCTTGTTGTTGATCTGCGCAGCAATCTGTTCCTGAACCTTGGCGCCGGAAACCTGATACGGCAATTCGGTAATCACAATCTCGCCGTCTTCTATTTCGTATACCGCGCGCGCCTTGAACGTGCCGTTGCCGGAAACATAGATGTCCTTGATATCGCTGACTGGCGTAACGATCTCGCCACCGGTGGGAAAATCCGGTCCCTTGATGGTTTTGCACAACTCGCGCACTGACAAATCAGGATCATCAAGCAGGCGAATGCAGGCCGTCACTACTTCCTTGAGATTGTGCGGCGGAATATCGGTTGCCATGCCCACCGCAATACCGGTTGTGCCATTGAGCAATACGTTGGGCACACGCGCGGGCAACAGGACGGGTTCTTCCAGTGTGCCATCGAAATTCAATGACCAGTCCACCGTGCCCTGTCCCAGCTCGGACAGCAACAACGCCGCATACCTGGTGAGCTTGGATTCGGTATAGCGCATGGCTGCGAATGATTTTGGATCATCCGGTGAACCGAAATTGCCCTGACCATCAACCAATGGATAACGATACGAGAATGGCTGCGCCATCAATACCATGGCTTCATAACATGCACTGTCACCATGCGGATGAAACTTGCCGATGACATCGCCAATGGTGCGCGCGGATTTCTTTGGCTTTGCGGTCGCGGATAAACCCAACTCACTCATCGCATACACAATGCGTCGTTGCACGGGCTTCAATCCATCGCCGATATGCGGCAGGGCGCGATCGAGAATCACGTACATCGAATAATCGAGATACGCTTTTTCAGTGAAGGTACGCAGCGATTGCCTTTCAATACCTTCGAAGTCTAAAGTTGGTTGTGATGGTGTCATTAAAGCTATTCTCAAAAATCAACAAGATGACAATTGTTATTTGATGTCGTTATTCCCGCTTTCGCGGATAACATGACACAAATACAACACTCAATCTCAAAAACTCTTGGTGGATTCCAATTTGCGTTCTCTCTCCTTGTGAGAGAGACGGAGAAAGGGGTAGCAATCATCAATGTATCTGCGAAGTTCTCCACATTCTCCCCGACTCTCTCCCATCGAGGGCAATGGAGTTGAGATATTTATATCTGTGCCAGATTGCCCTTCGTCTCCAGCCACTCTCTTCTATCACTTGCCCGCTTCTTCGCAAGCAACATGTCCATCATTTGATCAGTGTCATCTTTTGCATCGACAGTGAGTTGAACCAGACGTCGTGTTTCGGGCGCCATCGTCGTCTCACGCAATTGCAATGGATTCATTTCACCAAGACCCTTGAAGCGCATCACGGTGGGCTTGGCGCGTGAATTCTCCGCAGCGACACGATCAAGAATGCCCTGTTTTTCCGCTTCATCCAGCGCATAGTAAACCTGCTTGCCCACATCCACTCTGAACAAGGGCGGCATGGCCACATACACATGACCTGCCAGAACCAGTGGGCGGAAGTGCCGCAGGAACAGCGCACACAACAACGTTGCAATGTGCAAACCATCGGAATCGGCATCAGCAAGAATGCACACCTTGTGATAACGCAGGCCATCAAGTTTGTCCGACCCCGGATCAACGCCCAGCGCAACCGCAATGTCGTGCACTTCCTGCGATTGCAATACCTGTGTGGACTCCACTTCCCAGGTGTTGAGAATCTTGCCGCGCAATGGCATCACGGCCTGAAACTCACGATCACGCGCCTGCTTGGCTGATCCACCTGCGGAATCACCTTCAACCAGAAACAACTCGCCACGCTCCGGATCCTGAGCCGTGCAATCCGACAATTTTCCAGGCAATGCCGGTCCATTCACGGAGCGCTTGCGTGCAACAACTTTGGATGCCTTCAATCTGGTTTGCGCAGAAGTAATTGCAAGCTGCGCAATCTTCTCGCCTGAATCAGGATGCTGATTCAACCATAGCGCCCATTGATCTTTCACCACACCGGAAACAAATGCCGCCGCTTCACGCGAGGCAAGACGTTCTTTTGTCTGTCCTGCGAATTGCGGCTCTTTCATTTTGGTTGAAAGCACGAAGCACACACCATCCCATACATCTTCGGGTGCGAGCTTGATGCCACGCGGCAGCAGATTTCTGAATTCACAGAAGTCACGCAATGCATCCGTCAATCCCAGACGCAAGCCATTGACATGCGTGCCGCCCTGTGCAGTGGGAATGAGATTGACATAGCTTTCTTCAATGCGTTCTTCACCGTCGGTGCGCCATGCGATCGCCCACTCCGCAGTTTCAAGCTGGCCTTCCACCTTGCCGGTGAACAACTCCGGCGGCAACCACTCGCCATTGCCGAGACTGTCGAGCAGGTACTGACTCAAACCGCCTTCGTACTGCCATTCCTCTTTCTCACCGGTGGCTTCATTGACAAAGGTGATGTGCAAGCCCGGACACAGCACGGCCTTGGCACGCAACACATGCTTGAGTCTGGGAATGGAAAAATTGACCGACTCAAAATATTTTTCATCGGGCCAGAAACGCACTGCCGTGCCGCGATTGTTCCTGCCGACATCACCGACAATTTTGAGTCTGGATTTCAACCTGCCATCGTTGAAGCTGATGAAGTACTCCTTGCCATCACGCTTGACGCGGCATTCAAGCAACTTCGACAATGCATTGACGACGGACACGCCCACACCATGAAGACCGCCGCTGAACTCGTAGTTCTTGTCGGAAAATTTTCCGCCTGCATGCAGACGGGTGAGAATGAGTTCGACACCACTGACTTTTTCGACGGGATGAATGTCCACCGGCATGCCGCGGCCATCATCAATGACTTCCAGCGAGCCATCCTTGTACGCCGTCACTTGGATGTTCCTTGCATAACCGGCCAGCGCTTCATCCACCGAATTGTCGATGACTTCATGCGCCAGATGATTGGGACGGCTGGTGTCGGTGTACATGCCGGGGCGGCGCCGCACCGGATCAAGACCGCTGAGAACTTCAATATCGGCTGCGTTGTAGGATTGTGCCATCAGTGATGTATTCGAATTGGAGAAAACAGACAGGAAGAACAAAAATGCGGCGCGGATTTTAGCACCGTGCCGCGGAAAAGATTCAACAAGATGAAGGCTATGCCTTGCGGATCAGCACTTGCACCTGCTTGCGTCCGGTTCGCGATTGCAACCAGTTCTGCAATTGCGTCTGTTCCCTGTCATTGAATTCCTTGCTGACCGACAGACTGACCAGCAATGACGGCTCTTGCGCCACACCGCCATCAACCGTCCATGCCGGCGCTTCCGACATCCACACACCGGTGATTTGCGGATACAGTGCATGCAGCTCCTGCGCAATGCCCGCATATTGCTGCTGACGCGCTGCCGATGCATCCACCTGCTTCTGCAATTTGTCGATGGTTGCATCCTTGTCGTGAATCTCGGCGCGGCTTTCCTTGTATAAATCCGCCAGCAATCCCGCTTTCAACGAAGTCACATCCACCTGATGATCGGATGACTGGAAAATCTTGAGCTGCGCTGTTTTCAATCCTGCCGACGGTAACCGCGCAATGATATCGGTGATGGTGGCATCCGGCACAGTATCACCCATCAGGTACACTTCGACATGACCGCTCTTCGGATCGATGTTCAATTGCGCCACATGGGTGTGCGCGGATTCAAGTTGCTGATAGACGAATTGCGTGGCGCGCGTGCGGAACAGTTCCTGCGAGACCAGACGATAGGCAAGGTACATGCTGGGCACCAGCGTGACAATCACCACCACGCTGATGTACACGCGCACTCTTTTTTCGGTGTGCTGATCCACAAACTGCTTGTGCCGCACATGAAACACACTGATCACCAGCGCTGCAGCCACCGCGATGAACACACTGTTGATGATGAACAGGAAAAACGCACCGAGGAAATACTGCCACTCACCGCTGGCGAGACCATATCCAGCCGTGCACAGAGGCGGCATCAATGCAGTGGCAATGGCGACACCGGGGATGACATTCGATGGCTGCTTGCGTGTCACGGCAATGATGCCGGCAACGCCACCGAAGAACGCAATCATCACATCCCAGATGCTGGGTGATGTACGTGCCAGCAATTCCGTCTGTGCTGCATTGAGCGGCGTCAGCACGAAGTAAAGCGTCGATGTGATCAGCGACAATCCGGCCGAGATGCCGAGATTGCGCAATCCCGTGCGTATCAACGCCAGATCCAGAATGCCAGCGCCATAGCCAATGCCAAGGATGGGACCCATCAACGGCGATATGAGCATGGCGCCAATGATTACTGCGGTGGAATTGACGTTGAGTCCGATGGAGGCAATCAGAATGGCCATCATCAGCACCCACAGATTGGTGCCACGCATGATGGAACCGGCGCGCAATGCACGATCAATTTCATCGTCACCTGCGCGATCTTCCTTCAGGCTGAAACGCTGCCGCAATGCGCCGGCCAAGCGCTCGATCAGGCTGGTGGATGATTCGGTTGTCATTGTGTCGTTCCTCGCGGCCGGATATCGAGTTGCCCCAGCCTGCGCAACAAGGGACTCATGGTCAAGCCCTGCACGAAGACCGAAAACGCCACCACTGCAAACGCAATAGTCACAATGTCTTCGCGACGCGGCATGTCGGGCGGCAATCCCAGCACCAGCGCCAGTGCCAGCGCACCACGCAATCCGCCCCAGAACAGCACGTGCTGATGATGTATATCAACATGCATGCGCGAACGATTGAACACTGCACACAAGGGATAAATCGCCGCAGCACGGCTGATCAACACCAGCATGATGGTGAGCAGAATCGCGGACCACATCGTCAGGAAATGCTGTTGTGTTTCATGAACGCCAATCAACAGGAACACCAGCGAATTGGCGACAAAGGCAATGTATTCCCAGAATGAATCCACTGCATCACGCGCTGCGCTGGACAGCGAAGCCATGCGACCGTAATTGCCGGTGAGCAAACCTGCACACAATGTCGCCAGCACACCGGAGAAATGAAAATGTTCCGCAAGCAGGAACGAGGTATAAGCCGAAAGTGTAGTCAGTGTGATTTCCACCAGATGATCGTTGGTGCGTCCGGCAAGCAACATGAATCCCGCACCCACAGCAAGACCGCACACAATGCCGCCGCCCACCGTCAGCAGCAGTGCCAGCGCCATGTTGGTATGCGCCATTGACTGCGTGGCCATCTGCAATGCAATGACAAAGGCCACGGCCGCCGTACCATCATTGAGCAGGCTTTCCGCCTCCACCAGCAGACGCAAGCGGCCGTGCAACCCGGCTTCCTTGAACGTCGCAATCACCGACACGGGATCGGTGGCAGAGATGAGAATACCGAATACTGCGGCGCTGCCCCACGGCCATGCAAGCAGCCAGTGCATGCCCGCAGCGACAATGACCGCTGCAATCGCCACGCCTGCGGTGGCCAATGTGCTGACAATCACCAGATCACTCTTGAGTTGCGACCAGCGAATGCACAGTGCAGCTTCAAACACCAGCGGCGGCAGAAACACCGAGAAAATCAGGTCTTTCGACAATTGCATCTGCACCCGCACCTGCATCAGCACCAGCACCATGCCCGCCGCCACCAGTCCCACGGTGTAAGGCAGGTGCAGGCGGCGCATCAGCATGGCCACCAGCGCGGAGACAAACAGCAACAACCCGAGTTGCGTCATGTCAACGTGCATGATCGACTCCGGGCACATTGCCTGCTCCGCGTTGCGCCTGTGCTTGATGGCGCATTGTCTGAAACACCCTGCCGGTGCTGACGCCGTGGTTGCATTGGCATAAATGTATGTGATTCTGAAAAAATCATTATATCCGTGCTGTCAAGAGTTGAGGAACCGGAGCAACTTGGTTATGGTCTGTCCATGACACTGCGTGGCCCCTTCATTCCCGAAAAAAACATTGCGCTGTTCCTCGATGTCGATGGCACATTGCTGGAAATTGCGCCAACGCCCGACGAGGTGAAAGTTCCCGCTTCATTGCGCAATACCTTGCAGCTTGCCGCCAACGGCGTCAATGGCGCGCTGGCGCTGGTCAGTGGCCGCAACATCCGCACACTGGACGAAATGTTTGCGCCGTGCAAGTTTCCGGCAGCCGGACAACACGGACTGGAACGCCGCGATGCCGGGGGCAACATGATCCATGCAAATGTGGACAACGCAATGCTGGATCATGCACGCACTGCGTTGCGCGAACTGCAACTGATTGCCAAGGGATTGCTGCTGGAAGACAAGGGTACTGCACTGGCATTTCATTACCGCCTTGCACCTTCATACGAAGCCACCATTCGCGAGGCGATGCATGCCATCGTGGCACCAATTGCCGGCCAATTCATGCTGCGTTCCGGCAAGTATGTGTTTGAAATCACGCCACGCGGTTATTCAAAGCGCACCGCCATTGAAGCATTCATGCGCGAGGCGCCGTTTGCGGGAAGAACACCGGTGTTCTTTGGTGACGATGTTACCGATGAAGACGGCTTCGCCGCCGTGAACGCACTCAATGGTTATTCAATACGCGTTGGCGCTCCACGAGACTCCGCCGCGCGGTATCACTTCGGCAGCGTGCAGGCGGTAATCGCCTGGCTGCGTGAACGCAATCTGAATCTGCAAAGAGCCTGAACGGGAGCGTCGTGATGAAAACACAACCGGAAATCACCCTGGACCTCGGCATCATCGGCAATTGCCAGATCAGCGCCTTGATTGACCGCACCGGGCGTTATGTGTGGGCCTGTCTGCCGCGGCTGGACGGCGATCCGGTTTTTTGTTCGCTGCTGCGCAATGATGCACATGATGACCAGCAAGGCATGTTCAGTGTCGAACTTGAAGAAGCCGGCAGTTTTGAACAATCGTATGAGCGCAACACTGCCGTGCTGGAAACCATTGTCACCAATACACATGGCGCGCGCATCCGCATCATTGATTTCTGTCCGCGCTTCCGGCAATACGGCCGCAATTTCCGTCCGGTGATGATGATACGCATGGTCGAACCGCTCTCCGGCCATCCTGTCATTCGTGTCCGCTTGCGTCCAATGGTCAATTATGGCGCGCAACGCATGACGCATCATATCGGCAGTCATCACATACGCTATGAAGGTGGCGCGCACAGTTGGCGCATGAGCACCGACATGTCGTTGAATGCCATCATCGAAGAACGTCCGGTGGTGCTGCACGAACCGGTGTGTTTCATCCTGGGCAGCGATGAACCGGTAACAGAAAATCCACGCACTGTTGCCGGTCACTTTCTCAATGAAACGCGCCGTTACTGGCAGGACTGGACACGCGAGCTCGCGGTGCCGTTTGAATGGCAACAAGCGGTGATTCGTTCTGCCATCACACTCAAGCTGTGCAGCTTCGAAGATACCGGCGCCATGGTTGCCGCACTGACCACATCAGTTCCCGAGTCTGCCGACAGTGGACGCAATTGGGACTACCGCTATTGCTGGCTGCGTGACAGCTACTTCACCATTCATGCACTCAATCGTCTCGGCGCCACGCGCACCATGGAAGGGTATCTGCGTTACATCAGCAATGTTTTCGCCGCCTCGCGCAACTCGCCGTTGCAACCCGTGTATGGCATCAGCGGTGAAACCAGTCTTGTTGAAAAAATGGTTGACTCGCTGGCGGGATATCGCGGCATGGGACCGGTGCGTATTGGCAACCAGGCTTATGAACAGATTCAGCATGATGTGTACGGCGCAGTCATCCTCGCCGCAATGCAGTCATTCTTTGACGAACGCTTGACTACGCCGACCGGCTTGTCGCTGTTCAAACAACTGGAACTGGCGGGTGAACAGTGTTATCAACTGTATGACAAGCCGGATGCCGGCATCTGGGAATATCGCGGACGTTCGCAAGTACATACTTTTTCCAGCGTGATGTGCTGGGCGGGCGTGGACCGGCTGGCGCGCATCTCACATCACCTCAAGCTGCCGGAACGCGAACGCATCTGGCGCGAGCGTGCCGACCACATGCATGAACGCATCATGGCCGCCACGTGGAATGATGGAATGAACACCTTTGTTGGCAGTTGGCACACGCGGACGCTGGATGCCAGTGTGTTGCTGCTGGCCGAACTTAACTTTGTTGAAGCCAGTGACGAGAAGTTCATCAGCACCGTGCATGCCATCGGCAAACACCTGTTGCGTGACAACTATCTGATGCGCTACATCGAAAGCGATGACTTCGGTCCGCCGGAAAATGCATTCAACATCTGCACCTTCTGGTACATCAATGCACTGTCGGATATCGGCAGCAAAGACGAAGCAAGAAAATTGTTTGAAAACATGCTCACCAGATGCAATCACGTTGGCATTTTGTCCGAGGACATCCATCCTGCATCCGGTGAATTGTGGGGCAACTTCCCGCAAACCTACAGCATGGTGGGCATCATCAGCGCAGCAGGACGGCTCAGTCGCAAGTGGGAAGATGCGTTTTGACACGGGTCATGCAGTTCAATCCCGTGCGACTCAACAAGGAATCAGCGCGTTGACGACAGCTTGAGCAGCGCCTGACGCTGACGAATGCGTGCAGCGCCCATCAGCATTCTGCCTGCCCAGCGATACACATTGTTTTCCTTGACGATGCGACGCATCAGTTTCATGCGTTGACGGCGCTCTTCGCGTGGCATGTTGATCGCCAGTGAAATGGCCGTTGCGGTTTCCCTGACATCATAGGGGTTCACCAGCAATGCTTCGGCAAGTTCGCGCGATGCGCCCGCAAAGGTGCTGAGAATGAGCACGCCGTCTTCATCATCGCGTGCAGCGACAAATTCCTTGGCGACCAGATTCATGCCGTCATGCAAACTGTTCACCAGACAGAAGTCTGCGGCGCGATACAACTCGAATACCTGTGCCGGTTCCTGATGCCTGTCAATCAGCACGATGGGCTTCCATGCATCGGTACCGAATTTTTCATTGATGCGTTTTGCTTCCGCGAGTGTCTGCTCCTGCAATGCATGATAGGCAGGCAGCTTGCTGCGTGATGGCGCCGCCACCTGTAACAACGTCACCTTGCCAATCAGGCTGCGATCATGATCCAGCGCGCTTTCCAGCGCATTGAAGCGTTCAACAATGCCCTTGGTGAAATCCCAGCGTTCCACGCCCAGTCCAAGACTTGCTTCTCTGGCAATCCCATATTGCTCACGAATCTTGCGGCGTGATATTTCAACACTGGGCAGGTGCTCCAGCCAGCGTGGCGGCCATTCTATTGAAATCGGATACGACGCCACCTGGCACACATGACCCTGCAAGGTTACCGTCATGTGCTCGTGATCGATCTGGCATTCAATGAAACGATCCACCGTTGCCAGAAAATTCTGGCAATGATAACGCGTATGGAAACCAAGAATGTCCGCTGCCAGCATGTGTTGCAGCAACTCCTGCTTCCACGGACAGATACCAAAGGTTTCCGCATTCGGCCAGGGAATGTGCCAGAACAATGCAATGGTGGCATTGGGCTTGCGCTTGCGGATCAGTTGCGGCAACAACGCAAAGTGATAATCCTGAATCAACACCACCGGCTGCGATGTTTTTGATTCATCCGCCACGGCTTCGGCAAACTTGTTGTTCACCGCTTGATATTGCCGCCAGTCCTCTTCACGAAATGCCGGCCGCACATAGGTCAAATGACACAATGGCCACATGCCTTCATTCGAAAATCCGTAATAGAATCCTTCTTCTTGTTCATTCGACAGCCACACACGCCGCAAAGTGTACGCCGGATCTTCCGGCGGCACGCGCACATGATCATGACGATCCACCACATCGCGATCCGCTGTGCCACTGCCATGCGCAATCCACGTGCCTGCGCAGGCTCGCATGATGGGTTCCAGCGCCGTGACCATGCCACTGGCAGGCACCTGCACCACCGGTCCTTCCGCAGAGGTGTTGTGAATGTAAGGCTCACGATTGGAAACAATGAACATTTCCGGTGAATCCAGATGTTCACGCACGATCTGCTGCAATGCCAGCGGCGTCCAGTTCTCCTTGAAATCAATTTCAAGACGCTGGTTGTATTCAATCTCGCGCAGTACTTCGCGCACCTGTTTCAATACCGGCTGCGCAACAAGATAGGATTCGGCATCATCCAGAAAACGCAAACCGCGAATGTCACCCACCAGCACATTGACCCAGCGCCTGATCAGTAACCACGTGACAAATCCGACCAGCAAGCCAAGCAATGCAACAAACAATCCCACGGAAGCAAAAACATAATTTCGCGCAGTGGACTGACGGCGGTCGATGTAACTCAGATCGTGAACCAGCAACAGCTCAAATGGTGTTGCGTGTGCATTCATGGTGAACCGCGACACCTCCACTGAACCGGAGGGCAATTGCAGAATAAAACTGTTCTTGCCGTCTTTTGCCTGATTTGGCGTATCGCAATTGACAGCTGCAGGCGTAAGTTCGGTCCTGTAAATCAATGAGCCATCTTCATGGCACAACACCACCGCCAGCAAACGTTCATCGGCAGTCAGTCTTGAAAGATATTCCTTTAACGAAGCGGCGTCGTTCCTTGCCACCAGCGCACTCAGGGGTTCTTCGGAAGAATTGGCAATCAGCCGCGCACGCAAGCCCACATCATCGCGGAACCAGCCGCTGAGCATGTGATTGACAAACGGCACACCAAAATACGCAATGATGATGATTGCGAGCAATGCAGGAATGCCATAACGGACCAGGATAGCTTTAAACAACTGCGCCTCCTGTGAGATTTGCAAGCCATAACATCAGGCGGCAGTTCCCTGCTGATATGCCGCCACACACAATCACCCCGATGAAACACAGGGGTGACAATTAGCTTGCCAATACTACAACGATTATTGTGCTGTGCGAAATATCAATTACTTATGTGCAGCAGCAACAGAAATGAATTCAGCTCAAATCCTTGATCAAGGCATGACGAACATCGTCAGACACCGGCATCAATGCATGTTGATAGTTCACATGATCCACACCCATGTTGATCGCCGCTCCTGATTTCGCCGCTGCACACATTTCCGGCGTCAATTCAAAACGCAGAAAATGCACTGCGGAAGTCTTTTCCTCATTACTGCGTTCCATGTCTTCATCGGCAATGGCAAGCACGCGCTCAAACCCGGCAATCTGTACCCAGCAACGATGTTCAATGTCTTTCAATCTGACCAGTGCCTGACGGCGTTCCTCTACATCCGTGAATTCAACAAGAAAAGTCGCTTTCCAGTTGCTGCCATCAGGAATCAGCGGATTGTACGCGCCCAGTTCATCCTGAATGCCCTCTTCTTCGAAAATGCGTTCCACACGTAACATCTCCTGAATCTGATACTGAATGGTCAGCCGGTCTTCAAATATCCAGGTGGCATTGGGACCAAGATGCACGGTGCGATGCTTTTTGTGCTCCAGCACCTTGTTGCGCATCTCGCCACGCAACTTCGAATACTGTTCAAGACTGTAAAGATCAGCGGGAGTCAGATGTGTGGTAGTCATGTCATTACTCAAACAAGCCAATGTCATTTCCCTTGATGGAGGGAAAATGAAGAAACATCAAATACCATATGCCTTGCGCAGCAACTTCATTGGATGCGCAGGCTCGCGTTGTTTGTCCGCAAGGCCCGATTGAATCTGATGTCCTGCCATCGGGCAATCACTGGAATAATAATCTGCGTTGCCCTGTTCAACCTTGTTGAACACCGGACGCCCTATTTTCATCGACACATCGCGGAATTCGCGTTTCACACCGTAGGTGCCATTGTGACCGGAGCAACGCTCGATGGCTTCAACCTGAGTATCGGGCACCAGCTTGAGGACATCGCGGGTTTTCAGGCCGATGTTCTGCACACGCAGATGGCATGGCACGTGATAACTGATTTTACCCAGCGTGGTTTTGAAATCAGTACGCAGCAATCCCTGCTTGTGTCTCAGCCACAGATATTCAAATGGATCGAACATCGCTGCAGCCACGCGTTGCACATCCTTGTCATCGGGGAATAATAAACGCAGTTCCTGCTTGAACATCAAGGTGCAGGATGGAATCGGCGTGACGATGTCATGTCCCTGGTCAATCAGTTTGATCAAGGCGGGAATGTTGATGTTCTTGAGTTTCTCAATGGCTTGAAGATCACCCAGTTCCAGCTTGGGCATGCCGCAGCACGCCTCCATCGCTGCAATCACCACCGGAATGCCGTTGTGTTCAAACACTGCGCGCAAATCCAGTCCCAGATCGGGTTCGTTGCGATTGCCATAACAGGTTGCAAACAAGGCCACTTTGCCGGTGGTTTCCGGTGTCGGTGTAGCCACAACATCCAATGCAGCCTGCATGTTGTGACGTTTGCGATAAGACGTGCTGTGATATTTTGGAATTGGCGCCTCGGGATGAACACCCAATGTCTTGTCGAGCATCTTGCGGCCGAGGGAAGTACTGTTCACGGCATTGACGACCTGCGCCACCACCGGAATCCCTGCAATGTTGCCAACCACATCGGTGGAGCTGAGTATCTTGTCGCGGGGGCGTACCTCGTCTCTGGAAAACTTCAATGCCTTGGCGCGCAACATCAGATGCGGAAAATCCACATTCCATTCATGTGGCGGCACATAGGGACACTTGCTCATGTAGCACATGTCGCACAGATAACAATGATCGACGACGTCCCAGTAAATTTTCTTGTCGACGCCATTCAGCTCACCCGTGCTGGATTCATCAATGGCATCAAACAGTGTGGGAAAGGAGTTGCACAGACTGAAACAGCGGCGGCATCCATGACAAATATCGAACACGCGCTCAAGTTCCGTGAACAACGAGGCTTCATTCAGATAGTCGGGATTCTTCCAGTCAATGGAGTGACGCGTGGGCGCTTCAAGACTGCCTTCGCGAGAACCTTTAGGACCATTGTCAGCCACGTCACGCCCTCTCGATCACAAATGAAGATACAACAGAAACAGCAAGTTACATTGCCATGACAGCCGGCATTACCGCATCGTCATTCCCGCATGCGCGGGAATGACGCATCGCCATCCTGAAAATTACAGTGTATCCAGCGCCTTCTGGAAGCGATTGGCATGTGAACGTTCGGCCTTCGCCAGCGTTTCAAACCAGTCGGCAATTTCAGTAAAGCCTTCTTCACGGGCCTGCTTGGCCATGCCGGGATACATGTCGGTGTACTCATGTGTTTCACCGGCAATCGCGGCCTTGAGGTTGTTGGAAGTTTCACCAATCGGCAAACCCGTTGCAGGATCACCAACTGCTTCCAGATACTCCAGATGGCCGTGCGCATGTCCGGTTTCACCTTCTGCAGTGGAACGAAACACCGCCGCGACATCGTTGAAACCTTCGACATCCGCCTTGGCTGCGAAGTACAAATAACGGCGATTCGCCTGTGATTCACCGGCAAATGCGTCTTTCAGATTTTTTTCGGTTTTGCTGCCTTTCAAGCTAGCCATGTCTGAACCCTCCAGAAAATGAATTGACCGAACACCCCAGTTTTAACCACTTGTTGAACAACCGCTGTCAAAAAAAGAGCTTTTCAGCAGCCTGTCACGCTTGTGGAAACTGAGTCACCAAACTTAGACTTAGTCTAATCCAGAGATGAAACTGTAAGGACTTCACCGGCCCAAGTCAATGCGAAATTCTCGCGTCACAATACAGCTTCATCCGTTCAAATTGACTCTGCACGCGGCGCTGGGCAATCTTGCCGCCCCGTCCGTGAGTGCGAAACGCCGTGAGCAAAAAAAACCGATCGTCTACACCTGCTGAGCCGTCCGCCGATTTTGAAAAATCGCTGGCTGAACTCGAACAAATTGTGGCGCGCATGGAAAGCGGCGAATTGTCCCTCGACGAATCCATGCAGCAATTTGAACGTGGCATTGTGCTGGCGCGATCATGTCAGCAGGCATTGCAGGCCGCCGAACAGAAAGTAGAACTGTTGCTGAAAAAATCAGGCGCCAAGGATGAATTCGCCGCCGTGCCGTTTGCCGCGGATGACGACGACAGCAATGAATAATGCGCCGGTAAAGAGCACGGATTTTCCGGCGCTGTTGAAGACCTGGCAGCAACGCTGCGAACAAGCGCTGGATGCGCGTCTGCCTGCCATTCAACTCTCCCCTTCGCGATTGCATGAAGCCATGCGTTACAGCGTGCTGGGTGGCGGCAAGCGGATACGACCCGCACTCACCTTCGCAACGGCCGCCGCCTTGGGACTGGATGAAGGACTGGTGGAAGGCGCTGCGTGTGCAGTGGAGATGATTCACGCCTACTCGCTGATTCACGATGATCTGCCCGCGATGGATGATGATGACTTACGTCGTGGCCGCCCGACGTGTCATAAAGCCTTTGACGAAGCCACTGCCATTCTTGCCGGAGATGCCTTGCAGGTGCTGGCATTTGCGGTGCTCGCCAGTGATCCCACACTGCCGGAGGACGCCGCGATACGTATCAGGCTGGTGAATCTTCTTGCGCAGGCCAGCGGCACCTTCGGCATGGCGGGCGGGCAGGCGCTGGACCTTGCAGCAGAAGGACAGCAGCCGGATATTCACGCCGTCACCGCCATTCACGAACGCAAAACCGGTGCATTGATCAACGCCAGCGTGTTGATGGCCGCAGCCTGTAAGCCGGAGTTGGGCGTCAATGCCCTGAATGCATTGAGTGACTACGCATACTGCGTCGGACTCGCCTTCCAGATTCAGGACGATTTGCTGGATATCGAAGGTGATGCCGCTTTACTGGGCAAAGCCACCGGCGCAGATCAATTGCATAACAAACCCACTTATCCCGCCATTGCCGGTGTCGCAGCGGCCCATGATGAAGTGCGCCGCTTGCATGCGCGGGCCATCACGGCACTGGAGGTGTTCGGCGTCGCCGCGACGCCGCTGCGCGAACTGGCCGACTGGCTGGTGCTGCGCCGTCATTGAAGGTGAGCGCAATCAAAGTTCCTACAATCGACGCAGCTCCGTGTAAACTTGCCGGCAATGACTTCAAACCGTAACTATCCCCTGCTATCGGCCATTCAATCGCCTGCTGATTTGCGATTGCTTGGGCCGGCGGACCTGAAACCGCTTGCCGAAGAACTGCGCGGCTTTCTCATAGAAGCAGTCAGTCAGAAAGGCGGCCACTTTGCCGCCGGTCTCGGCACCGTGGAACTCACCATCGCGCTGCACTATGTGTTCAATACACCTGAAGATCGTCTGGTGTGGGATGTCGGTCATCAAGCCTATCCACACAAGGTGCTGACCGGACGCGCAGATCGTCTGCACACCATCAAGCACAAGGATGGTCTGGCGCCCTTCCCCACACGCAGCGAAAGCATTTATGACACCTTTGGTGTCGGCCACTCCAGTACCTCTATCAGCGCTGCGCTGGGCATGGCCATTGCCGCCAAGCATGCAGGCAGTTCGCGCCGCGCAGTGGCCGTCATCGGTGACGGCGCAATGAGTGCGGGTATGGCCTTTGAAGCACTGAATCATGCCGGTTCACTCGATGCCAACCTGCTGGTGATTCTCAATGACAACGACATGTCCATCTCCGAGAATGTCGGTGCATTTTCCAATTACTTTGCCCGCATGCTGTCGGGACGCATCTATGCACAACTGCGTGAAGGCGGCAAAAAAATCCTGCGTAACATGCCGCCCATGTGGGAACTGGCGCGGCGTTCCGAAGAGCACATGAAAGGCATGATTCTGCCCGGCACGATTTTCGAAGAAATGGGCTTCAACTACATCGGCCCAATAGATGGCCATGATATTGATGCGCTGGTGTCTACATTGAAGAACGTACGCGAACTCAAAGGCCCGCAATTCCTGCATGTCGTGACGCGCAAGGGCAAGGGTTATGCGCCGGCAGAAGCCGATCCCATCAAGTGGCATGGCCCGGGTCCTTTTGATCCCAAGAGTGGCGTCATATACAAGGAACGCACATCAGGCCCAAGTTACTCGCAAGTATTCGGTGAGTGGTTGTGCGACATGGCAGCAGCGGATTTGCGTGTGGTGGGCATCACACCTGCCATGCGCGAAGGTTCAGGCATGGTGGAATATTCCAAACGCTTTCCTGATCGCTACTACGATGTCGCCATTGCCGAGCAACATGCAGTGACCTTTGCCGCAGGACTGGCCTGCGATGGCATGCGTCCCGTAGTGGCGATCTATTCGAGTTTCCTGCAACGTGCGTACGATCAAGTCATTCATGACGTCGCGCTGCAAAATCTTCCGGTGACATTCGCACTGGATCGCGCAGGTCTGGTCGGTGGTGATGGCGCAACCCATCAAGGCAGTTTCGACAACAGCTTTTTGCGTTGCATTCCCAATCTCACACTGATGGCACCCGCAGACGAGAATGAATGCCGTCAGATGTTGTACACCGCTGTGCAATTAGGTGCGCCTGCTGCCGTGCGCTATCCGCGCGGTCAGGGTCCCGGCGTTGCCATTGAAAAGGAAATGCATGCGCTGCCCATCGGTCAGGCGCAGATTCGCCGCGAAGGCCGCAGTGGCCTTGCCATTCTTGCATGGGGTCCGATGGTGTCATCGTGTGAACACATTGCCACACAACTGGATGCCACGCTGGTCAACATGCGTTTCATCAAACCGCTGGATGAAACGCTGATACGAAAACTGGCCGAGCGTCATCGCGCATTCATTACTGTCGAAGAAAACACCGTGGCGGGTGGCGCAGGCACTGCCGTTGCTGAATTCCTGAGTACCCAGGGAATTGTCCTGCCCGTGCTGCATCTCGGCATTCCCGACCGTTTCATCGAACATGGATCACGTGATGAATGTCTCATTGCGGCGGGACTCGATGTACAGACACTGACGAATACCATCACCCGCTGGTGGCCCGCACCAGCCCGAGTTGCCGGCGGCTGATCCGCCGCTATTTGATTTCCAATGACCAAACCACACTCTCCTTCATCCATTGAAGACGTACAAAGCCGTGCCGACACACGTCACGTTCCCATCAACAAGGTGGGCGTGAAGGATGTCTATCATCCGGTGCGCGTAAAACAGCGCAGCGGCGGTGAACAGCACACCATCGCCAACTTCAACATGTATGTCGCCCTGCCGCACAACTTCAAGGGCACACACATGTCGCGCTTCGTGGAGATTCTGCATCGCCATGAACGCGAAATCTCCGTCGATTCCTTCGATGCCATGCTGAAGGAAATGACCAAGTACCTGAATGCCGAAGTGGGCCATATTGAAATGAGCTTTCCGTTTTTCGTCATGAAGAAAGCACCGGCCACTGGTGTTGAAAGCCTGATGAATTATCAGGCCACACTGATCGGCGAACACACGCGTGGCAAGTCAACGCTGTGGCTGAAAGTTGTGGTAGCCGCCACCAGCCTGTGCCCCTGCTCCAAGGCAATTTCGGATTACGGCGCGCACAACCAGCGGTCGCACATTACGCTGACGGCGCGCATCAATGAACATATGTGGCTGGAAGAATTGATTGACATTGCCGAACAGGAGGCATCCTGCGAAGTCTTCGGCATCCTCAAACGCGCCGATGAAAAATTTGTAACCGAACGCGCCTACGACAACCCGAAATTTGTTGAAGACATCGTGCGTGATCTTGCGGTACGCTTGGACAACGAATCACGCATTCGGGCCTATGCCATCGAAACAGAGAACTTCGAATCCATCCACAATCATTCCGCCTACGCACTGATCGAAAAAGACAAAGACCTGCATCCCTGATCCGGAGAACGTAAAGTAATGAACCGACGCGAACTGCTCCAATCATCGCTGGCTCTGGCCACTGCATTGACCACTGTTCCCGCCAGCGCCCGGCGTCGTCGGCACATCAAGAAAAAATACGTTCATCCACAGTACGACCCCAAGCACCTTTCCAGCGTGTTTCCCAAGGGATTTCTCTGGGGCGCAGCAACTTCGTCATACCAGGTGGAAGGCGCATGGAATGAAGATGGCAAAGGCCCTTCGATATGGGATGAGTTTTCACACACACCGGGACATGTCCACAACGGCGACACCGGTGATGTCGCCTGCGACAGTTATCATCGTTACATGGATGACATTGCATTGATGCGCGAAATGAACTTGAAGACGTATCGCTTCTCGATTTCCTGGCCGCGCATTCAGGCCACCGGCAGCGGCGCAGTGAATGACAAGGGACTGGATTACTACAAGCGATTGATTGATGCGTTGCTTGAAGCAGGCATACGTCCGATGCCAACGTTGTATCACTGGGATCTGCCACAGGCACTGGAAGAACAAGGCGGCTGGCCCAATCGCGACATCGCTGGCCGCTTCACCGACTACACCAAGATCGTGGTCTCGGCACTGAACGATCGCATCAAGCACTGGACCATCTTCAATGAACCGCGCACGTTCACCGGCGTGGGTTACTGGCAGGGACGTTTTGCACCGGGCCGCACCGATCCACTGGCTTTCATCAAAGCCACGCATACCGTGAACATTGCACAGGGCGCCGCCTTCCGCATGATCAAGTCCATCAATGCCAATGTGGAAGTGGGTGGTGCTTTCGATGTCTCGCCCATGTTTGCCGCCACTGACACGCAGGCCGACGAAGATGCAGCAGAACGCTGGAGCAAACTGGCCAACTTCTGGTTTGTTGATACTGCATTGAAAGGCGCCTATCCCGATGGTGTATTGCCCGCAGATCAGCAAGCTGAATTGCTGGGATTCAAGCCCGGTGATGATGTATTGATGCGTGCTGATCTTGATTTCATCGGACTCAACTACTATTCACGCTTCACTGTGCATGATGCGCCCGAAGGCAATGGCGTGCCGGGTTTGAACACGCGTGCGGAATGGGGCGCGGGCCCGCACGAAAAAACCGAACTGGGATGGGACATTTATCCGGAAGGCTTCTATGACATCGTCAAGCTGATGTCACGACACGTTGGGGTACATCGCCCCATCGAAATTACCGAGAACGGTATTGGTTGCAACATCGGCCCCGGCGCTGACGGCAAAATTCATGATGAACCGCGCATCAGTTATCTGCGCGATCATCTGCGTGCAATGGCGACGGTGATTCGTGATGGCGTGCCGTTGCGTGCCTATCACTGCTGGAGTTTGATGGACAACTTTGAATGGGCACGCGGTTATTCAGCCCGCTTTGGTCTGGTGTATGTTGATTTCGACAACAACCAGAAACGCACCATCAAGGAGTCCGGTCATTGGTATCGAAGAGTTGCCGAAGGGAACAAAGTGATCTGAGCGCCGCTGACGTCCCGGGCGTGTTGGTCATTGTGCCGGTGGATTCATTTGCAAATTGCAGGTTGGGCGCTGCAGACATTGCGTCTCAACTCTCGATCAGACTCAATTCAATTTTTTACTCCATCTCCTTGCGCAATTTCACCGGCTGCGCCATTCGCTTGCGCAATTTGATGTTGAGCATCTCCACAGCAACGGAGAATGCCATTGCGAAGTAGATATAACCTTTCGGCACATGGAAGTTGAGGCTTTCTGCCACCAGCGCCATGCCGATCATGATGAGGAATGACAATGCCAGCATCTTGATGGTGGGATGACGATCCACAAAATCCGAGATGGCCCTGGCGAGAAACATCATGACAATCACCGCCGCAATAACGGCAGCAATCATCACTATCACATGTTCGGCAAGACCCACGGCCGTAATCACAGAGTCCAGCGAGAACACAATGTCAATGACGGCAATCTGGATAATAGTACTGATGAAGCTGGCGCGCGCTCTGGTTTCATGCGCATGCTCCTCGCCTTCAAGACTGTTGTGGATTTCCATGGTGCTTTTCGCCATCAAAAACGCGCCACCAAGAAACAGAATCAACGTGCGCCCCGATACCGGAAAGCCCAGCACGCTGAACAATGCCGCGTTCAGGCCCATCACCCAGGTGATCGACAGCAGCAAGGCAATGCGCATCAACATCGCCAGCGTCAATCCAACTGTGCGCGCACGCGGACGTTGTTCGGTTGGCAACCGGCCGACAAGTATGGACAGGAAAATGATGTTGTCGATGCCGAGCACGATTTCCAGCAACGTCAGCGTAGCGAAAGCCAGCCATGCCTGCGGATTTGTCAGCAATTCAGTCATGATTCTTTGTTGTTCCTGTCAGCCCACAATGATGCCAATACACCGGTGGTCAAGATAACACCAATCACGGCAAGCGAGAGTCCGTCCGGTATTTTCACCTGCGCGTGCAACAACATCTTGATGCCAATCAATCCCAATATGACAACCAGGGTGATTTTCAGATACTTGAACAGCGCAAGCAATCCCGCCACAGCAAAATAAAGAGCACGCAGTCCCAGTATGGCAAAGGCATTGGAACTGAGTACCAGAAAGGTGTCCTGTGTGACTGAAAACACAGCGGGGATCGAATCAACCGCGAACACCACATCGGCAACATCGACAAACAACAGAGCCACAAGCAACGGCGTGGCGACCATCCTGCTGTTCTGCATTGTAAAGAACCGGTCATCCGACAATTCATCGGATACCGGAACCACGCGCCTGATTGCACGCATGATGCGGCTGTGTTGTGGATCGAATTGACCCTCGTTATTCCGCAACATGCTGATGGCCGACCACAACAGTATCAACCCGAACACATAGAACATCCACGCGAATGAATGTATCAGTGCCGCGCCAGCGACGATCAGAATACCGCGCATGATCAATGCACCGACAATACCCCAGAACAATACGCGATACTGGTATTGCAGCGGAATCTGCAGATAACTGAGAATGACGGCGATGACAAAGATATTATCGACTGACAACGACCATTCGAGCACATAGCCGGTAATGAATTGAATGAATGCGTCCAATCCAGCTGTGGATGTGTCAATACCAGGCCACTGGTATTGGTAAAGGAAGTAAACCAGCACTGCAAACAACAGTGCAAAGACAATCCACATCAAGGTCGCAAGGAGTGCGCGCGACACACTGATGACCTGCGACTCGCGGTGCAGTACGCCGAGGTCCAGCACCAGCAACGCTGAATAGATCGCAAAGAAAATGAGCCAGATGGTCAAGGGCATGGATGCAAGAATAACCACGGCGTCATTGCCACATCAACTTGATTTGTGTTGATGCAATAAAAAAGGCGCGATCACTCGCGCCTTTGGGTGTCTTGAATTTTTTTCCTTGCATCAAGGCAAGGCATCGATCTTGGATTTGTCTTCCTGTGGCGGCATCAAGTCACGTGCACACAGGCCAAGTTCCAGTGACATGGCACCAGCCACATAAATGGATGAGTAGGTGCCAACGACAATACCCAGCGTCAATGCAGCGGAGAATCCTCGTAATGTTTCTCCGCCAAATACTAACAATACCAGCACCACCAGCAAGGTTGCACCGGAGGTAATGACCGTTCGCGACAGGGTCTGATTGATGGAGGCATCCAGCACTTCTTCGGAAGTCGCACGGCGCATGGTATGAAAATTGTCACGCACGCGATCGAACACCACCACGGTATCGTTCAAGGAATAACCGATGACCGCCAGAACGGCGGCCAACACCGACAGGTCAAACTGCAGATAGTCGCGCATCGCGGCAAAGAAACCGAGAATGATGAAAGGATCATGCAATGTAGCAACCACTGCACTGACACCCATCTTCCACTGGAACCGGAACCAGGTATAAATACCCACCAGTAAAAAGGTTAGCATCACTGCCATGCCGCCTTGATTGGTCAACTCGCGACCGATCTGCGCGCCCAACACATCAGAGCGCAGTAACTTGACACCAGGCTCAACCGATTGCAGCGCATGTGTCACCGTTGCACCCAGAACCTTGATATCCGCACCCGGCTGCGGTGGCAAACGCACTTGCACATCCGTGGGACTACCATAAGTGGAAATTTCTATTTTATCGAAACCGGCCTGTTCCAGTGCGTGTCGGGACTGCGCAAGATCTGTTGCGTGTGGATAGTCGAATTCCATCACGACGCCGCCGGTAAAATCGATGCCAAGATTCAAACCACGGGTAACCAGCAGGATCACCGATACCACGATGGCGATGACCGAAACCACGTACCAGCGCCGGCGCGTGTGCATGAACGGAAACGTTGTGACTTTGTGAAAAAATTCCATGACAGCACTCAACTGACTTTTAGTGACGTTCTCTTGGCAATTTCAACTCAGCAAGGAATCAGATTGACAGCGATTCAAGACGGCGCCTGCGACCCCACACAAAGTGCACCAGCGCGCGGCTGCCCACCACCGATGTGAACAACGAGGTTGCAATACCCAGCGTCATGACGATGGCAAAACTCTTGATGGTGCCGGTGCCGAATGAATACAGCACCAGACCGGCAATCAATGTTGTGATGTTGGAGTCAAAGATGGTGGCAAATGCCCTGTCGAAACCTGCATTGATGGATGCCATGGGTGAATTGCCGTTGCGCAGTTCTTCACGTATGCGCTCGTAAATGAGAATGTTGGCGTCCACCGCAATACCCAGATGGAACACCACCGCAGCAATACCCGGCAACGACAACGATGCCTGCAACATGGACAACAATCCCACAGTCAAGACCAGATTGGAAAGCAGCACGGCATTGGCCACCCAGCCGAATGCGCGGTAATAAATCGCCATGAAAATAAATGTAAGCACCAGACCGATTGCCATGGCGTGCCAGCCTTTCCTGATGTTCTCTTCACCAAGGCTGGGACCCACGGTGCGTTGTTCCACCATCGTCAATGGCGCAGCCAATGAACCGGAACGCAACAGCAATGACAAATCTTTTGCTTCTGTCGCCTGCAATCCGGTGATCTGGAATTGCGATGAGAACACGCCGCGAATGGTGGCCACGTTGATCACGCTTTCTTCGGTGCAATCATCATTGACGCGCGTGCCATTGCATTTTTCGCCGGGCGCAAGACGTTTGCGTTCAATGTAAACCGTGGCCATCGGCTTGCCCACATTCTGCTGCGTGTTCCTGAGCATCGCATCGCCGCCGCGTGCATCGAGTTTGACACTCACCGCAGGTTGTCCTTCCGATACCGTGCTTGTCGCATCGGTCAACTGGTCACCCGATACCACCACCTCACGCTTGAGCAGAATCGGACCACCGTCATCACGGCGCTTGTACAGTTTGGAACCCAGCGGAATACGATTGGTGCGCATGGCTTCATAGGCATTGTTGGATTCATCCACCATGCGGAATTCCAGTGTCGCAGTGGCACCGAGAATACGGATGGCCTGATTGGGATCTTCCACACCTGGCAGTTCCACCACGATGCGATCCGCACCCTGCTTGGCCACAATGGGTTCAGAAATGCCCAACTGACTGACACGATTGCGCAAGGTAAGAATGTTCTTTTCAACGGCTGCCTGCTTGCGTTCGTTAAGCGCCTTGTCAGTCAGATGCGCAACCAGTTCAGCATTGCCGTCGGCGGTTTTCTGTTGCTGCACAATCAAGCTGCCATCGCTGGGTGTAATGGCCCGCTGCGCGGCATCCAGATCGTTGGGATCATGCAGCACCACATGCAATGCGCCGTTGTCGCTCATCACGCTGATGTAATGAATATTCTTGTCGCGCAACGTGGTGCGCACATCGCGTTCCAGCGTTTCCAGCGCCTGACTGACGGCACCAGCCGTGTCCACTTCGTAGACAAAGTGCACACCACCGCTCAAATCAAGACCCAGACTCATCGGGCGCAAGAACCCGGTCTTGCGCATCCAGGCCGGCATGCGCGATGCCTTGGACAATGCCACAGTGAAATCACCGGCAGTGCCCGACTGAATGGCCGCACGTGCCTTGGTACGATCAGCATCGCTGTTCAGACGAATAACCAGGCGATCGCCTTCAACGTAATCGGCATTGGGCTTGATGTGATTGTCATCCAGCACCTTCAGCACGCTTTGCACCGTTGCATCATCCATCGCATGACGATCCGAACGCGACAATTGCAGCGCCGGATCGAAACCAAACACATTGGGAAGCGCGAACAACGTGCCGACCAGCAGCACACCGATCACCAGCCAGTACTTCCAGGTTGCAAAGTGATACATGGAACCGAACCCCGTAACGTTCTTGCGTTGTTATTTGCTTAGCTGTTCTTCAACGTGCCTTTGGGCAGCACTTGCGAAATGGTATTGCGCTGTACTTTCACTTGCACATTGTTGGCAATTTCCACCGTCAGGAAATTTTCACCCACTTCAGTGACCTTGCCGACGATGCCGCCGGAGGTCGCCACTTCGGCGCCCACTTCCAGCGCTGCAACCATGGCGCGATGTTCCTTGGCGCGCTTGTTCTGCGGGCGGATCAACATGAAGTAAAACGCCACGAAGATCAGAATCAGCGGCAACATGGAAATCAAACCACCGCCGGGGGCGGCAGCCGGAGCACCCGCAGTTTGTGCTGCGGCAGTAGAGATCAAACCATCCATTACAATTTCACCTTTGGCCGGAAACGAAAAGGGGCCGGAGTATACACGAGCAGGGCTGCTGTTATTCAAATTGCCGTGTATTTGCCGCAGCCAACCGCCTTATGCAGCGCCTGCAGCCGCGCGTTTTGCGTAAAATTCAGCCGAAAAAGCACCAAACCGGTGATCGCCGATGGCCGCGCGAATCTCGCCCATTAACTGTTGGTAATAGTGCAGATTGTGAATGGTGGCGAGCCGTGCGCCGAGAATTTCATTGCAACGGTCCAGATGCTTGAGATAGGCACGCGAATAATGCCGGCAGGTGTAACACATGCAATGCTCATCAATCGGACGGGTATCTTTTTCGTACATGGCATTGCGGATGCGTACTACACCGGTGGTGGTGAACAAATGACCATTGCGTGCATTACGTGTCGGCATGACGCAATCAAACATGTCCACACCGCGACGCACCGCTTCGACAATATCTTCGGGAGTGCCGACACCCATCAGGTAACGCGGATGGTCTTGCGGCAAGTGCGGTTCCAGCGCTTCAAGCACACGTTCGCGTTCTTCTTTGGGCTCGCCCACGGCAAGACCGCCGATGGCATAACCATCAAAACCGATCTGCATCAATCCCGCCAGCGATGCCTTACGCAACGGCATGTACATGCCACCTTGCACAATGGCGAACAGCGCATTCGGGTTTCGCAGTCGATCGAATTCCTCACGGCTGCGCGCCGCCCAGCGCAATGACAGTTCCATCGACTTGCGTGCCTGTTCTTCCGTTGCCGGATACGGCGTGCATTCATCGAAGATCATCACGATGTCGGAATCAAGATCGCGTTGCACCTGCATGGATTTTTCCGGTGTCAGATTCACCAGATCACCATTCACGGGTGAACGGAACTCCACACCCTGTTCGGTAATCTTGCGCAGCGTTGCGAGACTGAACACCTGAAAACCGCCGGAATCGGTAAGGATGGGTTTATCCCAGTGCATGAACCGGTGTAGATTGCCATGCGCACGAATCACTTCCATGCCCGGCCGCAACATCAGGTGAAAAGTATTGCCCAGTACGATTTGCGCACCGATGGATTCCAGTTCTTCCGGCGTCATCGCCTTCACGGTGCCATAGGTTCCCACCGGCATGAATGCCGGCGTTTCAACGGTACCGCGTTGAAAGATCAGCCGTCCGCGACGGGAACGATCATCAGTGTTTAGTAATTCAAATTTCATTTATACACATTCATGTTGCGCGTGCCACGACCCCAGTCAGATCAATGATTGCGAAATCGCCGTAAATATATCCCTATAGGCCCCGCAAAAACTCCTGTTTTTGACGGCTTCTTCATCATTGATCCGACCGAATCCGTTTGCACGCTCTTCGTCAATGGTCGTTCAGCGACGTCAATTAAAGGTCGTCGATAGTGATCTGTTCTTGAAAAAAGCGTTGAAAACAGGAAGTTTTCACGCAGCTTACAGGGACGTATTCACAGCAGTTTTAAAAAGACCAGACCAGTATCGACGATTACAGCGCAAATCATCGCTCAATCAGCATCGCATCACCATAACTGAAAAAGCGATAACGCTCCGCTACTGCATGTTGATATGCACTCATCATCAACTCATAACCGCCGAAAGCACATACCAGCATCAGCAGGGTGGATTCCGGCAGGTGAAAGTTGGTGATCATCGCATCAATCACTTTGAACTCATAACCGGGGCGAATGAACAAGCGTGTTTCACCACTGAATGGTTCCAAATCCACGGTTGAATGCTGTGCCGCGGATTCCAGACTGCGAACCACCGTGGTGCCCACGGCGATGACTCGCCCGCCGCGTTGCCGCGCACGGGCAATGGCTTGGCAGGCGGATGCAGGGACCTGCACAAACTCCTGATGCATTTTGTGATCATCCAGATTGTCAACGCGCACCGGCTGAAACGTGCCCGCGCCCACATGCAGGGTAACGTAACTGAATTCCACACCCTGAGTGCTCAGGCGATCCAGCATGGCCTGATCAAAATGCAATCCCGCAGTTGGCGCCGCCACCGCACCCAATTGCTTTGAATATACGGTTTGATAGCGCTCGGTATCCGCAGCTTCAACATCGCGCTCTATATAAGGAGGCAACGGCAATGCACCGTGCTGCAGAAAAAATGCCAGCGGATCATCGCTCAGTTCCAGTTCAAACAGATCATCGCGACGATCAATGAACGTGGCGCTTACACCACCCGCCAATTGCACTGGCGCATCGGCGCGCAACGGCTTGCTGGCATGCACATGCGCGAGAATGCGGCGATTGTCGAGAATGCGTTCCAGCATGATCTCCACCTTGCCGCCGCTGGGTTTGCGGCCAAACACTCGCGCCGGAATCACGCGCGTATCGTTGAACACCAGCAGGTCGCCGGGATTCAGCAATGCCGGCAAATCAACAAACCGCCGGTCCGTATAACCCCTGCCAGCGTTGACATGCAACAGGCGGCTGCCGGTGCGATTGACCAGCGGATGCTGTGCAATCAGCTCATCGGGAAGGCGGTAATAAAAATCTCTGCGTTGCATGGGGCGCGCACGGTAGCAGGCACAGCCCGCCTTCACAAATCTGTGCACAAAAAATGCTCCAGGATGCAAAAAAGTATTTGCGTGTTCTGATATCGCCCCTATACTTGCGGCCCTTGCGCCAGCCAGATGGCGAATCTCCAGATACATGCCGGAGTGGCGGAACTGGTAGACGCAGCGGACTCAAAATCCGCCGGGGTAACCCCCCGTGAAGGTTCGATTCCTTTCTCCGGCACCAATCTTTCTCTTTTGCTTCTTTTCTCTTTGGATTCGCACAGAGAAAAGAAGTAATGTCAGGGAGGTTGCGTAGCAACCGCCTGCCCTCTTGAATCTTTTTCTCTTGATTCGAAAAGAAAAAGTAAATGATCTCAGGGAGCTCGCGCAGCGAGCGCTTACCCTCCTTCGATGCAGGGTCTCCCATCTTCAGGTTTTCTTTCTCCAATCTCTTTGGTTGAGCAAGAGATTAAAGACTCACCGCGAGCACCTCACCTCACCTTTCCTACAGTTCATTAAAATCGCTTGATAACCTGCTAACCTTGTGCGGTTGAACGTTCGCGTTGATGATCGAATGCCGCCACGTCCAACGCGTGTTACGAAAAAAGATCGATCAGGTAAACATTCATGTGGATTGTCAGGCTGGCGCTAAACCGGCCCTATACATTCATCGTGCTGGCCATTGTCATTGTGCTGCTGGGTGGCTTCACCATTGCACGCACCGCCACCGATATCTTTCCCAATATCAACATTCCCATCATCAGCACCATCTGGAGTTATGGTGGACTGCCGCCCGACGAAATGGCAACGCGCGTGGTGTCCGGCGCAGAGCGATCCGCACAGGTGACCGTCAACGATGTGGAACATACGGAATCGCAATCATTGAACGGCATTGCGGTGGTAAAATATTTCTTCCAGCCACAGGTCAACGAAGAACTGGCCTATTCACAAATCACCGGCGTGTCACAAACGCTGTTGCGTCAGGCGCCACCGGGTACTACGCCGCCATTCGTGCTGGCATACAACGCATCATCAGTGCCCATTCTGCAGCTGGCACTGGACAGCCCGACCTTGTCCGAAGCGCAATTGTTCGATCTGGCCAACACCGTCATCCGTCCCGGACTCACCACTGTGCGCGGCGCATCCATGCCGTTTCCTTCGGGCGGTGTGCAGCGGCAGATTCAAGTGGATCTTGATCCAGCCGCATTGCGCGCCAGAGGCCTGTCGGCCAGCGATGTCAGCAGTGCCATGGGTGAACAGAACCTCATCATTCCGGCGGGCGTGCAGAAAATCGGCGACACCGAATATGACATCAAGCTGAACTCAATGCCGCTCAAGGTGGAAGCGCTGAACAACATACCCATTCGCACCGTGAATGGCGTGACCACATTTGTGCGTGATGTGGCCAATGTGCGCGATGGCTCCGGACCGCAAACCAATCTGGCACGCGTCAACGGACATCATTCGGTGTTGATGACCGTGCTGAAAACCGGCAGCGCTTCCACCATCGACATCATTGAACACATCAAGAGGTTACTGCCACGCATTGAGGCCGGCCTGCCCGATGATCTCAAGATCAATGTGATGAATGATCAATCGCTGTTCGTGCGCGGCGCAGTGAATGGCGTGATTCGCGAAGGCATTCTTGCTGCGGCACTCACTGGCCTGATGATTCTGCTGTTCCTCGGTTCGTGGCGCAGCACGCTGATCATCACCATTTCCATTCCGCTGTCGGTGCTGACTTCCATCATCTGCCTGTCCGCATTGGGTGAAACCATCAACATCATGACACTGGGCGGCCTGGCGCTGGCAGTGGGCATTCTGGTTGATGACGCAACGGTTGCCATTGAAAACATCAACTGGCATCTGGAACATGGCAAGGATGTGGAAAGTGCCATTCTCGATGGCGCGCAACAAATCGCCGTGCCCGCACTGGTTTCAACACTGTGCATCTGTATTGTATTTGTGCCGATGTTCCTGCTCACCGGGGTATCGAAATTCTTGTTTGTGCCGCTGGCTGAGGCCGTGGTGTTTGCGATGCTGGCGTCGTATGTGCTGTCGCGCACGCTGGTGCCGACACTGGCCAAGTACTGGCTGCGTCTGCATGTGGCTGAACACCTCAAGGCATCCAGCAATAACATCTTTATCCGCATCCAGCATGGCTTTGAACGACGCTTCACCGCTTTCAGAAGTGGTTATCACGATCTGTTGCGCTCCGCCATGCATCATCGCTGGGGACTGGTGATGGTATTCATGGTTATCGGCTTGACAGCCGTGCCGTTATGGCCATGGCTTGGCAGAGACTTTTTTCCATCTGTCGATGGCGGTGAAATAAAATTGCATCTGCGTGCACGCAGTGGCACCCGCATTGATGAAACTGCACAGATTTGCGATGCCGTTGAAGACACCGTCAGACAGGTAATTCCTGCGAACGAACTGCAAAGCATCGCTGACAACATTGGCCTGCCTTACAGCGGCATCAACCTGTCGTACAGCACTTCCGCACCGGTGGGTCCCGGCGATGCGGACATCTTCATCGCACTCAACAAAGATCATCATCCCACCGAAAACTATGTGCGGCAGTTGCGCACGCGATTGCAGGAGCGGTTTCCATCAGTCAGTTTTGCATTTCTGCCGGCCGATATTGTCAGTCAGATTCTGAACTTTGGCCTGCCTGCGCCGCTGGATATCCAGATTGTCGGTCGCAACGCCGATGCCAATCGTGAAGTCGCGCGCCAACTGCTGGTGAAGCTGAAACAGATTCCAGGTGCAGTGGACTTGCGCATTCAACAACCTTCCGATCATCCGCAATTAAATGTCACTGTGGACCGTGTCAACGCGGCAACACTGGGCATCACACAGAACGATGTCGCCACCAATCTGCTGATTTCGCTGTCAGGCAGCCATCAGACCGCACCCACATCGTGGATTGATCCCAAGTCCGGCATTCAATACAACATCACGGTTCAGGCACCACAATACCGCCTGAATTCAATTCAGGATCTCGCCGCCACGCCCATCACCGGTGGCAATTCCCACATGCAATTGCTATCAAACCTGGCCAGCATCACCCGCAGCACCAGTCCTGCAGTGGTGAGTCACTACAACGCATTGCCGGTGATTGATATCTATGGTTCGGTCAGCGGCACTGATCTCAATTCCGTTGCCACCCGCATTCATGCGCTGGTGCAGGAAACAGAAAAGGAACTGCCCAAGGGCAGCCACATTGATGTGCGCGGACAGATTGAAACCATGCGCACTTCGTTCAGTGGTCTTGCTTACGGCATGATTGGCGCAGTGCTGCTTATTTATCTGTTGATCGTGGTCAACTTCCAGAGCTGGCTGGATCCGCTGATCATCATCAGTGCATTGCCTTCAGCAGCGGCAGGCATGGTGTGGATGCTGTTTGTCACACACACCACCGTCAGTGTGCCGGCGTTGATCGGCGCCATCATGTGCATGGGTGTGGCCACTGCCAACAGTATTCTGGTGGTGAGCTTTGCACGCGAACGCTTGAATGCCGGATTGAATGCCGCAGCCGCTGCGGTTGAAGCCGGCTTTGTGCGTTTGCGTCCGGTATTGATGACGGCATTTGCAATGATCATCGGCATGGTGCCGATGGCACTGGGATTGGGCGAAGGCAGCGAGCAAAATGCACCGCTGGGCCGTGCGGTGATTGGCGGCTTGTTGTTCGCCACGTTTGCAACACTGATTTTTGTTCCGGTGGTATTTGCCATCGTTCATGGCCGGCGTCACACTGCTCCGGCGCACAGCGGAGACGCGTATGGAACCTGATCGTTCAAGCAACATTGAGCAGCCCTTGTCAGCCGCAATGATTCATAAACTCAAAGTCAGCGGCATGGTTACTGCCGTTGTCATTGCCTGCATCATGGGCTGGGGCTTTTACAGCCGCACACTGGCGCAGGCAGCATTGAAAGCACAAACGGAACAGAATGCCCTCACGATTGTAACCGTCACCAAACCCGAAGCACCCGGCGATCATGAAGACCTGGTATTGCCGGGCAATGTGCAGGCGTATACCGAGGCCCCCATCTATGCACGCACCAGCGGCTATTTGAAACACTGGTATGTGGACATCGGTAAGAATGTCAAAGCCAATGAATTGCTTGCTGAACTCGACACACCTGAAGTGGATGCAGAACTGCGTCAGGCCAAAGCCGACCTTGCCACAGCGGAAGCCAACAATAACTTGTCGCAGATGACGGCAACGCGCTGGAAAACCCTGCTCGCCAGTGGCGCGGTGTCGAAGCAAGATGTGGATGACAAAGTCGGTGATGCCGAGGCAAAACAGGCAGAAGTAGAATCAGCGCGCGCCAATGTGTCGCGCCTTGAACAACTCGAATCGTTCAAACGCATCGTCGCACCATTCGATGGCGTCATCACTGCACGCGGCACCGATGTCGGTGCGTTGATCAACTCCGGCGCGGCCAATGGTCAGGAGTTGTTTCATATCGCCGCCATCAACAAATTGCGCGTGTATGTGCAAGTACCGCAAAGTTATGCATCAGGAATTCAGACCGGCACTGTTGCGCAACTTCACTTTGCCGATCATCCCGGTAAAACCTATACGGCAACGGTCGTCAATACCGCCAGGTCCATTGATGCTGCCAGCCGCACCCTGTTGACCGAACTGTCGGTGAACAATTCACATCACGAGTTGCTGCCGGGCGCCTATGCCGAGGTACATCTTGCTCCACATCTGAAAGTCAGCACACTGGAAGTTCCCGGCAATGCCCTGTTATTCCGTTCCGAAGGCATGTTGATTGCAACCGTGAATGCAAATCATCAGGTGGTGATGAAGAAGGTGCAGATCGGCCGTGACTTCGGCAAGCGTGTTGAAGTGCTGACCGGCATTGATCCCGATGATGTCATTGTGCTCAATCCATCGGACTCACTGCTGAATGGCGCCAAGGTACGCATTGTGCAGGACAAGGGTTGATCGCCGTCGAGCGATTCTCATCGTATCCTGCGACGGGAGTTTGCCGGTAAACTTCCGGACGCATTCATGGCAGTGACTTTTCCTCATTGCCGCCGATAGCCGTTGACGATACGCTCGGCTTGTCATCACGGTTGAGTATTCAATCGCAACACATGCTGTCACAGCAACACATCACTTCCTCAACGCCCATGGGCGCCACACTGATTGATGGCGGCGCCACCTTTCGCGCATGGGCGCCGCGTGCATTGCATGTCTATCTGAATGGAACCTTCAATGGCGTGCAGCACAACGGACAACAGGCTGATCTTGAATTGCGGAAAGACAGCAATGGCTACTGGAGTGGTTTTCTCGCCGGTGTGACCGATGGCGATATCTACAAATTTTTTGTTGTTGGCACCGGCTCAAGCGGTTACAAACGCGATCCCTATGCACGTGAAATTGCACGTGATGCCGCGTTTCCGGAATGCGGTTGCATCATCCGTTCCGCGAATGCCTATCCCTGGCATGATGCTGCATTTGTCACGCCGGATTTTTCCAACATGATTGTGTATCAACTGCATGTTGGCACCTACGCGACTGCAACAACCGGCGCCACCGGCACTTTCCTGGACGTCATCGGCAAGATTGAATATCTCAGCTCACTGGGCATCAATGTGTTGCAGCCGTTGCCCGTGGATGAAATGGAAACAACACCCTCCATGGGATACAACGGTGCTGATTATTTTTCTCCCGACATTCCGTATGTGGTGTATGACCAGAATGTATTGAGGTCACATCTCGACTCCATCAATCGTTTGCTCAATGCCAAGGGTCATCCATCAATGCAATTGCAGGACATCGCAACCGGACCTGCGCAACTCAAGGCATTGGTTGACCTGTGTCACGTCTACGGAATCGCGGTCACTTTTGATGTCGTATACAACCACGCGGGCGGCTTTGATGATGATGACGGCAGTTTGTACTACTGGGATCGCGCACCCAACACCGGCGACAACAATCAAAGCCTGTATTTCACTGATCAGGATCGCGGCACCGGCGGATTGTCATTCGCATTGTGGAACCGCGATGTGCGGCAATTTCTGATCAACAGCGCACGTTTTTATGTGGAAGAATTTCATGCCGATGGTTTCCGTTATGACGAGATCAGCGGATTACTGTCGATGAACAGGGATTCCGGCTGGCGTTTCTGTTGCGACCTCACCGATACCATGCGCTTCGTCAAGCCGCGCTTGTTGCAGAACGCGGAATACTGGCCGTTTGAATTCAATGACTATCCGCGGCCATCGTCGCTCATTCTCACCAGTACTGCGAATGGCGGTGCAGGCTTCGATGTATTACAACATGATGGCCTGCGCAATGCGGTACGCAACGCCATCACACAGAGTGCTTATGGACAAGATTCAAATGTGGACATGGAGACAATCGCGCACAATTTGTCTCCCGTTGGGTTGACACATGGATGGCAGGCAGTGACCTGCATCGAAAATCATGACATTGTCAAGATTGGCACGGAACAACGCATTGCGATGCTGGCCGATGGCAGCAACCCGCGTTCGTGGTATGCGCGCAGCCGCTCACGCGTGGCCGGCGGTTTGTTGCTCACCGCTCCCGGCATTCCGCAATTGTTCATGGGACAGGAATTTCTTGCCGAGCAGCAATGGAACTGGGATCCACAGTCATCCGTAAATCTGATTCAATGGAATCCGGTCATGTCCGGCAGTGACACCGCGATGGTGAATCATCTGCGCTTCATGCAGGACTTGATTCGCCTGCGATGGATGCAGCCTGCGCTGCGCAGCGACAACATCAATGTATTTCATGTCAACAACCAGAATCGCGTGATTGCCTTTCATCGCTGGCTTGAAGACACCGGCCGTGATGTGATTGTCGCTGCCACGCTGGCTGAAACGACCTGGTACAACTATGCCATCGGCCTTCCTTTTCCCGGCCGCTGGCTGGAAATGTTCAACAGCGATGTGTACGACAACTGGGTCAATCCTCAAGTCGCAGGTAACGGCGGTGAGATATTTGCCTGCCATGGACCGCTGCATGGCTTTGATGCATCTGCCAACATCGTGATTCCGGCCAATGGCTTTGTGGTGTTTGCCAGAGAACCCGGCGGGTAACGCAGCTTGTACAGGCCTTCATCTTGCTGCTACGCTTGATGAATGCTCATCAACAATCCCTCTCACCAACAAGATGCCGTTGCGCTAAGCGTTCAGCACATCGGCAAACGCTATGCTGACATCAACGCCGTAGACAATGTTTCATTTGCCATACGTCATCGTGAAATTGTCGGCCTGCTTGGACCTAATGGCGCGGGAAAAACCACCATCATCAACATGATTCTCGGTGTGCTCGAACCCAGCGCGGGCAATATTCAAATCGAAGGTTTTGATATTCGTTCACAACGTGCTTCTGCACTGGCACATACCAACTTTGCCGCCGTGTATGCCACACTTCCCGGCAATCTTTCTGTGGAGGAAAACCTGCGCGTCTTCGGTTTGATCTATGGCGTGCGGCATCTGCAGCAACGCATTGATGAACTGTTGCAGCAATTCGATCTTGTGCATTTCCGTCACACCAAGTGCGGCGTATTGTCATCAGGTGAACAAACCCGTGTCAGCCTTGCCAAGGCATTGCTCAACAATCCCAGCCTGTTGTTGCTCGATGAACCAACGGCGTCGATTGATCCGTCCGCCGCCAAAACCATCAGAGAAAGCATTCGCGAACTGACGGTAAAGAATCATTGCGGCATTCTCTGGACCTCGCACAACATGTACGAAGTGGAAGCCGTGTGTGATCGTGTATTGTTTCTGTCTCATGGACGCATTCTGCTGGAAGGCGATCCGCGCACATTGCCGCAACAACATGGCGCCGCAACGCTTGAACAACTGTTCATTGATATTGCGCGTGAACCCCTATCCTATTCGCAAGGAGCAACAACATGAAGTGGCGGCCGGTTGCAGCCATCGTGCTGCGTCAATGGTACCTGATGCGCGGCAGCCCGACACGTGTTCTGCCTATCTTTGCCTGGGTCACCATTGACATTGTGCTGTGGGGTTTTATCACTCGCTACCTCAATACATTCACCAATGGCGGCATCAATTTTGTGCCGCGTTTGCTGGGCGCCGTGCTGTTCTGGGATTTTTTCACGCGCGTGATGCAGGGCGTCACCACCGCATTTCTTGAAGACATCTGGTCACGCAACTTTCTCAACATTTTTGCGACACCCATGTCGACTACCGAGTATGTCAGTGGTCTGGTGATCACCAGCATTGTGACCGGCTTGATCGGTTTGACTATCATGCTGGCGCTGGCGACCGGTGTGTTTGGCCTGAATTTTCTGTCGTATGGATTGACGTTGATTCCTTTCTTGATGACGTTGTTCCTGTTTGGCATCGCATTGGGTGTGATTGCCAGCGCCATGGTGTTGCGCCTTGGTCCCGCATCCGAATGGCTGGTATGGCCCATGCCCGCCTTGCTTGCGCCGTTCGCGGGTGTGTTCTACCCATTATCAACGTTGCCATCATGGATGCAGGCGATTGCGCACCTGCTGCCACCGTCTTACATGTTTGAAGGCATGCGCGCTGTCGTCAATGGCAAATCATTTGCTGCAAGCGGGTTGGTCATCGGACTGTTGATGTCCGTGGTGTACGTGATTCTTGCCGCTTGGTGCTTTCAGTGGATTTATCGTTACACCGTACGCAGCGGATTGCTGGCGCGCTATAGCGCGGAGAGTACGGGTTAAAATAAAACCAACTCTCAGTCAACTTGAATAACGCATTGATCATTTACCCATACACCATTTCTCGCCTGGCATTTTTTAGCTTTCTCAAATTCACTTTCAGGAACAGCGGCGGGAACTAAGGTGGATTTAGATAATAATTTCTTACCTTCAAATCCTTTCAACATCTTATCCATTACCGGAATCATTTTGCTTTCAGCACTTGACCATTTTCCAAAATCAAAACCACCCTTATTACGCAGATGATAGACAGCACGACCAACTTCTTCACCATCACGTCTGACCACAACTTCCGCGTCAGTCAAGTAAACAGCAATATCCCAACTCCAATGTGCGACATAGGAGACTGTATATTCGCACTCCCGTGGTGGTCGTCCTTGGTACCGCTCCGTCGCTATGCCGTGGTCATTGAACAACTTCTCTAACAATGGGAGAAAACCAGTCGGCTTTACTGCATCATTAACTTGAATGCAGGCAAGATTAATATCGTGAGTAGTACGGTCAACTGGTTTGACGGTTACTACAGTACAAGCTCCGATTAGGGCACCTAGTAGAATCAATCCTAGTTTACGCATATTATGCCTACCCGCTTATTTTAAATGTAACTGCTGACTTATATTACAGATTCCTGAAGATACCGACGACTCAGCGATGGCGGAAGTCGTAAAATACTTACGTAACAGCACAAGCACTTAAAAGTAGTGGCAGGACACACGGCCTCGAACCCGCAACAGCGCACAGTGTGTAGATTATGCCTTTGGCTCAACTATCTTGTCCGGACAACTGCACCTGAAGCATCCCGAACATCAGCATCCAGGCAGTGAGTACTGCCCGGACAATCTTAAGAACACAGGACGCAGCCACGAGATACAGACTCCAGTCATGAAGCCTGAAGGCGGCAACACCTCCGGCAATGCCAACAAGGTAGGCCAAGGTAATTGTCAGCAGCAAGCCCGCCGGGAAATCGCCGCGATGACTGATCGTGATGTGCTTGTTGAAGTATTTATAGGTAAACCCCAGTGGCCCCTGCAACCCGAAGAGGTTGATGGCGATCAATTCAGCGCCAACAAAGGATAACGGCTGTGGAGCAAGAATCACTGCCGACTCAACCAGTACCACAAGAAGGTGAATGGTGTTGTAGCGGGCTCCGTCTATGATTGCGCGTATGTTGTAGTCGGCGCGTTTTCTGATCTTGTCGAGATGCAACGACATGACGATGAACAACAGCCCAACAAGGGCTCCCGCCGAAGTGCCAATCATGAGAAACAGATCGTGCCACAGCTCAGGCTTGTATGTGGATTCCATATGGTTGCTCTCTGGTTCAAGAGACTATACCGGCAACATCTAAAGAACGGCTACCGTAGTTGGCTGCCAGTTCTACAGCCATCAATTGGCCAGTTCGTCGACACCAGGTAAATGTATGCCATGAGCGCACGGGAGAGCAACGATTCGTTTTCATGTCGTTGATGAGAAAACACCCTTTAGTGGGTATTGCCGGACTTTACTGAAGACTGGGTTGGTGGGCTGCCTGGGACTCGAACCCAGAACCAAGAGATTAAGAGTCTCCTGCTCTACCAATTGAGCTAACAGCCCTTCGCAAGAAGGTGACGATCTTGATGTCGTCTGCATCCAGTCATTCTACCTGTTCTTTCGTCTTGAAAGAAGAAAGTAAAACAGATCAATCTCTTTCAAGCCAAAGGAAAAATCCTCTATCGAAAGAGAGCAAGCAGTCGCTACGCTCCCTCCCTGATTTCATTTACTTTTTCTTTGCCAATCAAAAGAAAAAGATAAATCCCTTATCGAAAGAGAGCAAGCGGTCGCTACGCTCCCTCCCTGATCTACTACTTCTTTCTTTGCCAAATCAAAGAAAGAAGTAGCAAGAAAGAAAATTTGGGGTGGACGATGGGACTCGAACCCACGACGGCCGGAATCACAATCCGGGGCTCTACCAACTGAGCTACGTCCACCATCGTGCGTTTTCTTTTTACATTGATCGCGCCCCACGAGGAAAGCACAATCAACCAGAAACCAAATCATCAAACGTCTCGCGTTGCTTTAACTGCAACACGAAATATAAACCCGTTCATCCTGAGCTTGTCGAAGGATTCCTTCGACTTCCATCATTGGCTCGCAGCTTCTCGTACTGCGTGCGTCGCGCATGTCCTGCAACTGCAAGACTCATAAGCCGGTGGCGCGTCCGGCAGGATTACTCCGTACCTCCATGTACTTCGCGCTTCGGGCCAACCTTCGGTTGTTCAAATTTGGTCCACACAAATTTGTCGAACCTGCTCGCAGCTTCTTCATCCCGCGGCGCGCGGTTGGCGCGCCCGGCAGGATTCGAACCTGCGACCCTCGGCTTAGAAGGCCGATGCTCTATCCAACTGAGCTACGGGCGCATTAACCCGAACCGAGCACTTCGCATACATCCCTGTAGCGTGATTCCAGCCCAACCTTCCATGGTTGGTCGTTCGCGCGGTTCAAAGACACGTTAAGTGTCTTTGAAGAATCATCCGCGCTCACCCACCTGAGCTACGGACGCATGCAAACCGATTATCAATTCACCTTGTCGTTCTTGATAATCAAGAAGCAAGATTCAAAAGCAAATCCTTTGGTGTGCCTTTTTCTTGTCCAATCAAGAAAGAGAAAAGCACCAGCATCAACCCCTCTTTCGAAGGAGGGTAAGCGGTCGCTCCGCGACCTCCCTGAGATCATTTACCTTTTCTTTGCGAATCAAAAGAAAAGTACTTCCAATGTGTTCTTTTTTCTTGACGGGACAAGAAAAAAGCAACCAAAAAAGAACCCCGAACCAATGTTCATGCGGCTTACGCCGCTCTGGCTTTCTTACTTTTTCTTTTCCAATCAAAAGAAAAAGTAAGACAAAAAGAAAGATTGGTCGGGGCAGCAGGATTTGAACCTGCGACCCTCTGCTCCCAAAGCAGATGCGCTACCAGACTGCGCCATGCCCCGCCAGCAAATCTTTCTGCCTCATGTGAGGCGCGACCCCCGCACGGGACGGCGAATCATACGGATCGGGCCGGGGGCCGTCAATTTGAAATTCGCAACATAACGCGGTGCCTCGGCACCGCTCCAACAACTTATCTTCTACGCCAGGTTGTACCCTGCGCCCCGTCCTCGAGCACGATTCCCTGCGCTGACAATTCATCACGAATGCGGTCGGATTCTTTCCAGTCTTTTGACTTGCGCGCCGCTACGCGCTGCGCAATCAATGCATCAATATCGGCATCACTGAGCACCTTGCCTTCGGTGTGATGAGCCGCATCGCGCGCTGCCTTGGTCGAATACGCTTCCGGTCCGCGCTTGGGTGCTGCCTTGCGCAGAAACACATCGGGCACTTGCTGTACCACGCCGATGACCTTGGCGAGATGCACCATTTCACCGGCAAGTTGCGCTGCGAGCTCCATGTTCTTTGCAGACTTGGCGACATTAATCTCACGCGCCAATTGCTGCAACTCCGACAACGCCAGCGGTGTGTTGAAATCATCATCCATCGCCGCTTCAAAGCGATCACTCGCTGCACTGCGTGTGACGGTTGCGGGCAATTCCACACCACGCAATGCAATGTACAACCGTTCCAGCGCAGCATCGGCCTGATCCAGACTGTCGACGGAGTAATTGATCGGACCGCGATAATGGCTGGACAGGATAAAGTAACGGATCACTTCGGGATCGCGTACCCAGCCCAGCACTTCGCGAATGGTGAAGAAGTTGCCCAGTGATTTGGACATCTTCTCGTTATCGACGCGCACAAAGCCGTTATGCATCCAGTAATTGACGAAAGGTTCATCGCAGGCACATACCGATTGCGCGATTTCATTTTCATGATGCGGAAACATCAAATCCATGCCGCCGCCGTGAATGTCGAAATGCGGACCGAGAAGCTGCGTGGACATCGCCGAGCATTCGATATGCCATCCCGGACGCCCCGGACCCCACGGTGAATCCCATGATGGCTCGCCTTCCTTCGATGCCTTCCACAACACGAAGTCCAGCGGATCGTGCTTGGCTTCATTCACTTCCACACGCGAACCGGCGCGCAAGTCTTCCAGCTTCTTCCCGGACAACTTGCCATAGTCCTTGAACTTGGCCACGGCAAAATACACATCGCCATTCGGCGCTGCATATGCAAACCCCTTGCGCACCAGCCGATTGATGATGGAAACAATCGCAGGCACATATTCAGTGGCGCGCGGCTCGTGATCGGCGCGTTCAACGCCGAGTGCAGCGTAGTCATCCCACATCGCACGAATGAAACGCGCAGTAAGTTCGCTGATGGCTTCGTGATTCTCGGCAGCACGGGCAATGATCTTGTCATCAATGTCGGTGATATTGCGCACGAAGGTCACGTGATAACCCTGCGAACGCAGGTATTTTCGCACCATGTCGAACACAATCAGCATGCGTGCATGACCCAGATGACAGTAGTCGTACACCGTGATGCCGCAGGCATACATGCGTACGGTGCCGGGCACCAGTGGTTTGAACACTTCCTTCTGGCCAGTCATTGAATTGAAGATGTGCAGCATGCGATGAATGTTTCCGGATAAATTCAAATGATCAACTGTTGGCCAGGGTACCGGCGGCGGCAAGCCGCAAGCGAATTTTTTCCATGCCGATAATGGGCAATAACGGCCCAAGTTCCGGGCCATGCGTATGGCCCGTCAGTGCCGCACGCAACGGCATAAACAATGCCGGACCTTTGCGTGACGTCGCCACAGATAATTCCTTTGTGAGTACCTTCAGTTCAAGCCCGGCTTTCGGCAGCAACTCAGCAGCCTGATTGAAGAACGTTGCACCCGCATCCTTGATCACGGCACGGGCCTCATCGGAGCATTCAATCTGCGCGCCAAAGGCAACCGGCAACCATACGCGAATGTCCGCCGGTGTTTCGATGTTGTTGCGTACACTGGAACAGAATGTGGAACGCTGCTCGGCATTCAATTCCGGCGGCAATTCCACGCTCACCCATGATTGCAGTTCCTCTGCTGACAGGCGCGCAACTGATTCCTTCTGCCAGTGACGCAGTTGCGTTTCATCAAAGCGTGCCGGTGCGCGACCCAGACGTGAAAGCTCAAACTCCTTGATACACGCGGCGGCATCAAGCCATACGTCATGCGCGACTGAATGGCCGAGACGGATAAGCTGATTGCACACTGCGATGGGTAGAAAACCGCGCTCGCGAAATTCATGCAAGCTGGTGGAGCCATGACGTTTGGATAACGGCGAACCATCCATGCCCAGCATCATCGCCATGTGGCCATAACGCGGCGCTGGCAGACCAAATGCCTCCAGCAACATCAACTGACGCGGCGTGTTGGCAAGATGATCATCGCCACGCAACACCAGCGTGACGCCCATCAAGGCATCATCAATGGCATTGGAAAAGAAGAATGCACTGCTGCCATCGGCACGGCGCACAATGAAATCACCAATGTCATCGGACAAAAATTTCTGTTCGCCATGCACCACATCATCAAACACAATGCTTTTGCCTGAAGGCACACGAAAACGGATCGCAGGTTGAATGCCCCTGGCTTCGCGTTCGGCACGTTGCGCGGCAGTAAGATTGCGGCAGGTTCCCAGATAACGCGGCGGTTGTCCGGCAGAGATCTGCATCTTGCGCGCGATGTTCAATTCCGTCTGTGAGCAATAACAGGGATAGGTCAAATCTTGTGCATCGAGCTTCGCCAGCCAGTCGTTGTACAGCGCGTGACGTTCGCTCTGCCTGTAAGGCGCGGCGTGCCCACCGATATCGGGACCTTCTTCCCAGCTCAACCCCAGCCAGCGCAAATCCTGTAGCAGTGCCTGCGTGTGACGCTCTTCGCTGCGCGCTGTATCGGTATCTTCCACCCGTAAAATGAAACGGCCGCCGAATTTACGCGCCGCAAGAAAATTGAACAGCGCAGTGCGCGCGTTGCCCAGATGCAGGTAACCCGTGGGACTGGGCGCAAAGCGCGTGACAATGGATGAATCGAAAGCATGAGCCATAGAACGCGATGGTAACGGAAAACGGCCACGTTTTGAGCACCAAGTTGCGCAAATTGTGCCGCCGCGACAGGACAATCCTGTCTGACACTTCGGTTACACTTGGAACATGACCACCATGTTCATTTCTGATCTGCATTTGCACGCAGCACAACCCGATGTCATCGACCAGGCCATTGACTTCCTGCGCAACGAAGCACGGACAGCGGAACAGTTGTATATCCTGGGCGACCTGTTTGAATTCTGGATTGGTGATGACGATCCTGATCCTGTCTATTCCCGCATTCAGGATGAATTGAAGGCACTGACCTCCAGCGGCGTGCCCTGCAGCGTAATGCATGGCAATCGCGATTTTTTGATGGGTAAACAATTTGCAGCGCGCACCGGCTGCAAATTGATAGACGACGGCACATTGATTTCACTTTATGGTGAACCGGTATTGCTGTTGCATGGCGATGTGCTGTGCACGGATGATCACAGCTATCAGCGCCTGCGCCGCATAGTGCGCAACCCGGTTATTCAATGGATGTTCAGGCAATTACCGCTTGCGCGCCGTGAAAAGATTGCCGCCCGCATCCGCGCTGGCAGCCAGCGTCACACACAAAGCGCACAGCCAATGATCATGGATGTCAACGCACATGCAGTGGAACGCACCTTCATGCAACGCCATGTGAACACCATCATTCACGGGCATACGCATCGACCCGCGATCCATACCCATTCGTTGCCCAATCACGCACAGGCCACGCGCATCGTACTGGGCGACTGGCACCTTCAGGGCAGCGTATTGCGCTGGTCGCAGAACGGCAGCTATGCGCTGGTCAGCTTGCCACGCTGATACAGCCCACTCAAAATTACTGCGCTCGTTATTTTGCGTCCATGCGGTGCTCGGAATCCTCATTTATCACCGCATAAACTCCGGTTCCTGCGCTCCGGCTGTACGCAAACTAACTTCGCTCGCTACATTTTTCGATGGGCTGTGGGCAATCGGCACACCGGAATGAAAACGGAACTGTGCATCGTTTGAAGCGATCAATTCCGCTTCAATGCCGCCAAGGTGTCGCAAGCGTTGCTGCCATTCACCGGCAAAACGCGACTCAGCGAGATGCAGATACAACTCATGATGGCGCGCTTCTGAAGCAGCGAGTCCATCATAGAATGATCGCAGCGGTTCATCCAGCAACGGCGCCAGTCCCATGAAGCGTTCGCAGGAACGCGCTTCAATCAATGCGCCGCACATCAGCAAATCCAGCAGGCGGCCCGGATCATCGCGACGAATTGCCCGGCGCAATCCTTCTGCATATCGCGCCGGTGACATGCGGCGGAACGGGATATTCAACTTGCGCATGAAACGCTGCACCTGCTCGAAGTGACGCAACTCTTCGCGCGCCAGACGTGACATGCGCTCGGTCAATTCCATGTCTTCGGAATAGGTAAAGATCAATGACAGTGCTGTTGATGCCGCCTTCTTTTCACAGTTGGCATGATCCACCAGCAACTCGTCCACGTGCTGCACGGCATATTCAAACCATGCACGAGGTGTTGCAGCCTGCAACGTACCGGCAAACTGGACAGGAATGGTCATAGACCAACGCGTGACGAACTGAGCGATACCGTTTCGGCCATCAAGCGCATCAGACCCACGGCAGAAATCACTTCCGCTGCGGTTTGATAACGATGCTTTGGATTCTTGGCCATCAGGCGATGAATGGTCGGCTCCATCCATGAATATTCCTGCGACAGCTCCGGTAACGGTGCATTGCGATGCATGTAGATGACATTCATCACCGTACTGGATGAATACGGCCGCTTCTGCATCAGCATTTCATAAAACATCACGCCAAGACTGTACAGATCACTGCGCGCATCCACCTGTTCACCATGGCCCTGTTCGGGACTCATGTAATAAGGCGTGCCGAAGATGGTGCCGGCTGAAGTAATGGAAGTGCCTGCTTCAAGCTGTTTTGCGACACCGAAATCAATCAGCGCCAGCGAGCCATCATTGCGCAGCATGACATTGCCGGGCTTCAAGTCACGATGCAACACACCGATGTTGTGTACCGCGGACAAGGCACGTGCAATCTGTTCAACGTAATTGAGCGTTTCACCCACAGTCATGGGTTCACTCAAGCGGCGGCGCATGTCGCCATTCTCGAAATACTCCATTGCAATGAAGGCATGGTCATCGGCAAGTCCGAAATCATGAATGCGGACCACATTGGGATGACGAATATGCGACAGCAATTCATATTCCTGCAGGAAGCGATCATAACCTTCCGATGACTCAGCAGCATCCGGATTGTGATTGAGCACCTTGAGCACCACCACTTCACCGGCTTTCTCGCTTTCTGCAAGATAAACGCGCGAGGTGCCGCCCTTGCCGATTTCCTCGATGAAGCGCATGCCGCGAATGACCACTTCACCGAACTGATAGCGGCGATCCACTTCCTGGCGGGTCAGCTGCGCCAGATTGCGCTTGTGACGATCATTGGCTTCGCGCATCGCTTCTGCAAGCCTGCGATTGGTAATTCGTTCGCGTGGCAACACGGTAACGGGTACACCATCCTGCTGTGCAATGGGCGCCACATCGGCTTTATCGGTGAACAACAACAGCGGCGGCACACCTTCGCGCACTGCAAATCTGGCGGCCATCTCCCGACCGGTATGTTTCATGACGGCATCGTCCACCAGCACCATGTCGTATCCTGCTGCAGAAAATGCGCGATGAAATTCGCCCTGTCTGGCTGGCGAATGCACCGTCAGTCCGGCGTCATCCCAGAACACGCTGATGTGATGCGCAAGCTGGCGCCCGAAATCAGGCTGGTCGGTAATGATCAGCACGCGCGGCATGGGTAATCCTTTTCAGTAGTCTGGCACATGATGGTCGGATGCGTTGGCCACACTACACCGCACGAATTGCCTTGAGTGCATTCTTGCCATGGCGGCGCTGTGTCTTTGCTGCGTCGTTGCGTTCTTCCTGCAAACGCGCCAGATATTCCGGTGTGATATCACCAGTGACATACTCGCCGGAGAAACACGACGTATCAAAATGCTGGATGGCGGAATCATGATGCTGACAGGCCCGCACCAGATCATCGAGGTCCTGATACAGCAGCCAGTCTGCGCCAATCAATTTCGCCACCTCTTCCTCACTGCGTCCGTTCGCCACCAGCTCGCTGACGGACGGCATGTCAATGCCATATACATTGGGATAACGCACCGGCGGCGCTGCGGATGCAAAGTACACCTTGTTGGCACCGCTCTCGCGTGCAAGATCAATGATCTGTGCCGAGGTTGTACCGCGCACGATGGAATCATCCACCAGCAATACATTCTTGCCGCGAAATTCCAGATCAATGGGATTCAGTTTGGAGCGCACCGACTTCGCACGTTGTTCCTGTCCCGGCATGATGAACGTGCGTCCGATATAACGGTTCTTCACAAAGCCTTCGCGGAACTTTATGCCAAGCAACTGTGCGATCTGCACGGCGGCAATACGGCTGGTGTCCGGAATGGGAATCACCACATCGATATCATGATTGGGATGTACACGGCGCAACTTTTCCGCCAGCAATTCACCCATGCGCAGGCGTGCCTTGTGCACGGAAATGTTATCCATGATGGAATCGGGGCGCGCAAAATATACGTACTCAAAAATGCACGGTGTTTGCACGGTGGCAGGCACACATTGACGCGAATAAAAACGGCCCTGTTCATCAATGAATACCACTTCACCCGCATTCACATCGCGCACGCGTTTGAATCCGGCCAGATCCAGTGCCACGCTTTCCGACGCCAGCATGTACTCGGTGCCCTGTGATGTTTCACGTTTGCCGATAACCAGCGGGCGAATGCCATGTGGATCGCGAAAGCCGATCATGCCGTGACCAACAATGAGCGCGACTACCGCGAAGCCGCCACGGCAACGGCGGTAAACGGAACTCACTGCGGTGAAAATTTCAGCCGCCGATGCACGCGGCGCATTGACGCGCGACAGTTCACTGGCAAATACATTGAGCAAGACTTCCGAATCAGACGTCGTATTCAGATGGCGGCGATCTTCACGAATCAGCACTTCCGCCAGCTCATGTGCATTGGTCAGATTGCCATTGTGCGCAAGACCAATGCCATAAGGTGAATTCACATAGAAAGGCTGCGCTTCAGAAGAACTGTCACATCCTGCCGTGGGATAACGCACATGGCCGATACCAATGTTGCCTTGCAGGGCGAGCATGTGACGTTGCTGAAACACATCACGCACCAGTCCCGTGCTTTTGCGCATGAAGAGTTCGCCGTCATTGCAGGTCATGATTCCTGCAGCATCCTGGCCGCGGTGTTGTAACGCACTCAGCGCGTCATAAATCATTTGATTGACGGGCGTGTGTCCAACAATTCCAACAATGCCACACATGTGATTCAGTTCTCCGGCAAACGGGCGTGTTGCGATGGTGTGTCCTTGGCTGCGGAATCGGCAAATCCCTTGACCCAGCTCGACACTTCCGTCGCTGCGGGCAGCAGGTACGACCGCTTCCACCAACTGGATTCATCGAGATTCACTTCACGCGCCAGCAGCACCGCAATGGCCACCAGCACCACACCACGAATAAAACCGAACAGAACACCAATCGTACGATCGAGCATCAAGCTGAGACCCGATTGGGTCATGAAGTAACTGACGAGATTGCCGGCCAGCCAGCCCGTCACCAGACACGCTAACAAGAGAATTCCGCGCGCAGCCCACAGATTGTACGGCGCCTTCGACAATTGTCCGCCGAGGTGCGGTTCCAGCACATCGGCAAAATGCCAGGCCAGCCACAAGCCGCCGAGCCAGCTCAGCAAGCCAATCGCCTCACGCAAGAAACCACGAAAAAAGCCCAATATCACCGAGACCAGCAAGGTAATCAGTATCAGATAGTCGATGAAATTCATGCAGCGTCTTTCACTCGCAATATGAGCAAGCAGATCGGTACCGGGCAGGGCCACGGGTGTGGCTTGCACATTCTAGCAAAGTCGCAAGCCGCACAAACGACAACCGCAAAGACTTGTATACAGGACCGATGACCAAGTCACAGATGGTTGATGGCGCCAGGCAAGTTGCCGCACGCTGGACTAAAGCGAGATTCAGCAGCTCGCTAATGATTCGGTGCGGCCAGTGCCGCCTGCGGATAGGCATGCCTCAGCTTGCTCAATGCTGATGCCGCAGCTCCCCGATCGGCAAAAGGTCCTATGCGGACGCGGTACAAGGTCTTGCCGCCTACCCGGACGGGTACCAGATATGCTGAAAACCCATGTGACTTGGCACCGGAAGCGACTTCCCTTGCGGTCGATTCCGCCGCGAAACTACCCAGTTGCACGCTCCAGCCACTGGCCATGACGGGGCTCGCGGCAGGTGCAGGCTCGTGAACGGCACCATGAGGCTGGGTACTTGCCGCGGACCGTGTACTGGAATGAACACTGGAATGCGCCGCTCTGTCACCGGCAAGTACCGGTTGGCTGGCGCTGAATGACGGGGTGGATGAAGCTCTGGATGAATTGAGCGCCGTGATTGACGAACTGCTGGAGTTCTGCGCCATGGGTGGCGGATTTGCCGGTGCCGCATCCACTCTGGTATCCGGAACCACGGGCATGGCCTGAGCTGGAACGCTGTCGGTTGGAACAACTGACTGTGGATGCTGTTGCAGCTCGATGCGATATGTCTTGATCTGTCCTGATTCGCTGGATGCATTGCTGCCGGAACCGCTCACTGGCAACTGGCTGGTACTGTCATCATGATGCGAACCTGTTCCGGAAAACATCTCCGGTACCATGATGGCCGCCACCGCAATCAGCACTGCGGCACCGATCAAACGCTCTTTGAGTTGTCGCTCCATGCCTTCAAGTATAAACGAGTTGCTGATTGACTCCGCGATATTGTTCGAGCCACGTCAAGGCCGGCCCCACCGTCATGAAAGAACCGCATACCAGCACCCTGTCGCCTGCATTCACATGCTGCATGGCGGTTTCACATGCCGCCGCCACATCGTTGACGGTTGCCAGTACCGTTGCACCACACTCCTGCAAACGTTCGCGCATGACCTGCGCAGGCAAGGCACGCGCTCCGGAAACACCAACAGCAATCCACGCATTCACCACATCGTGCAGCACCTGAATTGTTCCGTGCACGTCTTTATCCGACAACATACCGACGATGGCAATCGTCCGGCGTGGTGATGTTGTGCGATTCCAGTCGCGAAGATGCTGCGCCAGAACGCTGGCTGACATCGGGTTATGCGCCACATCCAGAATCCATTCGACAACATCATTTTTTTGCAGGTTCTTGCTCTTGTGTTGCAACTCCATGCGCTGAAAACGTCCGGCCAGCTTGGCGCGCTTCAGACCCAGTTCGACGGCCATGCGATTGACTGGCAAACGCGATGCAAGCAATTGCACCGCGGCCAGACACACGCTGGCATTGCACAACTGCACCGCGCCGGTGATAGCGGGAAGCGGCAGCGCTTCAAACCGATGGAACGCATGTTGCTCCTGCATCCACCACGACCAGTGATCACCATCATCTTCCATACCAAACTCGCTGCCCGCACACATCAGCAACGCCCCCACTTCATTCGCCACGGAGCGAATCGACAAGGGCATGTCCGTCGTGCCATACAGCGCCGGTTTTCCGCAGCGAAAAATACCGGCCTTTTCACGCGCAATACTTTCAACGTCATTGCCCAGCCATTCGGTATGATCCAGTCCGATGGAAGTTACGATTGCCACATCGGCATCAATCACATTCACCGCATCCAGACGGCCGCCCATGCCGACTTCGAGCACCCACACATCCAGCCTTGCGGATTCGAACACCAGCAGTGCCGCAAGTGTATTGAATTCAAAATAAGTCAAAGAGATGTCACCGCGCGCCTTATCGATGCGTTCGAATGCCACACACAACGATTCGTCAGCAATCTCCGCATCATTGATACGGATACGCTCGTTGTAACGTTGCAGATGAGGTGAAGTAAACAGACCGGTTCGATATCCGGCTGCACGATAAATGCTGGCAAGCATGGTCGCACTGGAACCCTTTCCCTTGGTTCCGGCAATGGTGATGACGGGGCATGCGGGAGCGGAAAATTGCAAACGCTCCAGCACTGCTCTTACCCGATCCAGTCCCAGATCAATGCTGCTGTGATGCAGGGTCTCTTGCCATGCAAGCCATGAAGAAAGTGATCGGTGCATGAGGTCACTTATCGCGGCGAAGGCACGCGCTACAACGTGTTGAATGCCGTGTGATGTTCAAGATCATCATGATCATGATCGTGGCCTGCAACCGCATTCACCCTGGCACTGGGCGGTCCTTGCCATAGCCACTTCTCCAGCGCAGCCACCGCGTCGGCGTGACCGATAGCCAGCACTTCCACATTGCCATCGGGCAAATTCCTGGCATAACCACGGATATTCAATTGCACCGCCTGCTGCCTGGCACTGGCGCGGAAATACACGCCCTGCACTCTGCCGGAAACGATAAAACGTCTGGCGACCAATGCAGTCATGATGGGATGGATTACTGCTTGCCGGGCGCGACAATCTTGTGCTGCGCGATGCTCTGCGCCTCAATGGCCTTGGCACGTGCATCAACGGCATAGTGCCGGGCGGCTTCGAATTGTCGGTCCCTGACCAGTCTTTCAGCAAGCCGCAATGCCGTCTGTGCTGCATTCATCTGTGCCGGTGCTGCCGTTGCAGCGCCGGATTGCAACGCGGCCTGTACCGCCTGACGCGCATCACTCATCTCCTGCACGGGCGCAGAAGCGCACGCAGACAACATGATTGCAAGCAGCAACGGAATCCTGAAGTGGGCCGCAACCCGATGGAGTGACATTAATTTCATTGTGGTTCTCAACGGGGCCACAAACGTAACAATCGGTATCCCGTCCGTCAATCTTGGTTAACTTTAACACAATATCAAATCGCCAGACCGTGGTGAATCGGCCCGGCAATCAAATTGGCCATCGAGTCACGCGCACGCTATTCTTGCCGGAATGTGCTGTTGAGCGTCGTTCACCGTGGAAATTCTCGTCCTGTACTACTCGCGCAAAGGTTCTACCGCAGAACTCGCCCGGCATGTATGCCGCGGCGTGGACATGGTCGCAGGTGCACACGCCCGCTTGCGAACGGTACCGGCCGTCCAGTCGGCGACCATGCCGCCGGACACATCTGCGGTACCGGATGATGGTCCTCCCTACGCCACCCTTGAGGATCTGCAATCCTGTTCCGGTCTGATTCTGGGCAGTCCGACGCGCTTTGGCAACATGGCGGCACCGCTGAAATATTTCATCGACAGCACCAGCAGCTTATGGGCCAGTGGTGCGCTGGTGGATAAACCCGCTGCGGTATTCACTTCCACCCAGACCATGCACGGCGGACAGGAAACGACATTGCTCAGCATGATGCTGCCCTTGTTACATCACGGCATGTACCTGGTTGGATTGCCATTCACCGAAGCCGCGATCAACACCACCCGCAGTGGCGGCACACCCTACGGAGCAAGCCACGTAGCAGGAACTGCCACGGCAATTTCTGACGAGGAAAAAATCCTTGCACAACGATTGGGCGAGCGTGTTGCCCAACTGGCATCGAAACTCGGTTGCTGAAGGATGTTTGCGTGACTGAGTTATCCCTTGTCCGCAAGCGAGTGCACCTCCTGGTGCTGGGGACGTGGCTGTTGCTGCTGGTGCTGATCGCAGAACATCCATTCAGCCAATCGCTGTCTGTCGCCGCTGCAATCCGGGCCGGCTTGTACAGCATTCCCTTGTTGTTGCCGCTGCCCGGATTAATCAAGGGCAGGCGTTATACACACACATGGGCCACACTGTGCGTGTTGCCCTACTTCATTGTCAGCGTGACAGAAGCCGTGGCGAATCCCGCCATCCATCGCTGGGCCCTTGCTGTACTCGCAGCTTCGCTGCTGTGGTTCTTTGCGCTGATTACCTTCCTGCGCATTGTACCGGTTTCATCATCCACAACGGATCAGCAGTTGTAACACCGTTGCGCCACACGCTTGCTGCAATGGATGCAACGGACTGCATGATCCACTGCGAGAAAGTCAGTCTGAACGATTGATCACTGCTTGCTGTCCAGTACCTGCTTGATGAACGGCACAGTGACTTTGCGTTGTGCTGCAAGTGATGCAATGTCCAGCTCATCGAGAAACGCACATAGCGTTGTCATGTCACGCGGTAAACGCCGCAGTAAATAATTCAGTGCATCGTCGGGCAGTTCCAGTCCGCGTTGCGCTGCATGCAGTTGCAATGCCCGCCGTTGCTGTTCTTCATCCAATGGTTGCAAACGCAAAACGGTTCCTGCCAGCAGCCGCGACGCGAAATCGGCAAGCGGCATGCCATACGTTGCCGCAGGTTGTGCCGCAGTCATGATCAATTTTCCCTGATGTTCCTCAAGCTCGCGATATACATTGAACAACGCACGATTCCATACCGCATCACCGAGCAGCGCATCGGCATCGTCAATACACAACATGTTGAGTTGCGCGCTGCCGGCGAGCAATTCCGGACCATACGCCAGCAACTCATTGACCGGAAGATAACTTGCGGCGAGTTGCTGAACACCCGCCTGCGCACACAGCGCTTGCAGCAAGTGCGTCTTGCCGGTGGCATGCGAACCATAAATAAATACGACAGGACTGGTACCGAACTGGTGCTGTTGCAGTGTCTTCACTACATGCTCGTTGGCGCCGGCGACAAACGATGCAAACACCGAAGATGGGCGCAGTCGCACCGGCAAAGGCAACTGGCGCATGGTCACGAGTTCGGCGACGCTGCACGATGCAGGTTCGCTGCACGCTTGCTGTAGGTGACGATGTAATCCACACCACTGATCACAGTGGTCAGTGCAGTGACATAGCCCAGCAATTCGACCATCACAGCGGACGGCCAGGACGTGACGGTTGACGAAATGGCAGCGAGTACATAGCTGATCTGCACCACGGTATTCAGCTTGCTGATGAGTGTGGGCGCGGCACCGGAGAGCGAGCCGGACATGCGGCGATAGATGGCTGCACCCACTGCAATAATCACATCCCGCACCACCACCAGCACGACCAGCCACAATGCCACTTTGCCGATGATCGCGAGCGTGATAAACACGGTGACCAGCAGCAGTTTGTCGGCCATCGGATCAAGCACCTTGCCAAGCTCGCTGGTCCAGTTGAAGCGCTTGGCGATAAAGCCATCAAGTCCATCAGTGATGGCGGCAATCAGAAAAACCACAAAGGTAATTTCATACTGCCCGTGCGTGAGGAACCAGGCAGTCGGTACTGCGAGCAGCATACGCAGTACACACAGGGCATTGGGCAACCATCGTAACGTCATGTTACCTGCGTAACTCCTGCTTAGGGCCTGTCATTGTTGTAACGATAACTCAGGACCGCGGATGCGGTTGCGGTTGCATCCACCGGTGCAACTGGTTGAGCCACGACCAGTTTCTGATCAACATCAAGACTGCGGCGGAAATTTTCAACGGCACCGCGCAATTCAAGACGAAAGCGCACCACATCACGCCGGACCGATTCCACCTTCACAGTGCGCACCGTTGACAGGCCGCCGAGATAATTCAGTGCTGTTCCGTATGCATCGACACCATCAATACCTGCCACGTCCATGACGGTGGTGGCGGTTTCCTTGTCAGCCACCGCGTAGTACTTGCCCAGCACATCGGCAGCAAGATGCGGCCCCTCGTCAATGGCGCCGTCAATGCTTTGCGTGGTGCCATCAAACACAAATTGCCATTGCAGACTGGCGGCGGAGGTAGGATCCTTCATGCGCGCCAGCAGCGTTGCAGCAGCCCCGTAACGATCTGCCATTGCCTGAATCTGCGTCAGATTTGCCGGATCGATACGATCACTCACTTCGCGTGCCCACGCCAGCGGCACACCGCGCAATCTGGCAGTTTGTTCAATGGCTGCACGTGCTTCACGCATGCTTTGCAGAGATACCGGCAACACCACCAGTGTCACTGGCCGTTCACGCCCCCAAAGCGGCAGCGACGCCTGATCGAGCAACTGATTCACGCCCGAGCTGTCGAATCCTACTTCGAGAAATCCGGAGTTATATCCATAACGCTGCACATACTTGGGCGCAGAATTCAACAGCGCCCCCAGCTTGTCAGGCGCATCGCGCTCTCCCGTCACGCGCGCGGCCACAATGCCCAATGCGGTGGCAAAGGCCGCTTCGCGGGTGGCGGCAGAATTGTCGGTGACACGTACCGCAGCGTCGTACAATCCATTGACGGTTGCGGCCGGCGCGCTGCAAGCGGCCAGCATGCACAACACGGCCGTGCAATAACGAATCCATCCAGCCATCGCGCACTTTTCAGAACGGTTCAACATATCGGGCTGTCGCCTTTTTGTTGTGAGCATCGGTAATTGACTGTGTAAAATACCACACCTTGCGCTGTTGTTTTATTCCTAACTCTCATAGCCGGACCAATACAATGACTGAGTCCCCTGAATCTGCTTCATTAACCTACCGTGACGCGGGCGTTGATATCGATGCCGGTGAAGCATTGGTGGAACGTATCAAGCCCCACGTAAAACGCTCCATGCGGCCGGAGGTAATGGGCGGACTGGGCGGTTTCGGTGCGCTGTTTGAGTTGCCACTGGATCGCTATCGCAAGCCGGTACTGGTTTCAGGCACTGATGGCGTTGGCACCAAGTTGCGACTGGCCATAGAAACCGGCCGTCACGACACCATTGGCATTGATCTGGTTGGCATGTGTGTCAATGATGTTGTGGTGCAGGGCGCGGAACCATTGTTCTTTCTTGACTACTACGCCACCGGCAAGCTGAGTGTGGATGTGGCTGAGTCTGTCATCAAGGGAATTGTTGAAGGATGCGTGCAAGCCGGTTGTGCATTGGTGGGCGGCGAAACTGCAGAGATGCCGGGCATGTATGCAAGTGGCGATTATGATCTCGCAGGTTTTTGCGTTGGCGTGGTGGAAAAGGATCGCATCATTGACGGCAGTGAAACGAAGGCAGGAGATGTACTGATTGCCCTGCCTTCGTCGGGCCCGCATTCCAATGGCTATTCGCTGATCCGCAAATTGCTGGAACGCGCAGGCGCCACGTACAACACACGACTTGATGATGGCCTGCTGTTCGATGCGCTGCTCGCACCCACACGCATCTACGTAAAGACTGTTCTCGCCTTGATGAAACAGGTCACGGTATGCGGTGTCGCGCATATCACCGGCGGCGGTTTGCTGGACAATATTCCGCGTGTTGTGCCGGATGGACTGGAAGTCGTCATCCATCGCCATAGCTGGACACTGCCTTCGGTATTCCAGTGGCTGCAACGCACCGGCAATATTGAATCACATGAAATGCTGCGGACCTTCAACTGCGGTATCGGCATGACCATCTGCGTACACGCAGGCGATGCGGATAGAACCGTTGCTGTACTGAAATCAATGGGTGAAAAGCCACTTGTCATCGGCGAAGTGCGCGCCGGCCACGGTGGCGTGGTAGTCAATTGATGCAGGAAGTACAAACAGCGTCGCGCAAATTGCCGGTGGTCATCCTGATCTCGGGCACCGGCAGCAACATGCAACGCATCGCGCAGCTTGCTGCAAGCGGTGATCTGCCAATCGAAGTACGCGCTGTCATCAGTGATCGCGCTGATGCAAAAGGTTTGATCACTGCAGCCAGCATGGGAATTGCAACGGCACACATCAGTCCAAAGTCATTCACTGATCGTGCGCAATTCGACGCCGCATTGGCCAGCCTGATTGAAAGTCATGCCCCGCAACTGGTGGTTCTCGCCGGTTTCATGCGCATACTGACACCGGCATTTACACAACGATTCGCCGGCCGCCTGCTCAACATTCATCCATCGTTATTGCCCAAGTATCCGGGATTGCATACTCATAGGCGTGCACTGGATGCGCACGATGCAGAACATGGCGCAACGGTTCACTTTGTTACTGAGGAACTGGACGGTGGTCCGGCCATCATTCAGGCGCGTGTTCCCGTCATGCCAGAGGATGATGAACAGGCATTGGCACAACGCGTGCTGCAGCAGGAGCATCAAATTTATCCAGAAGCCATCCGGTGGTTTGCCAGCGGACGTTTATGCTTTGTAAATAACAGGGCCTGGCTGGATGACAAGGAGTTGAGTTCGCCAATGCAATTCCGTGCAACGGTCACTCCATGACACCATCCACCATGTACATACGCCATTCAACTATGCGAATGATCATCGTGCTTTGCTGCCTGCTGGCAGTACCCGTTGCGCATGGCGACAGCGACCGTCAATCACCGTCTTCTTACAAACTGATCGATCCCGGCAAAGTCATGCTGCGTCCCTACACCGCGCGCTACAACGTGCGCTTTCATGGGATCAGTGGCGGCGACGTGGAAGCCACACTTGTTGACCTTGGCAACGGTCATTATCGTTTTCGTTCACACCTGTTGCCCAACTTCCTGGGACGGTTCTTTACCAGTGATCAGGCCGAAGATGTCAGTGAATTTGAACTTACTGACGAGGGCATGATCCGCCCACTGCACTTCCGTTCCGACGATGGCACCAGCAACACCAAGGATGACATTGCACTTGACTTCGACTGGACCAGCAATACCGTCACCGGCCGCGCGAATGACAAGAATTTTTCCAAGCCTGTTCCGGCGGGCACACAGGACCGGCTGACCATCCAGCTCTGCGCGTCACTTGCATTACAGGCACGGCGTGATCTCGGCGTATTGAACATGCAGGAACGCGATGAACTGCAACAATTCAGGATCACCCGGCAAGGAACCGAACATGTACACAACGATGCCGGAGATTTCAATGCCGTTGTCCTGCTCAGTGAACGTGTGGGCGGCAGCGCACGCAGTTCACGTTACTGGTATGCACCGGAACTGGGTTACATTCCCGTGCACGCCGAACGCAGCAGTCATGGCAAGGTGGACATCGTGATGGAAATGAAATGGATCAAGCCAGGCGAGTTAACACATCATCAATAGCAGAAAATGGACAAGGGTTTACCGTGACGGCAACCGCATCGCTGGATATCGCACGGTGATAACACTGTCGCTAACCACGGCTAATGCACTTGGTCTACAATAACAGCTTCCTGAACACTAACCGCTGGAGTTCGGCATGGGTTTTTTATCTGGCAAACGCGCACTGATTGTTGGCTTGGCGACGGAACGTTCCATTGCACACGGCATTGCGGCGGCAATGAAGCGCGAAGGCGCGGAACTGGCTTTCACCTATCAGGGCGATCGCCTCAAGGATCGCGTCATCGACATGGCAACGGAATTTGGCAGCACCATCACCATGCCAATGGATGTTGCGTTCGATGATCAGATCGATGCTGCATTTACCGAGTTACGAAAACACTGGGACAGCCTGGATATCGTGGTACACGCAGTCGCCTTTGCACCCAGCGATGCCATTCGCGGTGGCTTTGTTGAATCAACCACACGCGAGAATTTTCGCATTGCGCATGACATCTCCAGTTACAGCCTGACTGCGCTGGCGAAAGCCGCATTGCCAATGATGCAGGGACGCGCCGGTGCTTTTGTCACACTGACTTATCTCGGTGCAGTGCGCTCATTGCCGAGCTACAACGTGATGGGCCTTGCCAAGGCAAGCCTTGAAGCCAACGTGCGATTTCTGGCGGCAGACCTGGGACCACAGGGCATTCGTGTCAACGCGGTGTCAGCAGGTCCGATTAAAACACTGGCTGCGGCCGGCATCGGCGGCTTTCGCAAGATACTCGGGCATGTTGCAGCAACTTCACCCATTCGTCGCAATGTCACCACTGAAGATGTGGGCAACGCAGCCGCGTTTCTCTGTTCTGATCTTGCCGCAGGCATCACTGGTGAAGTGCTGTATGTGGACGGCGGCTTCAGCAATGTGGGCATGGCTTTCGGCGACGAGAACGATAACGCCGGTTGATGTTTCCATCTCGACTGTGCAGAGATTACAAGGTCAACCTGTGCTTATTGATCACTCTGCGATAACACCACAGTCGCGGCAATACCCCGTATTTCACGGCAAGCGAACAGATAAAACCACGAATAACTCGGCTAGCGCGTTCTTTTTAAGACCGTCAAAAACAGGAGTTTTTTTTGCCGCCGCCATTGAAGGTTTGACGGCGATCAGGAAAATAAGACATCAGTGGCGTTATTCGCGATGAACCGCAAATCAGCGTGAGAAATGCAGGTGAGTTTCGAATACAGCGACATGTAGTGAATGCCGCCGCACTGATTCACGCACAATCAATCATGCCTCATTCAAACGCATTGGGATTGATGTTGATTTTCGCAGTGCGTTGCAATTCCTGCACATACTCGGCAAATTCCGCTCTGCCCAATCGTGATGATTGCTGCGCGCTGATACTCGACAGAGCCTGTGCCGCATTTGCCACTTGCGTGCCGGATTTGACATCACTGACGTTGATGATGGCGTAATCACCATTGTCAAGCATGGTGCTGGCAAAGGCCGGTTTGGCAGCAGAGACTGAATTGCGCGGCAATGCGAATGCGGCGCTGATCACCGTTCTGGGAACGCTTGATCCGGTTCTTCCAACGGATTGTCTGGCAACCAGCGTTGCCGAAACCTGTTTAACTGCGGCATCCCATTGCAGCGAACCATCGCGCAATTGCTTTACGAGTTCCTCGCTCTTCTTCGCTGCCGCTTCCTTGGCTGCCTTGTCCTTCAGCAACGCCACGATGTCATCATGCACCTTGTCCAGCGGCTTTTGTTCCGGAAGCTTGTGATCACTGATGCGTACGACCAGCGCGCGATCTTCACCAATGGTGATCAGTTGACTGTTCTGCCCCTTCTCAAGCACATCTTCACTGAATGCCGCATCGATCACGGCGGAACCCTTGGCAAACTCGCCACCGCCATCACGCGTAAAACCCGGTATTGTTTTGACTGTGGTGTTGAAAGCCTTTGCGACGCTGTCGAGCTCATTCATTTTTGAAAAAGCTTCATCCGCAAGTTTCTGTGTCTGATCGTAGAACGTGCTGTGCGCCTTGTCGTCGCGATATGCCTGTTCCACCTGTGCACGTACCTTGTCAAACGTGGTGGAACTGCCCTCGACTTCATCAAGACGAATGATGTGATAACCGAAATCGCTCTTGATCGGACCACGCACTTCACCGGGATGCATATCGAACAATGCATCTTCGAATGGCTTCACGTAGTCACCACGCTTTGCCCAGCCAAGATCGCCGCCCTTGGCAGCAGAGCCGGGATCTTTTGAATACTGCTTGGCGAGCGCTTCAAAATTTCCACCCGCCTTGATCTGCGCAAGAATCTCTTCCGCCTTTTTCTTCGCAGCGGCGTCATCCATGCCGTCACCAGTGGTGATCAGGATGTGATGCGCGTGACGGCGTTCCGGCGTGCTGAACTTGTCCTTGTTCTGTTCGTAGTAGGCACGCAAGTCGTCATCGGTCACCTGCACCTGCGAAGCAACATCCGACAGCTTCAATTCGACATACTGAAGGTCCACAGTTTCCGGCGTAAGATAGGAACCCTTGTTGGCATTGTAGTAATTCTGCACTTCGGCATCGGTCACATTGATTGCTGGCAGAAAACTTTTCGCAGCAATCGTGGCGTATTCAATATCGCGCTGTTCGTTCAGCAACGCTTGCGCGCGCATCGCTTCATCCGGTGTGACAAAAGCGGTATTGACCACCCCGCCCTGCAAACCCTGCAACGCCATCTGTTGGCGATAATCGTGTTCGAACTGCGACTTGGTCTTGCCGATCGACCGCACTGTTGCGGTGTAGCGGTCCACATTGAACTTGCCGTCCACCTTGAATTCATCAATGTCATGCAGCGCCTTGTCGAGTGCTGTATCGCTGATTTTGTAGCCGAGCTTGCTGACCTGCTGCTGCAACAACTGTGTACGGATCAAACGATCCATCACTGCCTGCTGCTGCGATTTCTTCAGTGCATCGGGAATATCACCGCGCAGCATCTGCTGCAATTGTGTCTGCTGTTGCTGCCATGCCATCTGCGCTTCGCGCAACGATATCCTGTCGCCATTGACAGTGGCTGCGCTGTTGCTTGAGTTATACGCCGACCGCAGCTCAATTCCCCACAACGCGAACACCACCGCGAGCGCACCGAGAATGACTTTTGCGATCCAGCCCGATAATTTGTCACGAATGGTTTGCAGCATGACGAGATTTGATTGTTGGAAGAAAGTGGCGGAGCGGACGGGACTCGAACCCGCGACCCCCGGCGTGACAGGCCGGTATTCTAACCAGCTGAACTACCGCTCCGCGCGAAACCTTGACATTCTTGTATGGGCATTCTTGTGGACATTGTATGGTGGGTGCTGACGGGATCGAACCGCCGACATTCGCCTTGTAAGGGCGACGCTCTACCAGCTGAGCTAAGCACCCGTCAACGTCGCCGAATCATTTTCAGGCCCGCCACCCAACCTGCGATACCCGATGAATCAACACATCAACATCGACACCGGTGATTTGTTTCAACTGCATGAGTTGCAACAGTCACTACTGTGTCAGTTTGCAAGGATGCCATAGCACCCTCGCAAAGAGCTCGCTAATTTACAGCATCCTTCAACGCCTTGCCAGCCCTGAATACAGGCATTTTGCTTGCGGCGATGTTCAATGGCTCACCAGTACGCGGATTGCGTCCAGTACGTGCAGCACGTGCTTTGACCGCAAAGGTGCCAAAGCCTACCAGTGCAACGGAGTCACCGCTTTTCAGCGCTGCGCTAATGGCATCAAACACAGCATCAACTGCACGTGCGGCGTCGGCCTTCGCCAGACCAGACTGGTTGCTTACTGCATCAATTAATTCGCTTTTGTTCATGAACTGTTCCAATTGCTTTATGACAACGTTTGCAATCGCACCACGAAAGCGTGATTGCACATCTTCAAAAGGGGCGCGCGTTATAGCAGCGCGATCAGCAATGGTCAATGTCATCGAGGAATTTTTTGCTGCTCTTAGGCACGAGTAACGGCCATGCAATAACCCGTCATCGATGATGAACGGAGTTACTGCATGCGGAAAATTTCAATGAAAACCGGCAGGTACCACGCAGTTCTTGTCTTAATGTGCAGAAACCTGCTTGTTGCTGCGTTTGCTGACACGACGCGCGGTCTGCGATTTTGGCGCGCGGCTGCTTGCCGCGACCGGCAACGCCACCGGCATGTGCTTCAATGCAACCTGCAACACTTCATCAATCCATTTCACCGGCCTGATTTCCATGCTTTCCTTGATGTTCTGCGGAATCTCGGCAAGGTCTTTCTTGTTCTCATCAGGAATAAGCACAATGCGAATGCCGCCGCGATGTGCCGCCAGCAATTTTTCTTTCAATCCGCCGATGGGCAACACCTGGCCACGCAAAGTGATTTCACCCGTCATCGCCACATCTGATCGAACCGGAATTTTGGTGAGCGCAGATACCAACGCGGTGCACATGCCAATGCCGGCACTCGGACCATCCTTTGGCGTTGCGCCTTCCGGCACATGGATATGCACGTCCACCTTTTGATTGAAATCCGGTTCCAGCCCGAGCATGGATGCGCGGCTTCTGACCACCGTCATGGCTGCCTGGATGGACTCCTTCATCACATCACCCAGTTTGCCTGTATCCAGCAACTTGCCTTTGCCGGGAACAACGGATGATTCGATGGTGAGCAATTCTCCACCCACTTCAGTCCATGCAAGACCTGTCACTTGACCTACTTGATCATTCTCCTCGGCACGACCGTAACTGAACCGGCGTACACCGAGATACTTGTTCAGGTTGCGCGGGGTTACCGTGATCTGCTGGTGATCCTTCTCGGTGAGCAGCTGCTTTACCGACTTGCGGCAAATCTTGGAAACTTCACGCTCAAGATTGCGCACACCAGCTTCGCGTGTGTAGTAACGAATGATGTCCTTGATGGTGTTGTCGGAAACAATCAATTCCTTTTCGGCCAGTCCGTTCTGCTTCATCTGTTTGGGCAACAGGTACTTGCGTGCAATGGCGCTTTTTTCATCCTCGGTGTAACCGGGAATGCGGATCACTTCCATGCGGTCGAGCAACGGTGCAGGAATGTTCAGGCTGTTGGCCGTGCATACGAACATCACCTGCGACAGATCAAGATCGACTTCAAGATAGTGATCGTTGAACGTGCCGTTCTGTTCCGGATCGAGCACTTCCAGCAACGCAGAACTGGGATCACCGCGAAAATCCATTGCCATCTTGTCCACTTCATCGAGCAGGAACAACGGATTGTTCACTCCTGTTTTGACCAGATTCTGCACGATCTTGCCGGGCATGGAGCCAATGTAGGTGCGGCGATGACCGCGAATTTCCGCTTCATCACGCACACCGCCGAGCGACATGCGCACAAACTTGCGATTGGTGGCGCGTGCAATGGACTGCCCCAACGAAGTCTTGCCCACGCCGGGAGGACCCACCAGGCAAAGTATCGGTCCCTTCAATGCCTTGACACGCTGTTGAACTGCAAGATATTCGATAATGCGTTCTTTCACTTTCTCAAGACCATAGTGATCCTGATCCAGCACTTTCTCAGCAGCAACAATATCGTGATGTATCTTGGTCTTGTTCTTCCAAGGCAGCTTGACCAGCCAGTCAATGTAGTTGCGCACCACGGTGGCTTCCGCCGACATTGGTGACATCAACTTGAGCTTGTTGAACTCCGACATCGCCTTGTCACGCGCTTCTTTCGGCATGCCTGCCTTCTGAATGCGCTTTTCAAGTTCACTCATTTCATTCGGCGCATCCTCCAGATCACCCAGTTCCTTCTGGATGGCTTTCATCTGTTCATTGAGATAGTACTCGCGCTGGCTTTTTTCCATCTGCTGCTTGACGCGGCCGCGGATGCGTTTCTCGATCTGCAACACATCCATCTCGCCTTCCAGCAGTGCAAGAATGTGTTCAAGACGCTTGCGCACATCAAGAATTTCCAGCACCCGTTGCTTGGCATCCAGCTTCAACGCCATGTGGGCTGCAACATTGTCGGCCAGACGGCCGGGCTCTTCGATGCCCGCAAGCGCAGTCAGAATTTCCGGGGCAACCTTGCGATTGAGTTTGACGTACTGTTCGAATTGCGAGACGACAGAACGTGTCAGCACGTCCATCTCGCGTTCATCATACTGCGACTGGTCTTTCAGCAGCTCCACATCCGCAGCAAAGAAGTGCTCGCTGCGAATTGCACCGATGGATGCACGCACTGATCCTTCCACCAGCACCTTGACGGTGCCATCCGGCAACTTCAGCAGCTGCAGGATGTTGGCCAGGGTACCGATGCGATAGATATCATCCGCGCCCGGGTCATCCACTTCAGCCTGCTTTTGCGCGACCAGCAATATCTGCTTGTTGCTGCGCATGGCCTGATCCAGCGCCAGAATGGATTTCTCGCGTCCCACAAACAAGGGAATGACCATGTGCGGATACACCACGACATCGCGCAATGGCAGTACCGCAACGTTTTGCAAATTGTCAGAATCCGGAAGAGCTTTGGGAGGCGTGTCGTTACTCACGATGGGTTCCTGCTGAGAAAGGCCACAACGACATGGAGTCGTTGCCGATGAATTCAAGACTTGACATTAAGCGGTGTCAGCAGCCGAGTCAAACAACATCATTGGCAAATATGTGCACTGGTTCATGGTGCCCGAAATTACGTATCCACGGTGCAAAAACAACAACGCCGCACTGGTGTGGCGCGGCGTTGTCAGTTGCGAACCGGGGAACTGCCAGCAGTTCAATGATGATCGCTGCCCGTCGGCCGGCGACTCTCCAGCATCTTTTGTTCCTCGGCACTGTAGACGATGAACGGTTTGCCCTCACCGCGAATCGCCGCTTCTTCGACAACCACCTTCTGCACATTGCGCAACGACGGCAACTCGTACATGGTTTCGAGCAATATGTTTTCCAGTATGGTGCGCAGACCACGCGCACCCGTCTTGCGTTCCATGGCACGCTTGGCAACAGCACGCACCGCATCGGAATGAAAATCCAGTTCAACCCCTTCCATCTCGAACAGTTTGCGATACTGCTTGGTTAACGCGTTCTTGGGTTCAAGCAGGATGGACATCAACGCTGCTTCGTCCAGCTCTTCCAGCGTTGCCACTACCGGCAAACGGCCAACAAATTCGGGGATCAGGCCAAACTTGATCAGATCTTCAGGTTCGACATCGTGGAACACATCGTTGCCGTGCGGACGTTCATTCTGCTGACGTACTTCCGCCATAAAACCAATGCCGGACTTTTGTGTGCGGTTGAGAATGACTTTCTCCAGACCGGCAAATGCGCCGCCGCAGATGAAGAGGATGTTGCTGGTATCCACCTGCAGGAACTCCTGCTGTGGGTGCTTGCGTCCACCTTGCGGCGGGACCGAAGCGATGGTGCCTTCGATCAACTTCAGCAGTGCCTGCTGCACGCCTTCGCCTGACACGTCACGGGTAATGGAAGGATTGTCAGACTTGCGTGAAATCTTGTCGATTTCATCGATATAAACAATGCCGGTCTGTGCCTTCTCGACATCGTAATCACATTTCTGCAGCAATTTCTGGATGATGTTCTCGACGTCTTCGCCCACGTAACCCGCTTCGGTCAACGTAGTGGCATCGGCAATGGTGAATGGCACATTCAGCAGACGCGCCAAGGTTTCGGCAAGCAGTGTCTTGCCGCAGCCGGTGGGTCCGATCAGCAGGATATTGCTCTTGGCCAGTTCAACTTCATCCTTGGAGCGTGAAGTTTCGCTGTTCTTGGTCTGCAACCGCTTGTAGTGGTTGTACACCGCAACCGACAACACCTTCTTGGCACGGTCCTGACCAATGACATATTCATCCAGAACTTTCTTGATTTCGTGGGGCTTGGGCAGCTTGTCGCGGGTGCGCTCCGCTTTTTCTTCGAGTTCTTCGCGGATAATGTCGTTGCACAGCTCAACGCACTCGTCGCAAACAAACACCGATGGACCGGCAATCAGCTTGCGGACTTCGTGCTGGCTTTTGCCGCAGAACGAGCAGTACAACAACTTGCCATCATCCTGCTTGCGTGAATCGTCAGACATGAATCACCCTCACCCAAACGTTGGCAGCCTTATATAAAGACTGCGGATGGCTTATATCATGCACGACACTCAAAATACAAAGAGTTGCCCTGCCTGACGGAACATTACGGAAAATGCTTAACACTTTCTGGTTACTTGCCCGGCGCTGCAAGTTGCGCCCGCTTGTCCAGCACTTTGTCGATCAATCCGTAAGCCACAGCGGCCTCACCGCTCATGAAATTATCACGATCAGTGTCCTGCGCGATGCGCTCAACCGGCTGTCCGGTGTGCGCTGACAACAAACGATTCAAACGTTCGCGCGTTAAAAGCACTTCACGGGCATGTATGTCAATGTCGGAAGCCTGCCCCTGGAAACCACCCAGGGGTTGATGAATCATGATGCGCGAATGCGGCAGACTGTAGCGTTTTCCCTTGGCCCCGCCTGCCAGCAGCACTGCGCCCATGCTTGCGGCCTGTCCAATGCAGATGGTGCTGACATCCGGCTTGATGAACTGCATGGTGTCGTAAATTGCAAGTCCAGCACTCACCACACCACCTGGAGAATTGATGTACAAAGCAATGTCTTTCTCCGGATTCTCCGACTCCAGGAACAGCAATTGCGCGACGATCAGATTGGCCATGTGATCTTCGACCGGTCCGACGACAAATATGACGCGTTCCTTCAACAGGCGTGAATAAATATCGTAAGCACGTTCGCCGCGCGCCGTTTGCTCGACAACCATGGGCACCAGTTGTGCAGCGATATCGAGCTCGGACTGTGTTTTGAATGGATTCATGAAATGCGCCTTGGGGAAACGTTGAAGCTTGAGAGTAGTACGCCGATGTCACCGATGTTGGGATGATGTTGGCATTTTTCAATTCACAGCACGTCAAGTGCCCGTCCGATTTAACGCCACTTCCCCCTTAAGGACTGACCTCAGTTGTTCAGTCCCATCAATTCTTTGAATGTCATGTTCTGATCAGTGACCTTGACTCTTTCGAGCATCCAGTCAATCACCTGTTCTTCCAGCACCATGCTTTCCACCTGACGCAGAACTTCGGGATTGTCACGAAACGCTTTGAGCGCCCGCGCCGGATCGGGATATTGCAGGGTCATTTCCTGAAACCGCGCCTGCACCCGGTTACGGTCGGCGGCAACACCACTGGTCTTGATCACTTCACCCAGCAACAAACCCAGCGCGACACGCTTGCGAGCAGGTTCGAGAAATTGTTCCGCGGGCGGCAACTGCGATGCTTCGCGAATGCCCCGCTGGCGGCCAACTTCAACCTGCATGTCGCGCATGGCGTTCTGCACCAGCACGCCGGGTAATTCAATGGTGCTGTTTGCTGCCAGCAAACCATCGAACAATTGCTGACGCAGACGGGAGCGGATGGCATCCGACATTTCACGTTGCATGTTTTCGCGCACTTCTTCACGCAGTTTTGCCAGTCCACCTTCCTCCACACCGAAGACCTTTGCCAGATCGTCGTTGATTTCCGGAAGCACTGGCTCTTCAACCTCGTTCACTGTAATGGCGAATGTGGCCAGCTTCCCTGACAATTCATCGACACTGTAGTCGGCGGGAAATGTGACCTCCACTTGCTTGCTTTCGCCAGCGGAAACACCGATCAATCCCGCCTCAAACTCAGGAAGCATGCGTCCCGCACCGAGCACCACCGGTACATTCTCTCCCTTGCCGCCCTTGAACTCTTCACCGTTAATGGTGCCAACAAAACTGATATTCACGCGATCAGTTTCTTTTGCCGCGCGATCGGCCTTTTTATACGTCACTTGCTGACCACGCAGCTTGTCGATCATTGCGTCGACATCAGCATCACCAATCTCGACGACCGGACGACTGACCTGCAAGGCTTCAATGCTGCTTAATTGCAGTTCCGGGTATACCTCGAATACAGCGCGAAACATCATGTCCTGGCCTTCTTCGGCACTGAAGGATTCAATACGCGGCCCGCCAGCGGGCACCAGCTTCTGGTCGGCAACAGCTTCGGAGAACGTGCTTTGCAACAGTTTTTCGATCACTTCCTGCCGTACAGCATCGCCATATTGCTGACGAACCACGTTGACAGGTACTTTTCCGGGCCGGAAGCCTTTAAGGCGAACGGTGCGGCTGAGCGATTTCAATCTGTCGTTGATGGCGTCAGCCACGCGCTGTGCAGGCACCTGCACTGCCATGCGGCGTTCCAGCGCGCCGGTGTTTTCTACCGTGATTTGCATAAATTCCGAACCTCAGTCAATGCTGCCAAGCAGCTTCGTGTCATTATTAATCGGTGGTGCGAAAGGAGGGACTCGAACCCTCACGGGGGTGCCCACTGGAACCTAAATCCAGCGCGTCTACCAGTTCCGCCACTTTCGCGAAAGCCTTCCACCCCGCAAAGGGGTCGGCATTATAGAGAGCCGTGCCAGAGAGCACAAACGAGAACGCTAAACGGTGCTCTGTGATCAGCCTCACAGGCATTCAACGTTGTTTCCACTACAAAGCAGCAACTCCCGGCTGAAACCAACATAATCCTCCCCATCATGGCTCGAATTGACGCATTCCTTAAACTGGGTACCGACCAGGGCTGTTCCGACATTCATTTTGCCGTCGGCATTCCGCCCATGCTGCGCATGTATGGCGACTTGATGCCCGTCAAGTTTCGCGATTTGTCGCATGGTGAACTTGAGGGTTACATCGGCGAAATCACTACGCGCATCCAGCAGGACCAGTTGCGCAAAGGACATGACCTGGATTTTTCCTATGTGGCTGCCAGCGGCGGACGATTCCGTGTGAATGTGTTCCGCAAGGATACCGGCATCGGTGCGACCTTCCGCGCCATTCCGACTGAAGTTCCCACGCTGGAGTCTTTGAAGCTGCCAGCCATTATCCAGAAGCTGTGCGACAACCATCAAGGCATGATTCTCGTGACGGGCTCAACCGGCACCGGCAAATCTACGACACTGGCTGCCATGATTGATTACCTCAATCGCGGCCGCAAACTGAATATCATCAGCCTTGAAGACCCGATCGAATTCGTACACAGAAGCAAGCAGAGCCAAGTCATTCAACGCGAACTCAACACCCACCTGCCGACATTTGCCGAGGGCGTGCGCGCCGCGCTGCGCGAGGATCCCGATGTCATTCTCGTCGGTGAATTGCGTGATGCCGAAACCATTCGCTGGGCAATGACTGCGGCAGAAACCGGACATCTCGTACTGGGCACATTGCATACCACCGGTGCAGTGAAAACCATTGATCGCGTCGTCGATGCACTGCCTGCTGATGAACGTGAACAGACCAAGGCATTCCTTTCGCAAAGTCTGCTGGCGGTGATCACACAGGTTCTGGTGAAGACTGCAGATCTTCGCGGCCGCAAGGCAATTTGCGAAATCATGCTGATCAATCGCGCCATCGGTAAACTGATTTCGACCGATCAGACACACCAGATTCCATCGCAATTGCAAATGGGCAAGGACAGCGGCATGCAAACCATGGATCAGGCCCTGTTGAACGCGATTCTGGCCAAGGAAATCGATCCCGACGATGCATATGTGTATGCCAACGACCAGAAGCTGTTCTCGCGCTACGTCACCGACACCAGCATTCTGCCCAAGTTCGAACAGAATTAAGTGTAAGCATCCATGAGCACCGAACCTTCACGCGTTGAGACCACCGGCACCAATCGTGCAGCCCAGATGGCGGCACCGAAACGTATTGACGAATACTTGAAAGAAGTGTTGAGCAAGGGTGGTTCCGATCTGCATTTCATCGCCGGTGATCCCGCGCGCATCCGTTTGTACGGCGAATTGCAACCGCTGCGTCCTGATGTCCTGCAACCCTTGATGGTTGAAGAAATCCTGCGCGAAATCATGCCGCGCAATGCAGTGGCAAGACTGGACGAAAAAAACGGCGCCGACTTTGCATACATCATTCCGGGTATATCGCGCTTTCGTGTGAACATTCTGCGTCACTTGAATGGATTGGGTGCCGTGTTCCGCGCCATTCCTTCACAGGCAAAGACACTGGATGATCTGAAAATGCCGGATGCGGTGCGCAACATGTGCAAGACCAATGCTGGCTTGATTCTGGTGACAGGCAAAACCGGGTCCGGCAAATCAACCACCCTGGCAGGCATGATTGATGACATCAACACCCGCGTGAAAGGTCACATCATCACCATTGAAGATCCGATCGAATTCGTGCACACACGCAAGAACTGTCTGATCAGTCAACGTGAAGTAGGCGTGCATACCGATTCATTTGCAACGGCATTGCACTCTGCATTGCGTGAAGATCCCGACGTCATTCTCGTCGGCGAAATGCGTGACTATGAAACCATGAGCATTGCAGTCACTGCCGCTGAAATGGGCGTACTGGTGATGGGCACACTGCATACCAACGGCGCCGCACCTACGGTGGATCGCATCATCAATTCGTTTCCGGCCGAGAAACAGGGTCAGGTGCGCGTGATGCTGTCAACCTCGTTGCGCGGCGTGATTTCGCAGCAACTGTTGCCGCTCAAGGGACGGCCGGGGCGTGTCGCCGCGCTGGAAATCATGGTGAATACACCGGCGGTCGCCAACCTCATCCGTCAGGGCAAACTGGATCAACTTGAGAACACCATTCAAAGCGGCGCGCAGTTCGGCATGCGCACCATGGACTCTGCGATTCAGGAATTGCTGGACAAGGACATCATTTCCGGCCGCAATGCTTATCTCAAAGCCATCAACAAGGCCAAGTTCGAAGCAGTAAAAGACATTACCTGACAACAAGCCTTTCCGCATCGCCTGTTCCCGTGATCAACGGAACATAACCGCACTCCGCAGCAGCGACACGTTTTCGCACCGGCCGTGGCATAATGATCGTCCGATTTCATTGTTGCCTGCATACTTCATGTCCAAACGCCGCATTCTCGTCACCAGCGCTCTGCCCTACGCCAACGGTCCCCTGCATCTCGGCCACATGGTGGAAGCCGTTCAAACCGATATCTGGGTTCGCTACCAGCAACTGTGCGGCAACGAATGCATCTATGTCTGCGCAGATGATACGCACGGCACACCCATCATGTTGCGCGCGCAGTCCGAAGGCATCACGCCGGAAGAATTGATTGCGCGCGTCGCCATCGAGCATAAAACGGATCTTGATGCATTCAACATCGGACTTGCCAATTTCTATTCAACGCACAGTGAAGAGAATCGCGAACTCACCTATCGTCTTTATGATGCGCTGGATCGCGGTGGTTATATTGACCGCCGCATGGTGCGACAGGCGTATGACGAAACGGCAAACATGTTCCTGCCGGACCGCTATGTGAAAGGCACCTGTCCGCGCTGCAATTCACCCGATCAATATGGTGATGCGTGCGAAGTGTGTGGTGCAACGTATTCACCCGGTGAATTGAAAGATGCTGTGTCCGTTATCAGCGGCACCAAACCGGTGGAACGCGAGTCGGAACATTTCTTCTTCAAGCTCGGCGAGTTTGAAACCATGTTGCGCGACTGGACGCGTTCAGGCACCTTGCAAGCCGCAGTTGCGAACAAGCTGGATGAATGGTTTGTTGCAGGCCTGAAAGACTGGGACATCTCGCGTGATGCACCCTACTTTGGTTTTGAAATTCCCAATGCGCCGGGAAAATATTTTTATGTATGGCTCGATGCACCGGTGGGATACATGGCCAGCTTCCTCAACCTGTGCCGCTCCAGAGGCTGGGGCTTTGAAACATGGTGGAAAGCCGGCAGCGAAACCGAGCTGTATCATTTCATCGGCAAGGACATCCTGTATTTCCATTCATTGTTCTGGCCCGCTGTATTGCATGGCGCCGGTTTCCGCACACCCACCGCCATTCATGTGCATGGTTTCCTCACCGTGAACGGCGAGAAGATGTCCAAGTCGCGCGGCACGTTCATCACCGCCAAAGTGTGGCGCGAACATTTACCGACTGAACCGCTGCGTTATTTCTATGCATCACGGCTTGGTCCCGGCCTTGATGATCTCGATCTCAATCTCGACGAGTTCGTTGCCAAGATCAATTCCGACATTGTCGGCAAGCTGGTGAACATTGCCAGCCGCTGCGCCGGATTTCTCGCGCGCAGTTTTGAAAACCGTCTGGCCATCAAGCTGCCCGAACCGGCGCTGTACGAAGACTTTGCCAGCAGGTCGCAGGTCATTGGTGATCTGTATGAGGGCCGTGACTTTGCCGCAGCAATGCGTGAAATCATGATGCTTGCCGACAAAGCCAATCAGTACATTGATCAGCACAAGCCCTGGCTGCTGGCCAGAGATCCTGAACGCAGCAATGATGTGCATCTGGTTTGCACCCAGGCCATCAACCTGTTCCGCGCGTTAATCATTTATCTGAAGCCGGTGTTACCGCAGATTGCCGCGCAGGCAGAACAGTTTCTGGGTGGCCAGACGCTGGACTGGGATGACATGCAGCGCCCGTTGCTTGCAGTAAAGATCAACAACTACGAGCCGCTGGCGACGCGCATTGATACCGCAGCCATCGCACGCATGCTGGAAGCCAATAAACCCAAAGCGGATCCTGTGAAAACCGAAGACAGCAACGTGACAACCGTTGCGGGCAACGATGAAGCAACGATTGAAGACTTCGCCAAGCTGGATCTGCGCATTGCAAAGATCATCAATGCGGAACATGTTGAGGGCGCTGACAAATTGCTGAAGCTGACCGTGGACATCGGCGAAAGCAGCACGCGCACCATCTTTGCAGGCATTCGTTCTGCATATGAGCCTGCCGCATTGACTGGCCGGCTGACGCTGGTATTTGCCAATCTCAAACCACGCAAGATGCGCTTTGGTGTTTCCGAAGGCATGGTGCTTGCCGCAGGTCCCGGCGGTAAAGATATCTTCATTTTGTCACCGGACGCCGGCGCCGAACCCGGCATGAAAGTGAAATAGCACAATGTCAGCACTGCTCATCATTCTGCTCGGAACAGTGCTGATACAGGGATCAGCACTGGTACTGGGTGGTGCACGTCCCGCCGTGCATGCAAGAATGTCGCTCGCCACAGAGTTGCACGAAGCGATATTCACCATCGCCACCATGACATTGAGTGCCGTGCTGGGCTTCATTGTCACCCACCATGTGCTCGTATCCGGACTGATGTATCTGCGCACGCCGGCAATTGTGCTGACCACTGCAGCCGCCATCATCATCACACGCGCACTTGTTGATACCTCAACGCGCAACGCTCAACATCAAGTGCTCGTGATACTTACCGGACAATGTGCATTGCTGGGCATTGCACTGTTCTCAGCGTATTTTGCCGACTCACTGCTTCAATCATTTGTCTATGGCTTCGTCGCCGCCGGCGCGTTAACCATTCTGAATGCCGCCTTCAGTGCACTTATCGAACGCGTTGATACCGACGTTATTCCCTTCGTGTTTCGCGGCATTCCCGTGGCATTGATCAGCGCCGGACTGATGGCGCTGGCATTGATGGGCTTTGCTGGCATCGTACAACACTGACGCACGGCAGCCAGCAAGGGAAGTAGCAATGCCGTTGCCCGCAGCGCTATGATTATCGCAGCGAACTACGTGACATCACCATGCACAACGGCCTGCACCTCAACTCGTTCAAACATCTGTGCGATGAAGGCAACATCAACATCATGCCGGCACCGGATGTCCTGAGGTTGTCGCTGCAACAGCATTCAGATACAGCGCTGCATCCCTGTGTACAACAAGGCGAGACGGTTGCCATGGGACAGGTCATTGCCAAGCCTGATTCAACACTTGGCGCCTGGTTGCATGCACCGGTATCGGGACGCATTCATGCAATCAATGACAAATCCGGTGATCGCGAGATAGTCATCACGAATGATCATCATGATCGCCGCGCTGCGACCTGCATGCCGTACCCCGACTGGCAGACGTGGTCATCACCGGAATTGATTGATCATCTTGCCAAGGGCGGCATCGCCGGACTGGGTGGCGCAGTCTATTCAACTGGCGCCAAAATTTCCGCGCACTTAAAACACCGGATTGAAACCGTAATCATCAACGGCATGGAATGCGAGCCCTTCATCACCTGCGACGATCACCTGATGCGTGAACACGCAACGTCCATTCTCAACGGCACGCAAATTCTGCTGCATGCCAGCGGCGCACAGAATGCAATTGTTGCCATCGAGGACGACAAACCCGCTGCCATTCACTCCATGCGCGACGCGCTGCAATCACTGGATGACACGCGCATTCAGGTTCGCATCCTGCCAACGCGTTATCCCGGCGGTGATGAAGGCCAGTTGACAAAACAATTGCTCAGCAGGGAAATTCCACGCGGCCAGTTGCCCTCAGCCATCGGTGTATTGACCAATAACGTTGCAACCGCACACGCCTGTGCACAATGGATACTGAAAGGCGAACCATTGATCAGCCGGATTGTCACCGTTACCGGACATGGCATCCATCAACCCTTCAATGCCGAAATCCGCATCGGTACCGCATGCAAGGACATCATTGCTTTTTGCGGCGGCTATGGTGATGACATTGTTACACTCATCATGGGTGGCAGCATGATGGGCAAGGCGCTACGCAACGACAATGACACCATCTCCAAAGCCAGCAACTGCCTGATCGCCGCCACTGACATTGATATCTCGCCCGCATACATCGAACAACCCTGCATTCGATGTGCAGAATGCGCCAATGCCTGTCCGGCAAATCTGTTGCCGCAACAATTGCTCATGCACTTGCGCAATCACAACATCAATGCTGCAGTAGAGCTGGGTCTGCGCGATTGCATTGAATGCGGCTGCTGCGATGCAGTTTGTCCCAGCCATATCATGCTGGCGTCGCGATTCCGCGCCGCCAAATTGCAGCTGCATCACCAGTAGCATGAAACTTGCCACACCAACCGCGCCGTTTGTCCGCACTACTCGCACGGTGCGCTGGATCATGGGCATGGTGCTGCTGACGTTATTGCCTGCGGCCATTGTTTATTGCATCAACTTTGGCTGGGGCTTGGTTGTCCAGTTTGCACTCGCGGCATTGTCCGGTCTTGTCTTTGAAGCACTGGCATTGACGCTGCGCAAACGCGCCTTGCAACCAGCACTCAGTGACGGCAGCACGCTGGTGACTGCTGCTTTGCTGGCATTCTCGATGCCACCACTGGCACCGTGGTGGTTGATTGTCAGCGCCATGGCCTTTGCCATCCTGCTGGCAAAACACCTGTATGGCGGCCTCGGAATGAATCCCTTCAATCCCGCGATGGTCGGTTATGCAGTGTTGCTGGTGTCCTTCCCTGCAGCGATGACACAGTGGCTGCCAGCCGCTTCAATCAGTACAGTGCAGATTGATTTCTTGCAAACCTTGCTCAGCATCCTGAGTGGACACTTGCCTGCATCGCTGGATGTGAATCTGTTGTCAACCGCTTCGCCACTGGCTGCATTGCATTCCGGTCTGGCACTGCGGCACACCATGGATGAAGTACTGGCTACACCCACCTTTGGCAACATTGCGGGTGCAGGATGGGAATGGGTTTCGCTGTGCTGGTTGCTCGGTGGTTTGATGATGCTGGCATTGCGCCTGATACGCTGGCACATACCGGTAGCGATGCTGACGGCAACAGCACTCTGCGCCCTGGTGATGAACACCAGCGATCCCGGCCAGTATGCTGGTGTATTGTTTCATCTGTTCTCCGGCGCCACCATGATCGGTGCATTCTATATTGCAACCGATCCAGTGACCGCCCCCGGCAGCCCGCGTGGCAGACTGTACTATGGTGCAGGCATTGGTGTGCTCACGTATGTCATTCGCAGCTTTGGACATTATCATGATGGCCTTGCCTTCGCGGTGCTGATCATGAACATGCTGACCCCCTTGCTCGACAAACTCACCATACCACGCATTTATGGCGAAGCCTGATACGTCATTTAGCAGGCCTTCAAGTAGCGCTGTGGTTGCCAGTGTCGCGGTGGTTACGCTGGCATGCCTGGCGTTGTATTGCACCTGGCGCTTTACTGCATCGCGCATTGAACACAACGAACATGCGTGGCTTGCTGCGCAGATCAACATGCTGGTACCGGCTGCATCTCATGACAATGATTTACTGGATGATCGCATCACGCTCGATGCGCCCGAGTATCTGGGTGACAACAATTCCGCCACAGTGTATCGCCTGCGCCGCAATGGCTTGCCGGCCGGCGCAGTGATTCATTGCTTGGCACCCGATGGTTATGGCGGCCCCATCGAATTGCTGGTCGCCGTCACTTATGACGGCGAAGTATCCGGCGTCAACATTCTTGCGCATCATGAAACACCAGGCATTGGCAATGCATTTGAATTTCCCGGATCACACTGGCTGGACAGTTTCCGCGGCCGCTCGCTGCACAATCCGGATACCGCCGGGTGGAATGTACGCAAGGATGGCGGTATGTTCGAACAATTCACCAGCGCCACCATCACACCACGCGCCATCATCAAGGGCGTGCAGCATGTGCTGGATTTCTATCAGCACTATCGCGAACGCATTTTCACCACCGCGTCCATGCAGCCATGAACACGCCCAGCACGCCATCACTGGATATCACCTGGCGCCAACCCGCCTTTCTGTTACCGCTGTTCTGCCTGTGCCCGCTGCTCGCCGCGACTACATCATTGGCCATTGGCATTGGACTAGCCGCAGTGCTATGCATCACCACGATCATCACCATGCTGGTGACGCAGACAACGCGCGCATTCATTCCTGATTCAACCCGCTCGTTTGCATGGCTGATGATATGCAGCAGCATTACTGCCATCATCGAGTTATCGCTGCATGCATGGAACTACCACCTGTTTCGCGCGCTTGATCTGTTCCTGCCGCTGACGGTAATTGCACCATTGCTGATTGCAAGAACGGAAATGCAGGCAGAACAGACGTCTGCCGCCACACTGGCCATGCGTGCAGTCAAAATGAATGCAGGATTCCTGCTTGCCGCCATCGTCGTTGGCAGTGCACGTGAACTCATCGGTGATGGCGCATTATTTTCCGATGCAGCAGCAATACTCGGCACATCAGCGCCTTCCATTGTTCTATTTCCGAAAAACATGGGTTTCCTGCTGGCCGTACTCGCGCCGGGCGCATTCATCGGCCTTGGCCTTGGTGTTGCGCTGTACAATTGGTTGTGGATACACATGCCACGCAAGAAAACCGGCCATGCATAAAGACAAGATTGCAGAACTGTTCGAACGTCTCAAGTCCATCAATCCCAAACCAGCCACGGAATTGATTTATCAAACACCATTCGAGTTGCTGGTGGCCGTCATCCTGTCGGCGCAGGCAACGGACAAAAGTGTCAACATCGCCACACGCACCTTGTTCAAGGCCGCAAACACGCCAGAAACCATTCATGCACTGGGTGTGACGGGTCTGTCGAAATACATACGCACCATTGGCCTGTTCAACTCCAAGGCGAAGAATATCATTGCCACCTGCAAGATATTGATGGAACACCATCACAGCCAGGTGCCACGCACGCGCGAAGCACTGGAAGCGTTGCCCGGCGTCGGCCGCAAGACCGCCAATGTAATCCTGAATACGGCTTTCGGCGAACCCACCATCGCAGTGGATACACACATCTTTCGTGTTGCCAACAGAACTGGAATGGCGCGCGCCAAAAATGTTGCGCAAGTGGAACACAAACTCCTGAAAGTGGTTCCGGAGCGATACAAGCATGATGCTCACCACTGGTTGATACTGCATGGACGCTATGTATGCAAGGCGCGCAAACCGGATTGCCCGCACTGTGTTATTGCCGACCTGTGCGCATACAAACAAAAGACCAGAACTGATGACGATGCCGTCAAGACAAAAGCAAAGCCTGTGTCGCGGAAAAAATAGCCATGCCCATCTTCGCCAATCAAAGCCGTGAACAATTGCGTCAAACCTACGTTGATGCATGGCAAAAGCACCAGAACAAGCTGCCCATGTCGCCGCTGGAAGCGCAGATTGCCGACGTCATTGCACTGCATCCTGAATATCACGCGCTGTTTGAAGACAGTGACAATGCATTGGGCAAGGACTGGACACCTGAGCAGGGCGCCAGCAATCCATTCCTGCACATGGGACTGCATCTTGCCATCAGGGATCAGATGGCCACCGACCGGCCCGCCGGCGTTCGCATGATCTATCAGCGATTGCAAAACAGGGAGCAGCCACACGATGTTGAACACCGCATGATCGAATGTCTTGCTGAAATGCTGTGGTATGCACAGCGCAATGGCATGCCACCGGATGAACATGCCTATCTGGAGAAATTGAAGTCGTTGTAGTTCAACGTCACTACCATTGATCATTGCATGACAAAGCTTTCCATCAACATCAACAAGATTGCATTGCTGCGCAACTCTCGCGGACGCAACTATCCCGATGTGCACGCCTTCGCCGCCAGATGCCTTGCACTGGGTGCGCATGGCATTACTCTCCATCCACGGCCGGATCAGCGCCATGCGCGCTACAGCGATATCTCCATGCTTGACGGCCTGTGCAAATCGCAGGGGCGTGAATTGAATGTCGAAGGCTTTCCATCGCCGCAATTTCTGGATGCTGTGATACGCGCACGGCCTGCACAATGCACTCTGGTACCGGATGATCCGGCGCAAATAACATCAGATCACGGCTGGGACCTGCGCAATCATCAAACGTCATTACGCGAAACCATCAGCGCATTGAAAGCGGCAAACATCCGGGTAAGCCTGTTCGCAGATTTCGACAACCCGGACATTCCGCTCGCGCATGAGCTCGGCGCTGATCGTGTTGAGTTATATACCGGGCCTTATGCACACGCGCATGATACTCCACTTGCTCAAGACATCTTTGAGCGCTTCAAACACGCGGCGCGTACCGCGCAGGATGCCGGACTGGGTGTCAATGCAGGATATGATCTGAATCTGCGCAATCTTGAAGACTTTCTGCGCATACCAAGTATTCTGGAAGTTTCCATCGGTCATGCATTCGTGGTTGAATGCATCGAGCACGGCATTGAAAAAGTAATGCGTGGCTATCTTTCCATTGCAAACAAGTAGCCTCACTAATTGGCTACCACACACGCCGCCCGGTATGAGTCCCTGATACTTTACGTAAATCAACCTGGCGCATGTCAACGCACAGTGTCCGGCGGCGTTCTTCCCACCATTGATGTTCAACTCACAATGGAGACAATCATGAAAGCCCTCGTCCCCGTCTTGCTGGTCTCGTTGATCTCTGCCACAGGTTACGCCGCTGATACCAACGTCACCAACGATGTGCAACGCAATGTGAATCAGCAGCAACGCATTGAACAGGGATTGCAATCCGGCCAGTTGAACACGCATGAAGCGGGCAAGCTGGAACGCCAGGAGTCACGCATTGAACGCACGGAAAAGCGCGACACGCGCAATGGCACACTCTCTGCTGGAGAACAACGCCGCCTGACAGCACGACAGAATCACGTCAGCCGCAGCATTTATCGCCAGAAGCATGATGCGCAAACGGGCAATCCGGAATCGGCATCATCACGAAGAATGCAGAATGACGTCCAACGCAATGCCAATCAGCAGCAACGCATTGAACAAGGCGCGGCATCCGGCACATTGTCGAATCGTGAAACAGGCAAACTGGAACGCGGCCAGTCCCATGTTGATCGCCGTGAAGCGCGCGATGCTGCCAATGGCCGCGTGGGCGCCGTGGAACAACGTGGCATTCAACGCACGGACAATCGTCAAAGCCGCCGCGTATTCCGCAAAAAGCACAATTGATGCATGTTGTTCGTCGTACACCAAAGACTTTCTTTGCGAGACATACCATGAATCATTCACTCAAAAAACTTCTGCTGATGCTGGTGATGCTTTCTGGATTGACCCTTGGTGGCTGCGTTGTTGTGCCACCACATCGTGTCTATGTCGGCGGTGTTGTCAGGGTGGGACCGCCACCATTGCGTCATGAAGTCATCGGTGTTGCTCCAGCACCGGGCTATGTATGGATCGACGGCTACTGGTCATGGACTGGCAATCGCCATGTGTGGGTTGCAGGCCGATGGGTTGCACCGCATCCGGGTTATCGCTGGGTGCCACATCGCTGGTATCACGAACGTGATGGCTGGCATCTTGCAGAAGGTCATTGGGAACACCGCTGACATGTCCCTGCAACTGAATTCATCATCGCAACATCAGCGATAACAAAGATCAAGTTTGTCCGGCTGGTCATTTGCCAACGCGCTGTTGGTGCTTGCAACCTGAGGCAACACCGGCCGGACAAACTCTTAGCTGCATCAGGAATTTGGAATCACTCCATCCGGCGTCATCTTGTCAACAGCCGACGGCAATATCTGCGACAGCTTTTGCGCGACGTCCTGCGGATTCAAGCCGAACTTGGCCGCCAGTTGCGTCACCGCATCCGAACCCAGCACCTGATGCAGTTGATCCGCAGAGATGGACTGATTGGGTCCATTGCTGATCCACGACTGCACGATATTACCCATGCCCTGTGACTCAAACTTCTGTACCAGTGCCGGCAAGCCACCGTGCTGTTGAATGTAACCTGCAACAACATGATCCAGCTCGGCACCAACGATACCGCCTACGATACTGCCGAATAAACTCATAACTGCTCCTGACAACTGTGTCTGTAAGTATTCAGTAAATTCATTGAAACAAAAATCATCGTGACCGCTTTGCCACCTGCCGGATGCGTACCTGTGCGCCCAGACGATAGAAGAACGGCGTGATGAGAGTGGAAAAGACATTCAGTGCTATTGCATCGGTGCTGCCCGCGATGATGGCGTAAATGCCAAAGGCGACAAAGATCAATGACGCGGCAATGGCATTCTCCACTTCATCCTGTTTTGCAACACGCCCGGCAACATAGCCGCCCAGAATCGAACAGCCCAGTCCAATTGCAGTCTGGATACCAAACAACACCGGACTGTCATGAATGGCATTGCTGATCTGCAATCCCAGTATTTCAGGACTGCTGCTGTCCTTGAACCCTTTTTGCACCATCACGTAATAGGACAGCACACTGAACAGCACGGCAGTGGAAAACACATCCGCCGCACAGCCTGCGAGTATGGCCTTGAAGGAAATCTTGATTTCTCTTTGCACAGCGACGCGTACCGAATCAGAATGAAATCCGCAACTGCAATGACACGAATTACTGGCGCTTTGCCAGCAGATCGCGGATTTCCTGCAACAGCACTTCCTGACGCGGCGGTTCGGCAGGCGCCGGCGCTTCCGGCGGCTTCTTGAGACGATTGATTGCCTTGAGCACCATGAACAGCACCAGCGCGATGATGATGAAATCGAATATGGTTTGCAGGAAGGCGCCGTACTTGATTGAAACCTTGCCGGTAAGATCGGTGCCCACCGTCGCCGCCATATCCGAGAAATTGATGCCGCCAATCACCTTGCCCAGCACCGGCATGAAGATGTCACCCACCAGTGACGACACGATCTTGCCGAAAGCCGCACCGATGATGACACCGACAGCCATGTCAACCACATTGCCCTTCATGGCAAATTCTTTGAACTCTTTTGCGAAACTCATGATGTTTCCTCTATGTTGTAATGCCTGTTGTCAGGAGCAATCGTTCCTGGCCGGAGGCTAATAGCGACTGGCCGTCGCGCTATCATAATACCGATACTCACGCGTGGTAAGTCCGGTTTTCTGGCGCACGACTGTGGTATGCAATTCAAAAGTATAGTTTGATGCCGACGGGTCAACATCATGACCATCCGGATCCACCGGTTTGATCATGGTCAATTTGTGCGCAGGCCCGGCCGGATGCACTACCTGTACCTTGACACTCAACACGCGCTGCGCCGTGTTCAACAGCGATTCGGCAAGCACCCTGCCTTCTGCCGTCGGCATGGGCAGTCCCAGCAGCGCCGCCACTGTTGGCGCCACATCAACATTGGCGCTGGGTGTTGAATCGGCATAGTGCTGTTTGAAATCCGGGCCAGTGGCGATCAACACATTGTGTACGTCGCGCGGACTGAAGCTGCCATGCATGCCGCGGCTGGAAAATGCACCTCCGGAATACTCAATCCCCGGCACATTGCCGATGCGTGCGTTCGCGTCGAAAGCGTAACTGACAATGACGTCAGGACTGTTGCGCGCTTCGTTCTGCAAATGCACGCTTGCCAGCGGCAATGTGCCCGCGATGTTGCCGTAACGTTGTGCATCTACAAAGACCGCACCATATTGTTCATGCGACTGGAAGAAGCGCACCAGTCGCTGCACAAACGTTTTGTCATGCGACGGCACATAGTAGAACTCACTGCCACCGTTGATGGCGATCACTGCATAGGGTTGATGCAGATATTCCGCATCGGGAATCATGAAATTGCCGGTGATGTACGAACCCTCCCTGCATGCATTGAACAGATCCACCGGTTGGTGTGTATAGATTGACGTGCCATCAGCCGTGATGCCGCTCATCACCGGATTGCACTGCGGACCATTGCCGTCAAATGCCATCAGGCCTGCACGCCGCAACAAATCAGCGCTGCGCACTTCACCGGATACCGAAAATCCATCGGGATCAACACCACCCACACTCCCATCATGAATGGCACGCAACGGAAAGTATTGCAACGCACCCGACACACTGCTGTGCGCATGATCCGATACCAGAATGACATCGGTATGCTCGCGCCAGCCCAGTGTGTCCAGTTTCTTCAGCAACAATCCCAGCACTACATCATTGGCATGCAACACATTGCGCGTCGCCGCAGAGCCCGGGCCGAACGCATGCTCGGTGCCATCGGGATTCCTCAGCCACAACATTGACAGACGTGGCTGCATCACCGGCAGCACATAATCAAGATACACGTCGGCCTGGTAGTCATTGGTGGCCACGCCCAGCGCTGCATTGTGCTGCGATGGATCGGAGGTAATGCCATCATTCATCAATGGAAACACATTGCCCGCCGACAGATTTCTTGCCACTGGATAATCAGGAACGGTTGCAAATGAATATGCATTTGCCCACGAAGGCGGCAATGGAAATCCTGCCTTGTTCAAGTGTTCCGCAGCACTCAACGGCATCACGGTCTTATCATCCATGAAAAAATCCGCGCTACCGCGGCTTTGCAAAAATGTTGGCCCGCCCTTGCCGACCACTGCGGTGATCATTCCAGCCTGGTGCGCCGCTTCAAACAACGTGGGCACTGCCAGCAGCTTGCCCTGCACGGCACGATCCAGCGCCTGCAAAATTGCATAGTCTTCCGTGAACACCGGCCGTGAAAAATCCACGGGATGATTTTCTGCATCATGTCCCCGCGCTTGCGGCGCCCAGAAGCTGTTGCCATAAAAGCCGTGCGTCTGTGGATATGCACCGGTAGCCAGACTGGCGGCGTTGATCATGGTGAATGTGGGATACGTGGAGTGATGATCAACAAAGTTGACGCCTTGTGAACGCAGCGCCGCGAGATTGGGTGTATCCGTGGTGCTGATCAAGTCAGGACGCAGCCCGTCCCATACAAAGATGATGACACGATGTGCCGGCGAAACACTTGCTGTATCCGCCATGGCCACTGGACTGACAGCGGCACACAACAGCACTGTCGTGCATAAGAACAACCGACAAGACCTTAAATTCATGCGCACTCCACGTCGTCAACAAGCCGGAAAGCAATGAAATACAATGGTATCAAATCACCGTGAATGATAGATTACGCGCCCTGTCCGATTTTCATTGTTGATCACCATGCCGGCCATCAAGCAAGACGATGTCATCCAGAGCGTCACCGACGCATTGCAATTCATTTCCTACTATCACTCCGCCGACTTCGTGAAGGCAATGACTGCGGCGTACGACAGTGAACAAAGCCCGGCTGCCAAAGATGCGATCAGGCAAATCCTTGTCAATTCGCGCATGTGTGCCGAAGGTCATCGTCCCATCTGCCAGGACACCGGCATTGTTACTGTGTTCTGCAAGGTGGGCATGAATGTGCAATGGCAGAACGCCACCATGACATTAAACGACATGATCAACGAAGGTGTGCGCCGCGCCTACAACTGGCCCGACAACAAACTGCGCGCATCCATTGTCAACGATCCTGCGTTCAGCAGGAAGAACACGCGCGACAATACGCCGGCAGTAATTCATGTCGAACTTGTGCCGGGAGACAAACTTGAGATCGCGGTCGCCGCCAAGGGCGGCGGTTCGGAAAACAAATCCAAACTCGGCATGCTCAATCCATCGGATTCGATTGTGGATTTCGTCTGCGAAATGATTCCTGAAATGGGCGCAGGCTGGTGCCCGCCCGGCGTGCTTGGTATTGGCATTGGCGGCACCGCCGAAAAAGCCATGCTGCTCGCCAAAGAATCCCTGCTGCAACATATCGACATAGCTGAAGTGCGTGCGCGTGGAGCGCAGAACAACATTGAAAAGCTGCGCCTTGAAATCATGGATCGCGTGAACGCGCTGGGGGTTGGCGCACAAGGACTCGGTGGACTCACCACCGTGCTGGATGTGAAGATACTGGATCATCCCACACATGCCGCGTCATTGCCGGTCGCCATCATTCCCAATTGTGCAGCGACACGTCACACCCACTTTGTACTGGATGGCTCCGGCCCGGTGAGACTTGATCCTCCGGACATGAATGCGTGGCCGAAGCTGACCTATGAAGCCACACCGGATTCACGCCGCGTTAATCTGGACACGTTAACCAGGGCCGAAATTTTGCAATGGCGTCCGGGTGAACGTTTGTTGCTGTCGGGAAAAATGCTGACCGGACGCGATGCCGCACACAAACGCATCTGTCAATTGCTTGAAGAAGGCAAACCACTTCCTGAAGGACTGGATTTTCACAATCGCGTCATCTACTACGTCGGCCCGGTCGATCCAGTCGGTAACGAAGTGGTAGGCCCCGCAGGTCCAACCACTGCAACGCGCATGGACAAATTCACCGAAACCATGCTGGGCAAGGCCGGATTGATTGCAATGGTGGGCAAGTCTGAACGCGGACATGAAGCCATTGAAGTGATCAAACAACACAGGGCGGCTTACTTGATGGCGGTGGGCGGCGCCGCGTACCTTGTTTCAAAAGCGATACGTTCAAGCCGCGTGGTTGCGTTTGCTGATCTCGGTATGGAAGCAGTCTATGAATTTGAAGTCAAAGACATGCCTGTCACCGTTGCAGTTGACGCCAAGGGAGAATCCGTACATGAAACGGGACCACAACAGTGGAAGGCAAAGATCGCGGGGATTTCAGTGAAGGTTGAGTAATCTAGTGAATGATAAGCAACCTAAGTACCCAACGCGAGAAAACAAAAGCTTGTTCTCAACGTGAAACCGTGACGATTACGGACAAGAAAATCGCCACGGCTGATAACCAATCAATAAAATAGGGTCTCTCCGGAAGTCGATGATGGCATCTGATAAATTACGCGCGAAACAAAGTCAAAGATCAGTGCAACACTTGGCTTGCTGCCATCGAGATAAAATTCAGGATCATTTGGATCCGGATATCCCATATGAGCGACAGCGTATTCGAGGCCGCCCCAATCAAACATGATGACCTGCCCATCTCCCACTCTAAACTCCGAACCGTCGGGATTTTTGTAAGAGATCATCGCTCCCGTATTGATGTCAAAGTCGTTGAACGTTGCATTGCTATAGTTACCGTTGGTATCCGTCATCCCTTTGTAGGCAACTAGTTTTGGTGTCCAATCAAGTGCTCGCTTCACCAGCACCTTGTTCATCGATGGAAGCGTAGCTACCCCATTTGTATCAAAGATGTCCGTTACATATCCAGGATTCTGCGCTGTGCCATCCCATCGAGTAACGATTATCTTTTGAGACCCCAAATCATGCGCTGGTTCCTTGTAGGTAATCCGATCTATTATGCGCCCCGTGTACGTTTTGAAATCTGTTGCGGTTGTTGAGTATGAAGCAACCGGAATCGATTGAAAATGAGTCACGTTACCTGTTGCGTCATACCTAAACATAATCAGCCGCGAATCTGTAGAAGTTAATAGCGCTCTGCGATTGTCGTAGCTTGCTTGCTCAGAAAAAAGCAGTGTTGGTTGACCCGTTGACGTCAAAGGGACTTTATAGACATCAAATGAATTAGGGTAAAAATCGGAAAAATAAACGTTATTGCTGTCAGAGGGACCCATCGCAAATATCCCTTTTGCTGAATATAACGCTTTAGAATCCCCGCTTAAGCTTGCTCGGTACAAAGTATTTATTCCGCCATTGGGCAAAATGATAAAGAATGGATCGTACTGCCAGTTTGGATAAACGAGAGTGTAGTTATACAAATTAGGATCATGCGGAATTATTGGCAGGGATTGCGATAAATCGGACTGCTTCGTTATTGTTAGCGTCGATGTCTTCTTGTCGTCGTATAGGATTCCGAGTCTGTTTCCAGCTTGGTCGTACATCGGATAAAAGAAAGAACCGAAGTCTGATTGCAATTCTGTGGTTTGAGGAGGAGACGAGATATCGCTTAAAGAGATGATTTCGTTGAAGTCATCATTATCGCCGCAAGTCTGATTGTCCCCAGCGACTCTCAAGATCATTTTTAGTGTGGTACTGTCATTTTCATTGTCCGAAAATTCGTTGACGCCACAGATTGCATCAGGCGATGGCAACTCAAGGGTACTTATTTGCTGCGGCACAGGGGTAACTGTTACATCGTCAAGGCGTAACCCATATAGATGAACTTTGCCATCAGTCTCAACATGGAAATAAATAAACTTGCCGCCGAAAACACCCCACGATCTAACAACTCCGGAATACTTTATGAAGGTCGGTGTCGCGAGCGAATTTGAAGCATATAGAAAGATATCGACACCAGCCGACGAGCTACCCGACTGATTATTTCCAGAGGCGATTAAGTACCGAGGCTTTACTGTCAAGCCAGCAAGTGACCCGGTGCTTGAACTATCGCTGGATTGCGATGAGCTGCTTGAGGCACTGGAACTTGATGACGAAAGGGAATTTCCTGTCGGGGGATCAGATGAACCCCCTCCCCCACACGCCGCCACAGTCAATAAAACGCAAAATCCAATTAACGCCCGCACACGACAAACATAACTCATTCCTGTGTCCTCTTTACTTACCTTCTTATGTTCTTATGGAAGTCTTATACTTTCAGCCATCCAGATGCTAACACTATTGCGTTTGACACTCCAGTGCTCAGGCTCATTTGTGGATTTCAGTCGGCAAAGGGATTAATTACGGATTGGATGCCGTAAGATTCGGCGCTCTCACTGCATAAATCCCGCTTTGACATCTTCTTGAGACAACAACTGAATCGGCACGGGTCTGACCTTCCAGATGTCATTGCAGTATTCACGCACAGAACGGTCAGAAGAAAATTTGCCGGTGCGCGCCGCATTCAGGATGGACATGCGTGTCCAGCGGGCGCGATCAAGATAGGCATCGGATACCTTCTGCTGGCAATCAACATAGGAGGGAAAATCTGCGAACAGCATGTAGGGATCGTGATGCATCAATCCATCGAGCATGGAACGAAACAGCTCCGTATCGCCGCGTGAAAAGAAACCACTGCGGATCAGGTCGATGACTTCCCTGAGTTCCTGCTGTTCCTGATAGTAATCCATGGGGTGGTAACCACTGGCTTTCAAGGCATGCACTTCATGCGCATGCAAACCAAACAGGAAAAAGTTGTCCGCCCCCACTTCATCGCGAATTTCCACATTGGCACCATCCAGCGTACCGATGGTGAGCGCACCATTCATGGAAAACTTCATGTTGCCGGTGCCGGATGCTTCCTTGCCTGCCGTGGAAATCTGCTCTGACAGGTCGGCAGCAGGATAGATACGCTGGCCGTTGGTGACGTTGAAGTTGGGTACAAAAACAATCTTGAGAAGATCACGCACATCGGGATCGCGATTGATGACATCACCCACCGATGTGATGAACTTGATCATCAGCTTGGCCATGTGATATCCGGGCGCCGCCTTGCCGCCAAAGATAAACGTGCGCGGCGGAATATGCAGACTGGGGCAGTCCTTGAGCCTGCGATACAAGGCGATGATATGCAATACATTCAGATGCTGGCGCTTGTATTCGTGAATGCGCTTTACCTGCACATCAAACATGGATGCCGGATCAATGGCAATACCTGTCCGTGCGGCGATGAAATTTGCAAACTGTTCCTTGTTGGCGCGTTTGATATCCCACCACAATTTTCTGAATGATGCATCTTCAGCGAGCGGCTCCAGCTTGCGCAATTCATCGAGGTTCTTGATCCAGTCCGTACCAATGGCATCAGTGATGAGCCTGGTCTGTTGCGGATTGGACAGCACCATCCAGCGGCGCGGCGTCACGCCATTGGTCTTGTTGCTGAATTTCTCCGGCCACAACTCATGGAAATCCTTCAGTACATCCTGCTTCAGCAATTGCGAATGCAATGCCGCCACACCGTTGATGGCATGACTGCCTACGCATGCCAGATGCGCCATGCGCACATAGCGTTCTCCGTGCTCGTTGATCAATGACAGGCGCGCCAGACGCAATTCATCGCCCATGAACTTGATGCGCACCTCATCGAGAAAGCGTGTGTTGATTTCGTAAATGATCTGCAGATGACGCGGCAATACCCTGGCGAACAATGTCAGTGGCCATTGTTCCAGCGCTTCAGGCAGCAGTGTGTGATTCGTATAGGAGAAAGTCCGCTGCGTAATTTCCCATGCATCGTCCCACGGCATCACGTATTCATCCACCAGCAGGCGCATCAATTCAGCCACTGCAATCGCCGGATGCGTGTCATTCAATTGCACCGTAAATTTTTCGTGGAAGCGGCTGAGTGGAATTTTCTGTGTCTGCACTATGCGCAACATGTCTTTCAGCGAGCAGGCAACGAAGAAATACTGTTGCTCCAGGCGCAATTCCTTGCCACGTATCTGTTCATCGTTGGGATACAACACCTTGCTGAGATTTTCCGATGTCACCTTCTGGTTAACCGCACCGTAGTAGTCACCGCGATTGAACACTGCAAAGTCGAATGACTCCGGCGCTTCGGATCTCCATAAACGCAAGGTATTGGCAGTGTTGTTGTGATAACCAAGAATGGGTGTGTCGTAAGGAATGCCATTGACCACTTTTTCCGGCACCCAGCGCACCCGCAAGCGATCATGCTCGTCGGTATAGGTTTCCGTGTAACCACCCAGCTTCACTTCCTGAGCCCATTCGGGCCGCACAATTTCCCAAGGATTGCCGAAGCGCAACCACTTGTCGGTTTTCTCGACCTGCCAGCCATCCACTATATCCTGCTCAAAGATGCCAAACTCATAACGGATACCATAACCCAACGCAGGAATTTCCAGTGTGGCCAGCGAATCAATGAAGCATGCTGCCAGTCTTCCCAGGCCACCATTGCCGAGACCCGGCTCATCTTCCTGTGCAAGCAGTTCATCAAAGTTCAATCCCAATTCACTGACAACCTGCTTGATCTGGTCATGAATGCCAAGATTGACGAGATTGTTGCCCAGATGCGGTCCCATCAAGAATTCTGCAGACAGATAACACACTGTGCGTGAGCCCTGTCTGGTATAGGCCGCCGCAGTACTGATCCAGCGATGCAGCAAACGATCACGCACCGTATAGGCCAGCGCCATGTAGTAATCCATTTTCGATGCAAGCGCAGGAAACTTGCCTTGCACAAAGAACAGATTTTGCAGGAACGCGCGCTTCAACGCGTCCCTGGTCAAAGCAGTACGTTCATCTTGCAGGTGCAATTGCGGTTCAATGCCTGCTCTGGTGTTCATTCGTCTCTCGCTGGCCGGGGACCTACAGAGTTCAGCGTTGCAATATCCATGCTCACCTCTGGCATTCATTGCAGGCACGCCTGAAACAACGCCAAACCAGCGTCACTGCGATCATCCTGATCTGGATGTCTTGCAACACACTGCACTGCTGTTGATCGCCATGCACCCGCACTGCCCGGTTGCTGTGCGATTACACGATATATCGTGATGCACTTCACCGTGCCGCGCGGACTGTGATCAAGTTCTCGCTGACTTATGCAACGCTGCGCACCCCCTAAATGTTGTGCGGCCGCTGCCGATGACGCCCACAGAACCACTGATTAAGTGGAACGATTACCGGGTCAGCATCTTGTCTGACCGATTGCGGAGCCATACCCATGCCGAGTGTTATCCTCGCCGTTGACGATTCAGCATCCATGCGCCAGATGGTGCGCTTTACACTTGAAAGTGCCGGATACGAAGTGGTGCAGGCGGCAGATGGCATAGAAGCTCTGGATTACGCTAAGGCAGGCAGTGCCGATCTGGTGCTGACGGACGTCAACATGCCACGCATGGATGGCATTACGCTGGTTCGCGAATTGCGCAATCTGACAAACTACAAAGGTGTGCCGATTCTGGTGCTGACAACCGAAGCAGGACAGGACACCAAGATGCAAGGCAAGCAAGCCGGCGCAACGGGCTGGATTGTCAAACCATTCAACCCGGAGCAATTGCTCGCCACAATTCAGCGCGTGCTGTAATCCCGATTACTGACCTGGGAATCCGGCATGTTATCGAATCCAACCGAAAACCTGGCAGTGAATGGCAGTGTATCCACACCGCCGAACACCAACTGGTCGCCGCAACAGCAAACCGCCCGCATGCTTGCGCTGTGCGAAGCGCAGATGGAAGCCGCCACGCAGGATTCAGACATGGCAGTGGACATGCTGATCCATTCATTCTCGGACCTGATGACGCTGGTGCGCGAGCTGAGCGCCGAAAGCAACACCAATCACACCGATACGCAAACCATCAAGTTTGCGTCGGAAGAAGAAATGAAACAGCGTTACCAGCAACTGTTGCGACAGGTGAACAATGCCATCATGGCGTTCCAGTTTTACGACAAGCTGTCACAACGGCTGGGGCATGTGCGTTACAGTCTGTCAACATTGGCACTGTTCATTTGCGATCGCATGAACTCACAAAAGCCGGAGCATTGGGAAAAGCTGGTTTCCACGCTCGGCCGTCTGTATCGCACTGCTGAAGAGCGCGCGATTTTCGACAGCATTGCTGGCAGTCTTGCAATCAATGCCAATGGCGAAAAACCAAAACCCCTGTCGCAGGGCACTGCACCTGAAGGTTCAATCGAACTGTTCTAGTCCGTATTTCTCACGCGGATTTGCGGCTCATCCACAGTGACTTGGCTGATGTGTTATTTTGAAGACCGTCAAAAACAGGATGTTTTTGACGGAGTATCCATGGCTGGGTTTACGGCGACCTGAAAAATAACACATCAATCGAGCCGCTCGCTGTACTTGATCTGTCGCTGTGGTGAGAAATGCGGACTGGCATTGCCATCCGCAAGGCAATTGACATATACGACTGACATAAGCTCGTTGCCGTTTTAAGCACGTCTCACATTCGGTACAAACCTTACGAATGACACAGCGATTGAGAACTGCCACACATTGAACACAAGCGTATAAGCCTATGGTGTAGCCGAAACATTTGCACCGCTGGCTTCACGAGTGATGACATAAGCGCTGATGCGCAGCGATGGGTGTTGTAGCAGTTATCGTGTTCAATATGGGGAACGTGCCATGGTACTGAACTCAAAGACGATCATTAACCTTGCAATCACCACTGCAATGATTGGTCTGGTTGCGTGGGCATCCGCCACGTTTCTGATGAAGCCGGAACCACACCATGTGGTTGGCGTCGTCGAAATCGGCGAAGTGCAATAAAGGTTAATTGAAAGCCAGCGGAATGCGTTGGCAGCCTTCTGCGCCCGGTTCAACCCGCAACGGGTTTGTCGGGCTCCGGCTGCATTGTGAGCAGCATTTTTCCGCCAACGCGAAGGATTGAACCTTCGCCAATGACAATGACGGCGTTGTAGCCAAACGTCACGCCTTTAAGCCGCAAGTTGCGCCGGTACTTCGCGAGGGTCAGCAACGGTTCATCGCCTTCCACCTCGCCCGTTGCCTGATTGGTTGTAGTGATCTTGCATCGTGTGCAAGCCTTCACCAGCCGCAGGCACACTTCACCATTACGCAATTCATCCACATTGTCTTCGATATAGGGATCGATTCCGTCAATCACGATATTGGGACGAAAGCGGTTCATCAGCAGCGGCTCGCGCAACCGCGAATTCAAATCCGCCAGCGATGCCGCCGACACCACCAGAATCGGAAAGCCATCGGAAAATTGATTGGGTGCACGTAACGCGCCAGTCCAGTCACGATTGCTCAATCGCATGCGTTCATCATTGAAACGCACCATCCGCAATGGATGTTGAAGGAAACTCGAAAACCACTCCGCAGCTTCATCACCTTCGTCATACGCAAGACAGCAATCGCGCCATATGGCCACCTCCCTTGGCCGGGATTGATCCAGACCGGAAACCCTGAGCGGTGGCATGTCCGGTGCAGTCAACATCACACCCCGATCCTGCAACACCGGCTTGATCAATGCCATGCGCGGCAATTCCCGTTGAGTAACAAAGTAACCATCGGGTTTCACCAGCATCCAGCGGCGGTCTTGTTCAAATCCTGTTTCAGCAAGACGTGCCTGTTGAAGCGCAATGCCTGCGCAGGACTTGACGGGATAGATATTCAGTCCCGTGATGGTGGCAACCGGCAATTGACTCATGTCTTCCTGTGTCTGTGATACATCAGTGTGAACTGCTGCGTTTCCATTGAATGGGCCGACAACGTGACGGACAGTAACAGCGCGCCATCCGGCCGCAGATGATAACGCTCCAAAATGTCCACATCAGCCTTGCTGTCTTTTGAATGCACAAAAAAATCATCGCCCCGCCAGCCCGCAGTAACATGCAGCGTTGCAAATGTGGTGACCAGTGTACTGGAACCGCCCGATTCAAAATTACGTTGCGGCATATCCGCGGCGCTGAAGGTGAGTTGACCGGGCCGCTGTTCAATCTTCAGCTCGGCCGCCGGGCGCACCATGTCAAACAATGCTTGATGCTGCTCGTGCTGATCGCGCGTTTCCCACGAGTATTGCGCAGGCCGGTTTTCCATCATTTCTCCCGCATCGGCGTCGCCGTGATGCCGCGAATTGCGCTTGATTGCATCGTGCGTTTCCTTTTGTTGTGCGTCATGCAACGCGGCATGCAACTGCTGCTCTATGGAAGTGATGTTGTTCGCATCGGCGACCCAGTCTCCGGCGATGGAACGCGGATCCACCGGCGCCTTCTGCAATGAAGGCTCGCATGCCGCACACGTCAGTGCGCAAATGATGAGAGAGATTGCCCTGATGTAATTCATGTTGATGTCGATAGACAACCGGTCATTCCGGCAGGAAGTGAAGTGTGCCTGTTATCCCGGCATCCCTGCAATAAAAACGCTTAAGCAACGCCGCAAAAAGCCGATATGCCGCGTCATCACCCTGCCGTAAATCCCGTGCTTGCCGAGACGCCAATGAAACGCGCGTTGCTCACCGCAGCCCTGCTTGGCTGCATGCTTGTTCCCGTTACCGCCAGCGCTGATGTTGGCGCGGACATCCGCGTCAGCAGCTTCGGCTTCAGCGGCGATCTTGACATCGGTGCAAGCAAATGGATCACCGTTAAAGTGGGTTACAGTGGCATTAATTACGGGCGCGAAGTCACCGACACCGATGTGCGATACGACGGCAGGATGAGCATCAACGCCGCCACTGCGATCATTGACTGGAACGTGTTTGCCGGTGGATTGCATCTGTCCGCCGGTGCCGTTTCCGGCGGACCCAAAGTGGACGTCACTGGCACGCCCACCAATGGCACCTACACTTTCAACGGCACCACATATCAGGCAGACGACATTGCTGCGTTGAACGGCACCATCGTCATGGGCAATGGAGTTGCGCCCTACTTCGGCCTGGGGTGGGGCAATGTGGTTGGCAGCAATCATTCATTGACTCTGTTGTTTGATCTCGGCGCCATTCACACCGGCGCGGCAAAAGCCACGCTGAATGTTACCTGTAATGCGTCAGTACCTTCTGCCACCTGTGATCAGATCATTTCGGATGCGAATGCCGAGAAAGCCGATCTGGAAAACAAGGCAGGCAAGTACCGCTGGTATCCGGTAGTGAGCATCGGACTGGGCATCAAGTTCTGATCTGACGAACACACATGATTGACATCCGGCATCGGCAACATATCCCCCATATGCTGCCGCGTCACCGGCAACGATCACGGACAACTCTGGTTTGCACTTTCCGTAAAGTACGCACCTTCATTGATCCAGTTATAGAACGTCGACAAGGGCGGCACACTTGTATCTGTGTACAACGTGCCGCCACCATGTGATTCCATGCCCTGCGGCTTGAGATAAATGAAACTGGATGCGGGCGAGGCAATGTTGATATATGCCGCGCCGGTACTTTCATTCAAGGGTGCATTGGTCATGAGCATGCAGTAAAACGCCTTGCGTGCATTCACTGTGTCATACGGCGCCAATGTAGTGGTGTCGGTAATGTCCTGAATAATGTAGTTGGGATTCGCGTCACCCACCGCGCCACCCACCGGCGGTGTCATGCTGTGACACAACGAGCAGATGGTACCCATCTGCAGCACCACACCATTGAAGGTGCTTGAACCGCGCAGATTCACAGTGACTGTGCCGGTATCACACACAGCGGGTTGTGCACTAAAACAGGCGCGATACTCAAAGCTGTCGATGCTCTGCGCGCTGATGAGTGTGGCACCGATATGCGATGTCACTCCGGGCGGCGCCGTGTAAGTCACATTGCCGCCAACAGGCGCTGTGACACTGCCCGTGCCACGGCCGCGATTTACCGCTGGCTGTGTTTGAATGCTCAACGTGTATGGCTGTGCGGCGGCACTTACCAGATTCGAAAGATTGATCACCCCGCTGCCATTGGTATTAACAGTGACAGTGGCGTCGTTGGCGACAATGGATGCGGATACATTGACGGTGATGGTGCCGGCACCGGACTGGTCGCCGTCACTGTCAGTCAATGTATATGTCACTACTCCACCTGCCAGTGAGCTGATATTGACATGCAGCACAGCAGAAGTGGATGTCACCGACTGCACGCTGGCTGTGATGCCCGTGACACCGGTAATGTTCAATGCACTCAGCGGATCGCGCGATTGCGACCCGGACAATTGCATTACATCCACATCAATCGAAGCTGCGCCGGTGCTGTCCAGCACCACATTGCGCGTGTCACTGCCTGCACTGGGCGCCGCAACCAGCACGCGTGCGGTTGCAGTTGCAGATGACACACCTGATTCATCCGTCAGCATCAGCGTGTAATCACCTTGCAAATCAGTCTGGAACTTGGGAGACGTTGTGTCTGCTCCCACCAGTACTGCATGACTGCCTGCTGGCGCAGTCAGTGTCCACGTCGCAGCGTTCAAATAATGACTGCATGACGATCCCAGTTGTACCCACGCATGACGTGCAACCTCCACTGCGGTTTGTCCGCTGATGGGTGTGCCGAAGTTGTCAATACATGCAACCGGCACGCCCGGTGTTGGAACGGTAATACCTTCAGTATTGAACAAGTGTGTTTGCAGCAGTTGTGCAGGGCTCTGGGACGCACCATCACTCATCCACATGCGATCCGTTGTACGCCGCGCGAACGGCATCTGTGCTGTACCAAGGTTGGTAGCAAGATCCGGTGCATGTGCAAACTCCCAGTAACATCCCATTGGCACCTGCGATGCGGCGCCCACCGATGAATTAACCAGCAATGGATTGTCACTGCAAGCATCCAGTGCCACCGCAGCACCTTGCGGTGTGATCGTCGCAGTTCGCGGATCGCCCATTGCGGGAATCTGCAGCACATGACAGTTGCGGCAATGACGTGCAAACACCTGTTTGTATATCTTGTCCGAATCAGCGGGATTATTGGCGACACCACCGGGCTCCCAACCCGCAGGCACAGCATCGTCATTATACGTATCACTGGGCAATCCTGCGCCACCATACCATTTCTCCATCAACTCTCTTGCCAGAGCAAAACGCCCCGGTGTTGCAGCAGGATCAGCAAAGGTGAGATAGGCGCCTTCATTCAATTTCTTCAACTGCGCTTCCTGCGCAGCACGTGAATACTGCGACTTGAGCGCGGCATTGGCTGGCTTGTTGGTAAATCCCTGATCGTTGTCGGTGAACAGGAAAGAATCGAGATCCCACGGAATAAAGCCTGCATTCAAATCTGCACTGGCTGCATAGCTCGTTGCATTGCCCGGCGTGCCACCATGACATACCACACAGGCCTGCGGCATGTACTCCTGTCCACGGCGATCAAGATCAACACTCATTACTCGATGAAAAACGCCAGTGCGAGTATCGGGAGCAAAGGTGTAAAACTTGGTGAAGCGTGGGCCGCCGCCCGGTGATGCGCTGTACTCCATCGCAACCGCCATGATCGGATTCAGTTTCTTGATTGCAGCTTCCAGATCAGCATAGTTGACGACAATGGCCGCTACATCGCAGTGTCCGATGCGCTGCTGCAACGGCAATTGGTCAAAACCGCTGTCACACGCACCGTATTTCAGATACATGTTGCGGCCAAAACCCAGATCGAAATTATTGGTATACACCGCATGCGCATCCGCGTTCCAGCCATCGGCGGAAGTATCGAATCCGTTGGCGGCAAGCCACTTGTCCATGGTGTCCTTGTCGTTGCCGGGATCAATGGCATTGAAGTAGGCTTGTGACGATGCACGCGAATCACGCGGAATATTGTTTGCATACAATGACTCCGTGTCCACCACAGTGGCACTGGCGCTTGCCGTAGCACCACCGTTGATGCAGATCACAGGTACCGCGGTGGCGACTGCCGCACTGGACGATGACAGATCAATCTGCACTTCAAGCGTCACGCCATCAATATCCGAAGCTTCGAGCACATCACCGAGAATCACTGCATCGGGATAACCACTGATTGGCGCATTCAATACGTCATCGGTATTGATGCGCGGAATGGGCAAACGCAATTTCGGATTTTCATCGGCGCTGCAACTGCTGCTGGTTCCCGTTTGTGCGGACCAGCTTGCTGACATCATCACCGGCTTGCCCACCGGCACGCGCGTGTGAACAACACCATTGCGATCAGTGAATGAAACCAGTTTTGTCAATGTTACTGTCAATGGCAACGTATCGGTTACTGCCGCACTGCTGTCCGGTGCAACGGGTGCTTGCGTTGCAATAACTGACGGAAAGGTGTTGTCCGCATGCAGGTACTGCAAGAAGCGGTCGTTATCACGAATCGGCTTCACCAGCACCGTTGCAGTTGCTGATGCAGTGGTTCCCTTGGCATTGGCAACGGTCAACGTGAAATGCAGCGCGGTATCCTGAGTCACTTCCGGCGCAGTGAAAGAAGAAGTGTTCGATGTGCGTGCAATCACCTGCACCACCACACTGTCGCTGGTTGATTGTTCCCATTTGAAATTCAACAATGGCAGTCCGGTATCATCCGGGCTCTTCAGGCTATCCTTGCCGCTGAGCACCACATCGGCACCGGCACGCACGGTCAACGTGATGTTGCCGCTGTCATCGCGTGTAAACGGCTGACTCAGTGCACTTGCTTTCGCCTGCGGCTCGACTTGCTGCTGCTGGCCGACATCACTCAGCTTTGAACACGCACCCAGCGTGAACACACTGCACAGCGCCACAATGGCTGCAAGATGCCGGAACCCTGTTGTCATGTTGTTCATACCATTTCTGTTCTGTAAGCAGTCAGGACGCGATGACAGATTGCATTGCGCGCATTTTTTAAAATTCACCACGAATTCCGGCGGAAATCACATGATGTTCCAGGTAGCTGATGCCGGATGTTGCCTGGTATTGCGCGAACATCTGCCAGCCATGAGGCAACACTGCGGATATGCCGGCGGCATAGATGCGGTAGGTGCTGACGCGCTTATCGCTCGGCAGCTCGAATGGCGTACCGCCCGCATATTGATCGTTGTACGTTGCATCAACCGTGAAAGGATCGGTGTCGAAGTTATGATGCAACTCGCCCTTGATGTAGGGAATGAACACACCAACATGCGGCGTCCAGGTATATTGCAGCTTGATGCCGATTGCGACATCCATCGAGCTGAGATGCTGATCGCCAAAGGCAAATCCATATCCTGAAGGCATTCCGTTGCGCGTTCCGCCGGTATAAATGCTGTTCTCGCGAAAACCGTTGATGGTGATGTCGCGATATTCCATGTTCAGATAAGGATCGACACTCACCGCACGCATATTGAGCGGCCAGCCAAAACTGATGGTGCCAATGGTGTTGGCGCTGTGCGTTGTGCCGGTGGCAAGCGCATTGACTGATTCGACGTTGATATTGAACGAGGGGTAATTGATTTCCCGCCGTGAATCAATTGCCAGCCGCTGGTATCCCAGCGCCATGTCGAGATAAGGTCCTTCCCATTCATACAATCCATACAATGTCAGACCAGCACCGCTGGCGCGCAGGTTACCCGACACCACACTCTGGCTTGAATCAAAATCAATGCGCTGATTGTTGCTGCCAAGCATGGCGCCCAGCACCAGCCGCGGCGTGACACGATAATCAACGCCCAGCGTAAAACTGCGATCATCAAAGGCAAACGCATCTTCCAGCTCGGTGGGATGACGTCTGCCGTAACCAAAGCCGCCATCCAGAAACACACCCCAACGGCTTGCAGGCATGCTTACACTGTCGTCACCGGCGCTGCCTCCCCGCGCAGCACGCGCGGTCACTTGCGCCTGCGCATCACCGCCACCAAAGCGGATCGCTGTGATACGCGACATCACACTGGCAATTTGTGTGTTGGCAAACTCGGTACTGGCCGAACCCGGTGCCGACAATTCTTCCGCTGCTGTCCAGCGCAGCGCAAAACCCAGTCCCTGATCATCAACACGCAGACTGAATTGCGTTGGTCCGGCGCCCAGCAACTCGTTGGCCGATTGCACCAGTTCCTGTGATATCTGGAACACGCGGAACATTTCCGCCGGACACGCAGCACTCGCCGCCAGCAGGTTTCCGCAAGTGCCCACCAACTGGTTGTAGGTTGTCTGATTGCCAATCGCCGACAGTCGCTCCAGCCGGTTGAATTGATATTGACCGGAATTCACCAGTGTCACCAGACTGCCCGTCACGTTGCCGGTACTCTGTGCATTGGCGGTTGCAATTCCACACATGCACACCACCACGGCAACCGCGGCGGATACCCACACTCTGATTCTCATTATTTAAACGCTCCCACGACTGCGGGCCTGTTAAAGTTATTCAACGACGCCGTAGCCGACTTCACCAACGAATGATCAGCATTGCCTGCTTTGCCCCGTAAGCATGACATGCATGACCTTTTAGAATTCCTGGCACCCCATTCTAAAGTAAACAATCATCCTGACCAGAACCTTATGTATTGCCGGACAATTATTTTTCACTTCCCCCCGCGATGCCGGCCTGCACAGCGTGTGTGGATTGCCTTTTACACACATTCGCATTCCATCAGCTGCTGCGCTGCCACGGCATCATTATCAGTTTATTGTACCTGGCATCGCAACCGTAACGACATGCAAATCTGGTTCATAACAATCAAATGCACAACAGACTCTTGAAAATATCATTGCCGGTAATCTCTCAGGATTGGCTGGAGAGACATTCGACAGGTATCATCCGGCAATATTAAAAACCAGCATGAAAGAAACACCAGCCATGAACATCCGCTCCAGCATTCGCCGCCTGCAAATCCTGTTGTTGGCCACCAGCCTGTTGTTTGGCAGCGTAACATTTGCGGCGGACGATATCGCGGCTGACAAGCCGGTCACTCCCAATGCATCGCCGGAAGCCGTGGCACTGCTCAACTACATTTACAACATTTCCGGCAATCACACGCTGGCGGGCCAGCATGCAGTACCGCTGTTGCGAACAGCACGATTGATTGAAGCGCAACGTGCCGGCGGACATTTTCCCGCGGTGTTCGGCATGGACTTCGGCTTTGATTCACCCGGCACCTGGGATGGCATCAACTTTCGTCAAAACATTGTTGACGATGCCATCCGCAAATCACGTGAAGGTTACATCATTGTTCTGATGTGGCATGCGGTGCGCCCCATTGAAGATGAGCCGGTGAAATTCTCCACCTCGATTCAGGGCAAATTGACCGGTGCCGAATGGCATGACCTCATCACACCGGGCACTGAGATCAACGAGCGCTGGAAATCGCAGGTGGATGTCATTGCGTACTATTTGAAACAATTGCGCGATGCCCATGTGCCGGTGCTGTGGCGTCCCTATCACGAAATGAATGGCGGCTGGTTCTGGTGGGGCAGGAAAAAAGGCGAGAACGGTTACAAGAAACTTTATCGCATGATGTTTGACCGCTTCGTCAACTTCCACAAACTGAACAATCTGCTGTGGATATACGGCGCCAATGAAGTCTCGCCGCCCAATGTTGATTCATATGACACCTATTATCCGGGTGACGATGTGGTGGACATTCTTGCCACCGACATTTATCACAGCAACTTCGCGCAGGAACAGTATGGCCAGTTGCTGGCGCTGGCAAAGAACAAACCCATTGCACTGGCGGAAACCGGCGCCATTCCTTCGCCGGAAATTCTCAAAACACAACCGCGCTGGGCGTGGTTCATGTACTGGTATGATCCACCCGACAGCGGCCCGGTGGCCGACGACTTTCGCAGAACATACGGCAGTGATCAGGTCATCACATTGGACAAGCTGCCTGCAAAGAAACCATAGCGGCATGCATCGCTGTAACGCATAAGATGACAGCGTGTTGAAATGCTCATTCACACAATGTCAATGAAGCCGCCCGCAAACTCATGCACCCGGAACTGCTGCTTTATGCTTGCTCTGTTGCTCGTACTTCCGTATGGCCGCAACATAGGTATCGAACAGGGCGCTTCGTGCTTTTTTGGTGGTGAAGGTATGATCGGCACCCTGAATTTCATGAAACGAAAAACCGGGATACTTGCTTAACGCCTTGCCGCGTGAACCCAGATACAGGGCTACTTCGTCCATGCCGCCGTCACCTCGGCTGTAAAGCATTTCAATCAATGCGCCGCGTTTCAGCAGAGCCACGCAATCGCGCCGGACTGGATTGGCAGTCTTTCCGGGATGGAATATCGCGTAAATCAGCTCGCGGATCTTGCTTTTATATATTTTCACGACTCTCGCAGAGATGGCGCGAGTCAGGTATCTCAAATTTATTTTTCCCGCCAACAAGCGCTGCCAGGTTTTCAGTTGCGCCATTTTTTGTACGTAGGATTCCATACTGGCCGCAGACAATTCTGATTGAGTGCCAACATTATCCGCATCACGCCATATGAAGCGCCACAGATTTACAACTGTCAGAATCTTGACCCTGGGGTCCTTGACCGCCGCGTTGTATGCAATGTAGGCACCGGAACAGATTCCTGACACAAGCACACCGCCAAATCCCCGCTGCACCACAGCGTCAATGGCTTCTGTTACGTCCCTCACCTGTTGCGGGCTGTAAATCTGATTTGGTTTAAGCCCTTCTCGCGCCGGACTATCACCCACGCCGGACACATCGAGCCTCAGGGAACTGATGCCCAATGACGCAAGTTTGCGTGCGTGATCAACCGTCATTCGATGTGAACCGATACGATGAATGGCACCGGTGCTTGCAAAAACAATGCATAACTCACTTTGCCGCCTGACCGGTTTGCAATAGATACCAAACATGGAACCATCTTTTCCAATTTGAACCGGCTCTTCCGTGTAATCGGGATGCGTCAATTCAGTTTGATAACCACTACCAGACTTGAGCGCATCGCCCATTGAAGCTCCGCCAGAAATTCGCATCGACAGCAGCCATTCAGTCATGAATTTGAAATCGTTGACCGGCTCTTTGGCGAATATGGCGTCCTGAGCAAAACCGGCGTAATCAGTAGATGCACGCACAACAGGATCAAGCGCACTCGATTGCAGTGCATCGACGAGTTTTTGATCGGCGTTGACATCGCTGCGGTGAATGTAAAGAACAGGCTTTCCTTTATAGTTGAGCTTTGAAATGTCCAGTCGGCCAAGATCATTGACGGTCTGTTCTGTCAGCAACCATCCAGCCATGATCACATCATTGGTCCCGCCGCTTTCGGCATCTGGATCCCCTGCATCGCGAATGCCGGCAGCCAGCGCCTTGATTTCGCGTACATACTGCCGGCCGCCAACACATGGCGCATAAAGAATCAGGCCGGCAATATCATCACGCGGCGTTCCTGCAACCGCGGCAAGCGTTCCTCCCAAACGCACACCCAGCAATACCGTTGTTGTAACACCGGACTGCTCCTTTAAAAAATCGATCGCATTTGCTATTGAGTCCAGCCAGTCATCAACACGACCGGGCTGATGATCATCACCCGGAGAATCGCCCGTGCCATGCAAATCAAATCTCAGAACCGGAAATCCATTCGCGGCAAGTATTTCAGCACAGCGGCGCAACCCCCAATAGGTGCACACCATGTCATAGCCATTGGGGCTGACAATCACGACTCCGGCGTTTTTTGATGACACTGCTGGCGGGTGATACCACCCAAACAAATTTTTCGGACCGAAGTAAAGCGGCTTGCCTGTGGCGGTCATGATAAGTTTTGACACTTCCCCGGAAAACGAATGGTTATTCTGCTGGGCGCAACGGTGCCAAGAATAGCATTCTGCAACTTGCCTGACACCAGCTTTACTTTATTTGCAAGTCGTATTTCCAGAATTCAACCGGGAATCGGGCCGGACACCGCAGCGGATCGTGGCCGGTGATACATAAAGTGCCGTTTCAACTTCAGGAATGGTGTTTCGAAATAACGGTAGCTCAGAAACGCCAGCAACGTGCTGCCCGCCACAAAGATAATGACATTCACCCCGCGCAGCACCAGTGACGGCAGGTAGGCGGCCAGATGTGGAGTGAGCGCGGTAATAACGCGATACACGGGGCGATGAATAATATATACGCCGTAGGAAATTTTTCCGAATGCGGTGAGGTAACGGTTGGCAAACAGCGAAGCCTCACCGCGCACACAGGCAAGAATCAGCAACGCCGCCGTGAGATTGAGCAATGTATATCCCCATGCGTATTGCAGATCATTCGCCATGAAGTACGGATACCCCAGCGACCATATGGCAAAGCGAACACCATTCTGCACATTGACCAGAACACCCAGTGCGATGGTGACTACAGCGCCGCCCACTGCCCACCATCGCACCCGTTGCATCCATTGCAGGTCGAACAGCACCAGCGCAGCACCCGCTGCAAATCCATCCATCAACGTCGGTGTAAAAAAATACAACTGGAATGTGGTCACAACATTGAAGTGCACCAGCAGCACACGCACCAGCGGCATCAACGCCAGCATGGCGACCACCAGCGCCCGCAATACACGATCACTCGAGAACCAGATGACAAATGGCCACAGCAGATAAAATTGTTCTTCCACTGCCAGCGACCAGAAATGGGAATACACATCGCTGATGGGCACCAGACCCAGCATGTGTCCGAAGTTGAGCGAATAAGTCCACAGCCATGGACGCGCCACCGGCCAGGTTTGTGGCACAGCAGTAAAGTGCCACAGCACCTCTCCCACCAGCAGGAAGGCGATGTACAACGGGAATATTCGCAGCACGCGCCGCGCCCAGAACACTTTCAGATAGGCACCGATACCGGCTGCTTCTGATTTTGCGTTGAGCAATATGCGCGTGATAAGAAAGCCCGAAAGCACAAAGAACAATTGCACACCAATCCATCCGCCGCCGAACTGTTCGTGGTAGTGCACCGCCATCACCAGTGCCACAGCCAACGCGCGCACGCCATCCAGTGCCGTAATGTTGTCCAGTTTGCTGACTGCTTGTTGCGAATGCTCACTCATGAAATCTGTTTGCCACACCGAAGGAACAGAACAAGCTACCTAGACTAACCAGCCTTGATGACAAACACCAGCACAAAGCGCAAGTCAATGCCGGGAACAGAAACACAGGACACATCCGGCGCACCGGCACCTGCGGCATATTCCGGTAAGCTGTGATTTAAAGTGACTTTTTGAATGGCACATCTGTCGTGCCATACGTCGCCGCACGCCAGCACCATTCCAGTGGTCCATAGTGATAACGCCGCAGCCACCATTGCGCCAGCAACAATTGCAGCATCCACAATGTGATGCCGAACAACAGGCTTTCACCCTGACCGATCCAGCGCCATGCATTGAAACCGAAGTGATAAAAGAACGGCACCATCACGACGGATTGAACAACGTAGAACGACAACGTCATCCGTCCAGCACCGGCGAACCATGCAAGTATCCGCTTGAACAACCGGAGACGATACAGCAACACCAGAATCAGCACTGTGGCGAACATCAGCAATGTATCCACATATATGCCAAATATGTCGTTCCACACATCATCTGCATTGTCAGGATGGGGAATCTGTTTGAACGCGTGTTCACCAAACGACAAACCCGTTGCCAGCAGCACCGTAGTGATCAATAACGGCCAGTACTTCTTTCCGTGACGTGCCGTATCAGTGAAGAAGTTAATGCGCGCCAGCCAGAATCCCAGTAATCCAAGACCCATCATGGTGGAAAAGCGGCCGCTCTCCAGCATGAAACACCATTTGCCCAAGGTGCCGTCAACGGCATTGGCGGCAATCACCTGCGCAAAACTGCCATGCGCATAATATTCATACACTGCTTTCTGAAACACCACGTAGAACGGCTGGGCATAGTCAATACCACTGTAACCCAGCCAGGCGACAAATGCATATGCCGGCGCCTGCAACAACAATACGGCACTGATGCACAGGACAATGGTGTTGTTCACTGTCCACAAACACACCAGCGTCAGTCCGCTCACAGCCAGCACTTGCAGCACATCGCCGGTGTACAACAGGCCGTGCACATATCCCATCGCAAACAGCAGGGTCAATCGCCATACAAACCGCCAGCGGAAATCAGTACCGCGATCGGCATTGCGCTTGAGAATGATGTAGAAGCTGACACCGAACAGCATGGCGAACATGGCATAAGCCTTACCGCCAAAAAAACGGAACACCCAAGTATTGACGGCATTGTCCACCGGCGCATACCAGAACAGTTCGTAGTACTCCACCATGTGTACCAGGAACAAGCCCATCAATGCATAGCCGCGCAGCGCGTCAATGAGAACAATGCGTTCTTGTAGTTGTTTCATGATTGTTGTGGTTCCACTCTGGTCACGCCGGTGTGTTAACGCAACTTCCGTTAACACGATTAACACCATTGATGACCACCGGAATAGCCGGGTCTTAATGATGTTCAATGCTCGGACAATTGCCGCTAATAATACTGGCTTCCGGGCAACTTGAACATATAAGATACTGCGCAGCACTCAGCGGTGGCTTCTCGCCTTGTCGCTGTGTTGTCTTGATCAGGCGGAAACTTCAAGTGGACACGACGACCCAGTTAAATACTCAGGAAGACCGGATTTCTCCGGGTGGAATGCAACAAACAGAAACATGCCTTTTTTAGTAATACCGGAATACAACATGAAACAGCTTTTGAAAATAATACTGATGGCAATGGGTGCATTGCTGATCCATTCCCTCCCGGCTGCTGCTGCCGGCAACAGCGCACAACCCTGGATGAATACCTCGCTTGATCCCGATGAACGCACCCGCTTGTTGATGAATGCCATGACCATGGATGACAAGCTGGTGCTGGTGTTCGGTTACTATTCCAGCGATGCACCATGGAAGCATTTCAAAAAACCCGGGGGTGGACGGCCACAATCCGCCGGTTATGTTCCCGGCATTCCACGACTCGGCATTCCTGCACAATATGAAACCGATGCAGGCATCGGTGTTGCCAGTCAGCCCGGCGATCATCCAACGCTGGCTACCGCGTTGCCCAACAATCTTGCGGTCACCGCATCGTGGGACCCGGACATTGCGTTCAGCGGTGGAAAAATCATTGGCAATGAAGCACGTCAACATGGTTTCAATGTGATGCTGGCGGGCGGCATCAATCTTTGCCGCGAACCGCGCAATGGCCGTAATTTTGAATATGGCGGTGAAGATCCGCTGCTGGCCGCAACGATGGTGGGCGCGCAGCTGCGCGGCATCCAGTCAAACAGCATCATTTCCACCATCAAGCATTATGCGTTGAACGATCAGGAGACCAATCGCGATACCGCCAATGTCATCATTGATGAACGCGCGGCACGCATGTCCGATCTGCTGGCGTTCCAGCTTGCAATAGAGAATGCGCATCCCGGCTCGGTGATGTGCTCATACAATCGTGTGAACGGTGAACACGCCTGCGAAAATCAATGGCTGCTCAACGATGTGCTCAAGCATGACTGGCAGTACAAGGGCTATGTGATGTCCGACTGGGGCGCGGTGCACTCCACCATTCCCGCCGCCAATGCCGGACTGGATCAGGAATCGGGTTATCCATTCGACAAATCCCCTTACTTTGCCGATGCACTGAAAGAAGCCGTGGTGAACAACCATGTGCCTGCATCGAGACTGGATGACATGGCGCATCGCATTCTGTGGGCGATGTTTGCCAATGGTGTATTCGATCATCCTGCAAAGCAGGGTCCGATTGATTTTGCCGCACATGCAGTGGTGACACGCACCGCAGCGGAACAATCCATGGTACTGCTCAAGAACACCCGCAACCTGTTGCCGCTGCATCAAGACCTGAAAACCATCGCCATCATCGGTTCGCATGCGGATGCCGGTGTGTTGTCCGGCGGTGGCTCGTCGCAGGTTTATCCGCCCAACGGTATTGCCTTGCTGGACAAACCCAGGAAAGGATTTGTGCAGGTGTATCATGCATCTTCACCGTTGAAAGCGCTGAGCACACTGACACATGCCACACTCAAGTACGATGCCGGCACCAGCATCGACAGCGCTGTTGCGCTGGCAAAAGAAAGTGATGTTGTCATCGTGTTCGCATCGCAATGGACCGCCGAAGGCAGGGACACCAACTTGCTGCTGGATGACAACCAGAACGCATTGATCAATGTGCTGGCACAGGCCAATGCCAACGTCATTGTGGTACTTGAAACCGGTGGTCCGGTATTGATGCCCTGGCTCAACAAGGTCAGCACTGTACTCCAGGCATGGTTACCGGGTTCCAGCGGCGGTGAGGCCATCGCACGCGTGCTCACCGGTGAAGTCAATCCGTCCGGACATCTGCCTGTCACCTTCCCCGCGTCCATTGATCAATTGCCGCGCAAGGTGATCGACGGCGATCCGCATTCGCGCGAAGCGCGTCCCGATGTGAACTACAACATCGAAGGCGCCACTGTCGGCTACAAGTGGTATCAACAAAAGAACCTGCAACCGCTGTTCCCCTTCGGATATGGGCTGTCCTACACCACCTTTGCACAATCATTGGTGAATGCAGAAGCAAACAACAATGCCGTCACTGTACAGGTAAAACTGAGCAACACCGGCAAACGCGATGGCAAGGCCCTGGCGCAAATTTACGTTGCGCCGCTTGATCAAGCAGTGGGTTCACAATGGGAAGCATCGCAACGCCTGGGTGGATTCAAGACCGTTGCACTCAAGGCCGGTGACAGTGCCGATGCAACGATCAGCATTGAACCACATGCGCTTGCAGTGTATGACATGACGCAGAAACACTGGGTGATTGCCGCTGGCGATTATGAAGTACGTCTTGCCACCGATGCCAACACCATCGTCGGCAAGGCAACGGTTCATTTACAGCAGCAAGTGCTTGAATAGATCATCCTCAATGACATGCAACGTGGCCGACAGATCGCGTTGCATGTTCACGCAGGGATTGAATACTGATCGCACAATTCATCGCCCTCTCCCTTCATCCCTCCCCCATCGAGGGGGAGGGAAATAGCAGGCAGTACATGATATGCCGCGTATGAGTTATGAAGATTGATGGTGTCATGCCCGCGAAGGCACGTTGTTTGATGCAATGTGCCCAGTCAGACAAGAGTTCCTGTTTTACTGACAAACAAGCACAAGCCGGTATCCTCATGAAAAACATTGTTGTATCTGCCGCAACCTTCATGCTCGGTCTTGCCGCGTTGTCATCACAAGCGCACATCGCCATGCAAAACCCATCAGCACGCAACGCCATCAATCTCGATGGTCCGTGGGACAGCATCATTGATCCTTACGAAAATGGCTTTTACAACCATCGCTATGAAGAAGCCGATAACGGTTACTTCAAGAATGCAAAGCCATCCAGCCCCAGCGATCTGGTGGAGTACAACTTTGCTACTTCAGCAAAACTGAATGTCCCGGGTGACTGGAATACCCAGGATGAAAAGCTGTTCCTGTATGAAGGCACCATCTGGTATCACCGCGATGTGGCAGTCACACCGCAGCCGGATCGTCGTTACTTCTTGTACTTTGGTGCAGTGAATTATCAGGCCATTGTCTATGTCAACGGCAAAAAAGCCGGCTCACATGAAGGCGGCTTTACACCCTTCCAGTTTGATGTCACCGCGCTGTTGAAGAACGGCAGCAACTCCATCGTGGTCAAAGTTGACAACCGTCGTGAACGTGATCAAGTGCCCACGGTTAATACCGACTGGTGGAACTACGGCGGGATTACGCGTTCCGTGATGCTGATCGCCGTGCCGGATCATCATATCGACGACTATCTGGTGCAACTGGGCAAGGATGGCCAAAGCATTGAAGGCTGGGTGCATATCAGTGATAACAAGACACTGACGAACAATCAGATCTGGTTGCGCATTCCGGAATTGCATATCGACAAGTTGATTGATGCCGATGCGGATGGAATGGCCAAGTTTTCATTGCATGCCAAACCTGTGTTGTGGTCACCGGATCATCCAGAACTTTACGATGTTGAATTGCAATACGGCGGCGACACCATCAAGGACCAGATCGGTTTTCGCAGTATTGCGGTTCGTGGTGAAGACATTCTGCTGAACGGCAAGCCGATCTTCCTCAAGGGCGTCAGCATTCATGAAGAATCACCCTTGCATCCCGGCCGGGCCTGGAGTGATGAAGATGCCGTGCAATTGCTGACCTGGGCAAAAGAGCTGGGATGCAACTACGTGCGTCTGGCGCATTATCCGCACAACGAAGCCATGCTGCGTGAAGCCGACAGGCTGGGCATCATGGTATGGTCGGAAATTCCAGTGTACTGGACCGTCTTGTTTGACAGTCCTGCCGTCTACATCAAAGCCGAAACGCAATTGCGCGAAATGATCACCCGCGACAAGAATCGCGCGTCCATCATTTTCTGGTCCATCGCCAACGAAACGCCCAACACACCTGATCGCTTGAAATTTCTCGGCAAACTTGCAGATACGGCACGTTCGCTGGATTCAACACGATTGATCACCGCCGCCATGGATACTCTGGATGACAAGAATGGTGAAAAGGTCATTGACGATCCACTGGCTTCCAAGATTGATGTCATCGGCATCAACCAATATTGCGGTTGGTACTTCGACACGCCGCAAGCCTGTGCCTCACTTCAGTGGATATCGAACTATCACAAGCCGGCGGTCATCAGTGAATTCGGCGCCGGCGCCCTGCAAGGCTATCATGGGGCAAAGGATCAACGCTTCACTGAGGAATATCAGGCCGAAGTGTACAAGTACAATTTCCAGATGATCGATCACATGTCTTTTGTTCGCGGCATGACGCCATGGATATTGAAAGACTTCCGCTCCCCTCGCCGTCCGCTTCCCGGAATTCAGGATTTCTGGAACCGCAAGGGTTTAATCTCCGACAAAGGCATCCGCAAACAGGCATGGTATTTATTGCGGGACTATTACCGGAATAAGCATTGAGTGTGGTTGCACGAACACAACCACAACGCAAGCGCTCCCATGTAGGCTGGCGCTGAACAAAGTGAAGCCCAACGAAGAACATCCGCCCTTCTCAGGATCAACGATATTGTTGGGCTTTGCAGACTCAGCACAACCTGCTTGCTGATATTTTCGACTTTTTAATGCTCACGTTAGAGGGCTTTGCACTATGCGCATACTCCAATTCAAAATTCTATTCTCGGTAACCGTTATCGGACTTTTGTTGTCCGGATGCTCGACCACAGTTTCCTTCGGAAGACAACCACAGCGAAGTGCCGACTCGGACACGACGACCGCACAGTCAGATTTGCTGGTGAACTTCAATGACCCGCTTTTAAACAGCCGGACGATTCTCTTGTTCGGGCCGATTGACCAGCGGGCAGCAGAGATTGCAATTCAGAAGTTGTTGTATTTGGATAGCAAGGGACATGAACCAATAGATCTATTTCTGGAAACGCCCGGCGGCGGCCTGAAATACGCTTGGGCGATCTTGCAGACGATTGACCTCATCCACTCACCGGTCAATACATACGCTCTATCAGAGTGCAATTCTGGCGGTGCCATGTTGCTAGCTGGCGGCACGGGAAAACGGCGCGCATTTCATGGGGCGGTGATATTGATTCACGGATTGACGTTTGTTGGTTCAGAGAAACCACCCGCCGTTTTCATGACAGACCTGCAGAATAGCTATACGGATTTTTGGCGCAAGAGCGTGAAGTTGCCGCAGTCCTGGCTTCCGTTGCCTGCAGACAGCTGGCACATTCTTACGGCTGAAGAAGCACTCAAATATGGAGTCGTGGATGAGGTTGTAGATAAGTCACAGATCAAGCCGCCCGGCACCGCGCCGGAGCCAACACTGAGCACCCCTTGAGTTTGTTGATGGTTTGGGTAATACAGCGATTGTCGATTGAAGCAGGCCTAGCTCGTAGGGTGTAATCGCGATTACACCATTTTTTCAATGGTGGATTACGCGGAAAAACCGCTAATCCACCCTACATGACTACATGACTACATGACTGCGTTGATACCGAATCAATCATCGACGCGATGCCGCACCACTCACACCACCATATTCAACAACAACACGCCGATGATACCGGCGACACCGACAATGGTCTCCATCAATGTCCATGAACGGAATGTATCCTTGATGCTGAGATTGAAATATTCCTTGAACATCCAGAAGCCGGAATCATTGACGTGAGAACACATCATGCTGCCCGCACCAATGGCCAGCACCATCAGGTTGGGATTGATGTTGTGATTATGCAGCACCATGGGCGCGACAATACCGGCAGCAGTCAATCCTGCAGCTGTGGCTGATCCCAATGCCACACGAATGGCCAATGCAATGAACCAGCCGATCAGCAATGGATTGAGGGGAACCGATGTCAATCCCTTGGCAATTTGATCGCTCACGCCACTATCCGACAACACTTGTTTCAACGCGCCGGCGCCGGCAATGATCAACAGAATGGGTGCGATGTCCTTGATCGCCGATGAGAAACTGCTCATCACGATCTTCAGCGGCGTGCCGCGAGCCACGCCCAGAAAAATCACCGCAATCAACAAGCCCAGCAACATCACCATCATGGGATCGCCCCACAGTGCGATCCACGGCTGCCACGCAGAATCTTTGGGCAATGCATAAGGTATGAATGCCGCAATCGCAATCATCGTCACCGGCAGCAGCGTGATGATGAAACTCACCCAGGTATTGGGCAACTGCTCTTCCGGCAATATGGCCGACTTGAACGTAGCCAGCGGTTCGGATTTGATCTTGCGTACGGTCTGCGCAAACAATGGACCGGCAATGATCATGGTGGGAATGGCCACTACAATGCCATACATCAATGTCACACCCATGGAGGCGCCAAACAGCGGAATGATTGCCGTGGGCGAAGGATGCGGCGGCAAAAAGCCATGCGCCACGGACAGTGGCGCCAGCAGCGGCACGCCGAGATACACCACCGGCATGCGTGTCTGATATGCCACTGAAAACACCAGCGGCACCATCAATACAAAGCCCACGTTGTAAAACAATGGAATGCCGATAAAGAAGCCGCTGAACATCAATGCCCAGATGATGTACTTTTCGCCGAACAACTTGATCAATGACGTGCTGATGCGCTGCGCCGCACCGGAATCAGCAATCAGCTTGCCGAACATCGCGCTCAAACACAGGATGGCCGAAAGCTGGCCAAGCAAGTCACCCACGCCCCTTTCCAGCGAGCCCGGTATTTTTTCCGGCGGCATGCCCAGCATCAATGCACCGGCCACCGATGCAATCAGGAATGCAACAAACGGATTGATGTGAAAGCGGGCAATCAGTACAACCAGGATCAGCAGACACGCTATGATGGAAATGATGGTCATTACCGGACAACTCCCGTACTGTTGTTGTGTTATTGCGGTGTCACGGCAGTGCGTGCCGCGCTGGTTCAAGCATACCCGATTGCCACGGCTCCGTCATTACTCATACAAATAACGCAGCACACGAAGAACCCCTCGATAGCTTCAGGATGAACGGATCATTCAATGATCTGAACAGCATGGCGCACGAGCATGATGTATCGAAGGACATCGTCATATCAAGCTCGCACACCGTACAGCATGCAAGGTCAAATCTGGTCGCCGCGGCCAATGGCAAAGTACTTGAAGCCGAACTGCCGTACCAGCGATGGATCATACAGATTGCGTCCATCGAATATCACCGGTTGCTTGAGCTGCTTCTTCAATTCATCGAATTCCGGACTGCGGAATTCACGCCACTCCGTAACAATGGCCAGCGCATCCGCACCTTGCACAGCGCCGGATGCTGAGTCCGCCAATTTCAGGTCAGGACGATCACCATAAATGCGTTGCGTCTCGTGCGCAGCAACCGGATCATAAGCCTGCACCATTGCGCCAGCATTCCACAATGCTTCCATCAAGGTGCGGCTTGCGGCTTCACGCATGTCATCGGTATTCGGCTTGAATGCCAGACCCCACAACGCAATGGTCTTGCCCTTGAGATTGCCGTTGAAGTATTTGCTGATCTTGTTGAACAGCACTTCCTTCTGGCGATAGTTGACGTTTTCCACGGCATTGAGAATTTCCGGTGTATAACCATTGCTCTGTGCTGTGCGCGCCAGCGCCTGTACGTCCTTGGGAAAGCACGAACCGCCGTATCCACAACCGGGATAAATGAAGTGATAACCAATGCGCGGATCGGAACCGATGCCATTGCGCACTTTCTCGATGTCCGCGCCAAGACGCTCGGCAATGTTGGCCAGTTCATTCATGAAACTGATCTTGGTAGCCAGCAAGGCATTGGCCGCATACTTGGTCAGTTCCGATGAACGCACGTCCATGACGATCATGCGTTCATGATTGCGTGTAAAAGGATCGTACAGCAGCTTCAACAATTCACCGGTACGTGGATTGTCGGTACCCACCACCACGCGATCAGGCCGCATGAAGTCGGTGATGGCCGCACCTTCCTTCAGGAATTCTGGATTGGATACCACATCGAATTCAATCTTCACGCCGCGCGCATCCAGCACTTCACGCACTTTCGCCCTGACTTTATCGGCAGTGCCGACGGGCACAGTGGATTTGTTGATGACAATGCGATATTCATCAGCATGTTTGCCAATGGACTCTGCCACGGCCAGTACATACTTGAGATCGGCAGAACCATCTTCATCCGGCGGTGTGCCCACCGCGATGAACTGAAACAAGCCATGCTTCACACCTTCTTCAGCACTGGTGGTAAAACTCAAACGGCCCGCGGCAATGCCCTTCTTCAACAGCTCTTCAAGGCCCGGTTCATAGATGGGTGGCTCGCCACGCTTGAGCATTTCAATCTTGCGTTCATCCACGTCCACACACAGCACGTGATTGCCGGCTTCTGCAAAACAGGCGCCGGTGACCAAGCCCACATATCCCGAACCAAAAATCGTTATTCGCACAATCGACCTCGATCTAAACAATTAAAGCATTGAACTAAACATCTACTGCGATAGCCAGATCAACGTCGCAGCCAGTCAGTCTATTCATTCCCTCCCCCTTGATGGGGGAAGGACAAAAGGGACAGGGTGAAACATCTTTGAGTGCCGCACAACAAGTTAGGTCGTTACCCCTCTCCCCTACCCCTCTCCCACAAGGACGAGGGGAATTAAGACACTTCGGCTTCACCATCAAATGTCAGCAACGGCTTGTACAAATCCACACGACGGTCACGAAACACGCCCCAGCTTTCGCGATAGCGCCTGATCGCATCAATATCAAAGCTCGCGGTGATCACCGCTTCGCTGACACGATCACATTGCTCAACAATCGCGCCGGTATGATCCGTGATGAAAGAAGAACCATAGTACTGCACCTGCCATCGCGCACCCTTCTCCACACCAATGCGATTGGATGCAATCACCGGCATGATGTTGGCGGCCGCATGGCCCTGCATGGTGCGCTGCCAGTGCGGTTGCGAGTCGATGCTTTTGTCCTGCGGCTCTTCACCAATGGCCGTGGGATACAACAACAGCTCCGCGCCTTTCAGTGCCATGATGCGCGCGCACTCGGGAAACCATTGATCCCAGCAAATACCCACACCGATCACGCCATACTTCGTGTGCCACACACGAAAGCCGGTGTCACCCGGAGAAAAGAAAAACTTTTCGTGATAACCGGGGCTTTCCGGAATATGTGCTTTGCGATACACACCAAGCAACACGCCGCCGGCATCAATAACGGCAACGGAATTGAAGAAAGCATTGCCCGCCCGTTCAAACACACTCACCGGTAACACCACGTTCAACTCGTCAGCCAATTGCCGCATGCGCTGTATCGCTGGATTGTCTGCAATGGACAGTGCAAGATCAAAATGTTTTACATCGTGATCCTTGCAGAAATATGGTGTCTCGAACAACTCCTGCAGCAGGATGACCTGCGCGCCGCGTTCATGGGCATTCCGCACTTGCTGTTCAGCACGCCGCAGATTGGCAGCGCGATCTTCTGTACATGCAAACTGTGTTGCGGCAACCGTGATCATGTTGAACTTACTTGATGAACACCAGCAACAGTGCACCCACCACAATGCGGTACCACGCAAACACGGTGAAACGGTGGGTCTGGATGTAACGCAACAACCACTTCACCACCGTAAACGCGACGATGGCGGAGACCAGAAAGCCGACAATCAATTGCGTCCAGTCATCAGCACTGACACCGGCCTTCATCGCTTTATGCAATTCACTGGCGCTGGCGGCATACATGGTGGGAATGCCGACCAGGAATGCAAACTCCGTTGCTGCAACACGGCTGGTGCCGCCAATCAACATCGCCGAAAAAATGGTGGCGCCCGAACGCGATGTGCCGGGAAAAATCGCCGCAACAATTTGCGCAAGCCCTACGATGACAGCACCCAGCCACGTGACTTTCTCATGATCGGGACGTTTTGCCGCAAGCCATTCGGCACCGAGAATCCACACGCCGCCGATGATCAGCGCCCACGCGATTATCGTCATGTCTTCAGGCAGCTTGAAGTTGAATTTGCTCACCAGCAGGAACCCGAGCGCGCCGGTGATCAAAAACGCCAGCGCCAGCTTGCAGGCGTATTCCCTGTTTTCACGCTGTTTCAGACCAACCAGCAATTGCCACAAACGCTTCCAGTAAATAACCGTGACGGCCAGAATCGCACCTGCCTGAATCACCACATTGAACATGTCCGAACGCGCGCCAAGACCCAGCTTTTCGGCAATCAGCAAGTGTCCAGTGCTGGATACGGGCAGAAATTCGGTGAT
>DASZSV010000006.1:0-7019 GCA_035548495.1 Steroidobacteraceae bacterium
TCTCGTCGAATCACAAGAAAGCCGGCGGATGGGAAATCGAAATTCGAAGGAGGGTAAGTGCGCTTCGCGCTCCCTGAGATCATTTACTTTTTCTTTGCCAATCCAAAGAAAAAGTAAAACAAAAAGAAAGATTGGTGCCCAGGAGAGGACTCGAACCTCCACGGATTGCTCCACTAATACCTGAAACTAGCGCGTCTACCAGTTCCGCCACCTGGGCACTTGGTGAAAAATGCACGGGCCCGGCCCGCACAAGGCGCGCAACTCTACCGGCGGCTTTGGCAGGTGTCAATGAATTTGCCGATGATGTGCGTGCGCCTTGCTATTGTGCGTGGCACTTGGTTAACTCATCACATGAAACGCCGAGCAAAACAGTCTAAAAGCCGGACAGCAAGCCGCAAACAGAGCACTAAATCCCGTTCAGCAAGGGTTAACCAGCCGGTCGGTCATACCTTGCTGACCGACACGTTAAGAAAAGCCGGTCAACCGTTGTCCCGCATTGCGCTGGCGCATGCCATGGAATTGGGCAAGAAGTCGCTGCCGTCGCTGGATGAAACACTGTTACGGCTGGAACAGCAGGGCGTGATCATCCGCAATCGCCGCGATGAATACTGTCTGCGCGAACGCATTGGTCTGATCGTCGGCAAGGTGGGTGGTCATCGCGATGGTCATGGTTTTGTCTATCCCGATGATCGTTCCGATCCTGTCTTTTTGTCACACCGCCAGATGCAACAGGTGATGCATGGTGATCGTGTCACCGTGCGCATTACCGGTCATGATCGTCGCGGCCGTCCCGAAGGCAGCATTGTCGATGTACTGGAACGCGGCACGACAGAAGTAGTGGGACGGTTGTATGAAGAATTCGGTGTGTACTTTGTCATTCCTGAAAATACACGCATCAGTCATCGCGTGTTGATTCCCGCCGGCAAGTTGCATCACGCGAAGCAAGGCCAGGTGGTGCTGGCCAGATTGATTGAACAGCCCGGCAAGAATGCCCAACCGGTGGGCCATATCACGCAAGTGCTGGGTGAACATGGCGCACCGGGAATGGAAACCGACATTGCCATTCATTCGCATGGATTGCCCAGTGCATTTCCCGATGAAGTGCTGGCCGAAGCCGGAAAGTTTGGCGATAAGGTCAAGGCCAGCGACAAGCGCAACCGGCTTGACTTGCGCAATGTTCCATTGGTCACGATTGATGGCGAAGATGCGCGTGACTTTGATGATGCCGTGTATTGCGAAAAGCAGCGCAATGGCTGGCGCTTGATCGTCGCCATTGCCGATGTGGGTCACTATGTGAAGTTGAATACCGCGCTGGACGCGGAAGCACGCACGCGTGGCACATCGGTTTACTTTCCGAATCGTGTGCTGCCGATGCTGCCAGAAGCATTGTCCAATGGATTGTGTTCGCTGAATCCGCAAGTGGATCGGCTGTGCATGGTGTGTGAGATGCGTGTATCACCACAAGGCAAGATCACTCGTGCGGAATTTCATGAAGGCATCATGTGTTCTGCGGCAAGATTAACGTATACCGCAGTGGCCGCATTTCTCAGCAATCCTGCTGCGCCTGCCGGTGTTGCGTTGCGGCCCTTGTCGGAACCGTTGCATGATTTGTATGACGTGTTCAAGGCTCTGCACCAGGACCGATTGCGGCGTCATGCGCTGGATTTTGATGCACAGGAAATCAAGGCGCGTTTTGATGAGCAGGGCAAGGTGATTGCATTCGTTGAGCAATCACGCAACGATGCACATCGCCTGATTGAAGAATGCATGATCGCGGCCAATGTACAGGCGGCAAAATTTCTTGCGCGTCATCAGATTCCAACCCTGTATCGTGTGCATGGTTCTCCGGACGAAGATCGTCTTGAACAATTGCGCGAGTTTCTGCGCGGGTTTGCCATCTCGCTGCCGCTGGATCGCAAGCTGACTCCCAAAGACCTCAGTGAAATCATCGCCCGCGTCAGTAATCATGATGAAGCGCATCTCATCGAGAATGTAATCATGCGGTCGCTGCCGCAGGCGGTATATCAACCCGAAAACATCGGACACTTCGGATTGTCGCTGACCGAGTATGTGCATTTCACTTCGCCCATCCGCCGTTATCCCGACCTGCTGGTGCATCGTGGCATTCGTCATGTGTTGCGAGGTGGTACTGCAGCAGACTGGCCGGAAGCATTGCGCGACATGAATGCACTCGGTGCGCAATGTTCCACTCTGGAGCGGCGCGCGGATGATGCAACACGCGATGCCATGTCGTGGCTCAAATGCGAATACATGCAGAATCATATTGGTGAAGAGTTTGATACTGTGGTTACCGGTGTGGTTGAATTCGGTCTGTTCGTGCAGATCAGGGAAATGCAGATTGACGGGCTGGTGCATGTCAGCGCGCTGGGCAGTGATTATTTCAGCCGCGACAAATCCGGTTATCGCTTGATTGGTGAGCGCAGCAAGAAAGTGTATCGGCTGGGCGATCATCTGCGGGTGCGCTTGATCAATGTTGTGATTGATGAACGCAAGATTGATTTTGAACTGGTGCGCCCTGCTGGCAGTGATAATGAACAACAATTCGCACGCAATCCCTTCCGCCGGAATCGCGGACCGCGGAGAAAACACTGATGAGTGATGCCACCGTGGTGTTCGGATTGCATGCAGTGCGCGTGCTGTTGCAACGGCATGCTACAAAGGTGGTGCAATTGTCCGTTCAGCGCGGTCGCGAGGATGCACGCATCAATGAAGTCATCAAGCTGGCGCGCGAGCAGAACATCAAGATCGAACAGCGCAATTCACATGACATGGATCAACTGGTGCAGGGTGAAAGTCATCAGGGTGTGATTGCACAACTTAAAAAGATCGACAATCTCGGTGAAGGAGCGCTAGATGATGTTCTCGACAGGGCGGGCGATTCTCCATTGGTTCTGGTGCTGGATGGCGTCACTGATCCGCATAATCTGGGTGCCTGCTTGCGCACCGCCGATGCCGCCGGTGTCAATGCGGTGATTGTGCCGCGCGATCGTGCGGCAGGTTTGTCGCCGGTGGTGCGCAAGGTGGCCGCCGGTGCGGCGGAAACAGTGCCATTGATTCAGGTTACCAATCTGGCGCGCACCCTGCGCTGGCTGAAGGAGCGTGGCTTGTGGCTGGTGGGCACCGATGATGAAGCGACGCAATCCATCTATGCAGCAAAGCTTACTGGACCGCTGGCAGTGGTGATGGGTGCAGAAGGTGCGGGCATGCGGCGGTTGACGAGGGAACACTGTGACTTGCTGGTTACGATACCGATGCAGGGTGTGGTCGAAAGCCTGAATGTTTCTGTTGCCACCGGTGTGACATTGTACGAAGTGGTGCGGCAACGCAGCGTGACAGGCTGAGCAACCGATGACAACCGATAACAAAGTGCTGCTGGTCGCCGGTGATGCCATTGCACGTTATGGCTTTCCGGACGGACACGCATTCGGACCCGATCGCCATGAAGCATTCATGTGCGAATTGCGCAAGGCACCACTGGATGATTACCTGATGCATGCCATGCCGCGCATGGCAACGCGTGATGAATTGTTGTTGTTCCATGCGCCTGAATACATTGATCGCGTGATGGAACAATCGCGTTGCGGATGCGGTTTGCTGGACAACGGCGATACGCCTGCATTCAGGGGTGTGTTTGAAGCGGCAAGTCATGTCGTTGGTGCAACGCTGGTTGCAGTCGAACACATCATGAGCGGTCAGGTAAAGCGTGCCTTCATTCCCATTGCCGGTTTGCATCACGCTGCACGCGATCATGCGGCCGGTTTCTGTGTGTTCAATGATATCGGTGTGGCCATTGAACTGCTGCGCAAGCAACATGGTGTCCGCAGCATTGCCTATGTGGATATAGATGCTCACCATGGTGATGGTGTGTACTACGCATTCAGCAGTGATCCCGATTTGCTGTTTGCTGACATTCACGAAGACGGCCGCTTTCTGTATCCCGGTACCGGTGCCGCAGATGAAACCGGAGAAGGCGCTGCCGCAGGTACCAAGTTGAATCTGCCGTTGCCCAGCGGCGCAGGCGATGCCGAGTTCATGGTTGCATGGGAAAAAGTTGAACACTATCTGCACAGACACTCGCCGGAATTCATTCTGTTGCAATGTGGTGTGGACAGCATGGCGGATGATCCACTCACTCATCTGCGTTTTACCGAAGCGGCGCACGCACACGCGGCGCAACGGTTATGCGAGATTGCGGAATCCCTGGGACATGGCCGCGTGCTTGCGATGGGTGGTGGTGGTTATCATCGCGGCAATGTGGCGCGCGGCTGGACACGCGTAGTCAAGGCATTGTGCCTGACATAAATCAGCAAAATTGCACCGTAAACCCGTTACTTAGCGGACCAATTGCAACCAATACAGGTCCTGTAACAAAACTGTAACGAAGCTGCTGCACTCTGCTTAAGATGTGGAATATTGAAAATGACATGCATCATTGCGTGACGTTGACTCCGGCTGCGGATAGAATGCGCGCTGTTTGCGGATTGCATAAACCGCGGAATGAACCTGATCAAACCCAAGGTGTTGTGTGGTGACTGAACCTGAATCGATGAGCGCCGCAGTGTCTGATGACGCAGTATCGGCAATGGCTGCAAAGGGTAATCATGTAACGCCGCGTCTCAGCATTCCCGTGGATGACACTCGCAAGGTGCGTGCAATGCAAGTCAAGGCGCTGGTACAGAATCTCAATTTTTTCTACGGCGACAAGAAGGCTCTGTCTGATATCAACATGCCCATCGCTGACAAGCAGGTCACGGCATTGATCGGTCCTTCCGGTTGCGGCAAGAGCACCTTCCTGCGTTGTTTCAACCGCATGCATGACCTGCAACAGGGAACGCGTTATGAAGGCACCATCACGCTCCATCCCGATGACATCAATCTTGTCGGCAAACAGATCAATCCGATTGAAGTTCGCATGCGCATCGGCATGGTGTTCCAGAAACCGAATCCCTTTCCCAAATCCATTTTTGAAAATATTGCCTATGGATTGCGTCTGCATGGCACGCGCAATCGCGCCCTGCTCGCGGAGGAAGTTGAGAAAGCACTGCGCGGTGCGGCATTGTGGGACGAAGTGAAAGATCGTCTGCATGAATCGGCGCTGGCATTGTCCGGTGGCCAGATGCAGCGTTTATGCATTGCGCGTGCATTGGCAACCAAGCCGGAAATATTGTTGTTCGATGAACCGACTTCCGCGCTGGATCCCATTGCCACGGCAAAGATCGAGGAATTGATTGCAACATTGCGCGATCAGGTCACGGTGTTGATCGTTACACACAACATGCAGCAGGCCGCGCGCGTTTCCGACTATACGGCATTCATGTATCTCGGCGAGCTGGTGGAGTTTGATGAAGCTGCCAAGATATTCACCAATCCCAGCAAGAAAGCGACGGAAGATTACATCACCGGCCGCTACGGCTGAAGCCGGTTCGATGATTTCGCATCGCGTTCTGCGCGCAGCAACTCATTGACGCGGTTGAACTCGCATGAATCGCATATTCGAGGGAGAATCCACAGACGGCCACACTACCCGGGTCATTGACCTGGGCCTGTCGCAATTACGCATGCAGGCAGTGGAGATGGGCGCGCTGGTCATTGATCAGGTCAGCAAGGCGGTCAGTGCATTGTTGACTGGCGACGAATCTGCAGCGGAAGTGGTGCTGTCACGCGAACCCGTCGTCAACCGCTCACAATCCAGTATTGATCAGCACACATTTGAGTTCATTGCATTGCACCCGCTGGTGGCGCGCGATCTGCGATTTACACAGGGGCTGCTGCGTGCCACGGTTGAAATGGAACGTGTGGGTGATGAATCCAAAAAGATTGCGCGCTTTGCACTGCGTTTATTGAATGGCGAACCTCACGAGCCGGTGATGACCGTTGCACACTTCCTGCGGCACATGGCTGCGCTGTGTGCCGACATGCTGCGCATGGCAGTGCGTGCCTTGGATGAAACCGATCTTGAACTGGCCCGGCAAGTCATCGAACGTGATGAAGAACTCGACAGCGAATTCGCCGCGGCCATGCGACGCTTACTCACGCTGGTGATGGAAGGTGAGCCCTATCTTCGTTCAACGGTGGATACGGTGTTTGCATTGAAAGGACTGGAACGCATTGGTGATCATTCCAAGAACATTGCCGAGCAGGTGGTGTTCATGATTCAGGGCTGATGCAGCCGCGCATATCTTGACTGAATGGCAGCATGCAGTCACATTGCATTGCAGCAAACGATCCTTGCATAGCCTGTGAGCAACTACTCACTATTCCATTGATCTCCGCAATTACCGAGACTTCTAAACGGCTGGCTTTTCTGTACAATGGTAACGCTCACATTATTTAGTGTCTTCGACATTACAGAATGTTAGCGGTTTCATATGTAATAAACCGGAAAACAAGGAACAAGAAGGTAAACAAAATAGTGGATTCAATTTTAACGATATAACTATTAGCGAGAGGTCTACATGTATTCTTCAATCAAATGCGGGAAATTGTTGTCGGGAAAAAATCTCCTGACAGCGTTGCTGGGGGCGCTGGCACTGTACGCAGCAACGGCTGATGCACAAACTTTCTCCAACAATCAAACGGGCACCAACAACGGGTTTTATTATTCACTGTGGTCCAATGGTCAGGGGTCAGTGTCCATGACCCTGGGTTCTGCCGGCAACTACAGTGTCAACTGGAGCAACATTGGTGATTTCACTGCGGGCAAAGGCTGGAGCACCGGATCAGGCCACACCATCAGCTACAACGCCGGTGTGTATCAGAACAGTGGCGGCGGCTCATTGGCCATCTATGGCTGGACCACCAATCCATTGGTCGAGTACTACATTGCAGAACAGGCCAACGGACTTAATCAGGGTACATACATGGGGTCGTATACCTCTGATGGAGCCACCTACAACATCTATAAGCATCAGCAGGTAAACCAGCCTTCCATTGTGGGTACCTCGACGTTCTGGCAGTACATCAGTGTCAGACAATCGCCAAGAACCAGCGGCACCATC
>DASZSV010000007.1:0-61193 GCA_035548495.1 Steroidobacteraceae bacterium
TAAACCAGCCTTCCATTGTGGGTACCTCGACGTTCTGGCAGTACATCAGTGTCAGACAATCGCCAAGAACCAGCGGCACCATCACCATCCAGAATCACTTCAATGCATGGGCAAGTCATGGCATGAATCTCGGTCAGCAGAACATGCAGATCATGCTGACTGAAGGCTGGAATGGCAGCGGTCAATCCAATGTCACGGTATGGGAAGGCGGCACCAGCAGCGGCGGTGGCGGTGGTTCAAGCAGCAGCAGTTCCAGCAGTGGTGGCGGCGGTGGCGGTGGCGGCGGTGCGCCATCCGGCAATGTGATCATGCGTGCGCGCAACTCAGGCAGTTGTGTTGATGCTGCCGGCAGTGGCAATGGCAGCAATGTGCAACAGTACGCCTGTTGGGGTGGCAGCAACCAGTCATGGACCTTTGTTTCTGTGGGCAATGGCTACTATGAAATCAAAGGTGTGCAGAGCGGACGTTGCCTGGACGTGGTCAATCAGTCCACTGCCGACGGTGCAAATGTGCAACTCTACGACTGCTGGGCCGGCAATAATCAGCAGTGGAGTGTTGCTTACGCCAATGATGGCACTGGCAATGCTGAAATCATCAACCGCAACAGCGGCAAGTGCCTCGATGTGTCCGGTTCGTCAAATGCCAATGGCGCCAACATTCAGCAATACAGCTGTGGCTGGAGCAGCAATCAGCAATTCAAGTTCAATTGATGTATAAAAAAGATCATCAATAAATTGATTGCAGGAAATGGCGGAGGCAAGTGCCTTCGCCATTTTCATTGTGATTCAGTCATGCTTGACCAGTGATGACTGACGTGTCAGATGGATTTTAATTCAGACGACAAACAGCCCATCACAATCGAATTCCAGTAGTTGTCACCGCATCGCGCTGCATCACGGCGCAGGCCCTCGCGGATGAAGCCACATCGCTCATAGCACCTGATGGCAGCGGTATTGAAGTCGAACACATCCAGTTCGACCCGGTGCAGCTTGAGTTCATTGAAGGCGATGGCAAGCAATTGCCTGACCATATCCTGTCCGTAACCCTTGCCACGATGTTCCCTGTCGCCAATCAGTATCCGGCTGAGACGGCAGTTGCGATGTGCACAGGAAATTGATGACAGACCACAATGACCGATGATGTGATTGCTTTGCAGTTCACGAACGCGATATATGTAGTGAGTTCCATGATTACGCTGCGTGTTGTCGAAGTACGTAACAAGTTGTGCGCGAGTCAGCGGAAAATTCATCGCCGCTCCCGCCCATTGAATCAGATCGGATTCAGTGCGCAACCAGGAGAGTAACTGATCGATATCCGCTGCGTCGAAAGGTTCCAGCGCAATACGGTACGCGGACATGACAGTTACAACACCGGCTGCACGCCAATCAGCAGGCGATGCAATCCATGTATGAATGCAACGTACAGCAGCAAGCCGCCAATCAACGCAATCCAGTCGTTGTAAGGTGAGGCAGGCAATGTGTTTAGCGGACGCGCCGGACGGCGTTTCACCGAGATACGATCAGCGGATGCCCACAGCAGAAAGCTGCCGAACAGCACGATGTCATGCAATGTGCCATTCGACAGCAGGTGTGCCAGCGACCAGAATTTCACCGCATTCAGCATCGGATGCTTGAACATGGTTTTTATTTTTCCGGGCAGATAGGTTGCCAGCAACAACGGAAAAACGAACAGCATCAGTGCTGCAGTGACATGATGCAGCCACAGTGGTGACGTATAGATGACGTCCGGATTCAATCGCGCAACGGCGTAACCCTTGATGATCAACACAAAGCCGGCAATCGACAGAATTGAATAGATGGCGCGCCAGCCATTGCCGAGTTGTTGCGCCATGCGATCGCGCCATGCCGGAGCGACAATGGAAATCGAGTGTGTGCCCAGAAAAATTACAAGACCAATGATCAGCAATGTCATGATGTATCCCCATTACAATTCAATTACAGCCTCAATCCACCATCCAGCTCGATGACACGGCCAGAGAAGTAATCGTTCTCGACAATGAACGCAGCGGCGGCAGCCACTTCTTCCGGTTGTCCACCGCGCCGCAACGGCACCTGTGCCAGCACGCTTTGCAATATCTGTTCGGGCATGGCATTGAGTATGTCCGTGTGAATGAAGCCCGGTGCAATGGCGCCGGTGCGTATGCCATAGCGTGCCAGCTCTTTTGCCCATACCACCGTCAATGATGCGACGCCCGCTTTTGCCGCCGCGTAATTGCTTTGTCCGATGTTGCCGGCGCGCGAGATGCTGGAAAGATTGATGATGACGCCGCCGTTGCCGAACTTGATCATGTGTTCGGCGGCTTCGCGTCCGCACAGGAATACGCCGGTGAGATTGACGTCAATGACCTGCTGCCAGTGCTCCAGCGACATTTTCTTGACCTGATGGTTGTCGCGCTTGACCAGCATGGCATCGCGCAGAATGCCCGCATTGTTGATCAATACATCCAGCCGCTTGAAGTCGCTGGCCACCTTGTCAAACGCAGCAATCACATCGTCTTCGCTGGCAACATTGCATCGATAGGTACCGGCTTTTACGCCATGTGCGGAACACAGCGACGCCGTGTGCTGCAAATCTGTGTCATTGACATCCATCAGCGCAAGGTGGGCGCCGCGTGATGCAAACAGGAGGGACATGGCGCGGCCGATGCCTTTGCCTGCGCCGGTGATGGCGATCAGCTTGTCTTTGACCTGCATGATGAATGCTTGCGGCCTGTGTTGGTCAGGGGCCGCTATCTTAGCAATCGTTGCATTGCTTTGTGAACGTCAATGATGAGATGAGTGCGAAGTTGCCGACCGGTGAACGGGCAGGTGTGCGCAGAGCACGAATCATGCGGCAGATTTATGCGTTTCCACTGCGTGCGTCAGTTCGGTCAGGGCGGCCTGTGCGTGTTGCTCAAGTTTGCTGATCTGTGATTGGAGTCCTGCTTGATCGAGAGAATCTGCTCCGTTTTCGAGCTTGGCAGCCAATTCACTTACGGTGAAGATGCATAGGTTGGCACTGGCGCCCTTGAGTTTGTGTGCGGCACGCGCAATGTCTGCGCGGTTCAGTGTGGCGAGCGCTACCTGCAAGTCATTGAAGGTGTCATTGACAGTTTGCCGGTAGGCATCTGCCAGATCAGCGAGGAATGACACATCATCACCCGTGACCAGGCGCAGTTTGTCCAGATCAACCTGCGATTCCAGCGTGCTGGATATAGCGCCGTGACTGTCAAGCATGGTGTTGACCTGTAAGTCAGACAGTTCCTGTGCATCATGCGCCGGTGCAGTACTGCAATACTGCTGTACCACGACGGTCAGTGCATCGAACTGCAGTGGCTTGGTGAGAAAGTCATTCATGCCTGCGGCAAGACAACGCTCGCGGTCTTCAGGCATGGCGTTGGCGGTCAGCGCGACAATGGGTACCGAGCATTTTGCAGTGGGCAGTGCGCGTATCACGCGGGTTGCTTCGTAGCCATCCATCACGGGCATTTGCACATCCATCAATACCAGCGCGAAGTTGCCGCGTTTCAATAATGCAACGCCTTCATCGCCATTGGCGGCAACGGTGACTTGCGCGCCAAGACGTTGCAGGAATCGAACGGCAACTTTCTGATTGACAACATTATCTTCGACCAACAGCACGGCGCCGGGAAACGCCTGTATGTCGCCGGAAGCAGGAGGCGTCGCAACGCGGTCCATCGTTTTCGACGTTAACGGTTTGCTGGCGGTATTACTCGATAGCGTGCCATTGCAGAGGGACTGCATCAATTTCTGCAGCTCACGATGCTTCAGCGGCGTTGACAGCACGCAGGCATCCATCTTGGTGGCGAGCTGTTCAGCGTTGCGTTTGCGATTGATGGCTGTCAGAAGAATACATTGCGTACGGCTGTCGCGCAGTTCATTGCAACGTTGCTGCGTCAATAGTGCCGTTTCAAGTTCTTGCAGTTGTTCATCGACAAATATTGCAGCGTAATGGCGTTGCGCTGATGACGCCACCGTGATGAATTCAAGTGCTGTTGTAATGTCGGCAGCGGTATCCACGTGATAGCCCATGAACTGTAACTGACGCCGCAGTGCATCGCGCTGACTTTCATTGTCATCAATCACCAGCAGGTATGTATTACGATGAGCATCAGCTTCAACCATTGACACGGCCTTCACTGCTTCCAGCGGCAACGTGAACCAGAAGCGCGATCCCTTGCCGGGTTCGCTGGTGACATGAATCTTGCCGCCCATCAATTCGATGAGACGTTTGACGATCGACAAGCCCAGACCGGTGCCGCCAAACTTGCGGGTGGTGGACGCGTCGGCCTGTACAAAGGGTCTGAACAATTGCGAAATCGCTTCTGCAGTGATGCCAATGCCGCTGTCAGCGACGGCAAATTGCAGCATGGGCATGTTGTCTGCAGTGTTGCTTTCCACACTGATCACGATTTGTCCCTGCTGTGTAAACTTGTAGGCATTGCTCATGAGGTTGAGCAGGCACTGGCGGATGCGATGTGGATCGCCCTTGATGATCTCCGGCAGGCCGGGCTGGATGTCGATGATCAGTTCAAGATGCTTGCCGGCAATCTGCGTGGACATCATGGCCGCAACATCTTCCACGACCTCACGCACATTCATGTCAATGTGTTCAATGTTGAGCTTGCTGGCTTCGATCTTGGAGATATCGAGGATGTCATTGATGATGGACAGCAATGATTGCGCGCTGCTGTTGATGATTTCTGCAAATTCGCGTTGCGTTTCATTCAACGGTGTACCGGCCAGCAACTGTGCCATGCCGATGATGCCGTTCATCGGTGTGCGCAGTTCATGACTCATATTGGCGAGGAAGGTGCTTTTGGCGCGATTGGCTGCCTCGGCCTGCGTCGTGGCCCGGATGAGTTTTTCGCGGGCTTCATGTGCGGCAGTAACATCCTGTAACGAGCCGGAAATGCTGACGGTTTGATCGTTGTCATCACGCGATGCCGTGCCGCGTACATTCACCCATATCCAGCGGCCATCCTTGGTCCGCATGCGATACTCAATGTCGCAGGGTATGCCATGACGGGTATCGCGCAATGCAGCGCGCACCATGGCAATGTCTTCTTCGTGAGTGATGCTGGCGAGGTTGTGTTCGTTCCATTGCACCACTTCGATGGCGGAATAGCCCAGTATTTCTGCACAGCGCGGCGACATCCATATTTCATGCGTTTTCAGGTTCAGTTCCCACAGGCCATCCTGCGTGCCGCGGATGGCGCGTGAAAAGCGCTGCTGGCATTCATCCAGTTGTTTCTGCATCAGCGTTTGTTCATGCACGCTGCGGATGTTGCCGGTGAGCCGCATTGGCTGGCCATTGGCATCGCGTTCCAGCGTGCCGCGCACCTGCATCCAGCGCCAGGTGCCATCGGCATGTTTCAAACGGATGGTGCGTTCGTACGCTTCACCATCTTTCAACGCCATCACCATGTGATACTGGCCTTCCAGTTCATCGGGATGACAGATGGCCTGGTAGGTTTCCATGGTGGTGAAATCATGATCCGGACCGTAGCCCAGCAACTGCCGGTACACATCGGAACACCAGTGCTTGCCGTTGACAAAGTCCGCTTCCCAATGTCCTTCCTGACTGGATTGTGCTGCGCGTTCCAGACGCTCGTGCAGAATCTTCATTTCCTGTGCTTGTTGTTCCAGTTGCCGTTTGGCCTGCACTTCGTTGCTGATGTCCTGTGTGGCGCCGATGACATGCGCCGGTGTGTCACCATCTTTACAAAAGTAACGATAGCTGGCGCGGAAGTGACGGATGGAATTGTCGGCTGCGATTCTGCGGAATTCGAAGCTGCCGCGATCCGCAGGTGGATGAGCGAGCAGTTCCTTTACTCGTTGCACGTCGTCGGGATGCACAGTGCGCCACATCAGCGCATTCACTGTGGCGGAATCATGAACAACGCCGAGACCATCGAGCACGGCTTCAGGATGTTCACTCCATGTCAGCGTCAGTGACGGTAACTCAATGCGCCAGTAGTGCGCATGCGCAACATGCGCTGCAATGCGCAGATGGCGAAAGAATTCGCCATTGATATCGTGAGCAATGCTGGAAGAGTCCGTGTTCGACACAATCATCTCTGGATGGCAGTGGTTGGATTGTCACCGGTTCTTTGTTCGTCCAGGAATAACCGCATGCAACAGTCTATATCGTTGGGTTGGCGTGTTTATTTAGCGCTGCGTACACGTTTGGGTTGAAACAGGTATTCGGCTTATACGTGTATTGCGGGTGGGCCGGGTAAAGGCGCAACGACAGGACATAAGCATCGCGCAATGGCATTGTTCATTCAGGGTGTGGATGAATGCATCAGTCCGGCAATCCCAGCCCTTTGAGAAACCGGTCAAACAATCCACCTTTGCTGCTGCCGGTCTTGCGACGCACCGGCATGACCAGTTCGGAGCTGCGCACCGGATTTGCAGGCATGCGCGTGAAGTGATCCGGATACTGACGCTTCCAGTGACTGTATGTCGAAGTGACGCCCGGTGGCTGATCGACCAGCCGCAATTCCTTTGCCTGAAGCACGCGCAATTGTTGTGTGCTGATTTCCCTGGAGTAGATGCCCGGAGCAGTTTGCCATTCCCACACGGTGTTGCCGCGTTCATCCCAGGTGGCACGGCCCGAACGCGTGTTCTCATGCAGTTCGGGTGCATCAATGACATCGGTATTGTGGCTGGATTTCATGATCATCAACAGTGATTGTCGTTGCAAGTTGTAACGGCATGGGCGGGATGTGCTTGATGTTACCCCTCAAGTCAGATGCGCAAATATTGGCGTGAATCTCATTTGCAGTCTGACTCAACGTTCAGTTGATCTGTGACAGTGCAGGCATTGATCATCTGATGCGCGTTGCATCACGGAGGCGGCAACACATTGCCGCAGTCAATGTTCTGGAGTGCTACAGCGTGCTCGCTGCCGCGTTGATCGCCAGTGCCAGCAATGCAGTGTTGAAGAAAAACGCGATGATTCCGTGCAACACAGACAGTCTGCGCATGGTGGTGCAGGTAATGGCAACATCCGATGTTTGTGATGTCATGCCAATGACAAATGAAAAATACAGGAAGTCCCAGTAATCGGGTTCTGGTGTTTCCGGGAATATCAATGCAGGGCGCGAATACTTGCGCAGAAAGATGTAGTAATCATGCGCGTAGTGCAGGGCGAAACTGGTATGAATGAAAGCCCATGAACTGACCAGTGTCAGGATACCCAGTCCGAAATGCAGGAAGCGCAGTGACGGATCGTAGGATTTGACGCCGGATAACTCGATGATGATGGCGACGATGGTGGCAGAGGCGGCAACAATAGTGAGTATCAACACCGCCAGTGCGCCATCGTCCTGTGATAGTGCTCGCGCGCGCATGTGTCCGGGTGTCGCGCCGATGAACATGATGAATGCGAGTAGCAAATACAATGCGACGCCGGCATCCCATGCCACTAAAGTGCGTGTAACTGCGGATAATCGTACCGGCAGCAGCACCGCGATGAGGCAGCCGACGGCAATGGCCGTCAGCAAGCGTGGCCGCAATTTTATCTGATGAAAGACTGATTTCAGATAACGCTGCATGAATGTAATCAATATGCTTTCGCCCACACCACTCGCGTTTTACTGGGTTTGCCGGTGAAAGGGCAGGTGCCGGCTTCGGTGGGTTCGAGTGGAATGCAGCGCACGGTCACTGACAGATCATTCTTGATCTGCTGTTCCAGTTCCACATCACCGCCGAAATGCGTCATCGCGAAGCCGCCGTGAATGGGTGGTGGCAGATTGGGATCATCACGTTCCGGTGTGAAGTACGCATAGAAGTCCGCCTTGCTGTCGATGCGCCGGGTGTTTGCATCGCGATAGGTTTTCGCGCGGGCAAAAAGATTGTCCTGAATGGCCTGTAAACGTGTTGCAATGGTTGCCACAAATTCAGAGCGTTCAATACTCTGCTTGTCCTTGTGTGCCTGATCACGTCGTCCGACAAACAACGCATTCTTTTCCATGTCGCGCGGTCCCACTTCAATGCGCAGCGGCACGCCTTTCTTGATCCAGTGCCATACCTTGTCGCCACCCCGTTCGTCGCGTGAATCCACGACCACTTCAATGTTGCGATTGCCGAAACGTTGCTGGCGCAATTCGGTGGCAACATTGTTGGAATATTCCAGCACGCGTGCACGTTCATCATCGCTGCGATAAATGGGAATGATGACGGCATGTGTCGGCGCCAGCCGCGGCGGCAGGATCAGGCCATCATCATCAGAGTGTGTCATCAGCATGCCGCCGATCAATCGTGTGGAGACGCCCCAACTGGTGGTCCATGCATGCTGATGCGTGCCATGCTGATCCAGAAATTGAATGCCGCTGGCCTTGGCGAAATTCTGTCCCAGAAAATGGCTGGTGCCGGCCTGCAATGCCTTGCGATCCTGCATCATGGCTTCAATGCAGAACGTCTGTTCCGCACCGGGGAAACGTTCGCCTGCGGTTTTTTCTCCTTTGATGACCGGCATCGCCATCCATTGTTCGGCAAACTCGCCATACACATGCAGCATCTTCATGGTTTCTTCGACAGCGTCTTCCCTGGTGGCGTGCGCGGTATGACCTTCCTGCCATAAAAATTCAGTAGTGCGCAGGAACATGCGCGTACGCATTTCCCAGCGAACCACATTGGCCCATTGATTGATCAGCAAGGGCAGGTCGCGATAACTCTGCACCCAGCGCGCAAAGGCATCACCGATGATGGTCTCGGAGGTGGGACGCACGATCAACGGTTCTTCCAGTTCACCCGTGGGAACGAGCTTGCCTTCGGCATTCAGTTCCAGACGATGATGTGTGACCACCGCACACTCTTTTGCAAAACCATCCACATGTGCCGCTTCTTTTTGCAGAAACGACAGTGGGATGAACAATGGAAAGTAGGCGTTCTGGTGTCCGGTAGCCTTGAACATGTCATCCAGTACGCGCTGCATGTTTTCCCATAGACTGTAACCCCACGGCTTGATGACCATGCAACCGCGTACCGGGGAAGGCTCTGCCAGATCCGCGGCCTTGATGACTTGTTGGTACCACTCGGCGTAGTTTTCATCGCGAGTGGGGGTGATGGCAGTGCGTGGCTTGTTCATTGACAGGGATGATCCGGAAATTTGAAGGTGGCTTTGATGACGGCGCGAACGTTGGCCTGCGTCCGGCAAACCGGCATTTTAGACCATAAATAACGACAAATAGTACTGTTTCCATCATTACAGGACTTTTGCCAGTAATGCGCCCGTCGGCTGCATTCGCGGATTGTTAGTATGGCGACTTGATGGAAGTGCAGGGGAATGCCAAGGACATGTTCGCTGTCGCATTCGCTTTTTTTCTGGGTGATGGCTGGGTGCAATGTGTACCCGCACTGACCGCCGCGTGGTTGTTGCCACCCGTGGCAGCAACGCTGGCTTTTGCATTATGCATGCGACGGCGACGGGTGATGACAAGTGCGCTTGCCTTTGTGCTTGGCCTTGTCTGGGCGGCCGCTCATGCGCAATGGCAACTGCAAGATGATCTTGCGTCAGACAGGGAAACGCATGATATGACGGTGACAGGTGTCATTGACGACATTCCACAGCGTGAAGTGTATGGATGGCGTTTTGTACTCGCCGTTGAAAACAATGCGCAAACTCATTTGCCGTCGCGCGTGCAGATCAACTGGTACAACCATGATGTCACGCTGCACGCCGGTGAGCGATGGATGTTGTTGCTGCGTTTGAAGCGGCGGCATGGTTTTGCGAATCCCGGCGGATTCGACTACGAAGGACAGTTGTTCCGCGAAGGTATTGGTGCAACAGGATATGTGCGCGATTCCAGCGCCAACATCATGCTGGGCGTGGCATCGGGACATGGACTGGTGCGTGTGCGTGAATTCATTGCTGAACGCATCTCGCGCGCAGTGCCGGATTCGCCCATGCAAGGCGTGATGCGCGGGCTTGCTGTCGGCGATCAGCAAGCCATATCCGGCGATCAATGGCAGGTATTTGCGCGTACCGGCATCAGTCACTTGATCGCCATATCCGGGTCGCACATTGGCATGGTGGCATTTCTGTTTGCATGGCTGGGCGGGCTGCTGGTGCATTTGCCTGTTGCGCAACGCTGGCGTTTGACACGCCATGATTTGCAGGCAGGTTTTGGATTGCCTGCTGCATTCGGTTATTCGTTGCTGGCCGGCATGTCGGTGCCCACGCAACGCACGCTGGTGATGTTGTGTGTGTTCTTCATCTCGCGCCTGTTGCGGCGTGAAGTGAATGTGTGGCACAGCTTTGGTCTTGCATTGTTGCTGGTGACAGTGCTTGATCCTTTTGCGCCACTGGCAATCGGCACCTGGCTTTCGTTCGGTGCGGTGGCGGCTATTCTGCTTCATCAACAGGGCAGGTTGCTGCCTGATTTGTGGTGGCGGGAATTCTTGAGCTTGCAGGCCGTTGTGACCCTGGGATTGCTGCCATTTCTCCTCAGTGCATTCGGCAATGTGTCGTTGATTTCACCCTTGGTCAATTTGCTGGCGATTCCGGTTTTCACTTTTGTGCTGGTACCCGGTGTGTTGAGCGGCTGTGTATTGCTTGCCCTGAATGCGTCCTTAGGGACATGGTGGTTATTGCATCTTGCTCACTTCATGAACTGGCTCTACAGCGCATTGCAGTCGGCTGCTGCGTTAGCGATGGCGGCGTGGTATGTGCCGCAGTCGCCACTGTGGGCCATGCTGTTGCTGGGCGCCGGTGTATTGTTGATGGTATTGCCGCTGTTGTGGCCCATGCGCATGTGCGGCCTGTTGTGCTGTCTGCCTGCATTGCTGTGGCAGCCGGAAAAATTGCCGTTGAATGCATTTGAATTGACCGCGCTGGATGTGGGGCAGGGATTGTCGTTGGTAGTGAGAACTGCAACGCATGTGCTGGTATATGACACGGGACCAAAGTTCCAGAGTGGTACGGACACTGGTGAGCTGGTCGTGCTGCCGTACCTGCATTCACTGGGCGTGCGTGATGTGGATGCGGTGATGATCAGTCACGGTGATGACGATCATGCGGGCGGTATGGTCAGCGTGCAACACGGCATACGAGTGCAGCAATGGCTGCTTGGTCCTTCGGTGCAAGCACGCGCGCTTGTCATTGACGATAACCTGCACCGATGCCATCAGGGACAGCACTGGCTATGGGACGCAGTGCAGTTCGATGTGTTGTCCCCCGGTGCAGCATTCAATGATCAGGGCCGCAACAACACATCCTGTGTTTTGCGCATCCATGCGGCAGGCGGCAGTGCATTGTTGCCGGGTGATGCCGAGGCGCCGGTGGAAGCAAGGCTGGTGGGTGAGGGTGTGCTTCCGGTCACTTCCATTGTCGTTGCGGGTCATCACGGCAGCCGCACTTCATCCACACAGGAACTGGTCGATGTGGTGCATGCACAGCAAGTGATTTTCAGCGCGGGGTACCGCAATCGCTGGGGTTTTCCAAAACCGGATGTGGTGTCGCGATGGGAATCGTCCGGTGCGCAAGTCCATTCCACCATCACCGGCGGTGCAATAACCCTGCGAGTGATGCCGGACGGCATGCAGCCACCGCAGTTGTTTCGTGAATTGCACCATCACTACTGGCAGGCAAATTGACAATTGCGACACAGAACGCATTCCTTCATGCGTCATAACACGGTACTATTCGCGCTGCTTCACCCTGCATAAAATAGCCGAGCGCATGTACGAAATAGTCAAAGCCGGCGGCATCATGATGCTGCCCATCCTGCTGAGTTCCGTCGTGGCCATTGCCATCATCATTGAACGCTTGTGGACCCTGCAACGCGACAAGGTATTGCCGAAAGATTTGTTCGAAAAGGTGTGGCAATGGGTGGAAGGCAACCAGCTTGAAGAACGTCATTTGCAGGCATTGAAACAGAATTCGCCGCTGGGCCGGGTGCTGGCAGCAGGACTTGCGAATCGCGACCAGCCACGTGAAGTATTGCGTGAAGCCATTGAAGATGCGGGCCGTCATGCCGCGCATGAATTCGAACGTTTTCTCAATGCACTAGGCACCATCGCCGCCATGTCGCCACTGATGGGATTGCTCGGCACCGTGCTGGGCATGATTCGCACATTCAATTCCATCACCACGCAGGGCATTGGCAATCCTTCCACACTGGCCAGCGGCATTGCCGAGGCACTGGTCGCAACCGCTGCGGGTTTGTTTGTCGCCATTCCATCGCTGATCGGTTATCGCTGGCTGCGGCGGTACATCGACAATCTTGTTGTGGACATGGAGAAGGAAGCCATCAAGCTGGTGGATGCGGTGACCAAGAGCGAGCGCAAATAAAGCACCATGAATCTCAGCCGCCGCAATGCCCGCAATGATGAGCCGGAAATCAACGTCACCAATTTCATTGACGTATTGCTGCTGCTGCTGATCTTCTTCATGCTGGCAACCACCTTTGTCGATGAAGGGCGCATCAACATGCGCTTGCCCGATGCCAGCGTGAAAGTGGATGCAGCCGCTCAGCGGCCGACGCTGGAAGTTGGAGTGTCAGCCAGTGGCGTGTATTCCGTGAATGGCAAGGAATTGATCAACACCAGCATGGACACATTGTCGTCGGCCATCAGCAAGGTTGCCGGTGATGATCGTACACAAACCGTGTTGATTCGCGCCGATGCGCGCAGCACACACCAGTCAGTGGTGACTGCTATGGATGTACTGGGAAGGCTGGGTTTCAGGTCCATCAGCATTGCAACCGTCAATCAACCGGTGAGTGCGGGAAGCAAGTAATGGACAGCATGGCGGATAAATTGGGTGCACGCGAGACCTATCGCAGATTGCTCGGTTATTTGCGAGGGAAACGCGTTCAATTTGCGGTGGGTGCAATGGGAGCATTGCTGTTTGCAGCCGCCAATGCGAGTGTGGCCTGGTTGATGAAACCTTTCATGGACAAGACCTTTGACGGCAGGGATCCCACCATGGTGTGGCTGGTTCCAGTGGGCTTGATTGTATTGTTTGCCGTGCGTGGTGCAGGGGACTTCATTCAAACTTACTACATGGGACACGTAGGCCGTCACGTCATCAAGCAACTGCGCGCCGAATTGTTCGACAGACTGCTGTTGCTGCCCATCAGTTATTTTGACCGTAATGCTTCGTCAATCATGTTGTCACGGTTGATCTACAATACCGAGCAGGTTGCAACTGTGATGACGGATTCGATTACCACGGCATCACGCGAAGTGCTGACGATTCTGGGTTATGTATGTGCGTTGTTCTATTACAACTGGAAACTGGCAACCATCGCTTTTGTTGTCGGGCCGGTTATCGCATGGTTGATTGCCATCGTCAACAAACTGTTCCGGCGTTATAGCCGGCGCATACAGGATTCAGTGACTGATGTGACCCGGGTCGCCAAGGAAGCACTGGATGCACCGCGTGTCATCAAGGTATTCAACGCACAAGAATATGAGCGTGCGCAGTTTGAAGTGGCTAATGAATACAATCGTCGCTCGTCAATGAAACTGCTGCGTACACGCGGTCTTGCCAATCCGGTGGTGCAGTTCATTGCCGTATGCTCTGCATCCGTCATTCTGTATATTGCAATCGGACAATCCATACGCGGTGAAATTACTGCCGGTACATTCTTCTCATTCATTACTGCGATGCTGGGCATCATGCAGCCGTTGCGCAATCTCACCAATATTTCCGGGTCGTTTCAGCAAGGCATCGCGGCTGGTCAGAGTCTTTTTGAAATTCTTGATGAGCCGGTTGAGGCAAGGACCGGGAACAGAACAATCGCCCGCGTACGCGGTGACGTTGAATACCGCAATGTCTTTTTCAACTATCAAACCCGCGAGAAGCAGGTGCTGAGTGGTATCTCGTTGCAGATCAGGGCGGGTTCAAAAGTGGCGTTTGTCGGCAAGACAGGCAGCGGCAAATCAACACTGGTCAGTCTGCTGCCGCGTTTTTATGAAGCGACGCAGGGCGTGGTGCTGATGGATGGACACGATGTTCGTGATTACGATTTGCATAACTTGCGCGAACAAATTGCATTGGTCAGCCAGGATGTGGTGCTGTTTGACGATACCATCCGCAACAATATCGCGTTTGGCAGAGCCGCTTCAGATGAAGCCATTGAACGCGCAGCGCAAGCCGCACATGTCATGGAGTTCGCCGGTCAGTGGCCCGAGAAATTGAATACCACGGTCGGTGAACGTGGCGCACAATTGTCGGGTGGCCAGAAGCAACGCATCTCCATTGCGCGTGCGTTGTTGAAGGACGCGCCAATACTGATTCTCGATGAAGCGACCTCTGCACTGGATACCGAGTCAGAACGTGTTATTCAGACTGCGCTGGATGATCTGATGCAGAATCGTACGACGCTGGTGATTGCACATCGCCTCTCCACGATTGAAAAAGCTGACTGCATTGTAGTGATGGATGAGGGCCGCATTGTCGAGCAGGGTACGCATGCGGAATTGATTGCCGCCAACGGCATTTATGCAACCCTGCATCGCATGCAGTTCAACGTATGACGATGTAAAGAATTGCGCAGGTTTACCAGATTTACCAGATCAATGAGAGCCCGCTGCCTTTTCCATGTCACTTGATACACGCATGCAATCGCTCTGGTACGGCAATTCACGCGTTGCGTGGTTGTTGCTGCCGCTGTCAGGATTGTTTGCAGGTGTGATGGCATTGCGTCGCTGGCTGTATCGTGCCGGTGTATTGAAAGTGATCAGGGTGGACAGGCCGGTTGTGGTGATCGGCAATATTTCCGTGGGAGGTACCGGTAAAACTCCGCTGGTGATCTGGCTTGCCAGGCAACTGTCAGCGCAAGGATTGAAGGTAGCAGTGATTGCACGCGGATATCGCGGCAAGGCGCGGCAATGGCCACAAGTCGTTAATGCCGGCAGCGATCCTGAACTGGTGGGTGATGAGCCGGTGCTGATTGCACAACAAACCGGTGTGGCGGTTGTGGCGGGTCCCGATCGTGTTGCAGATGCGCAGCGAGCCATCGAATTGGGCGCTGACATCATCATTTCCGACGATGGATTGCAGCATTACCGCTTGTTCCGCGATTGCGAAATCGTTGTCATGGATGGCGACAGAAAATTTGGCAATGGCTTTTTGTTGCCTGCGGGGCCACTGCGCGAATTGCCCGCACGATTGCAGCGAGCCGATCTGTTGCTGGTCAATCAGCGTGGTGCATCAATGCATGCATCTGTGCTGAAAGAAGCCTTGCAGTACCGGGTGACTGCCGATGGAATGCGTGCGTTGACTGGCAGCGAGTGTCGTTCGCTTGAAACCTTGCGTGGCCAGCAAGTGCATATCGTCACTGGAATTGGCAATCCACGGTCATTCATCAGTGCATTGCAGGCAACAGGGATCAAGGTGTTACCGCGGATTCTGCCGGATCATGCAAGGTTCACCCCGCAGGATTTGCAGTTTGGTGATGCGCTACCTGTTCTCATGACTGCCAAGGATGCCGTAAAATGCCGTCAGTTTGATGCGGGTGGCAATTGCTGGGTGGTTGAGGCGGTGGTGAAGATGGACGATGCAACGGCTGCCATCATTCTCAATTGCATTCGCGCAAAACTGCATCATTGACTCAACAGGTATGCTCATGGATTCCCGATTGCTTGATATCCTCGCGTGTCCGCTTTGCAAAAGTCCGCTCAAGTATGACAAGCGCAGTGAACAACTGATTTGCCGCGCGGATCGTCTGGCATTCCCGGTGCGCGACGGCATTCCGGTCATGCTGGAAGAAGAGGCAAGGCAGCTGTTGCCGGATGATGTGCTGTTGTCCAATCCATGAGTTTCAAGGTTGTCATTCCGGCGCGTTATGCATCCACGCGATTGCCGGGCAAACCCTTGCTGGAAATTGCCGGTAAACCCATGGTGGCATGGGTGGTGGAGAACGCCTGCCGCAGTGATGCAGAAGAAGTCGTGGTTGCAACGGATGATGCGCGTATCGCTGATGCCGTTGTTGCATGTGCGAACCGCGCATCCGCAGTGATGACGCATGTTGATCATCGTTCGGGAACAGATCGCATCGCGGAAGTGGCACGTGCAAAACGCTGGTCGCAGGATACTGTCGTCGTCAATGTGCAAGGCGATGAACCGCAAATGCCTGCGCAGTTGATCAATCAGGTTGCTGGGTTGCTGGCCGCCTACAAAGACGCGGATATTGCAACGTTGTGTACGCCCATTCATTCACTGCAAGAATTTCTCAATACCAACGTCGTGAAAGTGGTTTACGCCGATGATGCCACTGCGCTGTATTTCAGCCGCGCGCCGATTCCATGGCATCGTGACTGTGCGCCGGGCGGACTGGCGACCCAGACTTGTTTCACCCATGCACAACGTCACCTTGGCATTTACGCCTATCGTGCCGGCGCCCTGCAACGCTTGACGCAGATGAATCCTTCTGTGCTGGAACTGGCCGAAAGTCTGGAGCAATTGCGTGCCATGCAGGCTGGCATGCGAATTGTGATCGCGGTGGCCGCGGTCCAGCCGGGACAGGGTGTGGATACACCGGAAGACATTGCAAAAATCCGCTCCGCGACCTGAAGCATTTTTCGACGCATCAATTGAAGTTACTGTGTCCGAGCAGATAGAATTCGCCAATTCCTGATCAGAGAGTCGCCCATGAAATTAATCAAACAACACGACTATGTGGGCCAGCGGGTGGTGCTGGATGGTCGCAATTTTGTTGAGTGCCGGTTCAGTAACTGCGTGCTTGTGCTTGAAGGTGATGCGTTGTTCCAGATGGATCGTTGCCAGATTGCTGACGATTGCCGTTTTGCCGTTGAAGGCGGCGCCAAAGTATGCCTGGATGCGCTCAAGTTGATGCTGTATGGCGGCGGCTGGCTGTCACAAGTCGCAGATGCCGTGCTGAGCAAGACCCGCGAGCCGCCACGTTTTGTGTCGCGTCCACCACAGCAGAATTGACTGCTTTCGTTTTCAAACTGATTCATGCTTAAACACAACAGTTACTTTGATGGTGCCGTGCAAAGCGTCGGCTTCGAGCGTCATGGCATGCGCGCGACGGTGGGTGTGATCGCGCCAGGCGAATATCATTTCAATACCGGCGCGCCGGAACGCATGACTGTGATCAGCGGCGAATTGCACGCAAGGATCCCCGGTGGCAACTGGCAGCAATATCCTGCAGGAACCTGTTTCGAAGTGGCTGGTAACACCGGGTTTGATGTGCGTGCCAGTGCGCCATCAGCGTATCTCTGCGAATTTCTGGGCGCCTGATCCGCAAAAGCATTTTTACAGCAGCGAATAGGCGTGTACAATCGCGCGCCCGCATGATGGACAGTTGATCTGTCCTGTCACAGTGATATCAGGAGAGGTGGCAGAGCGGTTGAATGCACCGGTCTTGAAAACCGGCAATTGGGTAACCAATTCGAGAGTTCGAATCTCTCCCTCTCCGCCAATTCGGTTCAACGCATCCATTCCGTGATTGCGTGTTCATCAACGCTTGTCATCTCGAATTTACGATACGTTCTAGGTAGTACCGCGAATCGTGTTTCAGTCGTTTTTTCGTCAGGATTTTCGCATGGGCTTGTCCGGCGCAAGTGGCCGCGGCATTCGTAACAATCCTGCGAGGTAACGGCAATGACACAGTGGCATGATCGAGTTGCGCTGGTGACGGGCGCGAGTTCCGGAATTGGCCGGGCAACAGCGCTGGCATTTGCAGCAGCCGGTGCACAAGTTGTGGCGGCGGATACGAATGAAGCGCTGGGTGAAAAATTGATACGAGATATTCGCGAAAGAGGCAGCGAAGGCATCTTCATCAGAACAGATGTCGCACACGACCATGAAGTTGCGAAACTGGTCGATCAGACAGTCCGTCATTTTGGCCGTATTGATATTGCGTTCAACAATGCAGGTATCGAAGGGGAGATGGCAGCGACCGCAGAGTGCACCGAACAGAACTGGGATCGTGTCATTGCGATCAATCTGAAAGGAGTGTGGTTATGCATGAAGCATGAATTGCCGCTGATGCTCAAACAGGGCAAGGGTGCCATTGTCAATTGTGCATCCATTGCCGGACTGGTGGGCTTTCAGAGCCTGCCTGCATATGTGGCCAGCAAGCATGGTGTTGTCGGTCTGACGCGTACCGCGGCACTGGAATACGCAAAGACAGGTGTCCGTATCAATGCTGTATGTCCCGGTGTGATTCTCACACCGATGGTGGAACGTGTGATCACTGCAAATGAAAACATGCGCGCCCAGCTGGAAGCCGGCGAGCCGGTGGGACGTCTTGGCAAGCCTGAAGAAATTGCTTCGGCAGTGCTGTGGCTGGGTTCTGACGGCGCTTCGTTTGTCACCGGGCAGGCAATTGCAGTGGATGGCGGCTGGGTGGCCCAGTAACATCATCCGGCCCGGCGTGCAGCCGGGCTGGCATCACTGGTTCGCTACATCGGTGGCGGCATTCATGTTCTGATTGCGGTGCCACCACAAATCGAAGTCGGCAGTGATCTGTGTTGCTTCGTCAAGAAGTTCATCGGGAATTTCATCCTTGGTTTTCTCCAGCGCTTCAAGCGAAGTTACCGGCTTGAGTCCTACCGCAACACGACGCGCGTTTTCACGATCCAGCCGTTCCTTGTCATTTTTCTCGCGTTCGAGCTTGCGCTCCTGCAAATTCAATGACACCACTTTCTCGTTACGCAACTCTTCATATGCCGCGATGTTCTTCAGCATGTACTGATAATTCGGATCCTTGGTGACCCGCTGGTCATGTGACTGTTCCAGTTCCGTAATCGATGGCTTAAGGTTGCCGGTACGGACAAAATTTGCACTGCGAATGCGATCCCACGGCAGCGCACTTTGCTGGGTGCTTTCGCCTACGTCATCAGTGTCAATTGCGGAAGGCAGTACGATGTCAGGTGTTACGCCACGATTCTGCGTGCTTTCACCGGTGACACGATAGAACTTGCCCATGGTGATGGTGAGTTCACCGAAGCCCGGTGATTTGCCAAGCGAATATCGATCCAGCGGGTACAGGTTTTGTACGGTGCCCTTGCCATAGGTTTGCTGGCCGATGATCAAGCCACGGCCATAGTCTTGGATGGCGCCGCTGAAAATTTCCGATGCCGATGCACTGTAACGATCAGTCAGTACTGTCAGCGGACCAGTCCATACCTGCGGCGTATCATCGTCGTCAAGCACGTTGATATCACCGCTGGTCTCGCGCACTTGCACCACTGGACCTTTGGGAATGAACAGACCTGTCATGCCCACCGCTTCCTGCAGATTGCCGCCGCCATTGCTTCTCAAGTCAATCACCAGTGCATCAATGCCTTCGGTCTTCAATTCATTGATGAGATTGCGCACGTCGCGTGTGGTGCTGCGGTAGTCCTTGTCGCCGCGTGCGTGCGCATCATAGTCCTGATAGAAGCTGGGTACGGTAATCACGCCGACCTTGATCTCCTTGCCATCACGTTTGATGGTATGAATTGCTTTCTTCGCTGCCTGTGCTTCCAGCGTAATCTTGCTGCGCTTCAGTGTGATGGTTTTTTCGGGTGAACCCGGTGCCGCACCGCCAGGCAGAATCTGCAAGCGCACAAAAGTACCTTCCTTGCCGCGGATCAGTTGTACAACATCATCAAGACGCCAGCCCACGACGTCCACTATTTTGCCGTCCTTGCCTTCGGCGACACCGAGAATGCGATCATTGGCATTGATCATTCCGCTGGTGGCAGCGGAGCCGCCGGGGATGGTGTTTTGCACGGTCACATAGTCATCGACCAGTTGCAGCGTGGCGCCGATGCCGACATACGACAGGCTCATTGCGATTTTGAATTCATCGGAATTGCGTGGCGAGAGATAGTTGGAATGCGGATCGAACACATGCACCAGCGAATTGATGAATACCTCAAAGACATCATCGCTCGTCACCTTGTCGAGATTCTTCAATGCCCGTTCATATCGCTTGCTCAATAAATCACTGGCTTCCTTCCACGATTTGCCGGTGAGCATCAGCGATATCGCATCATTCTTTACGCGCTTGCGCCACAATTCGTTCAGTTCATCCGTTGACGCCGGCCATGCGGCCTTGCCGCGGTCATAGTTGAACGTTTCGTTGGACGTGAAATCCATCGGTGTTTTCAGCAACGACAGTGCATATTCCAGCCGCTCGCGGCTGCGTGACTGGAAGCGGTTATAGATCATGAATACCGGGTCGAGCGCGCCATTGAGCACTGCATCATCAAGCTGGTAGCGCACGTGTTCGAAATCCTGGATATCACCGGCGAGGAAGTAGCTCTTTGCCGGATCAAGCGCATCGAGATAACGATCCAGTGTGATTGATGACACCGGATCATTGATGGGTGTCTGCCGATAGTGCTGGCGTTCCAGAACCGTGCTGACCAGTTTGCTGACACGCCGTTCACGATCATTGGGTTCGTAAATGCCCGATGAGGTGCTGGCGGCAGCGGTGGTAATGGCGTTGTGCGAGGAGTTGCCGGCGCCCAGCAGGAAAACGATGACCAGCGCAGTGGCCAGCCACATTCCGCGGCGCGGGGAAAACAGGTTGTTCCAATTGATCAAACGCATTATTTGTTACACTCGAGTACGGTCACGATGCTGCGGTCGACGCTGTAATGTTCAACGGCGCAATGTTCCGGCAGAGTAGAGGCGCAGATGGCTTCAATCAAGCGAATTAGTACGCATTCAGCCACTTTTTTGTTCAATTTGCATTAATGTTTGAGGTGGGCAATGAGTCCTTTGGCAGCGCTGACGTCAATTATTCTCGGTTCGGCGGTGGCGCTCGAATTCAGCCTCAGTGCGGTGTGGTTCATGGCTTTCTGGCTGCGAGGCGAATCGCGGCAACTCGACAGCGAAATACCACGCCTGCCTGTCTATTGTGCGTTATTGCTGGTCGTGGCAGCGATTGCCGCCAGTGCCTTGTATTCCATCTTGAAGAAAAAGCCATGGCGCTGGTGGGCGCAGGGCGCCATGTGGGTGACGGTCTGGCTGACCGGTGTAATCTGCTGGCGAGGTGCTTAATCCTTTCCGGATGATGTGGTGTTGCGCAAGGCATCGGGCCACCAGCTCGGCAACGGCAAGGTCTTCATGGCAAAAATCAACCGCAACAGGATCACCAGTACTAATGGCCCCAGCGCCACTGTCCACGACGAAAGATGTGCAGTCACAAGATCATTTGCGTAATCGCCATAGAATGCAGTGATGCCGCTCGTCGTGCCCGATCCCCTGTACGCCCCAAATACCAGCAACCCGGCAGCATAAATCAGCGCTGGCAGAACGAGCAGGCCCGTGAATAAACTGCCCAACAACCAGATCAGTTCCTGGATCAGCCGGGATTTCTTTGGTGTTTCAGCATGAAGCTCGGTATGGGTCATGAAATCATTATACAAACATCGCCGATCAAGTAGAGTGGCGGGACACAATAATGCCGGCACCGGCGTCGTCATTTCTGAAGAGTAGCAACCATGTCAAACAAAGAATCAAGACCATTGCGTGCTGCCGCCATTGGTGTGGGATATCTGGGAAAGTTTCACGCACAAAAGTATCGCGATCTTGCCGGTGTAGAACTGGTGGCGGTGGTGGACGCGTCGTTGTCCACCGCGCAGGGTGTTGCCAGTGAACTGGGCGCAGCAGCCTTTGACGACTATCGTGAAGTGCTGGACAAGGTGGATGTTGTCAGTGTGGTGGTACCAACACCGCTGCACTATGCCGTCGCGGCGGACTTCCTTAAACGGGGTGTGCATGTTCTGGTTGAGAAGCCGATTACTGAAACGGTGGAACAGGCTGAACAGCTTATCCAGCTTGCACGTGAACACCGGTGTGTTTTGCAGGTGGGGCATCTCGAACGTTTCAATCCTGCTGTACAAGCTGCGGCACAATTGATTCGCAGTCCGCGATTCGTCGAGTCACATCGTCTGGCACCGTTCAAACAGCGCGGCACCGATGTCAGTGTGGTGCTGGATCTGATGATTCACGATATTGATCTGATCCAGGAACTTGTCGGCCGACCCATTGAGCACATCGATGCAGTGGGATCGCGGATATTCTCGCAGGATATAGACATCGCCAATGCACGCATCCGCTTTGCGGGTGGCTGCGTGGTGAACACCACAGCGAGTCGTGTCAGCCTGAAACAGGAGCGCAAGCTGCGCATATTCCAGGACGATGCCTATATTTCCATCGACCTGCAGCAGAAGATTCTGACGGTGGTGCGCAAGAAGGAGGACGGCCCGGTTGAATCACCGGCACAGGTAGCCATTGAAGAGCAGTCGCTCGAGCAGGGTGATGCGTTGCGGAGCGAAATCGAGGCTTTTGTGGCAGCAGTACATAACGGCACCGCGCCGGTGGTGAGCGGCGAAGACGGATTACGTGCGCTGGTCACTGCCATGCGCATATCGGAACTGGTCAACGCGCAAGGACGAATCAGGTAACGCCATCATCACTCGCTTCCGCATTGAGGTTTGGCGAGGCGTTTGTGATAGCCGGACACGATGATTATCCTGAGCAGCTCGCGTTCATAGCGGCTTGCGAGGTTTGCGCCGTGGCGGTGGTGTACTGCCGTCAAGATCGTTGTCGATTTCATAGTCATCGAAATCGGAAACCAGCTCGGCCGTTTCGCGCTGTTCGCGATATTTTTCCAGCTTGCGCCACGCAGGTTCTCCCTGCGGCACGGTGCCGCGCTTGGCGCGACCTAAATCATTCAACAACGAATCGATGTCGGTATCGTCACCATCAGCAACTGCGTCGTCGGCTTCATCATCAAATTCTTCGGATTCAGGTTTCTCAATCATGGACAGCAAACCAATGTGGCCGGTTCATAAAGAGGGAGATTGCAGGGCGACTATATAGTTAGATTTAAGTTGATCCGCAATAGTACACTGTGCAACCCGATCACAATTTATTTGATCAGGTCGTTCAACTGGAAGATGGGCAGCAACATTGCCAGCACAATCAACAACACCAGGCCGCCCATGACCAGGATCATCAGGGGGCCGAGCAGGCCTACAAAGGTATTTAACAGGGCGTCCATCTCGCGCTCCTGATTGGCGGCGGCACGGTCCAGCATGGTTTCCAGTTCACCACTGGCTTCGCCGCTGGAAATGAGATGAACCATCATCGGCGGAAACTGCTTGCTTGCGGCCAGTGAACGGCCAATCGGCGCGCCTTCGCGTACTTTCACCGCTGCATTATGGATGGCATCGCGCATCGGCAGGTTGCTGACGACTTCGCCGGAAATACGCAATGCATCCAGCACTGGCACGGCACTGGAAGTGAGCGTTGCCAGTGTGCGTGCAAAACGGGTGGTGTTGGTGCCGCGGACTACACGGCCCAACAACGGCACTTTCAGCAGCACGGCGTGGAAACGTCGCCGGTTGTTTTCATCCTTCAGGGAGCGTGTGAACATCACAAACGTCACAACAATCACCGCCAACAACAATAATCCCCAATGACGCATGAAGTCGGAAAAGGCAATCAGCATGCGGGTAAGGATGGGCAGTGCGGCCTTGGCATTTTCAAACTGTTTGACGATTTTGGGTACGACATAGGTCAACAGCAGCATCACAATGCCGGCGCACACCACAAACAACATTGCCGGATAGAGCAGGGCATTGATGGTACGGCTGCGCAATTGCTCGCGCGCTTCGGTGTAGTCGGCAAGCCGTTCCAGTACCGTATCAAGATGTCCTGATTGTTCGCCTGCGGCCACTGTGGCGCGATAGATTTCCGGAAATGAGCCCGGAAAGTCGGCAAGTCCAACCGCAATGGGATGGCCTTCCATCACCTTGGCGCGTACACCCATGATGATGCTGCGGATACGTGGCTTTTCGGTTTGTTCCGAGACTGCGAGCAGTGCTTCATCCAGTGGCAATCCCGAATGCACCAGCGTGGCAAGCTGTCGCGTCACCAGCGCCAGATCATAGGCACTCATGCCGCGGCGCTGCAGAAAGGAGAATCGTTCGCCGCGAGAACGCGCTTCCTGTTGTCGTACTTCTTCGATTTCAATCGGCAGCAGGTTTTGTTCGCGTAACAGCTGCCGCACCTGTTTGGGCGTGTCGCCTTCCAGCAATCCTTTGCGTTGCTGGCCCGCACTGTCAACCGCGATGTACTGGAATGCGCCCATGCCGGTCAGTCTTCGCGTGTGACGCGCAATACTTCTTCGACTGTCGTCACGCCGGCAAGAATGCGGGCACGGCCATCGTCACGAATGCTGGGTGTGAGTGTACGTGCATAGCGTTCCATTTCGTGTTCACTGGCGCCGTCATGAATCATCGAACGCATGGTGTCATCCACGGGAACAAATTCATAAATACCAGTGCGACCCTTGAAGCCCTGTGCCGCATCAGCGCGCGGGCGGTACAACGTGGGGGATGGCATGTGATCCGGAATGTTCAGCAAGCGTCGTTCGTAGACACTGGCGGTATACGCTTCCCGTTCATCCGGGTTGATAACTCGTACCAGACGCTGCGCCAGCACGCCCAGCAAACTCGATGACAGCAGGAACGGCTCGATACCCATATCGCGCAGGCGTGTAACTGCGCCCACTGCAGTATTGGTATGCAGAGTGGATAGCACCAAGTGCCCGGTCAACGAGGCTTGCACGGCAATCTGTGCGGTTTCAAGATCGCGAATTTCGCCCACCATCACCACGTCCGGATCCTGGCGCAGGATGGCACGCAGACCACGTGCAAATGTCATTTCCACCTTCTGGTTGACCTGAGTTTGTCCGATACCATCAATGTAGTATTCGATGGGATCTTCCACTGTCATGATGTTGCGTGTGTTGTCGTTGATGCATTCCAGTGCCGCATACAGTGTAGTGGTTTTGCCGGAACCGGTTGGACCGGTGACCAGCACAATGCCGTGCGGACGATGAATCATCTGGTCAATCAGGGTTTGCGTTTCAGGCGGCATGCCCAATGATGTCAGTTCGAGCCGTCCTGCCTGTTTGTCCAGCAAGCGCAGTACAACACGTTCACCATGACCCGCAGGAATGGTGGACACACGAACATCAACAGCACGTCCTGCAACACGCAATGAAATTCGGCCGTCCTGTGGCAGGCGTTTTTCGGCAATGTCCAGCTTGGACATGATCTTGATGCGTGACACCACCAACGTTGCCACGGCGCGTTTTGATTGCAGTACTTCACGCAGTATGCCATCGACACGAAAGCGCACCACCAGGCGGTTTTCAAATGGTTCGATGTGAATGTCCGATGCGTTTTCCTTGACGGCCTGAGTGAGCACCGCATTGATCAACTTGATGATGGGTGCGTGATCATCACTTTCCAGCAGATCGCTGGGTTCTGGAAGGTCTTCGGCAAGATGCGTCAGATCCGTGTCGTCTTCCAGTCCGCCCATGGCTTGCATGGCGCTGTTGCCCGCTTCATAGGCGCTGCGCAATTGTTGATCAAAGACATCGTTGTCGACCCGCTGCAACTCGAGCGGCAGACCGACTACACGCCGTAGTTCGGCAAGGGCACTTACGCTCACATCGTTTCTGGCAATGACAAATGCGCGTCCGTTCAGGGTTCCCTGCAACAACACGCCGTGACGTTTGGCGAACGCAAAATTCAGCAATGGCTGCACATTGCTGATGGGTTCAATGCCGGGTTTAACCAGTGCGTTCATTGCCGATTATCATCACTTCTCAATTCAGTTGTCACTTCGCTGTTGACCGGGTGCATCGTCCGACGATGTCGCGGGCGATGCATTTGCCGGTTTATCATCTGTTGCTGGCGGCGTTTCTGTTGTCTTGACTTTCTCTTTCGTTGTGCGTGACCCCACAGGCTTGCTTTCCAACTTGGGCAGCAGTGGCTGTCGTTCATCCGATTGCAACGGTACCTTGCCGCTATTCTGCTGCAATTGCAGATTGCGAATCATGTTGTACTTGGCATTGGTCTCGATGGCAGATTGTTCCGCATTACGCAGGATGGTCGGGCGAATGAATACCATCAGGTTGTTTTTGCGTTTTTCGGTGTGACGAGCACGAAACAGATTGCCAATGATGGGGATGGAACCCAGCACGGGAACCCGGTCCTCGCCATTGTTGAGATTGTCTTCGAGCAATCCACCGATGACGATAATACCGCCATCTTCGACCATCACTTTGGTTTTGATTTCACGCTTGTTGACTATCTTGCTGCCTGCATCTCCTGTGTCCTGAGATAGAGTGGATGCATCCTGGTCGATGGAGAGAATCAGTGAATCACCCTCATTGATTTGCGGGGTGATCTTGAGCTTGGTACCCACGTCCTGGCGTTGCACAGTCTGGAATGGATTGACGAAAGAATTTGAAGCTCCTCCAGTCGTACTCGTACCCGAATAGGAACCGGTAAGAAAAGGAACTTCCTGCGATACATTGATGGTTGCTTCTTCATTATCGAGCATCACTACAGAAGGCGTCGAGACAATGTTGGCGTTGCCGTCGGAACGGAGTGCCCGCAGGATGGCCGCGAAACTGAGACCTGAATCTACCAGTCGTCCAACACCGAGCGTCGTGCCATTGGGAATGTTTGGTGTGCCACTGAGTGCGCCCGTAATCAGGTTGGTGATGGGCGTAGTTCCACCGCTGAACACGGCCGCCGGTACATTGGTATTACCATTGCCATAAATTGCCCAGTTTACTCCCAGTTCGGAAGTCTTGGTGATATCTACTTCAGCCACGATGGCTTCGACGTGAACTTGCAGACGTGGAATGTCGAGCTTGTCCACAATAGCCATGATTTGCTGCATCACTTTTGGCGGCGCGCTGACAATCAGCGCATTGGTGCCTTTATCAGCCCAGATGGATGCAGAATTGGAAGATGTGCCTGATATCGCCGGTGCGCCACCGCCGGGACCTGCAGTGGCTGTTGTTGCCTGTGTAATGCCCTGAATCTGTTCTTTGAGTTTCTTCGCCAGGTCCTCTGCATCCGCGTAATGCAGGTAACGCACTTGCGTGTTGCCACCACTTTGCAGCGGTGTATCAAGATACGCAATCAGCGTCTTGATCCGCAGTCGCGCCGACTTGTCACCGCTGATCAGAATGCTGTTGGTGCGGTCATCTGCAACAATCTTCAGCGTCTGTCCTTCACCGGGTTGTACTGGTGTGCCGGCATTGAGCGAATTGATCACCTTGACGATTTCCGCTGCGGTGGCGTTTTGTAACTGAATGACTTCAACATCATCATCACTGGCGCGATCAATCCGTTCAATGATTCGCATCAGGCGGTTCACGTTGTTGGCGTGGTCAGTGATGATGAGCATGTTCGACGCCGCATACGCTGCCAGATTGCCGTTCTGCCCAGTCAACGGACGCAGCAGGGCAACCAGTTGCGCAGCACTGACATTGTGAACGGAGATAACCTGTGTCACCAGTTCGTCCGAGGTGCTGCTGACATGATCGGGCAGGTCATCAGACGGTGAGGTGCGCGTGTTTTGTTCGGGGATAATCTTGATGATGTTGCCGGTGGGTACTGCGATGTAGCCATGGACCTGCAAGATCGACAGATAAGCCTGATAAAACGCTTCAGGTGACATCGGCGTTGATGACAGCATGGTCACTTGCGCTTTCACTCGCGGATCGATGATGAAGGTTTTGCCGGTGATGGTGCTCACCGCTTCAGTGATTTGTTCCAGATCGGCATCTTTGTAGTTTGGCGTGATGGTTGCACGCTGCCCGGGATGTTGGGCCTGTGCCGCAGTACAAGTAATCATCAACATACCGATGAATGTCAGCAATGCATTACGCAAACGGAATGGCTGTGTCCGGAAGCCGTGGAATGCCTGTCGCGAGAATTGAAGAATCATGCTGATGAATGTTCCTGAACGTGAAGCGGCCATTGTATTGCTGTGTTGATGTGTTATTGCGCTGACGGAACGCCCGGTGGCACGCGTTCCATCATTTCAGGTTGCTCGCCGGTTGCGGGAGCATTCTCCGGAGGCAGATTGATCTGGGTGACGTCCAGGTTCAGTTGCATGGGCGTGCCATTGCGTTCAAGGCCCACTACAACGCTGCTGCTCGAACTGAGCAATCCGAGAATATCGTTGGTGGCGCCCGGCACATTGAGCATCATGCCGTTGATTGACGTAATGAGATCGCCGGGCTGCAAGCCAAGCCGTGCAAACTGGGCGCGATCTCGTCCCGGATAAACCCGGAAACCTTTTTGCGTACCATTGGAAAATACCGGTTGTACACGTAACATTTGCGACAATGCGCCGGGATTGGTGGTGGCAATGCGTCTTATGTTGTCACTGAATTGCGCACCGGGATTGATGGTGGGCTGATTAATATTGGGCATGCCCGTGCTGGGGCCATGAGGCAAAGCCAATGTTTCAAGCGATCCGGCGCGATCAAGAATCACGCGATCCGGATACACCGAATGCAGCCGCACGCCACCGTTGATCATGGCGCCCGCTTTGTAGAACTTTGCGTTGGCCGCATTCTCGCCGATGATGGCGTAACCGGCTTCCGGATCACTGAGTGCAATGGTGCCGGCCAGCACCAGATTGGCCTGGGTTTGCGGCAGGTTGTTGATATTCGCATCCGGCGTTGCTGACGCCATGCCGAAAAGATGTGCATCGGCAATGGACTGCGGGTTAAATGTTTGTTTGGTTGTGCTGGTCTGGATGGGCGCCGCAACAGGAACGGGTGTTACATCGACGCTGGGGCGGAACAACAACCACGTCAGTTGCGCAAGTTGCCAGGCGATGCCGACCACCGACACTACAATGACCGCGGGTTGCGCCAGCTTCATCAACAAGCTGCCGAGCTGCTCACGATTCAACGTATGCAACTGGTTGATGGAACTCTGCAAGTTGGACAAGGAACTCATTTGTTTTACGATGCGTTGAGAAACCCGGCGATGTGCTTATCAGGGAATGCTACCTTCAAATGTCAGGTCATGTGTCAATTCGTTATTGTGCAAACGGAATTGTTTCAAGTCATCAGTCAGTTAGCAAGCGAGTAGTGAATGCCAGCGGCATTCTGAGGTTTGAAAAATCCGGCCTGGTTCAGAAAATTTCAAATTAAGAAAGCTACAGATGGTGCCGTTAGAAGGTTCAGACAGCAGGGTGAATGACGGGCAGTTTGCAGGCGGCTGGCATGCCGGAGTTTGTGACAGTCTGGCTGATTTGTGACCGGAGGCTTGTTTTCAAGCGCCGAGACACCTATATAGACAAACTGGAGCAAATGGCTTGGTATTCTGGCTGACAAGATGAGTGATTTCGATCCGCAACATGAGCATGGTCTGGTTGTTGAAGAGGCGACGCCAAAGCTTAAGCGACCTCCGCAATACCAGGTGCTGTTGCTGAATGACGACTACACTCCAATGGAGTTTGTCGTGGAAGTATTGGAGCGGGTATTCGGCATGGACAGGACGCTGGCGACACGAGTAATGCTGGAAGTGCACACCAAGGGCCGGGGCGTTTGCGGGGTTTATACCTACGAGATCGCCGAGACCAAGGTGGCACAGGTAACAAGTTTTGCGCGCCAGCAACAACATCCTTTGTTGTGCACGATGGAAGAGATTTGAAGACGGGTTTGAGAGATTGATGAGGGTCAACGAGTGTTAAGCAGCGAACTAGAGCTCTGCCTCAATGAGGCATTCCAGTCAGCACGTGAAGCCCGCCATGAATTCATGACGGTGGAGCATTTGCTGCTGGCCATCATCGATACGCCGAAAGTACGCGAGGTGCTGAGGGCATGTGGCGCCGACATGATACGTTTACGCAAGGAGTTGCAGGAATTCATTGATCAGACCACGCCGCGCCTGAAAGAAGGCGATGACCGTGAAGTGCAACCTACGCTGGGTTTCCAGCGGGTTCTGCAACGCGCCGTGTTTCATGTGCAATCGAGCGGCAAGAAGGAAGTAACCACCGCCAATGTGCTGGTCGCGATTTTCAGCGAGAAGCATTCACATGCCGCCTACCTGTTATCCATGCAGGAAGTGGCGCGCCTTGATGTTGTCAATTTCATTTCACATGGCTTGTCCAAAGTGGGGGACGATGCGCCTGCCAAGGAAAAGGATGAGGCCGGAACCGATGCCCAGGATCGCGATGGTGAAGGCGGTTCGGCACTCGAAAAATATGCCGCCAATTTGAACAAGCAGGCGATTGAAGGGCGGATTGATCCCCTGATTGGCCGTCAGCACGAGATCGAACGCACCGTGGAAATTCTCTGCCGCCGTCGCAAGAACAATCCGTTGTATGTGGGTGAGGCTGGCGTGGGCAAAACCGCGTTGGTGGAAGGCCTTGCCCGTCTTATCGTCGAGGGAAAGGTGCCGGAAGTATTGGCCGATTGCACCGTGTATTCACTCGATCTGGGTTCGTTGATTGCCGGTACCAAGTATCGCGGCGATTTTGAAAAGCGGCTGAAAGGCGTGCTGGCAGAATTAAAAAAGAATCCAGGTGCCATCCTGTTCATTGACGAAATCCATACGGTGATTGGCGCAGGTGCTGCTTCCGGTGGCGTCATGGATGCCTCCAACCTGATCAAACCAGCATTGGCAAATGGTGAGTTGCGCTGCATTGGATCAACGACTTACGCTGAATATCGAGGAATATTCGAGAAAGATCATGCCTTGGCTCGCCGCTTCCAGAAAATTGATGTCACAGAGCCGAGCGTCAACGAAACAATCGAGATTCTCAAGGGATTGCGTTCGCGCTTTGAAGAACATCATGGTGTCCGCTACGAAGATGATGCCTTGAAAGTCGCTGCAGAACTTGCGGCCCGTCATATAAATGATCGCCAACTACCTGATAAGGCAATAGATGTGATCGACGAAGCGGGTGCGCGCTTGAGGCTGAAGCCTGCTGAAGAGCGCGAAACCATTGTCACCGTGCCGATGATTGAAGATGTGGTTGCACGTATTGCGCGGATTCCCCCCAAGTCAGTTTCAACGTCCGATCGTGACTTGCTCAAGAATCTGGAGCGCAATCTCAAACTGGTGATCTTTGGTCAGGACCCTGCGATTGAATCGCTGTCGTCAGCAATCAAGATGGCGCGCTCGGGCCTTAATGACCAACGCAAGCCGGTGGGGTCATTCCTGTTTGCAGGTCCAACCGGCGTGGGCAAGACGGAGGTGACTCGACAGCTGGCGTTGGCGTTGGGTGTTGAACTGATACGCTTCGACATGTCCGAGTACATGGAACGTCATACAGTGTCGCGTCTCATTGGCGCACCGCCGGGATATGTGGGATTCGATCAGGGCGGGTTGCTCACCGAACAGATCAACAAGCATCCGCACGCAGTATTGCTGCTGGACGAAGTAGAAAAGGCGCACCCTGATGTGTTCAATCTGTTGTTGCAGGTGATGGATCATGGCACGTTGACCGACAACAATGGCCGCAAGGCGGATTTCCGCCACGTGATCATTGTGATGACCACCAATGCCGGTGCCTTCGAAATGAGCCGTCCGGCAATCGGTTTTGTACCGGGTGACAATGCTACGGACGGTATGGAAGCCATCAAGCGCCTGTTCTCACCGGAATTCCGCAATCGTCTCGATGGCATCATACAGTTCAATGGTCTGGACAATGCGACGATTCAGCGCGTGGTCGACAAATTGCTGGTCGAAGTGGAGGCGCAACTGGAACAAAAGGGTGTGCAATTGCACATTGATGACAGCGTTCGCGAATGGCTGGCCATCAAGGGATATGACCCGAAGATGGGCGCGCGCCCCATGCAACGTTTGATCCAGGAATCCATCAAGCGTGCACTGGCTGAAGACTTGTTGTTCGGCAATCTGGTGAATGGCGGACATGCCTATATCAGTGTGGGTGCCGACGACAAATTGCAGGTGGAAACGCGCTCGAACACGGAGCCCGCATTGCTGGAGTAATGCGGCATTCCCTTTACGCAGAACCGTCAAACGAGATCAAGGTAACTGAAATCCGGCCCGCCGCAGCGCGCCAGCCAGCCAGATCAACGGCAAGCCGGTCAATGCTGTCGGATCGGTGGAATCGATGCGTTCAAACAGGGTGATCCCCAGTGCTTCTGCCTTGAATGCCCCGGCACAATCCAGCGGCATTTCTGTTTCCACATAGCGGGATATTTCTTCGTTGCTCAGCGTCCTGAATTTCACCAGGGTGGTGTCCACATGGGCTTCATGACGTTGCTGCTGTGGAACAATGACGTGAACAGCGGTTTGGAAAGCGACCTGAGCGCCATTCGCTGCAGCAAGCTGTTTCATCGCTGCAGCCGCCGTGCCGGGTTTGCCCAAGGTGGCGTTGCCCAGCACTGCGACCTGATCTGATGCAACAATGACGCTGTCGGGATAACGTAATGCAACTGCCTCCGCCTTGGCCTTTGCCAATCGGTGAGCCAGCGCAACAGGTTCTTCGCCAGCCAGTGGCGATTCGTCAATACCTGGCGAATGCACGGTAAATGGCAGGTGAAAACGCTCCAGCAATTGACGCCTGTATTGGGACGTAGAAGCCAGCACCAGCCGCTGGATAGAAGGAATGGGTGATCGACGGAAATTCACTATGGTATGTCCTGTTTGAGTTCTTTGAAAAACAAGGATTTAAGGTGTTGAAGTTTTTGACAGCACGCCAACCCGCACCTATTATACGCGCCCCATGCTGACCCCTGAATCCGATGCCAGTGCATGTTTTGTTGTTGACGCGCTGAGCTTGGGCCGTAACGAAGCTCATAAGCGTTATGAATTCAGGGAGCGGCGATTTCCGCGACTGACCGGAATGCTGGTTTCTGATCGGCCCTCGCTCGATGTCCGGTTGCGATTCAGCGTGAAGCAGGGTCAGGCAATGCTCCGCGGTGATCTTGCCGGTACGGTGGAACTGATTTGTCAGCGCTGCCTGAAGTGCATGCCGTATCTGCTCGATGAGCACTTTACGTTGCTCGTAAGCGAAACGGGGCTGCTTGCTGAACGAGAAAACGCGGATGAGCTTGATGAGGAATATCAGTCATCCGAGTTTGAGGAATGGTTTGCTGATGCGACCCGGCTCGATATCTCAGAGCTGGTGGAGGAGCAGGTCATACTGGCCTTGCCGCTCATCGCCAAGCATGAAGATTTGCAGCATTGCGAGGTGTCGGCGAAGTTGCCTGCCGATGTTTCTCGCGATGTGCAAGTGGAAGCGGGAACAGTGGAATCATCCATGGACGCCGGTAATAAATCAGCGCGGCGGCCATTTGCGAATTTGCGCGAGTTGCTGAACAAGTGAAGCAGCCGCAGATAATGGTTGAACAGTTTTATTTTAGTAGAGATTGAATCATGGCCGTTCAAAAAAGCCGCAAGACCCCTTCCAAGCGTGGCATGCATCGTGCTCACGATTTCCTGACGCCGCCCACGTTGTCGGTTGATGCCACTTCGGGTGAAACCCACACGCGTCATCGTATTACTCCCGACGGTTTTTATCGGGGCAAAAAAGTGCTTGAAGGCCGCACTGACAAGCAGGCCGATTGACGTTGTCGTTGCCACTGGCAACATCGGCCGCGTCACTGCATGTCAGCCGTAATTCATTCCAGTAAGCCGTTGTCCGCTCCATTGGATGCGCCGCTGACGCTTGCCGTTGATGCAATGGGTGGAGACATTGGCCCTACGGCCATTGTGCCGGCAGTGCTGGAAGTGCTTGCCGAACAGCAGGATGTGCAATGCATCCTGGTGGGTCAGCAAAGCGTCATCGATCAACTCTGGATGCAACACGGCAAGCCATTCAGCGATCGGCTGCGTGTGCTGCATGCCGAGCAAATCGTAGAGATGGGTGAGCGTGCCCAAGACGCATTGCGCAAGAAAAAGGATTCTTCAATGCGCGTGGCCATTGATCTCGTCAAGGAGGGTAGAGCGCATGCGTGTGTCAGTGCGGGCAATACCGGCGCCTTGATGGCAACTGCACGCTTTGTGCTGAAGACCATTGCCGGCGTTGATCGTCCGGCGATTCTGTCACGGATTCCTGCGCATCATGGACACACACATATGCTGGATCTTGGCGCCAATGCCGATTGTACGCCGCAGCACCTGCTGCAGTTTGCCATCATGGGTAGCGTCATTGCGGCGGATTTGAATGATGTAGTTCAGCCGCGAGTAGGATTACTGAACATCGGTGCCGAGGACATCAAGGGCAACGAGCTCGTACAGGAGGCGGCGAAACTGCTGCAAAAAACCTCACTCAATTACATTGGTTTTGTTGAAGGCAATGACATCTTCACTGGGGATGTCGATGTCGTCGTGACTGACGGCTTTACCGGGAACGTAGCACTCAAAACCATGGAAGGATTGGTGTCGATGCTGGGCAGCACGCTCAAGACGGAATACACTCGCAGCCCATTGCGGCGTTTTGCCGGACTGGTGTCGTTGCCGGTGCTCAATGCGGTGAAACGTCGTTTTGATCCTCGCCAGCACAATGGCGCCAGCATGGTGGGATTGAATGGCGTGGTGATCAAAAGTCACGGCCACGCAGATGCTTACGCATTTTCCCATGCAGTTCGTGTGGCGATTGTTGAAGCTCGCAAAGGCGTGCCATCGCAGGTCGGCCGGTTACTAGAGGCGCAGGTTTATTGATGTATTCAAAAATTGTCGGTACCGGGTCCTATCTTCCCGAAAAGATTCTTACCAACGCAGACCTGGAAAAACTGGTGGACACCAGCGATGAATGGATTCGTACGCGAACGGGCATTGAACGCCGGCATGTGGTCGCGGACAACCAGACCACCTGTGATCTTGCCGAACAGGCAGCGCGCAATGCGATGGCGGCAGCGGGCGTCAATGCGGAGGATATTGATCTGATCGTCATTGGCACAACAACCCCTGACCAGTTGTTTCCCAATGTCGGCTGCCTGTTGCAACAACGCCTTGGAATTGGCGGTCAACCTGCGATCCAGATTGAAGCGGCTTGTTCCAGTTTCATTTATGCCTTGAGTATTGCCGACAAATTCATTCGTCTTGGTGATGCCAAGTGTGCGCTGGTTATTGGCGCAGAGTGTCTGACACGGTTGATTGACTGGACTGATCGCAGCACATGTGTGCTGTTTGGTGATGGTGCAGGTGCAGTGATTCTCAAGCCGTCAGATGAGCCCGGGGTGATTTCGACTCACCTGCACGCAGATGGAAAGTACAGCGACCTGCTTTACTATCCAACGGGGCCATCAAAAAAAGTGAATACCTCCGTTGCCTGCCAGACGGCAATACAAATGAAAGGCAGCGAAGTATTCAAGGTGGCCGTGACCAAGTTGGGCGGCATCGTGGATGAAACGCTGGCTGCCAACCATCTTGACAAGTCTGCCATCGACTGGCTGGTACCACATCAGGCCAACATGCGAATTATTCAGGCGATCGCCAAAAAGCTGGAACTGCCGATGGAACGTGTCATTGTCACCGTGCAGAATCAGGGTAACACTTCTGCGGCGTCGGTGCCGCTGGCACTGGATACAGGTGTGCGTGATGGTCGCATCAAGCCGGGTTCGTTGATTCTGCTGGAAGCATTCGGCGGCGGGTTTACCTGGGGATCGGCGTTGATCCGTATTTGAAGTTTTCGTTGTGAAGATTTATCCGATGTATCGATTGTTGCTCAACGTTGTCTCTCTATTTTTCTTTGCTGCTCTGGTAACGAGCGTGCCGGTCAATGCCACGACGTATCCGTTACCCAATCCGGAAGACTCAGTCATCGGTGAAGTGCAGTACGTTACCTCGCACTACGAAGACACATTGCTGGCCATAGGCCGCAAATACGGCGTCGGCTATGAAGAGATGGCGGCCGCGAATCCAGGTATCGATCCCTGGTTACCCGGAGAAGGAACTCGCATCGTCATCCCTACCCAGTATGTGCTGCCCAATGTGCCGCGAACCGGAATTGTGGTGAATCTGCCGGAACATCGCATTTACTATTTCCCCAAGCCCAAGAAAGGGGAACAAGCAACTGTTCAGACCTTCCCGGTAAGTATCGGCCGGATGAACTGGAAAACCCCCTTGGGTATCACACGCGTTGTCAGTAAGCAGGAAAATCCCGCATGGTATCCGCCTGAATCGGTGCGACGTGAACACGCAGCGGACGGAGATCCATTGCCTGCAGTGGTTCCCGCCGGCAAGGACAATCCGCTGGGTGAGTTTGCCATGCGCCTCGGTATACCCGGTGGCTCCTATCTCATACACGGCACCAATAAACCCGAAGGAATTGGCATGGGAGATACGCATGGATGTATCCGCATGTATCCCGAAGACATTGAGTTTTTCTTCAAGGAAGTTACGGTTGGCACTCCGGTGCTGATTATCAATCAACCATTCAAGATGGGCTGGTCGGCTGGCAAGTTGTTTATGGAAATTCACAAGCCATTGTTGGACACAGAAGCCGAGGATGACACTGACCTGACGAATCTGACGCGGCTGGTGGTTAGTGCAACTTCACAACGCAGTGCCGATATCAACTGGTCCGAGGCAGAACGGCTTTTTCAGATTCCCTCGGGAATTCCCGCCGAAGTTCCGCTGAAAGCGGCGTCCGAAGAAAGGAATCTGTCGCAAGACTGATTCCAGTCTCCCCAAAAATAAAAACGCCGCAGAATTCTGCGGCGTTTTGCTTTTCAGAATGGATTTCTGATTACTTGGAGACCGAGTGCTTGAACATGCGGTCCAGCTTCTGATTGGTCGCATCACAACAAGCCTGGCTTGCTTGGGCAGCCTGCAGCGCCTGATTGGCGGTGCTCTGTGCGCTGTCGGCAGCAGATTTGGCGGCAGCAGCGGCGCTGGCAGCCGAATTGGCGGCGCTAGCGGCTGAGTTCGCAGCGGCCAGTGCAGCAGACGCATCCTGCTGTGCCTTGGCAGCAGCAGCCTTGGCTTCGTCAATTGCCTTGGTGTCTTGGCAACCAGCAGCGGCAACCAGAATCAGGGCAACAGCACCAGCCTTCAACGAACGGGTGATCATCTTATTCATCGTATTCCCCTCTAACAAATTAAGGAAAAAAACAAAAGTACGAGTCTCTTGTGGACCCAACCCAAGAAAATCAGTTCCACCGCTTGCACTAAACGAAGACCGCCAGCCAAACGCGAGGTAGCCAAGAATACAGGATTATGGCCAATCAATAAATAAAAAGTTGTTCAGAGAGTTAGTGGTGACGGGGATTGCAGACAGTACTTATTTGTTCCAGCAGTCTGAGCTTGTCGCAGTCTTGTTGCCAGTTTCGGTAATCCAGAACTTGTCGCAATGACTGTCATTGTCTTGACTTCCGACACTATCCGCTTGGGCCGTGTAGGTTGTCGACGTTTGGCTTGTAAAAGAAATTTGATAGTAACCATTCGCCGTGTAGTACTGTCCTGCTGACGATACCAATCCTGGTATTGGGGTGGGTGAATTAAGGTCGGCCAACGCGCCATAAGCGTTGTTTGACAAGAAATACTTTTCCTGCGCTAACTGTATCTGAAGCAGCATATCCCGCCCTTCTGCGCGATGCGACCTTCGTATCTGACTTGTATATGCGGGGTAGGCGACTGCTGCAAGGATTGCGACTATTGCGACGGTGATCATAAGTTCCGTCAACGAAAAGCCGAATTTTGAAAATTTCATGATTGAATCCTGACTATGGTGCCGAATGTAACGATGTTTTCTTTAGTTGCTTCCCTCGTCCTTCCAGAAGGTCTTCACTCGTCCGTTAAGTTTTACACAATTGTTGCGTATTACCAGACCGTCAAGACAAAGTGAGTTGTTTCCAGATGAGGACGAACTACTTGACCCGCTTGAGGACGTTGTACCATCAGTCCGAATGATTCTGGATTCGTCGATCACGGTAATGTCCGTAGGCAAACCGGTCGACACCAATGATTCGTACAACGTGCCAAAGTGCTTTAAGCCGTTCATCACATCTATAGCATACTGACGTTCAGTGCCCGCGGTAGGTTGGCAGGCGGTGCCAGTGACGGACGGCAGATAAGTTGTAAACAACACAGTACCGTTAACAGTTGTCGAGCTCGCCAGTGCTTTTTCGGTTGCATCGGAATCTACTTCAAGCTTCAGTTTCCACCCATTGTCGCCAATTGTTGCGGCGTTGGAACCGTCTATGGTCGTTAACGAGCTGTCTGTAATTGCGCTATAGCTGTCGTATTCCGACTGTGTCATTCGGCCTAAGTGATAGTCCCTGATTGAATAAAAGCGGTCATGTGTTGAATGGTTGGATTTCGGACTCACCCTGTCACCCGAGCCAATCGCCAAGTTGTAGAAATTTGCACCATCGGGGACTGCAAAATAGGAAACATCCGGAGGATTGTAGAATCGACGATTATGCGTCACTTCGCCGTTGCTGTACGCTTTTGCACCAAGTGAGGCGATGACACCGCCTGCCACCAGAGTGCTTGCAGGATCGCCGTTGGTGATATCAAAACGCCAGATTTGGCCGGCCATGTCACCGACATACATCCTGTCGGTATAGCCGTCATCATCAGTGTCAAGCGCGGTGACAGATGAAGGAATAGCATGTGTCATCTTAGCGAACGCGCCGCTGGAGGTCTTGGTTTGTTGCCAAAGAACGGTACCCTTGACGGCGTCAACAATGAACAATGCGTTACCCGTGCTGTCTCCAGCTTCGGAATATGCTTGGCTATTTTCGGTGTCATCATGTCCACCGCCGATAACAAAAACCAGATACTGAGGATTCTGGCCACTGCCATCTCCGATCTTGATTCGGGCAAGGGTGGGCGTGGACCACGACTTGCTCACCAAGTTACTGAGATCACTTGCTGACAGGCTCCACATGAATTTTGGATTGTCCTTCTCGGTGACGTCCAGCGCATAGTAGGTGTCGCCGCCGCGACCCTGACTGAAATATAAGAATACTCGATCATTGTCTGATTTCTTGATCATCCCATCGTTGTTTGCATCATAGCGAAGCACGCGAATATTGCCGTCCAATGTATAGTGATCAATTGGATTGGTTGCGGCATCGGCATATACATCCTTTAATTTTTTAAGTATGTTTTCCGGAATGAATGACCACAGTTCGGTGCCGGATGCCACATCAATGGCGTGCAGAAAGCCATCGTTTGTACTTACATACACAACTGCATCATTAAGGTTATCGGTACTTGTACCGGAAGATGATGAGGACGATGACGACGAGGAATTTCCAACACCGTATATAACCACTGCGGGCTGCGAGTGAATGGGATCACCCATCACATGCCGGGGTACTTCATCTGTCAAATCCCCATCATCGTCACCGCGAGTCCAGTCAATCAGTTCATCGCGGGTTGGTTCGGTGGCGCTGCCTGTGAGGTTTAACAAGGCGTCAGTGATACTGGAATTGCTGGTTTTAAACGGATAGCTGCTAAGTGTCTGCAGCGAGCTGGGCTTGTTGGTGCCAATATACGTGTAAACGTTTCTGGAAGAAGGCGTGGGAATCTGGTTTGCAGCCCCGCCAGCTGTCGGGTCGCTGCCCTTGCCGCTGTCTGAAAGCTGCTGCCAGAAATCTTTGGTCGTGGTAGTAAGGTAGCCGGTCGCCGAATCAACTGCTGACACGGTATCAACGGAGTTCAGGGTATTGCCTCGTCCAACTATCATTCCGTTGCGGATCTTGAATTTCTTTATATTTCCCGGCCAATGACGTGTCTTGCTGGGTGAGAATATACCGACATAGAGGTCTTCAAGAACTTGAGTTTTGTTAAAGGAATTGACTGCAATACTGGGTGACGTAAATGTCGAGCTTGTATTCATTATATTCCCTACAGCGCGATCGAATGCGTCGCTTAAATCATAACCATCGGTCGCACTGAAGGCGTCGCCGCCCCCGGCACGACCGGCGTCCTTCAGATAATCTAGAGCGGCGCCGCTGTTAACATTGTTGCCAAAACCAATGAAGTAAGTAGTGACGTTTTGTATTTGTTCTGACGCGCCGCTAGTGCCACCTATTGAGGTGTCTGAAGCAAGATCCTTGGAGTGAAGCAGTCGGGACATCTCTTTCAGGCACAAGCCCGTAGTCCCATCGTAATAAACATCTGTTGGGTTTGAGGTATACGTGCTTCCCAAGATGGATTTCCACATGGTTGTTGTGTCGCTGTAGCACGAACTGTTGCTATCCAGTCCATCGATCAGCGAATCAGCGGCGCTATCTCCGTTGGGTAGACCATCCGTGAGGTAGACGATGTAGTTTTGCTGGCAGACGTTGGTAATGGGTGACTTGTATTTAGTGCCTCCGGGGGACGTCCGTGAAGCATCTGCACTGGGTAGGCTAACAAGATTGGAGAAACTGCAGTTTCCGCCAGTGACATCAGTATTGCATGCTTTGGAATTTAGTCCGTATTTAATGTCGCCGCCAGAGTAGTACAAGTAAGCCTCATACAAAGTTTCGGTTAGCGGCGTGGAATTACTCACATGCATTGCGTCAATTGTAGATTTCAGTGCGGCTGCGTTTGTCGTTACATCTTCCAATGGTGCAACCACCATGCCGCCATCTCCAGTGCTGTAGCGCATGATGCCAACGTTCATATTCGAAAGTGAATCAATCAGATTCTTTGCAGCCGTTTTTACAATGCTGATTCGCGTGCCGAGAGAGGTCAAAGAAGAGTCGTTTGCGTATGCGATATAATTTCCGGAGTAGAAAACATATGACGTTTTGTTCGGGCTATTGCTCGAGGTGTAATAGTTGTTGGTGGAAGTGCCACCCCAGTAATTGCTCGAACTGGTTGTGGTGCCACTTAAAGGATACTTGCCGTCTGCGGTCGGTGTATCATCAAATTCACACGTGATTTGATCGTACAATGTAGTGCCTGAAACTGAGGTCAGCCTGTCGCTCCACTTGTAAGTAACCGTTGTTACACCAGTTCTCCTGTTGCGACTGGATGTGCTGGTCCACCGAATGGCGTTGCCAGTGTACTTGCCTGTCGATGCGAAGGCGGCAGTAGCCGGGTGGCAGTAAAAGTCCGACGACGAAATGTGATTGCCATAGCAGGTCGGGGTTTTGGTACTACTTGCATCCACAAAATATATGTCACCCGCGTTACAGCCGCTCCCTGATGTGTAATCATGCGAAGGAGAAAATGTTGGAGGTGTACCTGTTACTTCGGAGCCCATGCTACCGGAAGTGTCAAGAATCAGCAGCAGGTTTGGATTAACAACCGAACTGGCGGATCCGCTGCTAAAAAAAACTTCGGTATCATCAGCGTATGTATTTGTCGTGCCGAGTAGGGTAGTCAGGCAGCATGTTGCCAAGCAGATTATTCTTGCAATGCGCATACATTTTCCTCAATTAAGTCTTTCACGTCTGCTCGCTCAAATTACAGTGCATCATCAATCAAGTGCGCAGGTGGTCAATTTTTCGTTACACGATGAGTCAAAGTCTGAATTTACTACGATCGCAATTTCTTGTTTTGCGACCGCAGTTGAATTCCGCGCGGAAGTGCCGGTCGATGTAATTTTGAAATAAATGGTTCCATACTTTCCAACGCTGTTGCCAGGCAATGGTGAGTTGTCAACCGTTCCATTTTCGGGGCGCGTAATTTGGTATTCATATTGGTCAGAATCTGTTGCGGTGCCGGTGATCAAAGCTGAATCGTTCAGAGGATCAAAAGTTCCCTTGTTCCAGGCGTCTTCAATTCCAGCTTCAGCCGCAACAAAGGCGCGGGTGTGATATTGCTCGTTTCCTGTCATGATCAGATCGAGCGAGGCGCTATCCATGCTTGATATTGCCATTAGGCTGAGTACCACGAGCAGTATCAGTCCCACGACCAGTGCTGCGCCAACTGATTTTTTTGGTGGAGTGAGATGGTTCATAGAATATGCGCCCTTTGACGCTGCTAGGTACCCAATGCGTTTCGAATAAAAAAAGTTCGTGAAACCAGCATCCTGCGGTAGTTGTCGTTAGGTTTGTAGGCTTTTCCTGCCGAAGTTGCCACGTTGAGATCGCCGGTTAAATTTGTTCCGGTGGTGCCTTTGTTGCGATTCCCATACTCATAGGTGTTGTTGTCCACATAGTTCTTATCTGGCGACTCCGCACGCACCAATAACCAGATCCGCACTGCGACGATTTGTCCGGTGCCAGCGGTAATCGCTGCGTTTTCAGGCTGGAGATAACTTGCGGCTTGCGCATTGGCTGGCACGCTGCTGCCATCATTGATAGTAGAACTGCCAGGACCCCAGCCCAACTCAATCTGCATGTCCTCTACGCCGGGTACTACTTCGTCGTCGCGAAAATCCGGACCGGAAATAAGACTGATGCGTCGCAAGGATGGATAGTTCGGACTTTCATCGGATGCTTTGTCTATGTAATAGGTGTTGGTCGACAGGTCATGAATTTCGGTATTGTCGTCGACAACATCGCACGAGCCACCAAGCATGATAGTCATTGTATTGCGCCTGGTGCACAATTGAAGCTTGGAACTATCAATTGATGTTTCTTTTTGCGTGTTGGCTCGCCGGATAGTTAAGATATCCGAAGAAGCAACGGCCGAATTGAATGCGCTGCAATGCCCGGTAAAGGTGGTCGGAAATGTGTCGTTCGTTGCTTCAATGTATTTGCGTATATCTACCGCATAATTAGTGCCGCAATCATTGCCATGTGCTGTTCCGGACAGCGCGACACCATCGGGGTCGGTCGATGCAGTACTTGATGTCGGTTTGTTGGTCGCTAGATTGGCATCGCCGTTCAATCCCCAATAGTTTGCCATGCGCACATCAGATTCGAGAACGTTCATCGCGTAACGTGCCGTCTCCTGAAGCCTCGCCACAGAGTCATCGACATCAGCCGTTTTTCTGCTATTGAGATACAGAGTGGTGGCCCCCAGTACCAGTACGAGGCCGATCGTCATTGAGACCATCAACTCGATAAGGCTAAGGCCATTGACAGGGTGGTCATCAAAATCATGCTTGCGGTATGAGCTCATATTTCCACCGTCAACTTATAGGACTGAGTGCCTGAGCTCGGTTCGCTCCACTGCAACGTTATTGTGTATGTCGTTGGATTTGCATTGGCGACGGCAATGGAGCCTGATGCCCCGGGAAGTCCCTGTATTGGATCTGTAACCAGCTTGTTCCAAGAATATAAGTCGTTGGCTGCCATTTGCGCAGGCGTGCATGTAATTGCCGCCATGTCAGTGCTTTCTATGCAATTAGTCGTCGATGATGGCGCGGTAAGCGTGCTGCCAATCGTCATCGCGTAACTGTCGCCAGCAGTTCTATTTGCACGAATCCTGTCTGCGATGTCATATGCGAAATTGATTGCCTTCATCCTCGCCTGTGCAGTGGTTTTTGCTTGCAAGGTTGTCACATAGAGAGAGGCTATCCCGAGCATGCCAACGCCTACGACAACCAGGGCCACCAGTACTTCTACCATTCCGACGCCTCGTGGTGATTTGCATGGTTTTACTAGCATGATGAACCAATGTAGGTGGTGAGTAGGTCAGAGATGTCGTAGCTATCGGTTGTGCTGTCGATCGTTCTCGTAATTCGTGCGTGTCCGGTTTTGTTGATTACGATGCCACGGGCGACTGATGCGCCGGTTGTGCCGCCGCTGCCATCAACGTTGCCACGCGAATCACATACAACCATTGCAGTAGAGTTTTTTGATGATACGGTGCGAAACCCTGTGGAGTCGTAGCTGACAAGATCGTCGTTGTCAGCCAATATTTTAATTTTGTCGGACTCAAACGAATGTATCTCCAGCACTGGCTCGCCAGATGTATAACTCAAGTCTTTGTTGGAGTCTTCGAATATAAACCAGCCTGTATAGTTTGTTTTTACGCATGATGGACTTGTCAGGTTTGATGCGAAGCAGATGACAACACTCTGTTGTCGTTTGCTAGCCTCTGTGCGTGCCGTCTGAATGGATCGAAGCAGTTCATTAGCTGTCGAAGAAATGCGATTGTTCAAAATAAACGAACGCATATTAGGTGCCGCGAGACCTATTAACACTGCAGCGACGGCCAATGCAAACATCAGTTCAAGCAGCGTAAACCCTGCGGATTTCGCTGCGGAAAAACTCGGAAGACTGGTGCTTTTCATGAGCTTCACTATAGGTAAGCAAACTGAAGGATGAATATTCGGCCGATTACCGGCATATTGCGCTGGATGAACGGCTGTTCATAAACGGGAATGTGAAGACGATCACATCCAGGATGCGCAGCGAAGGAGTGCATTTGCCGGATGGTCCTGGTGTCATCGCGGATCGGGATGTTACAAGCGACTTGCCAATAATCGCCAATACCTGTATATAACAACAGTTGTTTGCAACAGGGCCGATCCATGTCAGACCTCACTCCACGTCAACAGCAGATTTTGCGGTTCATTCAGGATTCCATTGACGATTCCGGCATGCCGCCGACGCGTGCCGAGATTGCACTGGCGTTCAAGTTCAAATCCGCCAATGCCGCGGAAGATCATTTGCGGGCAATGGCACGCAAAGGCGTGCTGGAGTTGTTGCCGGGTGCTTCGCGCGGCATTCAGTTAAAGGAAGAGCTGCGTGAAGAAACCGGATTACCACTGATAGGCAGGGTGGCGGCGGGCAAGCCGATTCTGGCAGAACAGAACATAGAGGCGCATTACCAGATTGATCCACGTTTGTTCCGGCCACGACCGCATTATCTGCTCAAGGTGAAAGGCATGAGCATGAAGGACATCGGCATCATGGACGGCGATCTGGTTGCTGTTCACCGCACGCCGGAGGTGCGCAATCGTCAGGTGGTGGTGGCGCGGGTGGATGATGAAGTGACGGTAAAGCGCTACAAGCAATCGGGTTCGGTAGTGTGGCTGATGCCGGAAAATGAAGAATTTGAGCCTATTAAAGTCGACATGCGCGAACATTCGCTGATCATTGAAGGTGTCGTGGTGGGGGTATTGCGGACCAGCGGCTCCCGTGGGTTACTGCAATGAGCCCAAAGCAACGAGTAAAGCACATCGTTGGTCATGCGACTTGAGAATGCAATTTGAAATCAGGAAATGCAGCTTTTTTCGGCAACCCGTTTCAACTGCCCGACGGTCCGTTAATAAGGACACTCGCCACCGGACATAATCGGTTGTAGTATCCACGCCAATTCTTCACCCTTGGTTCATCCTTCAGAAGGGGTTTGATATGGCATTGTGGAAAGATTCCGGTGGCAAAGAAAACGGCGCGAAAGACTTATTCCCAGGCAATACGCCAGCAATGCGCGAATCCGAAAAAGTATTCACAGCCGGAAGTATGCCGGCGCGTGATGTTGCTGCTGCCAATCGTATAACCGGTGCATCCACCATGAAAGAATCCTTTATTTCTTCCGACCTGACGATTGAAGGCAAGATCGAGGGCACCGGACATGTCCGCATTGCCGGCCGGTTCAAAGGCGACGTGCATGTTCAGGGTAATGTCACCATTGAACAAGGCGCGCAGGTTACCGGTGAGGTCAAGGCCGATATGGTTATTGTGGGCGGCGAATTAACCGGCAATGTCAATGCCGTATCGCGAGTCGAGTTGCAATCAACAGGTGTGCTTAACGGCGATCTCAATGCAGGGTCGTTGGTGGTGGCTGCCGGTTCGCGAATGCGCGGGCAGGTTGAATTCGGCTGGAATGACAAAAACCAGAAGCCGTAAGATCTTGTTCTCCCGCGTGTTGGAAAAGCATTCATGATTCCTGGCCGCGCCAACAGTGCTGTGGGCAAGACGCGGATTTGTCCGCATTGCAAGGCGACGATTCTTGAAAGTGCTGCGATCTGTCCGGCGTGCCAGCACCATTTGCAGTTCAATCGTGGTGAGCAACACACACGGCAGCTGGTCAGCGAAACGGCATTGCGTGTCGAAGGCACGATCAAGCATCCCGGCAATGAACCGCCGTGGGAGTACTCACTGGTGATTTCGGTGCGCAACGAGCGGGGTGTGGAGACACACCGCCACATTGTTGCCGTCGGTGCGGTTCAACCTGATGAGCAGCGCACAGTAACCCTTAGTCTGGAAGTATTTAAAGCCATCACTGCAGATAGTGGTTCCAAGTAACCGCTTTTAAAGAAAAAGTACTTGCGCTTGTCGCAAGCTGACGTCACACTATCTTACATAACAATTCTTCGATGGCGGAGCGAGACAGTGACAACTCATCAATGTCTGGTGCTGGCGTTCAAAAAGAGTACGCAGCAGCAAGTGCAACGTTGGATCGAACAGCTTGATTTGAATGCAAGTTGGGTGACATCTTCACAATCATTGCTGGCAGAAGCCGCAACCGGAAATTACTCGCTGATTGTCATTGACGGCGTAGATGCGCAATCGTTGTCCCTGTGCCGCACCCTGAAATCGCATGCCTCCACGGCGCTTATTCCGTTGGTGTTCATGGCCGCGCATTCGATGTTGCGTATTGCAGCCTATGAAGCCGGTGTGGATGCGGCCTTTCTGGCCAGTTCAGAGCGCGACATCATCATGGCCCGCATGCGTTCTTTACTGCGTCAATCTGAATTGTGGCATCACTTGACAGAATCGAAGCTGCAGGTGGGACGCAACCATGAGCATCTGCTGCGCAATACTCTGTATCGCTATGTATCGCCACAACTGGCGGACAAGTTGCTTTCGCTTGCCGCGAATGACTCAGAGCAGCTCAAAGCGGGGACACGAGCGCAAGTTGCTGTGTTATTTGCCGATATGCGCGGTTTCACGGGCATTGCGGAAAAGTTGTCGGCTGCCCAGGTATTTGAACTGCTGAACGAGTTTTTCAGCACGCTTACGGCCATTGCGTTCCGTCATGAAGGCACTGTGTTCAACATGGCTGGCGACTCATTGATGGTAGGTTTCGGCGTGCCCATTCCGCAGGTCGACGGTGGTGCGCGCGCAGTGAAGGCCGCACGTGAAATGCTGGTGGCGTTTGCATCGCTTGCTGAACAGTGGCGCAAGCGTTATGGCATTGATACTGGACTCGGCATCGGTATCAATGAAGGCGAAGTGATTGCCGGCAATGTGGGTTCTGACGAACACATGAGCTACACCTTGATTGGTGACACGGTGAATGTGGCTGCAAGATTAAGTCAGCGCGCGCGCGCCGGTGAGGTGCTGTTCTCGACTTCATTAAAAATGTCGCTGGATGCGCAGAGCAGTGGCGAATTCAAGGTCAAGGCATTGCCGCCGCTGACATTGCGCGGCCGCGAAAGTCCGGTAAGCATTTATTGTGTGCCCACCGACCGGCGAGTCGGTGTTCATCACTGATATTCGATCGCGATTTATTTCTCCGATCGCGTATACGTTTCCAGTCACCAATACAAGTCTTGTTGCGGCGTGAAGCTTTCTGCATAGTGCGAATTCCGTTCTGCACTGTGTTTGAAAACTTATGCTGTTACCGATTGAAGCGCGCATTGCCGCGGAATTGTCCATTCATGTAAAACAGGCCATTGCGGCGGTGGCATTGCTGGATGAAGGAGCAACAGTTCCTTTCATTGCGCGCTATCGCAAGGAAGTCACCGGTGGTCTGGATGACTCGCAACTGCGAACCTTGCAGGAGCGATTGTTGTACATGCGCGAGCTGGACGAGCGGCGTGTTGCCATTCTCAAGAGCATCGAAGAGCAGGGGAAATTGACTCCTGAACTGAAGGAGCGCATTGAGACTGCAGTGAGCAAGCAGGTGCTTGAAGATTTGTACCTGCCTTACAAACCCAAGCGGCGCACCAAGGCGCAGATTGCAAGAGAAGCCGGACTCGACGTGCTTGCTCATGCCTTGTTGAGCAATCCTGCGTTGCACCCTGAAACCGAAGCCGCGAAATATCTCAAGCCCGAATTCACGACAGAGCAGGGTGACAAGAATCCCGGCGTGCCCGATGTCAAATCGGCACTGGAAGGCGCGCGACAGATATTGATGGAACAGTTTGCGGAAGATGCCGCGTTGCTGGGCAACTTGCGCGAATACATGCAGCAGCATGGGGTGATGGTCTCCAAAGTTGCCGAAGGCAAGGAAGTGGAGGGCGCAAAGTTTCGCGACTATTTCGACTACAGCGAAGCCATTCGCAACATTCCATCGCATCGTGCGCTGGCGTTGTTTCGTGGGCGCACGGAGGAGATTCTGCGGCTGTCATTGAAAGTGCCCGAAGAACTCGTGCCGGAAACCAACGCTGCATTTGTGCATCCGGGAGAACTGAAGATCGCCGCGCAATTTGCCATCAGTAATCAAGGTCGTCCGGCCGATGCGTGGTTGCAGCAAACCGTGCGTTGGACCTGGCAGGTGAAAATTTCCTGGCAAATCGAAAGCGAATTGTTTACCGCATTGCGTGAAAAGGCAGAGGAAGAAGCCATTCGCGTATTCGCGCGCAACCTGCATGACTTGTTGCTCGCAGCTCCCGCTGGGCAGCGGGTTACCATGGGGCTGGATCCCGGCATTCGCACCGGTGTCAAAGTTGCAGTGGTGGATCGTACTGGCAAGGTACTCGACACGGACACGATCTATCCGCATCCACCAAAAAACGACTGGGCGGGTGCGTTGCATTCACTGGCCGTGTTGTGCATGAAACACAAAGTGGATTTGATCAGCATTGGTAACGGTACTGCTTCACGTGAGACCGACAAGCTGGCCACCGAGTTGATGAAAAAAATGCCGGAACTCAAACTCACCAAGCTGGTGGTATCGGAAGCAGGGGCATCGGTATATTCCGCGTCCGAACTTGCCTCCAAAGAGTTGTCCGATCTCGATGTCAGTTTGCGTGGTGCGGTTTCCATCGCGCGACGCTTGCAGGATCCATTGGCTGAACTGGTGAAGATTGATCCCAAGTCCATCGGTGTGGGGCAGTATCAACATGATGTAAGTCAAACCAGACTGGCACGTTCACTGGATGCCGTGGTGGAAGATTGCGTGAATGCCGTCGGTGTGGATGTGAATACCGCGTCACCTGCGTTGCTCGCGCGCGTGTCGGGTTTGTCGGCCACCATTGCCGATAACGTGGTGAAATTTCGCAATGAACATGGTGCCTTCGGCTCCCGCGATGCCTTGCTCAAGGTGCCGCGTCTGGGCGCCAAAACGTTTGAACAGGCGGCAGGATTTCTGCGCGTGGTTGATGGTGATAATCCGCTGGATGCGTCGTCCGTCCATCCTGAGGCCTATCCCGTCGTTGAACGCATCCTTGCCGATCTGGGCAAACCCATCAAACAGGTGATGGGAGATGGCAGTATGCTGCGTGGTATTGATCCGGCGAAGTACACTGACGAAAAATTTGGTTTGCCCACCGTCAGGGACATTCTGAAAGAGCTGGAAAAGCCAGGACGCGATCCACGACCGGAATTCAAGACCGCAGAGTTCAAGGAAGGTGTGGAAGAAATTGCCGATCTCAAGCCCGGCATGATTCTCGAAGGCGTCATTACCAACGTTACCAACTTCGGTGCTTTTGTTGATATCGGTGTGCATCAGGATGGACTCGTGCACATTTCCATGATGGCAAACAAATTTGTCACTGATCCGCGCGAAGTGGTGAAGGCCGGTGAAGTGGTCAAGGTGAAAGTGCTGGAAGTGGATGCGCAACGCAAACGCATTGCGCTGACCATGCGGCTGGATGAAACTGCACTGCGTACCAGTGATGCGCCGCGTTCTGCGGATCGCGATCATGCAACAGGCCGCAATGGCTCACGCGCATCATCATCCAGCAAACCAGCGCGCATTCCAGAGCACGCAGGCAGTGTAGGCAGTGGGCTGATGGCGGAAGCACTGGCAAATGCCTTCAAGAAAAAGTAGCGCCTGATCATGCATGCTTTTCTTGTTGCGACCGGAGTTGTTGCGTTATCCGAAATGGGCGATAAAACTCAGTTGCTGGCACTGTTGCTGGCAGCGCGTTTTCGCAGACCCGTTCCGATCATTGCAGGAATTTTGGCGGCGACCATTGTCAATCATCTTGGCGCGGGCGCGCTGGGTGCCTGGTTGACGCATATGGTCGGCGGCGCGGTGTTGAAATGGGTGCTGGGGTTGTCGTTTCTCGGCATGGCAACATGGGTGTTGATTCCCGACAAGCTGGATGATGAGGCGCTGCCGGTATCGCATCACGACGTTTTCATCACAACAGTCATTGCATTTTTTCTTGCCGAGATGGGCGACAAGACACAGATCGCAACTGTGGCATTGGCTGCACATTATCAATCGTTGCTGACTGTGGTGGCGGGTACCACGCTGGGAATGATGCTTGCCGATGTACCTGCGGTATGGTTCGGTGACTGGATCATGAAGCGTGTTCCGGTCCGCGTGGTTCACGTTGTGGCGGCGGTGGTCTTTGCCGTGATGGGCGTGATGACGCTGCTCAATGTCGGACCGTGGTTCTGAAAATGAAAAAGGCACCGGAATTTCCCGGTGCCTTTTGCTGCAAGTTCAATCAGCCTTGCAAAACAGATCTGAATCTTACTTGGCGCTGCTCACTGATGAGCTGGAATTGGCTGCTGTTGGTTCGGTTTCCTTGATATCAACTTTGGCGTTCTTGCGCAGGTTCTCGATGTATTCCTGAATCTTCTTCTGCTTCAATTCGCTTTCGATTTGCGGTTTTACTTCGCTCAATGCAGGCGGTGCGCTGTCGCGTGTATCTTCAAGCTTGATGATGTGATAGCCGAATTGGGTTTTTACTGGCGTTTCGGTGAACTTGCCTTTTTCAAGATGTTCCACAGCAGCCATGAATTCCGGCACCATGGCGCCTTCGCCAAACCATCCCAGATCGCCGCCATTCTTGCCCGAACCGGGATCGGTGGAATTCTTTTTTGCCAGTTCGGCAAAGTCGGCGCCTTTCTTCAATTTGGCGATTAATGCGTCCGCTTCTTCCGGTGTCTTCACCAGAATATGGCTGGCCTTGAATTCGTGCCGGGGAGCACCGTACTTTGCTGAGTATTCCGCCTGGATGTCAGCATCGCTGATGGTGAGCTTGTCGACGAATTGCTTCATCGTGGCGCCAAACAACACATTCACGCGGGTGATCTTCAGCGTGGCGGCCGTGTCGTCCTGTTTGTCCAGACCATTCTTTACGGCATCGGCAGCGCCGATGTGCATGGCGATCAAGCGATCAGTGACCATCTTGCGCTGTTCCGGCGTGAGTTTGTCGGCGGTCAACTGGCCATTGGTCATGGCGCTGACAAAGGTGTCAAATTCCTTGGTGGTGATGGTTTCGCCGTTGACGGTTGCAAAAACCTGTTCAGGCTTGTCGGCGTTCTTGGAGCATGCAGAGGTGGCGATGGCCGCCAGTGCAAGGGCGATGGCATAACGATATTTCATAGAGATCCTTACGGTTGTATTTGAAAGATAAACGTGGTTGCAATACTGGATTGACAGAGAGAACGGAAACTTTACTGTAGTTGTAATTGCTGTTGCAGTCGTTATTTATACCAAACTATTCATGTCTGATCATTCGGCTTCATCGGGTGTCTGCGCGGAGATACTCAAAGCATGAATTTCCGTCTTCATCAGGTCGCTCAGGCAGCGATATATCAGCTGGTGGCGCGCCAGCGTGCGCAGTCCCGTGAATTTTGTGGATACGATGCTCAATGAGTAATGTCCGCCGTTTTTCGCTCCGGCGTGACCAGCATGCAGATGGCTGTCATCCTGCAATTCCAGTCGAACGGGCGCAAATGCTGCGGTCAAACGTTCGCAAATAATGTCATGACGGTTGCTGGACATGGATTAAGAGCCATTCATTTGCCGGGGGTCGTTGGCGCTGTCCTCCGCATTTGCCGGTTCCTTGGGCAGTTTGTCCGCCAGCCAGAATGCCTGCATAACAACGAACACCAAGGTGAGTCCCAGTGTGCCATACAGCTTGAAGTTGACCCATGCTGCTTCGCTGAAGTGGTATAGCACATAGACATTGATCGATGCGGTGAAGAGGAAAAATCCAACCCACATCCAGTTCAATATGCGCCATTGACGCGGTTCAAGTGTGATGTTGCTGCCCATCACGCGTTCCACCAGGGTTTTGCCGCCGAGGTAAGGAGCAACAAGAAATGCCAGCGCGAAAATGCCATCCAGCAGAGTGAGTTTCCATTTCACGAACATGGGATCGTGAAGCGCCAGCGTGACGCCGCCTGCGGCCAGTGCGAGTACTGTGGAGGTAAGCAACATGCCACTGATCTTGCGCGTCCGCAGCCACGTGACCAGACACAACAACGGCATGGCAGCCATCAATGTTTTTGTGGCCAGGTAAATGCCGCCCAGTTTGTAGGCAACAAAGAATGCAATCACCGGCAGAAAATCAAGGATTAATTGCATGACAACCTGTAGCGTTTACAAAGGCCGCGTATGATACGCGATCTTGCCACTGAAAAGTGGTGTGGCTCAACACGGTGTAATCACGGTATCGAACCCTGCCAATGACTGCTGTTTATCTGGAAGTTCATGACAAGAATCCGCAGCCCCGGCTGATCCGTCAGGCGGTGGAGATCATCCGTGAAGGCGGTGTAGTGGTGTATCCCACCGATTCCTGTTATGCGCTTGGATGTCACCTTGGCGACAAGGATGCCATGGAACGAATCGCCCGCATCCGGCAGACCGACAAGCATCATCATTTCACGCTCGTCTGCCGCGATTTGTCCGAGATCGCCACCTATGCGCGAGTGAACAATCAGCAATACCGCTGGTTGCGTGCGTACACGCCGGGTCCATATACGTTTATTTTGCTGGCTACGCGGCAGACACCCAAACGGTTGCAGCATGAACGGCGTCGCACCATCGGCATTCGTGTGCCCGATCATCCCGTGCCGCTTGCGCTGTTGGGAGAATTGAACGAACCCTTGATGAGTTCGACCCTGTTACTGCCGGGTGATGACTTGCCACTGGTGGATGGCAGGGAGATTCATGCCCGGTTGAAACACGTGGTGGATGCGGTGCTGGACAGCGGTCACTGTGGCATCGAGCCGACGACGGTAATCGATCTGGAAGACACATCGCCGCGGGTGTTGCGCCGTGGCAAGGGCGATCCGGCGCCGTTTGAGTAGAATCCCCTGCAATATCAGCCGCTTGAGTTTCAACTCACAATGATCGTGCCGAGCGCGGGCCGAATCACTATAATCGCCCGCTCCGTTTTTTAAGGAACCAGAAAATCGCGTACAGACAGCCATCTGAACGCGGCGCACTAAGGTTTACGGCATTGACATCAACAACTACCAATAATCGCGTTCTATCCGGCATGCGGCCATCCGGTGAACTGCACTTGGGCAATTATCATGGCGCGTTGAAGAACTGGGTTGAGCTTCAATACCAGCACGAATGCTATTTCTTCATTGCAGATATCCATGCACTGACTACAGGCTACGATGACACCAGCAAGCTGGAAAGCAATGTCTGGCGCATGGTGGTGGACTGGCTTGCCGCAGGGTTGAATCCCGCTGCCTGCACCATCTTTATCCAGTCGCGGGTGCCGGAACATTCCGAGCTGCATTTGTTGTTGTCGATGATTACGCCTTTAAGCTGGCTGGAACGTGTGCCTACTTATAAAGATCAGCAGGAACAGTTGAAGGATCGCGATCTTGCGACGTATGGTTTTCTGGGGTATCCGCTCCTGCAGAGTGCCGACATTCTCTTGTACAAGCCACAGTATGTTCCAGTGGGTGAAGATCAGGTCGCACATGTCGAGATCACCCGTGAAGTAGCGCGACGCTGCAATTTTCTGTTCGGCCGCGAAGCCGACTTCGAAGCAAAAGTCGAAAAAGCCCTGAAGAATCTGGGCAGCCGCAACGCGGCACAATATCGCGAATTGCGTCGCGCGTATCAGGAGCAAGGTCATGCGGAATCGCTGGAAAAAGCACGTGCCTTGCTGGATGCCAGCACGCGGCTGACCGTTGCAGACCGCGAACGTTTGCTGGGTTATCTTGAAGGCACGGGTCGCAGCATTCTGATCGAGCCGGAGGCATTGCTCACTGCAACACCAAAGGTACCGGGACTGGATGGCCGCAAGATGTCCAAGTCCTACGGCAACACCATTGGTTTGCGTGAAGATCCAGACACCGTCGCCAAAAAATTGCGCACCATGCAAACTGATCCGGCGCGCGTGCGGCGTACTGATCCTGGTAACCCGGATGTGTGTCCGGTGTGGGACCTGCATAAAATTTATTCAGATGAGCCAACCAGAGAGTGGGTGCAGCAGGGTTGTCGCAGCGCGGGCATTGGTTGCCTGGAATGCAAGAAGCCGCTGATCGACAAGATCGTGGCGGAAATTACCGGCATGCGCAATCGCGCCCAGGAATATGAAGACAATCATGACCTGGTGCGCGGCATCATTGCCGAAGGATGTGAAAAGGCGCGCGAAGTCGCCCGGCAGACGCTGGATGAAGTGCGTCAGGCCATTGGCATGAACTACCGTTAGTCAAGCAACACGATGAAACCTGAACTGAAACTGGTGGAAGACACAGGCGCAGCATTGAATGCTGAAAATCAGGCTGAGCAAGCAGCGTTGACCCAGGCAGCGCAGACGCCTGAGCAGACCGAAATGCCGTTCGCCATTGTGGATGGTGAACCTTACACGCAGATGCCGCGCGACTTGTACATTCCGCCCGATGCATTGCAGGTATTCCTTGAAGCCTTCGAAGGTCCGCTGGATCTGTTGCTGTATCTCATCCGCAAACAGAATCTCGATATTCTCGATATTCCCATTGCAGAGATTACGCGTCAGTACATGGGCTACATTGATGTGATGCAGGAATTGCAACTGGAACTGGCCGGTGAGTATCTGCTGATGGCTGCGATGCTGGCGGAAATCAAATCCCGCATGCTGTTGCCGCGAGCCAGAAGCGAAGATGGTCAGGAAGAAGAAGACCCGCGTGCAGAGCTCGTGCGTCGCCTGCAGGAATACGAACGCTTCAAGAAGGCGGCCGATGATATTGACCATCTCAAGCGTGTTGAACGTGATGTGCTGCCTGCACTGGTTGAGCTGACCGAGCGCAAGGTCATCAAGCTGCAACCCGAAGTGACGCTGGATGAAATGCTCAAGGCGTTCCGCGATGTGGTGCGCCGTTCGGAGCACTTCCGGCATCATCATGTACAGCGCGAACCCTTGTCACAACGACAGCGCATGGCGGAAATCCTCAGCCGGCTTGAGGATGCCGAGTTTGTTGAGTTCATCAAACTGTTCAATGCCGAAGAAGGACGCATGGGGGTAACTGTCACCTTCATTTCGATTCTTGAATTGATGAAGGAAGGCTTGCTGGATATCGTGCAGGCCGAACCATATGCGCCGTTGCATGTGCGCAAGGGAAGCGGGCAAAAAGCAGTGACGCCTGAATCGGCTGATGCCGACAATGAAGCAGCGCTGGCACAGCCTGAATTACCCGATGAAAACCTGCTCGATGACGAAGACGACATCGCTGTGACAATGCAACCGGAGGCAGCTTCTTCAGATGCATCCGATGGCGGGCGCACAGTTGAACAACTGGTGGATGAATTGATCAGCGAATCGGAAATCGCGAATATTGAAGATGCGTTCCAGGAAGAGTCTGCCACCGAAGAAGCATCAGCCACCGAATTTGCAGATGGTAAGACCCACAATGAATGAACTTGAAATGAAGCATTTGCTGGAAGCTGCATTGCTGGCTGCCGGCCGTCCTCTCACCACACAACAACTCACCGAGTTGTATGACGAACGCGAACGCCCCAGCGCGGAACAGATCAAGCAGGGACTGGAAGCATTGGCTGCAGATTATCAGAGCCGTGGACTGGAAGTCATTGAAGTGGCCAGTGGCTGGCGCATCCAGGTGAAAAGTAACTGCGTGGATTTTGTATCGCGCTTGTGGCAGGAACGCCCATCGCGTTATTCGCGTGCGTTGCTGGAAACGCTGGCACTGATTGCATATCGTCAACCGATTACTCGCAGCGAGATTGAAGAAATTCGCGGTGTCGCGGTGAGTTCATCCATCATGCGCACCATTCATGAACGCAACTGGGTGCGGGTGGTTGGGCATCGTGAAGTACCGGGCAGGCCTGAACTGCTCGCCACCACCAGGGAATTTCTCGACTACTTCAATCTCAAGAGCCTTGATCAGTTGCCCACACTGGCAGAACTGAAAGATGTTGAAACGGTGGGCGTGCAACTGGAGTTCAATACGGATGCGCAGGTCGAGGCATCTGAGCCTGCGCAGGCCGAAGCAATTGCTGATGCCAGCGTCGAAGCAGCGGTGGATACCACCGTTGATGAAGAAAGGAACAACACGGATGTCGACACCGAAGCCGATGCTGCGCCAGTAACGGAAGCAGCTTCCTGATGTCAGAACGGCTTAACAAGGTGCTCGCGCAACACGGCATTGGTTCGCGCCGCGACGTGGAGCGTTGGATTACCGAGGGGCGTCTTGAACTGAACGGCAGACGGGTGAAGCTTGGTGATCGTTATGCCGATGGTGATCGTGTAACACTGGATGGCCGCGACGTTACCAAGCGTCTTGGCACACAAGTGAATGTGCAGGTGCTTGCCTATCACAAACCGCAGGGACAGGCGATTGAGCGCACTCAGGATGAAGAGGCAAGTGATGATACCGGCGAGACAGTGATGGAACGGTTGCCAAAACAGCGCGGCGTGCGCTGGGTGCCGATCAATCCCATGCATGCGGGTGACAGCGGTTTGTTGTTGCTGACCAATGATGGTTCGCTGTCGTATGCGCTGACCCGTCAGAAAAAAAACATTCCAACTGCCTACATGGTGCGGGTTCATGTTCGTGGCGGAGTGGCTGCGGCACCGGCGTTGCCATTGCAAATCATGCTGGATGGACAGTTGATTGCCTTCACCAGTGTTGAGGCCAGTGGCGGTGAAGGGGAAAATGTCTGGTACAAAGTGGTCATGCCACGTGCTGACAAGCGTGCCGCAGTGCGTGCATTGTTTGTCAGCCATGGACTCACCGTCAGTCGCATGATGCAGGTGGCGTTTGCCGGAATTGAATTGACCAAAGACTTGCCGCGATCGCGGCATCGATTGCTGAAGCCATCGCAGGTGGACTTGCTGCATCAGGCTGCGCAGCACAAAAGCGAGCCGGTGCAACAGGAAAAGATGCGCACTGGCACAACAGCGCGTGCTGTAAAAGTAGGTGATGCACAGGTAAAGTCGCAACGTCCCGCGGCACGTCCGCTGGCCGCATCAACATCAAATCGTTCACAGAAAGGTTCTTTGTAAGTAACAGATATCATGTTGCATCGTTATATCCTTACACTGTCATGTCCTGATCGCATGGGCATTGTTGCGGCGGTTGCCAATTTCCTGCTCAAGGAACAGTGCAACATCACTGACAGCGCGCAGTTTGGTGATGATGCCAACCAGTTGTTTTTCATGCGTGTTGATTTTGCGACTGACCGCAATGTGGATGCGGTGCAAATGCGCGATCTGTTTTCCGGAATTGCCGCCGAATTCAACATGCGCTGGGCCATTCACGATGCCAGTATCAGGCACCGCGTGATATTGATGGTATCGAAGTTCGGTCACTGCCTGAATGATCTGTTGTACCGCCACCGCATCGGCGCCTTGTCCATCGAAATTCCCGCTATCGTTTCCAATCATCGCGACTTCTATCAACTGGCGGCGTCACACAACATTCCTTTCCATTATCTGCCGGTAAATGCAGGCAACAAGGAGAAGCAGGAACAAAAGTTGCTGGAGTTGTTCAATGATGAACGCTGCGATCTGGTGGTGCTGGCGCGTTACATGCAAATTCTTTCACCACAATTGTGTGCGGCGTTGAATGAACGCGCCATCAACATTCATCATTCTTTTCTGCCCAGCTTCCAGGGCGCCAAACCCTATCAGCAGGCGCATGATCGTGGCGTGAAGCTGATCGGTGCAACGGCGCACTATGTGACAGCCGATCTCGATGAAGGTCCGATCATCGAACAGGATGTGTCACGTGTGGATCATGCCATGAGCGTTGAAGATTGCGCCGCTGCAGGCCGCGATGTGGAGTGTGCCGTGCTTGCACGTGCCGTCAAATGGCATGTTGAACATCGCATATTGCTGAATGGTAATCGTACGGTGGTGTTCAAGTAGCCTGCTTTCTACGTCAACGCTTCCGGCACATGTGGCTTGATCAATTCAAGTAACGCTTCACAACTTTTGGTGTGTCTGCAACGGACAATTCTGGAAGCGATAGTCGCCGTGTGGCCATTAATGTGTTCATGACATACACATTGAATGCTTCCTGAAACGGTCCTGGCGGGCGGAGCTATTCGCTCAGTTGGCAGTTATTCTCATGACGTCCGGCAACGCAGCGTTGATATTCATCCAGGCGTTTTTTCGCAGTTGCTATAGTGTCTGCATCGGCGCCACTGTCCTTGGCCGAAAGCACTTCATACGCGTGATTCAATGCAACACCGGCTTCCTTGCCCTTGTGCAATTGGATCAGCGCCGCACCCAGCAAACTTTCCGACCGCGCTGCCCGCCATGCAGGTGCTTGAGCACGTCCCCAACGTGCAATGTTTTCACGAATCATCGGTTCGGCTTCTTTTGACTTGTGTTCGCCCACAAGAGAAGCGGCAAGGAGATATTCCGCAGAGGCTACGTATTGGTGGTCGGGTGAGGTTGTTGCTCGCAATACCCTCAACGAGTTACGAGCGTTAAGTGCGGCTTCTGAAAATTTTTTACACCTAATTAGGACGTTCGCCACTGCACTGTAACCGACACCGACGTTGAAATTAGATTCTCCAAAGTTCCCAATCGCAATGGACAATCCCGTTTTTGCATCATGTTCCGATAATTGAGATTTACCTTGAGACAGATGGATTTCAGATAAGGAATAATAGGGATCAATCTGCCTATAATTATTTTTTCCAAATACAGCGCGTTGATCATCTAGAACATTAGTTAATAAACGCTCTGCCTCGTCGAGATGTCCTTGTCGAAAAAGAATTTCGCCAAGAGTCATATCTGCGCTTATTCGATCCGGATGTCTTTCTGGAAGCGTAGAGTGAAACAGTAAAACAGCTTCTCTTGCAAATTTTTCAGCCTTATCAAATTTTGATTCCCAAACCATAACTTGAGCTAATTGCATTAATATGTTCGCAGTTTGCGGGTGATAATCACCATTTAACTTTCTCGAGAGATCTAATCCACGTAGGTAAAATGATTGGGCTTCTTCCAAGTTGCTTTGCCGAATCGCGAGCCATCCACTATCAATTAATAGTTGTAGATACCCTTTCGAATGAATATCTCCACGAAATTCCAGAATATTACGAGCCTTTAAAAGTGCTCTATCAGCCTCATCAAAATTGCCTTTTTCCTGATATTCACCTCCAAGGTTATCCAAAATTTCAGCAATTTTTAAATTGTCTTTTGTTGGCAGCCTGTCTTGTAGGTTAAGAGATTCCTCAAGATATTTAACGCTTAAATCAATTTGTTCCTGATTTCCGTAAGCTTTGCCAATGGCTTCCAATAGCCTGACTCTTACTTCAGGTTGTTGTGTTAGGTCGTTGCTTATTCGTTGTGCAGCTCGATCCAATAATTCTTTTGCTGTGACCTGTTGATCTTGAATGTGGGTAGGGTCAGCAGCTGTGAATATCTCTTGGAGAAAATTAGAGACGCTATCCGCTCGTTCACTTTCCTGGGTGGCTCTGTCACGTTGCTCGGCAATGCGTTTGGCCTGAATGGACATGGCTACTGCAAAGCCGGTGAGCGCGATCAATGCAATGGATGACATGGTGACGCCAAGTGCATGTCTTCTTACAAAGCGCCTGCTGTAGTAAGCCCAGTTGCCTTGACGGGCGAGTACCGGTTCCTGATTGAGATATCGTTGAATGTCTTCAATCAATTGTTCAACAGAGCTGTAACGGCGTTCCGGTTCCTTGCGCAGTGCACGCATGATGATGGCATCAATGTCACCGGTGAGCCGGTGTTGCAGGCGTTTCGCGCTAAGTCCTCGCGCATAGGCAATGGCGTTGACATCCGGCGCCGGCTTGACGACATCTTGATCGTCATTTTTTGGCAGTGCGCCAACCAATGGCAAAGGCTTGTTGGCACTCATTCTTGCCAGCATCTGGCTGGGCTTGAGCGGATCGATAACGCATATTGAGCGTTCGAGCTCCAGTTGATTCAATGCATTGACCGCATAGGGACGGACGCCTGTTAGCAGCTCGTACAGAATTACACCCAAAGAGTACACATCACTGGCCGTTGTGACCGGTTGTCCTCGAATCTGCTCGGGGCTGGCGTACTCCGGTGTCAGTTGCCGGTCATGCAGCAGGGTATGCAGAGGTGCGTCTTGCGACACAATGCTGGCGTTGTTGTCCAGCAATTTGGCAATGCCGAAATCCAGCAACTTGGGTGTGCCATCGGGTGTGACCAGAATGTTGCCGGGTTTGAGATCACGATGCACCACCAGATTGCGATGCGCATACTGGACGGCTTCGCATACTTTGATGAATAGTTGCAGACGCTGGTCAATACCCAGTGTTTGGTAGTCGCAATATTGGTCGATGGCAGTTCCCTGCACATGTTCCATCACCAGAAAGGATTCATGAGCGCGGGTTTCGCCACCATCCAGCAAACGGGCAATGTAAGGGTGATTCAGTGTGGCAAGAATTTGTCGCTCCGCGACAAATCGCCGTTGCGATTCACGCGGCAGAGAGGCATGCAACACCTTAACCGCCACGTGTGCCGAATAGACACGATCAGCCCGTTCACCACGATAGACCGTACCATTGCCGCCAGCGCCAATGATTCGGGTCAGGCGATAATCTCCCAGCACCTTGCCCAACAGTTCATTCCCGCGATGCCTGAAGTGATCGGTGGCTGCAGAATGGCTGGGGTTTGTTGAGCTGGCTTCTTCCGGATGAGTGTCTTGATCTTTCTTGAAGCGACTCAGCAAGTAGGCATAGATTTGTTGACGCAATGCTGCATCTTCTTCAAACGCCTGATACAGAAAATCATCCCTGTCCGTTGCTGATAACTTGATGGCGCGCGACAGCAAAGAGTAAATCTTATCGTCATGAAGATCGTCCACTGTATCAATCGAATTCATTGTTTCAGAACCCTGGCAATTAAGAGTGCAAGATTGCTTGTAATGCAGTGCTTGTCAGCACCTTTTCAATGTATTCATGATAAACACATTGAATGCTTCCTGAAACGGTTCTGGCGGGACGGAGCTATTCGCTCAGTTGGCAGTTATTCTCTTGATGTCCGGCAACACAACGTTGATATTCATCCAGGCGTTTTTTCGCAGTTGCTATAGTGTCTGCATCGGCGCCACTGTCCTTGGCCGAAAGCACTTCATACGCATGATTCAATGCAACACCGGCTTCCTTGCCCTTGTGCAATTGGATCAACGCCGCACCCAGCAAACTTTCCGACCGCGCTGCCCGCCATGCAGGTGCTTGAGCGCGGCCCCAGCGTGCCATGTTTTCACGGATCATCGGTTCGGCTTCTCTGAGCTTGTGTTCGCCGACTAATGCGGATGCAAG
>DASZSV010000008.1:0-57824 GCA_035548495.1 Steroidobacteraceae bacterium
GCTTCATCCTCAAACCAGAGAAAGCCGAAGTCGTCGATGCACTCCGGAAAATCGGGCTTGATGATGATGTATCCGGGAATGACTGCGCCGGGAATGTAGGCATTGTCGCCGCGATTGTTGCTGTAGGTCTTGGTCTTCGACACGGTGCCGACACCGGCAACATATGAAGTGCTCGATACCGGATGAGTGCCAAGGATGTAATTGACTGCACGCAAGGTGTACTCGGGACCCACCAGATCAGGAAACTCCTTGTGCAGGAAGTACATTCTGATCGCCATCTGCACCACAGCATCCGATCCGCCCCAGGTGCGCAGACTGGGTGGAACGCCGAAAGGCGTCGCCGCCAATTTCGGTTTCAACTCTGCCATGTACTTCTTCACTGCCTCATGCAGTTGATCTCTCGCGCTGGCATCCAGATAGGGCAAAGCGCGCACCGCTGTCCAGCCACGCAACTCCATCTGTTCAGGCGTGATGACTAACGGAAACAGTTCTTTCAATCGAGACTTGTATGGCTCCGCACCGTTGGTGGCGATGGTTAATTCAAGCGCTGCGTTCCAGTCCATTGAAGCGCCAAAGGCGGCCCAGGGAGAATGGGTTGCAGAAGTGGCGGGTGCAGACTTCGAAGAAGAGCTGCTTGATGAACTGGAGTGAGCAGAGTCATTCGTTGAACCTTGCGAGGCCGCCAGCACTCCACCGCCGGAATTATCTTCGTCGCTTTCAAAGTTCCATCCTCCTTTTGGGATCGGCGTTGGATGGGCTTTTTCATCATTCCATGCCTTGATTGCTGTCTCCAGACAATCTTTTGCCATGGCATCATCCCAGCCTTTCAGTGTGTCGGCTGCTGCCGCCAATGCAGCGACGGCATTCCATTGAAAGAATGGATTGTTGGTGGAAAATATCCAGCGATCATCCGGCTTGCCTGAGAAATCGCCTTTCACTTCGTCAGGTCCCAGTGCTGGATCATAGATGCGTCCATCGGTTTTCGAAGCACCGTCACCCAGATGCGTATATTGACGAAGATCAGGTTCGTGTGTGCCGCGTATTGCATGACCAATGTTGTGGAACTGAGCGAGGATGTATAACGCACCGTGTTTGACTTGTTCCACAGCATCCGGAATGCCGTCAGGCCGGTGCATCTCCACTTCGCGCGAAGTTTCATTGACAGACAACTCATCGTACTTCAAATCAAATTCGCGATAAGCCAGCGCCAGACTTTGAATCACACTGAGTTGCGCCGGCTCTTCCAGATCGAAATCACCAGCGTCATACCATCCGCCCACATTCATTCCGGGAATGTGATCGCCGCCTTTGTACTTGCCATCCGTTGCAGTGGCTTGATTCCAGCCATCGAATTGTTCACCCACGACCGGAGCAAGCAGGCCATCATCCAGATGCGATGCGCCGTGCCATATACGGTAGGCTTCGCGAACTGAAACGTGATCCATCTGTTCTGCCAGGTGATGATCGAGGCTCGGTTGCCAGATATGCGCATAAACATCCTTGGCAATGGGAAAGGCTGCTGTGCGTTGGCCTGCGTATTCAATAACGTACAGGCCGGGTTGCTTCACTGCCGTAAAATCGAACTTGGAATATACATAGCGAAGCCACGGCGTTGCAGCAGTGATCGGTCCTTCGAACACTTGCTTGTATGATCCATCTTCACTCAGTCGCAGTACCTTGGCTGTTTTCGGACCGTGGTATTTCGGATCAAGTTCCAGCACTGCCACTTTGGAAAATTCCGGCGCATAACCCACCTGGCTGTGTGCAATCACCGGTGGCCGCGTCCAGTTTGGAATTACATGCGGGCGGATATGCCACACGATGGCGCCAGTGGTTTTGCCAGTGGGGATCAATGAACGCAGCACAAACCAGCCGTTCTGAGCACGGCTGCGGCCATCGAACAACATCAAGTCCGCCGTCTCCGAACTGACACTGATTCTTGCTTGCGCATCATCAACGCCAAGCGTGATGGTTTTGCCAACGGCAAAGGGCAGGGGTTGCGCATAACCTTTGGCTTTATCCCAGTCCTCGAGGTAGTACGCTTTTTTTGGCGCATCCGGCAGAGGCGGGGCATTGACCATTGCGTCCTCTGGTGTTCTGGGGAAGATTCCCGCTTTGCTCCCATCCACCAGATAAGCCTTGCCCATGTAAATCGAGGGCAGGAACTCCAGGTTGAAACCAGCTCGTCCAGCCAATTTTTCCGGCAACGGTTGATCAAGATTGACGCTGACCCTTACACCACCGGGCTCTGCAGCCACTTCCAGCTTATAGCTGAGATTGAACGTGGGGAAGGCGAGGTCTGCCGTGAGTGTGTTATTTGCCTTATCGACATGCTTGTCCTTGAGGGTGGCAACCAAGTCCCATTGTTCTGGCGTGGGTATCAGCCGCACGTCGCCGTTGGTGGCGATACGCTGTCCATGAAGAATCATTTCCATCGCTGTATTCTTCTGATCAACAAACACAGGATGGTACTTGCTGTCGTAGAGAAACACGCTGAATCCCTGCGTATTGAGATAATTTTTGTCAGTCATTTTCATATTGATGTCGGCAGCGAACGCACTCGCACCAGACATCAACGTTAAAGCAAGCCATGTGCCGATGACGGTCAGCATGGATGGGCCACGATGCGGCGATGAGGCGCAATGTTGCACTTGATGTTTCAATTTATGTTCCCCCATTGTTCAAATGGTCACTTGAATAGTCATTGAAAAATTGGCTTTGCTGCCGGAACGCAGTCGATTTTGTAAGCGAGGCTTCTGACTGACAGCGTATTAAAAGGTTCATTGTCATGAGAGAACAGTATACCAAGATTGCGGTTGTTCATCATTTGTATGAGAAAAACGTGGAGTTCATCAAATGAATAGCATTAATAGATATACATATGGATATCGTGAGAAATGATTTGAGCGATCTCCTGAATTAAGCCCGCAGGTTGTGCTGAGTCTTCGAAGCCCAAAAAATGGATTCAAATGTTGCCGGCCGCGTGGATATGACGTGATTTATGATGGCTTGACAATGATGGAAGTGTAGAAGTTGTTTTGTCAAAACATTTGCTTTGCATACGGCAATTGACCTCAAGCTTCTTTGACGAGATTGCGAAGACTGCGGCACAAATGTGCATCGCGGCCATGTGCAGTTCAGACAGATATCGATTGATCAAATCAATCTGCTTGTGACTTCACGTTGGAACTCAGCTCTTTGAATAGCACAGGATCGACGGCTTCAAGTTCCATGATGCCGTGAAGATGGTTTGCCGACACCCAAGGTAACCACAATCGGTGAGATGCGCTGCCGCGCCCGAAAGTACCCGGTCCCATGCTCCAGTGTTCCTGCTGCCAGCCAGGACCTTTCATGTCGTAGAGACGGCCCGGCAATGCAACCATTGATTTGGTGTTGTTCAACAGAATGGCCGCAACATCGCGATAGTGACGATCACCCGTGTCTTTATATAGTCGAGCGTAATCGGCAACGGCCCAATCGAGATATTCATCTGCTCCACCTGCGGCACGCGCGGTAATTCCCTGAAGACCAATTGTCGGAACATTTTTCTTCCAGTCGAGATCGGCGTCAGTTGCATCTTCCGGCATGGCAAGATTCCATATCCATATCCAGCTTTCAGCATAGTTCCCGGCAGCTTGCGCGTATTGCAGCCAACGCTTGTCGCTAGTGGTGTCATAGAGATCGAGATAAGCGGTAAGGCTGAGCATCCCCGCTTCCTTGTCAGTAATGTTGGGATTGTCGCTGGCGCCGCCGACGAAAAGCCCGCGTTCTCCCCAATGCGACCACACGTAACTGCCCGCACGTTCAGCAGTCTGCAGATATTTCCTGTCAGCGGTTTGTTCGGACAGGAGAACCAGCAGCGGTATTGGCGCATAGCTTGCGGTACCGCTTGGCTCTGCTGCCACGTTGCTTCCGGTTTTCCATCGGCGAGGGAAGGAGCCATCCGCTCTTTGCTGTTGCAATAACCAGTCTGCATAAGATTTCACCCAGTTCAGCCATTCTGGATGCGGATGTCCATGAGCACTTTCACGACGATAGGCCACAAGAACCGTGTGCATGCCTTCGCTGGCATTGCGAAGATAAGGTGCAAGCCAGATTGCCATGCGTCCTGTCCACGGTTTTCCAGTTGCGAGGTCGAAGCCGGTTGCTTGAAGAGGCACGTCAGGAAGTGCTTTGATCATCGTGTCGATCATGGCCAGCCCCGTTTCGCGCATCTTCTGTCCACGTGGACTGATGTCGCTGTCGCTTTCACGCAGCAATTCATCAGCGCACTCAAGATCCTTGCCGACGAAACCCATCGCAATCATTGTCCAATTCCATTGCAACGTGTCCGTCATAGTGGAAAGAACGAATGGCATACCAGTGCGTCCATCAATGGTTGCCGCCTGTGCTTCGAGATGATCAGTAAGCGTTCGACGTACCAAATCAACATCCAGTGGCATGACTGCAGGCTGCAGCGTCTGCCACGCCCATCGCCAGGATTCGCGTGTCACATCGCCGAACGATTCATTTTTTCCGAAACGGAAGTCCACCGAGTATTGGTGCTCAATTCCAGGTTCGATGGGATGGTAGCGGCGAACCCAGGCAGGCTTTTGCGACGCTTGAGTACCGGGGGTATACATCTGCACTGTGCCAGGAAAGCGAAATCCGAATGCGACCGATCCGTCTTTTGAGCCCATCGCCCCCATTGCGCCGAACTGAAACCGCGCATCAGTCAGCATGGGCTTTTCCAGCTTGGTGTCGGCAAGGGTGGTGTTGCCGCGCGGTGCTGGATCAAGTAACGAGACCGAAGCGCCGGAGTTGAAGGAAAGTGCGAACAGCGGTGCGGGCAAAATATCTTCACGCAACATCAGCCGATGAGCCGCATCATTGAGTGTGCCGCCGGGTGAGCGATCCCCGTCATGAAGCGGATCACCATAGATCACTCCCGGTGCCAGGAATTTCACATCGTTCCAGCCAACCGCCGACGAAGTGTTGAACATGATCGCCGAATAAAAGCCGCCCGGTGCGGATTTAACGACCGTGACTTTCCGTTTGAGTGATAACACGGCGCCGTGTATGTTCCAGTGGTCGTCTACGCGAAACAGAACGTTGTGATCTTCGACGATGTCTGCAATGGCTTCGACACCATCTGCTGTCTGATGTACGGTTTTATATGAAGCCGCGAGATGCCGGATATCTTGCGCATTACGATAGATTTCCACGCCGGCAGGTTTCATCTGCGTGAGGGTTACTGGACCAGTGATTTGTATTCCCCAGCCACCTGAAGGAGCAGTGACGAATGCGACACGGCTGCCTGTGTTCAGGCGTCCAATCTCAATTGGCGTTGCCGCACATGCCAGAGAAGCGGATGCCGCGATGGTAAAGCCAATCAGTGAAATCTTGCTTAACATGCGTATCAGGCCTTTGCATAAAAGAAGAAAATTTCCGCATCTGAATGCTGCCATCAGCCCGGACCGCCGAGGTTTTGAATAAAAACATTACACAAGCCAGGAGACCGACTGTCAAACTTCATGACATATTAGTTATCAAGGTATCTCATTCTCGTAAATATCTTCCTTAAGGAACGCAGGTGGGCGGAGTCTGCGAAGCCCAACAATCGACTATCCATCACAATCCGGCCAAACACAGGCGCGTTGGTTTGCCTATTGAATGACCATTCTCATCATTGCATCAATACTGCTGAGTTGGAAAATTATCGAAATCGTGGGGTGATGACCCGGGACTTAAGGATGGCGCGTTTGGCGAAGTATCATGACGATGAAGGTGGGCCTCGAAGACTCAGCCCGTAGCCCGTAGGGTGTAATCGTGATTACACCTTCATATTTGAATTGATGTATCAACTTAAGAATGGTGGGTTACGCAGGGGAACCGCTAACCCACCCTACAAAAGAGGTGCTGTTTAATAACGACTATACCGCTGCTTCACTGACCCTTCCGCTGATTCTGTCAAACAAACAATTCCAACAATCATGGAATAAACCGCTGAGCCGCGAAGTCTCCTCAGATATACACCCTTAGAAGGAGATTCGTATGTCCGAAGAAACCAGCAATTTATCCCGCCGCAATGCCCTTAAGTGCCTCGCCTATGGTGGCGCAGGCACTTTGTTTGCCTTATCCGGTGGGGTGTTGACGCCATTTGATCTGGCAAACGCGGCCGATGATAAAACTGGAATGGCCAAGCTCGGCAAGCCGCTGTTCGTGCAGATCAGCGATACGCACTTCGGTTTTAACAAAGCTGCCAATCCTGATGTGGCGGGTACGTTCAAGCAAACGGTGGAGTTGGTCAACGGCTTGCAGCATCGTCCATCGCTGATCATTCACACTGGTGATATCACGCATCTTTCCAGGCCTGACGAGTTTGATCTTGCCAACCAGTTATTCTCGCAGTTACGCGTAACCGAAATGCATACCTGTCCCGGTGAGCATGATACGGCTGATCCGGATGTGAAAGAGTATTTCAACCGCTTTGGTAAAGCGTCCAACAACAAAGGCTATTACAGCTTTGATCATCATGGGGTGCACTTCATCAGCTTGATCAATGTATTGCAATTCAAGGCCGGTGGTCTGGGCACTCTGGGCGATGAACAGCTTGCATGGGTGACCGCTGATCTTAAACATCGTTCCTCAAGCACGCCGATTGTTGTGTTCGCGCACATGCCGTTGTGGAACATCTATGAACCCTGGGGCTGGGGCACCAGTGATGCGCCACAACTGATGGAACAATTGCGTCGCTTCGGTTCGGTATCGGTGTTGAATGGTCACATTCATCAGATCGTGCAGAAGGTGGAAGGCAACATCACGTTTCATACCGCAAGATCCACCGCGTTTCCACAACCCACGGCGGGAGACGGTCCTGGTCCGGGGCCAATGAAAGTGCCTGCGGATCAACTCGCGAAATACCTCGGTGTAACCAATGTCACCATCAACAAGCATCAGCATTCATTGGCGTTGAATGACATGACATTGGCCTGAACATTCCCCGAGCAATTTCATACGAGTTCATCCATGACCATCAAGAGACAGACGATGATTGAGAAGAGTGTTGCAGCATCCATCATGCTGGCAGTATCCAGCACAGTGATTGCATTCCTTTCCACAGCACAGGCCGCCGATACTCAACTCACTGGCGATGCCGCACGAGGCAAGGTGTTGTATCAGGCCTGTGAGTCATGCCATTCGATTGATGACAATGACATTGGCCCAAAGCACCGTGGTGTGGTTGGCCGGGTGGCCGGCAGCGTGAGTGACTATGCATATTCGGCTGCGCTCAAGCAGTCGGGTATTGTATGGGACGAAACAACGCTGGATCGCTGGTTGACCAACCCCAGTGCCATGGTGCCGGGGACCAAGATGTTTTTCAAAATCGACAATGCACAGGATCGCGCCGATATCATTGCCTTCCTCAAGGAGCAGAAAGCTGCAAAATAGCCGGGGAATCCGGTACGCTAGTGACATGAACATGTTGATCACCATCGAGCAAATGCCTGTTGCCATTCCGGTGACGGGGTGGTGGCGCGCAGTGATCGCGTGGCTTAATAAAGCGCTCGCGATGATCAGTGGTGAACGTGCGGCGTCAGGGAATCACAGGGAAGTCAGCATCATTACCGATGATGCGTTATCAAACGCATCGCTTGATCCCGGGCAGATGCAGCGTTTTAAACAGACCATGTTGCCGCTGCTGGATTCCGCATACAGTCTGGCGCGTTACCTGGTTCGCGACGCCAGTGCTGCAGACGATGTGGTGCAGGATGTCTATTTGCGAGCGCTCAAGGCTTTTCCACAGTATCGTGGTGGTGACGCAAAATCATGGCTGCTGGCCATTGTCAGAAACTGTTCCATGACCTGGATTGCCAAGCATGCCCGTGATCAGGAACGAGTCGTCAGTGCCGATGAGGAGATGGATTCGATTCACTCGGTGGCTGATGGGAATCATGCGACACCTGAAAAGGAATACGATGTACAACAGCGTGCAAAACTGATTCGTGAACTGATCCATGCCCTGTCAGAAACGTTGCGTGAAGTGTTGATATTGAGAGAGATTGAAGAACTCAGTTACACGCAGATCGCAGCGATCATGCAGATTCCGGTGGGAACGGTCATGTCGCGGCTCGCGCGCGCCCGGGCGCAGCTGTACGCTGCATGTCAGCAGCATGGACTGGTGGCGCAATGAGTGATTGCGACGACATTCGTCCATTGATACATGCCATGTTCGATGGCGAGCTGGATGCGGCCAACGTGGCGCGTTGCGAACAGCACTTGCAAACTTGTCCGCTGTGCGCGAATGAGTTGAAGAATACTAAAGCGTTACACCAAACATTGAATACTGTACCTGTCAAATTCACCGCACCGGATCATCTGCGCTATCGCATTGACACCATGCTGAACAAACATGTCCGGCATCAATCTGCTGCGCAACCTAACGAGATGTTCAATAAGGTCAGAAGCTGGCTATGGCCGCTGACGTCGTTTGCGCTGGTGCTGTGTCTGGCAGTCATGCTGTCGTTCCAGCACTTTGGCTCATCGCGGCATGAACTGATCATGGACGAAGTGGTGGCAAGTCATGTGCGTTCGCTTGAAGAAAATCATCTGATTGATATTGAGAACTCAAGCCATCATGTCATCAAACCCTGGTTTGCGGGCCGTCTTGATTATTCACCGGCGGTGGTTGATCTGTCTGAAAAAGGGTTTGAGCTGGTGGGTGCACGACTGGATTACGTGCAACATCGAAAGGTGGCGGCGCTGGTATATCGCCATGGCGCGCATGTGATCAACGTGTTTGTGTGGCCAAACAATGAGGCGGACAAACCGCCGCGCTTGATGATCAGGCAGGGTTATAACGTTGAGTACTGGGATCGTAGCGGTATGAGTTACTGGGCGGTGTCGGACATGGATGCGGATGAACTTGCCCAGTTTGCAAATGCGTTCAACGCCTGATCACATCATTCCCGTCTGCAAACGCGCAATCTCCGACATCATGCTCTGATTCCAAGGTGGGTCGAACACCAGTTCTACTTCGGCGCGTTTGACCGTCGGTACCATTTCCACTTTTTCTTTCACATCGGCCACCAGTACTTCACCCATGCCGCAACCGGGCGCGGTCAAGGTCATCTTGATATGCGCAGTGCGTTCACCATTCTCGGAGGTGAGATCGCATTCATAAATCAAGCCGAGATCCACAATATTCACGGGAATTTCCGGGTCAAAACAGGTACGCATCTGGTCCCATACCAGTTGCTTTACGTCATCATCGGTGGCGTCCGGCGACAATTCCATCGGTAACACCGGCTCTTTGCCTATCGCATCGGCATTCTTGCCGGCAATGCGGAACAGATTGCCTTCGACATATACAGTGAAGCTGCCGCCGAGTGCCTGAGTGATGAAGCCGGTCTTTCCTTGACGCAAGGTGACAGAGACGCCTGCGGGGACGATGATGGCATCGACATCGCGTTGAATGGTGACAGGTTCGTTTTCACGTCCGAGCATGAATTAATCTCTCAATGATGCTTTGTAGGCAAACAAAGCAAAGTGTTCAAGGATGGCAAGCTGATGCCAGGTGGCAGCTGTGTCATTCCCGCGAAAGCGGGAATGTGCATTTCCTTTCCCCTCGACGGGGGAGGGATAAAAGGGAGCCGGCCTCTCTCCCTCAAGGGGCGAGGGGAGCAAGGTATGGTGAACTTGACGACACAGTGGCAATGGAAACGTCATCAAATCTTCTTGAACAATCACATTAACTGAAAACATGCTTCACTCCGTCGACACCGGCTGCGTCTGATTCTGCAGCGCGGCCTGCAAGGTATGCCAGCACAGCGTTGCACACTTCACTCGAGCAGGAAATTCACGCACTCCGGACAGCGCGCCAAGCTTGCCCAGCGACATTGGATCGACTTTTGAATCATGATGCGTAAGCATGTCGTGTACCTGGTCGTGCAATACATTGAAGTCTTTTTTTGACTTGCCGCGCACCGCTTCCGTCATTAATGAAGCGGATGCCGTGGAGATGGCGCAACCACTGCCTTCAAACTTCACATCGGTGATCACATCGCCATTCAGCTTCACGGTGACAGTCAGTTGATCGCCGCACAAGGGATTGTGACCATCCGCGTGTGCGTCGGGATGATCGACATGACCAAAGTTACGTGGATGTTTGTTGTGATCCACGATCACGTCGCGATAAAGTTCTTTCAGGTCCACGATACTTGCTCTTTATGTGGTGTTACCCGGGATGGTCTGTGCTTTTCCAAAAACGTTGTGAATATATCCATATAAGCTCCGGCAAAAACCTCCTGTTTTTGACGGTTTTTGAAAAGCACAGACCATCCCGGGTTTTCAATTCGCATAGTGACAGCCACTAACTTAGCATCTCGCGCGCACCATGTAGCGCAGCAACAAGTCGATCAATTTCAGCAAAAGTGTTGTAGAAGGCAAATGAGGCACGTGCCGTGGCCGGTATCTTGTAGAACGTCATGACCGGCATGGCGCAATGATGCCCAGTGCGGATCGCAACTCCTCTGCTGTCGAGTATGGTGCCCAGATCGTGCGGATGCACACCATCCATGACGAACGAAATCACCGCAGATTTGTGTGGCGCAGTGCCGATGATTTTCAATCCCTGCACACGTTGCAATTGTTCAGTGGCATAGTCCAGTAACTGACTTTCATATGCCGCGATATTGTCCATGCCCAGTGACTGCAAGTAACGAATCGCCGCGGCCAGACCAATGGCGCCCGCGATATGTGGTGTACCCGCTTCAAACTTCCACGGAAGCTGGTTATAGGTGGTCTTTTCAAAACTCACAGTGAGAATCATGTCGCCGCCACCTTGCCACGGAGGCATTGCGTTCAACAATGATTCACGGCCATACAACACCCCAATACCCGTGGGGCCACACATCTTGTGTGCAGAGAAACAGTAGAAATCACAATCCAGTTTTTGCACATCTACACTTGCATGAGGAATGGCTTGTGCGCCATCGAGTAGAACAGGCACATTATGCTGCTTCGCTGCAGCGATAAATTTCTCTACGGGAATAATCGTGCCCAGCACATTGGAAACATGAGCGATCGAAAGTAACCTGGTGCGTGGTCCGATCAGTTTTTCAAACGCAGCGAAGTCCACTTCGCCTGATTGTGTGATTGGAATCACCTTGAGCACCGCGCCGGTATGCTGACACACATGCTGCCAGGGAACGATGTTGGCGTGATGCTCCAGCGCCGTGATCAGTATTTCATCACCGGGCTTGACGCGCGGACGGATGAAACTTTCTGCGACCAGGTTGATTGCCTCCGTTGTGCCACGGGTAAAAATGATTTCCCTGGTGGAGCGCGCGTTGATGAACTGTCTCACCACTTCACGCGCGCCTTCATACTGTTCCGTTGCACGCTGGCTCAATGTGTACACGCCACGATGCACATTGGCATGATCGTGCTGGTAGTAACGGCTGATCGCATCAATCACCGCGTTGGGGTGTTGCGATGATGCGCCATTGTCGAGGAACGCCAATGGATGACCGTTGATCTGCTGATGCAACACTGGGAAGTCGCGGCGAATGGCCTCAACATCCACACTGCCGACTTTCGCGTTCAAGGCGTTGGTGTGAAGCGATGCATTCATACTGAAGGCTCCGCTTTATTCCCGAAGCGCGCGTGGACCTGCTGCGTCAAGTCTTCGCGCAGCGAATCCAGTGAGACTTTATTGATCACTGCATCGGCAAAAGCCAGCGTCAGCAAGGCGCGCGCTTCCTGTTCGCTGATGCCGCGCGAACGCAGATAGAACAGGGCGTTGCTATCCAGTTGTCCCACCGTGGCGCCGTGTGAACATTTCACATCATCGGCATAAATCTCAAGTTCTGGCTTGGTATCAATTTCAGCTTTGGGTGACAGCAACAAGTTACGGCTGCTTTGCTGCGCATCCGTGCCGATGGCATGTTTATGCACCAGCACTTTGCCGTTGAATACCACCTGACCGCGTTCATCGGCAATTCCATGATAAGTCTCGCTACTTCGTGCGCGTGGCACACAATGTTCAATGCGCGAATGTGTATCCAGCACCTGATTACCGGTGGCAAACTGCAGGCCGTTCAATTCTGCATAGGCTTCCGCGCCTTGCAGTTGTACATTGACATCAAGACGGCCTACTGAACCGCCGGTATTAAAATAATGGTTAACATACCGGCCATGTTGCCCAATGGTTGCGTCTATGCTGCCAATATGAAAGCTGGCACGGTTCGCGTCCTGCAAGCGGCAGTGTTCCAATCGCGCGTTCTCGCCAACAGTGACGTGGGTAACGGCGATACTGGCGTACATGCTCTCCGCATTGCTGCGATACCGTTCGATGACAGTGAGCTTGCTGTTGCGACCCAGTTTGATGGTGAGCCGTGGAGCGATGATTGAAGAAGTTCCTCCTGCCATCATGTTGAGCCATAACGGTTGCCTGATCTCCATATTATCCGGTACTTCAATCAACCATTCCTGTGCATTCAGCGCATGGTTCAATGCGATAAACGGCCGATCGGTTTTAAACGCACCGGTGTTGACCTGCCTGATAACCACGCCATCTGCCGCCGGCAGAGACTGAGTTGTCTGTAACGCAGCGAAGGACTGCGAATATAGACGATGCAGTTGCGTGTACTTCCAGTGTTCATCACGCAGAGCGGGCAGTCCCAGTTGATTGAAAAGTTCCCATGCTTTGCGTTGTTCAGCAGCGGGTGCAACCTGCACAGCGAAAATCGCACGCAGGCTGTTCATGAATGCTGATTCCCGAATTGAAGGCAGCGCGCTCATGCAGCAACATGCTCCGCCGTCAGCCAGTCGTAGCCGCGCTTTTCCAGTTCCAGTGCCAATGACTTGTCGCCAGACTTGACAATCTTGCCACCGGCCAGCACGTGCACATGGTCGGGAGTAATGTAGTCCAGCAAGCGCTGATAATGTGTCACCATCACAATCGCACGATCCTTGCTGCGCAAACTATTCACGCCATTGGCGACAATGCGCAGCGCGTCGATGTCGAGACCGGAATCGGTTTCATCGAGCAGTGCCAGTTGCGGTTGCAATACGGCCATTTGCAGAATTTCATTGCGCTTCTTTTCGCCGCCTGAAAAGCCTTCGTTGACGCCGCGACTTAAAAAACTTTCGTCCATTTGCATCAACTTCATTTTGTCTTTGACCAGCGTGAGAAACTCGAATGCATCCAGTTCGGGTAATCCGCGATGTTTGCGAATGGCATTCAATCCCGCTTTAAGCAGATACACGTTGTTGACGCCGGGAATTTCCACGGGATATTGCAGGGCCAGAAAGATACCTTCGCGTGCGCGTTCTTCGGGTGACCAGTCGAGCAGGTTCTTGCCGTTGTAAGTAATGCTGCCCTTGGTCACTGTATAACCATCGCGACCCGCCAGCACCTGAGACAAGGTGCTCTTGCCGGAACCATTGGGTCCCATCACGGCATGCACTTCACCGGCATTCACCTGCAATGAGATGCCTTTCAGAATTTCTTTGTCACCTACATTGACATGCAGGTCTTTGATCGTCAGCACTTCAATACCTCGATACTTCACGAATACATGGTGGGTTACGCAGAAGAACTGCTAACCCACCCTACGATTACGTTCACAGAACACCACATCGTCATTCCCACGAAGGCATGGGCGGAATGCAACTACCCAACGGAACCCTCCAGACTCACCGACAACAAGTTCTGTGCTTCCACCGCAAATTCCATCGGCAATTCTTTAAACACCGCTTTGCAGAAGCCATTGACAATCATGCTCACCGCGTCTTCTTCCGAAATGCCGCGGCTGCGGCAATAGAACAATTGATCGTCGCTGATCTTTGAGGTGGTGGCTTCATGCTCAACACTGGCGGTGGGATTTTTCACTTCGATGTAGGGGAAGGTGTGTGCGCCGCACTGGTCACCCATCAGCAACGAATCGCACTGCGTGTAATTGCGTGCACCCTGTGCAGTGGGAAGAATTTTCACCAGTCCGCGATAACTGTTCTGACCATGACCCGCAGAAATGCCCTTGGAAATAATCGTGCTTCTGGTATTGCGGCCAATATGAATCATCTTGGTACCGGTGTCGGCCTGTTGATGATGATTGGTCAAGGCAACCGAATAAAATTCACCGACGGAGTTCTCGCCCGTCAACACGCAACTGGGATATTTCCAGGTGATGGCTGAACCGGTTTCCACCTGCGTCCAGCTGATCTTGGAGTTCGCGCCGCGGCATTGACCGCGCTTGGTGACGAAGTTGTAGATGCCGCCCACGCCGTTTTCATCGCCGGGATACCAGTTCTGCACGGTGGAGTACTTGATGTTGGCATCTTTCAATGCAACCAGTTCAACCACGGCAGCATGCAATTGATTTTCATCACGCATCGGTGCCGTGCAGCCTTCCAGGTAGCTGACATGCGAACCTTCATCGGCAACAATCAGCGTGCGCTCGAATTGTCCGGTCTTGGCTGCGTTGATGCGGAAATAAGTAGAGAGCTCCATCGGACAACGCACACCCTTCGGAACATATACAAATGAACCATCGGTAAACACGGCAGAGTTCAGGGTGGCGAAAAAGTTATCAGTGTAAGGCACTACGGTGCCGAGGTACTGCTCAATCAACTCCGGATGATTTTGCACGGCATCCGAAAAAGAACAGAAGATCACCCCGGCTTTGGCCAGACGATCCTTGAATGTCGTCGCAACCGAGACACTATCGAACACCGCATCGACTGCGACACCAGCCAGTCGGGCGCGTTCATGCAGCGGAATACCCAGCTTGTCGTAAGTCGCCAGCAGCTTGGGATCGACTTCGTCAATGCTCTTCGGTGCATCGGCTTTGGCTTTGGGTGCAGAGTAATAAGAGATGTCCTGGTAATTGATCGGTGCGACATTCAACTGCGCCCAGTTCGGCGCCTTCATCGTCAACCAATGACGGTAGGCTTTCAGGCGCCACTCAAGTAAAAATTCCGGTTCTTTCTTGATACGCGAAATTTTGCGGATGACATCTTCGTCCAGACCCGGTGGCACGGTTTCGGATTCAATGTCCGTGACAAAGCCATGCCGGTATTTCTGGCTGACAAGCGATTCAAGTTGTTGCTGTGATTCACTCATGGTCAATCATTCATGATGGGTGCGTGACATGCGTGTCAGCGGCGCGGTATGCCGCGACAGATTGATGTCAACGGTGTGATGACGTTCCAGCCCGGCCAGTTGTGACAGTGATACGTCCTTCAATGCGCGCACAATGGCGGCATTGACGCGCCGCCATGCAGTGCCAACACGGCATGAACTGGCAATGCCGCAGTTGCTGTGTTCGCCGCTGCATTCCGTCAATGCAAAGCGGCCTTCCAGTGCATCCAGAATGTCGGCGGCGGAGATATGTGTCGCCGGCCGTGCAAGTTGATAGCCGCCTTGCGCGCCGCGGCTTGAAATCACCAGTCCGCCACGTTGCAGTTTCTTCAGCAGCTTGCTCACGGTGGCAGTGCTCAAGTGGGTGATCGTCGCCAGTTCACTGGCCGTGCAGATGCGATCAGTGCGCGTCGCCAGATTGGCGAGAATCACGGTCGCGTAATCGGTCAGTTTGCTGATGCGTAACATGGGTCGCAGGGGTGAATTTCAAGTAGGACTATTCTAGTACTATTTGAATGGAAAGGATAGAATTTCAGCGGCTTTGACCCTGCTCAAGTGTTATTTTCTGATTCTTCATGCGAATCGAACCATGACCAGTCATAATCCGCGACCATGACACACGATGCCAGCAACGCAACGACGAATGCAGCAAGTTCCAACCTGGTTGAACTGCATGACGTGCACTATTCAGTGGGCGGGCGTGCCATTTTCAAAGGAATGACGCTGTCCATTCCACGCGGCAAGATCACCGCCATCATGGGGCCCAGCGGCACCGGCAAGACCACCTTGCTGAAACTGGTCACCGGACAGATTCATGCAGCAAAGGGACAGGTGCTGGTGGATGGCAAGAATGTCAGCACGCTGAATCATCAACAACTGTATGCGATGCGTCAGCGCATGGGCATGCTGTTCCAGAATGGCGCGCTGCTTACTGATATCAGTGTTTACGAGAATGTTGCTTTTCCGGTGCGTGAACATACCCGGTTGCCTGAGGCGCTGATTCGTCAATTGGTGTTGACCAAGTTGCAGACCGTGGGATTGCGTGGCGCACACCAGTTGATGCCGTGGGAACTGTCCGGCGGCATGGCGCGGCGTGTGGCGCTGGCGCGCGCCATGGTGCGCGATCCTGAATTGCTTTTGTACGATGAGCCTTTCGCGGGTCTCGATCCGATTTCAATGGGTGTGGTGTTGCGGCTGATACGCAAGATGAATGAAGCGCTGGGCATCACCAGCATTGTGGTGTCGCATGATGTGGAAGAGATCGCGCAGATTGCTGATCTCAGTTACATCATTGCCGATGGACAGGTTGTTGCTGCGGGAACGCCCAAGGCGTTGAAGGATGACAAGTCAGAACTGGTACGGCAGTTCATGAACGGCCTGCCCGATGGTCCGGTTGCGTTTCATTATCCCGCCGGTGATTATCATCTTGAGTTGATGAGCTGATTCAAAGAGACATCCGTGTTGCGAGAAATCATTCAAGGTCTCAGCCAGATTGTTGCGAACATCGGTGCCATCGCATTGTTCTTTGTGCGCGTGGTAATGCAGGTGCCGCGTGCCCTGATGCGGCCCGGCCTGATCGTGTATCAAATCCATAATGCCGGTGCATTGTCGCTGGTGATCATCATGACCTGCGGTTTGTTCGTCGGCATGGTGCTGGGATTGCAGGGCTATGATCTGCTGTCGCGCTTCGGATCGGAAAGCGCATTGGGCAGCGGCGCGGCGCTGGCCCTGCTCAAGGAACTGGGACCGGTAATCACTGCATTGCTGTTCGCAGGCCGCGCCGGTACTGCACTGGCTTCTGAAATCGGCTTGATGAAAGCAACGGATCAGCTGGTGGCGATGGACATCATGGCGGTCGATCCGTTTCGTCGCGTGGTCGCACCGCGTTTCATTGGCGGTGTGATTGCCGTGCCGCTGCTCACCATGATTTTCATTGCCATTGGCATCTTCGGTGTGCAACTGGTTGGCGTGCAGCAACTGGGTGTTGAACAGGGCACATTCTGGTCGCAGATGCGCGGCAGTGTTGAACTGCACGATGTATGGGAAGGTGTGATCAAGGGCTGCGTGTTCGGTGTGGCGTGCAGCTTGATTGCCGTCTATGAAGGCTATACCGCGGCACCGACTGCGGAAGGTGTGGGTCGCGCAACCACGCGCACTGTGGTGACCTCCGCCGTACTGACATTGATTCTGGATTACATGATTACAGCGATAATGCTGTAACCGGGTTTTGTTTCCTCCCACTGTGGGAGAGACAGGTTTATTTCCCTCTCCCTTGATGGGAGAGGTGAGGGAGAGGGTGAAAATAATTGCACAGTGCAAAGCCCTCTTGTCCAGCCCTTCTCCTGCAAGGAGAAGGGGAATTGAGAGAACATGATTTGATTGAGGAATGGTTATGCAACAGTCTCGTGCAACTGAACTGGTGACCGGCGCATTTGTGCTGTTCGGTTTCGCAGCGTTGTTCTTTCTGGTGACGCAGATCACCAACAAGGACTTTGGTGTGATCAGTGGCGGCGGTGGTTATTCACTGGTGGCCAACTTCGACAACATCGGCAGCCTGAAGGTGGGTGCGCCGGTTTCCATGTCGGGCGTTACCGTTGGCCGTGTCGATGCCATCAGTTATGATCAGAACATCTACAAGGCGGTGGTGCGCATGCACATCAATCCGCAGTTCAACAAGATTCCCAACGACAGTGATGCGTCCATCATGACATCGGGTCTGCTGGGTGGTCAGTACATTTCGGTGACCGCCGGTGCATCCGATGAGTTCTTCAAGAACGGCGACAAGTTCGCTGCCGTGCAGGATGCCATTGTGCTGGAGAATCTGATCAACAAGTTCATGGCCAACATGGCCGGCAAGAGCAGCAGCGACTCCGCAAAGAGCGACAAGTAATCAGGCAGGTAAAGATATGCAACAGAGGTTGAAACATTCCGCTCCCGTTTCATTTTTAAAAATGATGACACTGACCGTGTTGCTGATGTGCGGGTTCGCCGCGCATGCTGATGATCAGCGCACGCCCGATCAGGTGGTGGACAGTGTAGCCAAACAGGTGCTCTCCGATCTTGAACAGCATCGCGACGAATACCGCAAGGACCCGGCGGCATTGCACAAGATGATCGACAAGTATTTTCTTTCCAACTTCGATACTGAATATGCGGCAAAACGCGTGCTGGCCAGACACTGGCGCGACGCAACGCCTGAACAACGCAAGGCATTCATTGATGCTTTCTATGAATCGCTGGTGAACAACTATGGCGAGGCCATTCTTGATTTCACCGCAGACCGGTTGAAGATACTGCCGTATCGCGGCGATCCGGGTGACACCAGTGCCACTGTGCGTTCCGAAATCCGCCGCAGCAACGGCACCATCGTGCCGGTGAATTACTCGCTGCATAAAACATCCGACGGCTGGAAGGCATGGGATGTGGTGATTGAAGGCGTGTCGTATGTGAAATCATTCCAGACCGACTTTGGTACCGAGATTGAACAGAAAGGTCTCGATGAAGTGATTCAGCGTCTGCGTTCGCAAGTCAAGCCGGGCTCGTCTTCATCATCTAAAGAGCGCGGCTGATGTCACAGGCCACATTGACCAGCCGTGGCGAGAATCAGTTTGCCGTCAGCGGCAACATGAACTTCGCCACGGTGCCCGAATTGCTGAGCCAGAGTGAAAGACTGTTCTCCGCTGCATCAGCCATCGACATTGATCTGTCGGCAGTGCTGCATGCCGACAGTGCCGGTCTTGCGTTGTTGCTGGAGTGGCTGCGCTACGGAAAACATAACAGCAAGTCGGTGCATTACCGGAACGTTCCTGCGCAATTGCGTTTGCTGGCGGCAATCAGCGAAGTCGAGTCATTGCTGGAGGGCTAAGCCGCCTGCTGCTGAGGTGGTTCGTTGTCTGGCTGGTGTGAGTCTTCGTAACCACTCATTTTTCCGGTGCCGGCTTTTCTTTTTCCGCAGCTGAACTGTGGTTCGTGTGCGACACTGAGTTGTCACTGTTCGTATCATCGCCCGCATCATCATCCATGTCTTCTTCGTCCTTGGGTTGTGGCGGATTGCCGTCATAGATTTCATATTCACGCTGCTGCACCCAGACATCGCGCACCACGCTGTACGGATCGTAAGCCTTGTTCAATATGCGCTCGACACTCAGCAGCTTTTCGCGTGCCGACACAGCGCCTACTACCGCCAGTCCCGTTCTCACTTTCCAGTTGACATCGGCATATGCCAAGGGATGACCATAGTAATCAGGCACGCGGCCGAATCCATCACGGATGCTCGAAGGACCCAGCAGGGGTAGTACCACATACGGCCCTGAAGGCACGCCCCACACCGCCAGTGTCTGGCCGAAATCTTCTTTTTGCACCTGCAGATTCATTCTGCTGGCAACATCGAACAAACCGCCAATACCCAGCGTGGTGTTGATCAGGAAGCGGCCGGTTTGTTGTCCCACGGCCTTGGGCTTGCCTTGAAACAATTCATTAACAATGGTCCACGGTTCGCCAAGATTGCTGAAGAAGTTGCTGACACCGGTGCGCATCCATTGTGGTGTCACCTTTTGATAACCCTTGGCCAGTGGTTTAAGCGTGGCACGATCGACCACATCATTGAACTTGTACACACCGCGATTGATTTTCTGCAATGGATCGGCATTGGTGGTGCGGCCCGGTGCGGTGGCGCAGCCGCCCAGCATCAACAGCATGATGAGACAAAGCAGTGCACGAGAGGGAGTTATCAAACCAGCCATGTTATTTCCTGCAGGCATTATTTTCTGACCAGAATGGAATGCTACATGATCACTTGAAAAATAGTTAAGGCAAATTGCCAAGCGTACGTTCACGCCGCAGTTGCCTGACCATGTTAATTGTTTTCATCGTCACGCAAATGACAGTAGCCGATTTCACTACCAGTTCTGGTTGTCGTGAGCAGCAATGGAGAATCTTCCGCCACCCTGGTCCGGCTGGTAACGGACCTTGCGTGGCATGGCGCGTTGTATTTCTTCCAGACGTGCCCGGAAACGTTCGCGCTGAATGGGCGTGATGTTCGGCACCGCCAGCGCCATTTGATATTGTGCAACTGCAGTGGGCAGATCGCCGCCCATGATGTAGTACTCGCCCATGTACGAATAGGCATCGGCACTGTCACCAGCGGCATTCGCTGCCAGCGCAATCAGCTTGGCCTGATCGGGTGTGGGTGCAACATTGTTGAACAAATCCAGCAATATCATGTGCGCTCGTTTTGCATCACCGTCGCGCATCAGGGTTTGTGCATAACTGATAGTGACGGGAATGTTGCGCGGGAACAGTTCCATGGCGTGTTTCAGTGTGGCAATGGAACCCTGATCGTCACCGGCTTCAAGCTGTGCCTGTCCCAAGGCGGTGTGATATTGAATGACAGTGCTGTCCTGTGCGAGCAGGTGTTTGAGAATACGCACTGCATCCTTGCCATCATGCGCAGCGGTTTCCGCAAGCGCTTTGCCATACAGCTTGGCGTTGCTGACGTTGGCTTCTTCCTGTTCATTAAACGGATAGTATTCGCGCGGGTCTTCGCCCGATGGTGTCATGAGTACGCGCAGCCGTTCACGCATCAATTGATAACTGATGGAATCCTGATGCGGCGTGAACTTGAGCTTTTCCGCACGTGCGCGTGTTTCGGCAATGCGTTCGCTGGTGACCGGGTGATTGCGCAGCATCGCCGGAATCTCGGCTTCGCTGCGTCCGCCGTTTTTCTGCTCAAGCACCTGGAAAAACTGCCACATGCCGTTGGGATCAAATCCGGCGCGTGCCACCAGCCCGACGCCATGGTTGTCTGCTTCCGTTTCTTCGGAACGCGAGAAACTCATCTGGTTCTGCAATGCCACGGTTTGCGCAGCAGCTACGCCTGCGATGGCTGCATCACCGCCGCCAGCGGCGCCCAATAAAATGGCGGCGAGCATGGCAGCAGCAGAAACAATGCCATTGCCTTTTTGCGCGATGATGCTGCGTGCGATGTGGCGTTGAGTGATGTGCGATATTTCGTGGCCGAGCACCCCGGCGAGTTCGTTTTCGTTGCGTGTGGAAAGAAACAGTCCGGAATTGACGCAGACAAATCCGCCGGGCAATGCAAACGCATTGATTTCCGGATCCTTCACGACATAGAACTGGAACGAATGCAGTGGCTGCTGTTGTGACTGACTGGAAATCTGCAGGCCAATGGATTCAATATAGTCATTCAGTTCAGGATCATCCATAATCTGGCCCTGATCGCGCAAACCGCGCACCACCATGCTGCCCAGCCGGTATTCATCTTCCAGCGACAACACGGCGGAAGCTGGTGAGCCCATGTCGGGCAAATCATTGTCGTCTGCATACGCGGTCTGACGGGCGAGCAGCGACAGACACAGTGCGGCGAAACAGGTGAGGGCACGATTCACAATGAGATGCTCATAAGGTGGTAGCCAATAGTTGCCCAGCCCTTGCAGGTAATCAAGACAGGTTAAGGTGATTAACCGTCATTTAATGAAAGCAGAACTGTCTCGACATGGCTGCACCCGATATTTTGCATGCAGATACTCCGGTTCTGTGTTCCGTTCCTGTTCGATGATCTGGACAGACTTTCTTTGCTCCATGCATTTTGAGAGAGGTTGTGGCAATGAACTGTCATCCTGTTACAGGTTTTCCGATGCATAATCCGCCAGTCGCGAGCGTTCACCGCGTTTCAATGTAATGTGTCCGGAATGTGCCCAGTCACGGAAACGATTCACCACATAAGTCAGTCCGCACGTGGTTTCCGACAGATAAGGCGTATCGATTTGCGCAATGTTGCCAAGACACACCAGTTTGGTGCCGGGACCGGCGCGTGTGATCAATGCCTTCATCTGTTTTGGGGTCAGGTTCTGTGCTTCGTCAACAATCAGAAAACGATTGAGAAAGGTGCGGCCGCGCATGAAGTTCAGTGAACGAATCTTGATGCGATTGCGCAGCAGATCGTTGGTGGCAGCACGGCCCCAGCTGCCGCCTTCCGAACTGTGCGTCAACACTTCAAGATTGTCCATCAACGCGCCCATCCACGGTTCCATTTTTTCTTCTTCGGTGCCGGGCAGAAAGCCGATGTCTTCGCCCAGCGGAATGGTGACACGCGTCATGATGATTTCACTGAAGCGATTGTTCTCCAGTGTTTGTGCAAGACCTGCGGCCAGCGTCAGCAGAGTCTTGCCGGTGCCCGCCGGACCGAGCACGCTGACGAAATCGATTTCCGGATCCATCAGCAGATTCAATGCAAAGTTCTGTTCACGATTGCGCGCGGTAATGCCCCATACGTTGTGGCGATCACTGCGATAGTCACGCACCACCTGCAGCACTGCATTGTTGTCGTCCACCTTGCGCACGATGGCGTCGAAGTTGCCGGGTTCTTTCTGAAACACAAACTGGTTGATGTGCCAGTCACGCACCATCGGGCCTTGCACGCGGTAAAAGCTGTCGGAATGTTCCTGCCATGATTGCATGTTCTTGCCATGACGCTCCCAGAAGTTGTCAGGCAATTCGTGCAATCCTGTATACAGCAGATCTGCATCTTCAATGGTTTTATCGCTGTAATAATCTTCGGTGTGCACACCGATGATGGATGCCTTGATGCGCAGGTTGATGTCCTTGGATACCAGTGTCACCCTGGCATCGGGTTGTTCTTTTTGCAGCGCCACTGTCTGACCGAGAATGGCATTGTCGGCACCGCTGCCCGGCAGCTTGTTGGGCAGATTGTTGCTCAACAGGCGTGTCTGAAAGAACAGTCTTCCGGTGGCCATTTTCTTGTGGCCGTTGGTGATATTGCCATTCACATGACGAATGGCGGATGGCAGTTCCAGACCCTTGTCAATCTGTTCCTTGGTTGCGCCGGCCATCAAGTCATCAAGAAAACGGCTGACCTGTCTGACATTGCGTGCCGCTTCGGAAACGCCTTTCTTGCCTGCATCCAGCTCCTCAAGAACAATCATCGGGATGAAGATGTCGTGCTCATCAAAGCGGAAGATCGCGGTGGGATCATGCATCAGCACATTGGTATCGAGCACAAAAATGCGGCGTTGGGCTGGTGCCTTGCGTTTGGGTTTTGCCAATCTGGTTGCTCCTTTTCAGAACCTGTCTCAAAGCTGCTGCGCCCGCAACACTTGCAGGCAGGTTCCGTGGGTTGTAAGTTCAGTCACTCATTCATCAATCACAATTCACGTGCTGCGGCGAGCACTTCATCCACATGGCCGGGCACTTTCACCTTGCGCCATTCATGACGCAATACACCTTTATCGTCAATCAGGAAGGTGCTGCGCTCAATGCCCATGTACTTGCGGCCATACATGGACTTTTCCTTGTAGACTGCAAACAATTCACTCACCGTCTTTTCCTCGTCGGACAACAATTCAAATGGCAGCTTCAGCTTGGCCTTGAATTTTTCATGCGAAGCGAGTGAGTCGGTGGAAATGCCGACCACCTCTGTCCCTGCTTTCTTGAACTGTGGGTATGCATCGCGAAAGCCGGCCGTTTCTGTGGTGCAGCCAGCGGTGTTATCGCGCGGATAGAAGTAGATGACCAGATGTTTGCCTTTTGCGTCGCTCAACTTCCATTTGCCGCCGGTGCCGGGCAATGAAAAGGCTGGAACCGTTTTGCCTGTTACAACTTTGCTCATGACGTGATTGTTCGAATGTAGCCTGATTTTGCTTCTGATTGTCCACGCATTGCCATTTCCTGTCTCCTGTCAGGATCGCCGTGAACACGTCCATGTGGGCTGCGATGAAAACATCCTGTTTCCAACGCTTCTGGCGGGAGACAGGTAACATCTGTACGTGTTGACGGAATCATCTTTTGCGGGTGTCAAACCTTGTGTGGTTCCAGTATTGCATCGAGGTTCATGTGATCGCACAGTTCCATGAATTCTTCACGCAGCGCTGCAATCTGGATGCGTGCCGGAACGTGAATCATCATCTGCACTGAAAACATCGGCGCACCGGTGTGTGCGGCGGAAAAGCTGCGGGTGTTGACATCGGCGATGTCGATGCCGCGCGAGCTGAAGAATCCCGCAAGGTTGAATACCACGCCGGGCTGGTCAAGGCACACCACGTCCACACTGTAAGTGACCGCATCGGGGCGGGCGGCGCGTGCTTCAGTGCGGCGGATGGTGACACTGATATTGGTGGTCTCGCTGAGTTTCTTGAACTCACTTTCCAGCTTGGTCAGCGTGTGCCAGTTGCCTGACACCAGCAATAACATGGCGAATTCGTTGCCCAGCGCCGTCATGCGGCTTTCCAGCACATTGCCACTGCATTCCAGGATGACACGGGTCACATCGTAAACGAGTCCGGTCCGGTCGCCGCCAATGGCGCAGATCACTATCAGTTCTTTCATTCGGTCAAATACAACGTTGCAGATGGGGCGCAGTGTACAACCATAACTTGCACTGCACTACATCCGGCCAGTACGATCACACCCCTTAATATCCAGATTCCGGAAAATGACATGCACAACCTCAGCGGCAGTATTGTGGCCTTGGTGACTCCCATGCGCGCGGACGGCGCGGTGGACAACGAGGCGCTCGACAAGCTGGTGGAATTCCAGATCGCCAACGGCACTAATGCAATTGTGGCGGTGGGCACCACCGGCGAATCGCCAACTTTGAGCGTCACGGAACATATCGGTGTGATCAAGCGCGTCGTGCAAACCACCAAAGGGCGTATTCCCGTGATCGCTGGTACCGGCGCCAACGCCACCACTGAAGCCATCGAACTGACACAAATGGCCCGGGATGTGGGGGCCGATGCCTGCTTGCTGGTCACACCTTATTACAACAAGCCCACGCAGGAAGGCCTGTATCTGCATTACAAGGCAGTGGCCAAGGCCGTTGATGTGCCGATTCTGCTGTACAACGTACCGGGCCGCACGGGATGTGACCTCAAACCCGAAACCGTGCAGCGTCTGGCGGAATTTCCCAACATCGTTGGACTCAAGGAGGCGGCATCGCTGGAACGCAATCGCGAATTGCTGAATCGCGTTGGCGGCCGTCTGGCCTTGTTAAGTGGTGATGACGATCTGGCCTGCGAATGCATGCTCGCCGGATTTCAAGGAGTGGTGTCGGTATCGGCCAATGTGGCACCGAAGCAGGTACGCGCCGTGGTCGATGCTGCGCTGGCCGGTGATCACGCCGGTGCGCGCAAACTGGATGCGCAACTGCAGCCCTTGCACAAGTCCATGTTCCTCGAATCCAACCCGATTCCGGTGAAGTGGGCGTTGTCGCGCATGGGCATGATTGCCAATGGTATTCGCCTGCCGCTGACGCACCTTGCGCCGCAGTACCACATGCAGGTTGAAACTGCATTGCGGTCGGCAGGAATTGCATTGCAGTGATTGTGTGCAGGGCGCGCAACGTGTAATCTGCGCGCCCCTTTGATATCGGGAGAGGTGGCCGAGTGGCTGAGCACGGATGTCTTTTCAATGACACTTAACGTGTCATTGAACCGTGCGAAGGACAGTACACGGAAGTGCTGGCTGGGGGCGTTACAGGGATGTTTCGAAACTACAGATTGTTTGAGTTGTGGAGAGGTGGCCGAGTGGTCGAAGGCGCTGGACTGGAATTCCAGTAACATCTTAACGGGTGTTCGTGGGTTCGAATCCCACCCTCTCCGCCAGAAATAAAAAGCCCAGCAACGCTGGGTTTTTTATTTCTGCTGGTGGGATGAGAACCCACGAACAAATGAACAAGCACGGGTTCGACAAAAATTGCCTGGAGCAATTTTTGAACAACGGAACGTTGGCCTCGCAGAGGTGCGCGGCAGGGATGCAAGCGCATAGTCCCCCCAATTGCCATTACTCTCTCAAGAAAAGGCTGCTGGACGTTGCTGTGCCAGCAGCCTGTTGCTTTCAAACAATCAATTCATCGTTGTCATTGCTATTTGCATGGTGTGCCATTGACAGTAAACGACGCAGGAACCGCATTGGTGTTACCGCTGATGGAGGCCGTGAAGCCGATACCCGAGACGCTGCCACCGGCGGCAACGTTGCCGTTGTAACTCATGCTCTTCACTGTCATGTTTGCCCCGCTTTGGGTGTAACTGCCATTCCACAATGAAGAAATGGTTTGGCCATTGGCAAAGCTCCACGTCAACGTCCAGCTGGAGAAGGCAGTGCTACCAGTGTTATTGATAGTGATGGCTGCCTGAAAGCCGCCCGGCCATGAGTTGGTGATGGAATAAACGACATGACAAGCAACGCCGCTGCTGGAACTAGATGAACTTGATGAACTGCTGCTCGATCTGGATGAGCTACTCGAAGAACTTGAGCTTGAGCTTGAGCTTGAGCTTGAGCTTGAACTGGAGCTGGAGCTTGAACTCGAACTCGATGAGCTTGAAGAACTGGAACTGCTGCCAAGCGGGAACTGGATACTGGCCAGCATTGATTGCTTGGTTGCGCTGGGAGGAGTCGAGCCATAGCTGTTGTCCAGCAATCCATAGCTGTCTTCACCATTCAGTGCCCAGTATGTCCAACTGATTGCCGCATTGCTTTGCAGGTAACCCACCAGCGATTGAAACCATTGACCCTGGGATCCTGCAACGCTGCTTTGCAAGTCGCCCGCGGCATTGTCGGTACCGAACTCGCCGAGCCATACGGGTGCTATGCCATTGACGCTGATATAACCCCAGTACTGGTTCCATGTATTCGCCAGCGAACTTGCCGTGGTGTTGCTGTTGAACCATTTTTGCTGAAACAACGCAGGACCGTAGTCGTGCGGAGAATATACCAACTGATTGGGCATGCTCAGCCTGACAGGATTCGATGCAACACCCATCAGATTACCACCTTGCCAGCCGCATACACCGTTATAGCAATCAACGCCTTCAACAATGATCAGCAGCTTCGGGTTGATGTTCAATATCGCATTGCCTGCGGCTGTTGCAGCTGCAGGCCAGTTTTGTGATGTCAGTGAAGCAGGGCAGCCGTTGACCTGGGTATCACCGGTCCAGCATGAACCACTGGTGGCGCTGCTGCCCGACAGATGCGGTTCATTGCGCAAGTCCATGCCGATGACGGTGGGGTTGCCGTTGAAAGTGAACTTGCTGTCACTGTAACGCATGGCTATCGTCTGCCAGTCCACAATCCAGTTGGTCTGCGGATAGGCGCTTGTGTACCACAGACCGCTGGCTTCGTTGGTCTCGCCTGCTTCCGAACGATGATTATCAAGAATGACACGCAAGCCAATGGAGCCTGCATAACTGATGATCAGGTCGAGATCTTGAAGCGCTGTTTTTCCCACCAGATCCTGGTTGGCTGCCTTGCCATTGGCGAACTGCGTAAAGTTGGAAGGTACGGGATTGCTTTCCACCATCTGATTGGAAAACGGAATGCGAATGACGTTGTATCCCAGTGCCTTGATGGTGTTGAGTACAGTTTTGTAATCCTGCGCCCACAATCCGTGAACCAGATAATCGGGTGTCTCGAATCCATACCAATTGATTCCCGCGATGCGAACCCTGTTGCCATTGGCGTCGACGATCTGGTTGCCGCTGGTGTGCCAGTAACCAGCGCCGGCCGTCTGCGCAGATAAATCGCTCATCGACAAACAGGCGATCAAGCCCGTTGCAATGCAACTCATGTATCTGACACGATGATTGGTTGACGAATGTTTGCGTAAAGTCATATTGGTTTCCTCAGTCTGTTAGTAATAGTGATGATGTTTGACTGGCCACCTTGGCGGCATTATCGGGCGATCATGTTTGTTGTTGTATTCACAGGAACTGCCCAGGTAACGCGTGGGGCTGAATCACCGAGTGCCATTGACGAGCGATCTTTAAGCCGTCGCTTGTCCTCTTTGATTCAACACCAAATCAATCGTAAGAGATAACATCTCAATTGATAAGTCATCTTCGGTAAATGCTGAGTGCTATCGTCAGATTGTTATAACTAACAATGAAATGTTTTATGTGAGATCAATTGAACGCTGGTCTGGATATCGTTAACCACGCAGTTCATGTTTGATTTTCACAAAAATACAGTTGATGTTTTGATTGCGTAGCGATACCGATGTGTCGATTGACAGCGTATTGAAAAGCACTGTGATGAACATTCACTGTCGTTGACTGCCCTCTGGACCATAATCATGCAAGGTCAGATGGCCGGATGAGGCAAGCAGCAACGACGCATGCACTTTAGGGAAGTATCTATTGCAGTGAGAGTTTGCGAACAGCGCCAGTGAAAGGCTGTAGCAACACGTTCGCATGGACTGTAACGCAAATCATTTGACCTTCTCATCATGGGAAGGTTTAACATCGCAGCCTGTGTTGATGAAAGAGGCCGTATTCATGCCGCAGCGTCATGCCGTAACCCGATCCACTGCAAGTCAAACTGCATCTTGCGGCGGCATGAAACACCCGGTGGAAACAACGGCAACTGATCCGGTGTGTGGCATGCAGGTATCTTGCAATTCGCCGCATGCAGCGATGCATCAAGGTCAGCGTTACGTATTCTGTTGCGAAGGCTGCCGGCAGAAGTTCGTCGCCAATCCGGATCAATACATCAAGCCGATGTCATGTTGTCAAACGACATCGATGCAATCAGAGAAACAAGCGATAACTTTCGCAAGCAAGGATGCAATTTATACCTGCCCCATGCATCCCGAGGTTCGTCAACTGGGACCCGGTACCTGTCCCAAGTGCGGTATGGCGCTGGAGCCGGAGATGCCCGCGGTGGATGAAGCTCATGATGAGTTGAATGCAATACAGACAAAATTCTGGATTGCCCTGGTGTTCAGCATTCCTGCGATCGTCATTGCGATGCTGCCGCATCTGTTTGGGTTTCGTCCGCCGCGGAATACTGCATTGACTCTGCGTGTTATCGAATTTGTGCTCAGTGTTCCCGTGGTGTTGTGGCTGGGGCTGGATTACTACCGTCGTGGCTGGCTGGGCGTGAAATTGCGTTCACCCAATATGTACACACTGATTGGTCTCGGTGTGCTGGTGGCGTTTGTCTACAGCGTGGTCGCCACACTCGTGCCTGAGATATTCCCCGTAGAAATGCATGACATGCATGGCATGGTGGGCGTGTACTTTGAAACCGCCAGTGCATTGCTGGCGCTGGTATTGCTGGGTGAATGGCTGGAAGTTCGTGCGCGAGGCCGAACCAGTGCTGCCATTAAAGAGTTGCTGGGTTTGACGCCCAAGCATGCGCGACGCATCAGTGCTGATGGCACAGAAACCGATGTGCCACTGGATCAAGTACAAGTGGGTGATCGCCTGCGCGTCAGGCCCGGGGAGAAAATTCCCGTCGATGGTCGTGTGGTGGAAGGACATTCCAGTGTGGATGAATCGATGTTGACGGGCGAGTCCATCCCGGTGGAGAAGGCGACCGGTGATCGGGTGATCGGTGCAACAATGAATCAAACCGGTTCATTGATCATTGAAACGCAAAGCGTGGGTGCCGATAGCGTGCTGTCGCAGATCATTGCCATGGTCTCACAGGCACAACGGTCACGTGCGCCATCGCAACGGCTCGCCGATAAAGTGGCTGCGTGGTTTGTACCCGCGGTGATGGCCGTGTCCATCCTGACGTTTGTTGCGTGGTGGTTCTTAGGCCCACAACCACCATTGTCGTATGCATTGATCAATGCGGTGGCTGTATTGATTATTGCCTGTCCCTGCGCACTGGGATTGGCAACACCGATCTCGATCATGGTCGCAACCGGCCGTGCTGCACAGATGGGAATATTGTTTCGCGATGCCGAGGCCATCGAAAACCTGCGTAACATCGACACACTGGTATGTGACAAGACGGGCACATTAACGTTGGGTCTTCCCACGCTGCATAGCGTGATTGCAATCAATGGATATTCAGAATCACAGATACTTGGCATTGCCGCGGGACTGGATATGGCGAGTGAACATCCTTTGGCGCGTGCAGTCGTCGAAGGTGCGAAGGCGCGCAACATCGCGCCCGATACGATCACTAACTTTCAGTCAGTCACGGGTCAGGGTGTGCAGGGTCAGCACGATGGAGCGCAAGTTGCGTTGGGCAACAAGGCGCTAATGATGCAACTGCATATTGGCGTCGATGCATTGGCGAACCAGGTAGAGCAACTATCGCAACAAGGATGCACCGTTGTGTACTTGAGTGCAGGCGGAACACTCGCCGGTGCAATCGCAGTCAGTGATCCAGTTAAAGACACAGCACGAGATGCATTGCGGAAATTGAAAGAAGATGGTTTGAGCATCGTGATGCTTACGGGTGATAACCAGGTCACCGCGCACGCTGTTGCATCCACACTGCCCATTGATGAAGTGATTGCTGAAGTGCAACCCAGGGATAAAGCCGATGTCATTGCCAGACTTCAGGCGCAAGGCCGTCGTGTTGCCATGGCGGGCGATGGTATTAACGATGCACCCGCATTGGCAAAAGCCAATGTCGGTATCGCGATGGGCACGGGTACGGATGTGGCAATGGAAAGCGCGCAGGTCACGTTGGTAAAAGGTGATTTGCAAGGCATCGTGCGTGCACGACAACTCAGTCGTGCTACGGTAAAAAACATTCGCCAGAACCTGTGGTTTGCGTTTGGTTATAACTCGTTGGGCATTCCACTTGCTGCCGGTATCTTGTATCCCATCACCGGATGGCTGCTCAGCCCCATGATCGCCGGACTTGCCATGAGCTTTTCATCGGTGTCGGTGATCAGTAATGCGTTGAGATTGAGAAATGCTGACTGATTGTATCCCTCGCCCCTGGTGGGAGAGGGATCAAGGGAGAGGGGGTTGGTTCTCGGTGCTTGCGCCGAGTCGATCTACGGTGTTAAGTTGCAACCGATTGTTCACCAAACTGGTTATAAAATAAGCTAATTGGCATGAATCGCGTTGGCGACACATTAATCCACTGCAGCGCGAACGAGGACCTCGTTCGACGCTTAATTGACGCACAGGTTGAGTTCGTCGTGATTGGCGGTCTTGCGATAGCATGGCACTGCCAGACCAGACAAGCGGATGATATGGATCTTTTAGTGAATCCATCCGAGGAAAACGCAGATCGCATTGCTATTGTGCTGGAAGAGCTCGGATTGGAAGGGTCTTCTGATGTATTTGTGTCGCTTGGTCGACAAGTAACTTTGAAACAATTCCACTATGCCGAATTACTTACTCCAGAGAAAGATGGACCGCAGTTCGCCGAGATTTCGTCCACAGCGGTACTCGGCAAACTTTTCGGTATGTCAGTACAGATCGCTTCTGTCGAATCTCTGATCAATTTGAAGAGAAGGGCACTGGATGCAGCGAACACTCAAAGACAAAAGCACCTCGCAGATTTAGAGCTATTGAACAATGTCGTCTAGCAAGCTAAGCACATCCACCCTTTGCCGGAAGACTTACAACCGTTACGCAGGTTACTAGTCGCGCAGCATTGTACGTTATGAAGAGACCATCAAGCTCGTCCGATCATTTAGAATGGGAGTCGCTCGTTGGACGAGCCCTTCTCAGATTTGGAGACATCGAGTATGTGTCGGTGCGGTGTTTAGACGTCGTACCCAACGACAAGATTGGGGCTTCATCATCGCGGCTAGATTTCTCGCGCAGAGTCGAACTACTTTTGGAAATCTTGAATGGAAGGAAAGAACTGACCCAGGCGCTAGGAAAGCTGCGTGACGGGTTTAGTCGAGCTAAGCAGCTTGCCAAGACGCGAAACCTAATAGCCCACAATCCGCTGATGCTTAATTTGTATGTAAATCACGGAATTGAGGAATCGCTACCGGTGTATAAGATTGACTCCGCTCGCTCATCGAATCATTCAATCACCCTTGATGAATTGAAGGAGTTTACGGCGGAAGTCGATGATCTCGCCGCCATGTTGTGGATGGAATTTGAGAACATTGCCGGAGAGGCTGGGCAGATGTGGAAAGAATTTACGTGCATTCCAAATCCATGATTTTCAATAAATTCGTAAAATACGTTCGCTGTCTAGTAAGGTAGGTTAATGTGACTCTTCGAAGCGCGGTAGGTTGGGCTGAGTCTTCGAAGCCCAACAATGTGTTTCGTCGACGTGATGCATATGTGGACGAATATTCATTTCTGCTCCCCTCGCCCCTTGAGGGAGAGGGGCTGGGGGTGAGGGGTAAAGTAAAAAATGGAGCAAAGGAAAATGTACTCGCCAATCAATCAAGCGAGATCTCTTCGTCAATCGCAAACACTATTCGAACGGCAACTGTGGCGCTGCCTTCGTGATCGACGATTTTCAAAGTACAAGTTTCGTCGCCAGCATCCAATCGGACGATATATTGTGGATTTTGTTTGCCTGGAGAAAATGCTGATCATTGAACTCGATGGATCGCAGCATGCACGAAATAGAGAATATGATACGGAACGCGATGCGTGGTTGCTTGAACGTGGATACAGGGTTCTGCGAATATGGAACAATCAGTGGGTATTGACGCGTGAAGTGGTGCTGCAAGCAATATCGAATGCGTTGAAATAACCCCTCACCCCTGTCCCCTCTCCCTCAAGGGGCGAGGGGGACGTCTACTCCAATGTTGTGATACGTTTAGAGTGAATGGAACAATCAGTGGGTATTGAGCCGTGAAGTGGTGCTGCAAGCAATATCGAATACGTTGAAATAACCCCTCACCCCTGTCCTCGTCGAAGTCGACTCCATGTCCGACTCGGGCCAATGCTATCCTGCATTGGCGCTCACACGGCGCAACGACATATTAGATGTCGTTGCAAATACATCCGTGCTTGCCCCTCAAGGAGCGAGGGGGATGTCTACTCAAATGTTGTGATACGTTTAGAGTGAATGGAACAATCAGTGGGTATTGACGCGTGAAGTTATGCTGCAAGCAATATCGAATGCGTTGAGATAACCCCTTACCCCTGTCCTCGTCGAAGTCGACTCCATGTCCGACTCCGGCCAATGCTATCCTGCATTGGCGCTCACACGGCGCAACGACATATTAGATGTCGTTGCAAATACATCCGTGTTCGCCCCTCAAGGGGCGAGGGGGACGTTGCTTCAACCGTCGCTCACCGTCAAACACGCACTGCCATTTCGATGATGAGTTAACTGCGGCATCATGACAATGCCGCGGCTGATGATTTCGCTAAGCGATAAGACGGTTCATCATTTATCAAACAACCCATCAAGCACAGCCGTGCTTGAGCCATCTTCGTTGCGAACACCAAAGCCGTGGTTGTAATCCCAGACTGCCCAACCCCAACCGCGGCTCTCTGCGGCGGTGCGAACGGTGCGAATCCAGTTGCGGGTCGATTCAGCATCGGCAGTGTTATAGACACCGAACTCACCCAGATATACTTCAATGCTGGGGGCATGGCTTGCAAGCCAGGTTGATACTTCAGCAAAAGATTTTTCGATATCCTCAGCGGTTAACTTGTCACCGGCGTGCAATTGCTGTTGATAATTTGGCAGCGTATGGCCGGTAACATCGGGTACGACGCCGGGAAAGGTGACGGGTGGCAAATCGTTCTTGAAACCGGCCCAGGATGCGCGTTGATGCGTGAACACCAGCGGCTCGTAGAAGTGGATGGTGAGCGCAATATTTTTATCGGCTGGCAGCTCAACATCTTTCACGGTGTGAACGCTGCTCCATTTGTTTGATGTCACATACACAATGCGCGTTGGGTTGCTTTCGCGAATGGCGGCAAGCATTCGATGCATGAATGGATTCAGCTGCCTGTTTTCCGCTGCAACGGGCTCGTTGAGAATTTCGAAACGAAGATAAGGTCCTTCCTTCGCAAAACGACGGGCAAGTTCTCGCCAGATCACGGCGACTTTTTTCTGCAGTTCCGGATCGGTATAAACCCGGCTATCGCCACCCACCGAATTGAAATCAGCACCCGGCAGAAAGTGCGCATCAAGCACTACACCGAGTCCGCGAGCACGCGACCAGCGGATGGTATCTCTAATGGGTGCTAGTTTGGCTTCGTCAAGAGAGCCATCAGCAGCAAGGCATGATCGTACATCTACCGGCAGGCGAATATGGTCGAAATGGTGTTCGGCAATCCAGGCGACATCTTTCTCTCCAAACCAGGGCGCGGCATAGGTCAGCGTGCCAAAGTTCTGGGAAAGCCAGTGGGATATGTTGACACCACGTTTGAACGTGAACACTTGCCCGGCTGCAGTAGCGGCCTGCAAATGCAGGGCAAACAAGCTCGTGACTAATACGAGTAACGTACGCAAAAGCAATTTTATTTTCATGACGGTCGTTGTTTTACAAGAGTGTGAATGGTGGACATGGAGGGGTAAGCCTTCGTCACCCCGATATCGGTCGTGGTTATAGCACTGATTTATTGTGAATGTTATCAACTGATGACCTGTGGTCTCTCCTTGACTGTATTGATCCGTTTATAAACTGCTTAGGGGGTGCGCTGATTGTCCGTGGGTCATGGCTGGTGCAGTTTGCATTGGCTACAGTGATATGCGTAGTCGTTTGGCGACGATGAGATGTCAGTGGCGGCCAGTAATAGAACAGCTCGGTTCATCGTGAAGCCGTCGAAGAAGAATGAATATATTCTGTGCAGTGTCGCACCGTCATCATGATCAACAACAATGCAGTGGTGCGAATTGGCATCGACATGAACATGCATTAACAATAATTCGCGTGATTAACGGTTAATACTTATTGTGTAGATGATGATGAGTTTTCTGCTCTTCATCAATCAACAACATCGCGTTCTGAATGATGTTATTTGTACATTCAAGCGCAGATATACCGTATTCATATTGAAAATCATAAATCGTAAGCTGCCCTCTCATTTGAACTCACGGGAACTGGCGGCATATGTTCGGCAACACCGGCGTACAAAATGACAGTCGTGATAGTCAAGACTCGCGTAGTGCCGCCGTTGCACAACGTGATGTTGCATCTCCATCCGGTCTGGGCCAGACGTTTGAACATCTGACACCCAGCATCAATCTTCCCAAAGGCGGCGGCGCCATTCGCGGCATCGGCGAAAAATTTGCAGCGAATCCCGTGACTGGTACGGGCAATGTCAGCATTCCCATTCTTGTATCACCGGGCCGTGGCGGTTCCGGTCCTGCACTGGCGCTCAATTATGATTCCGGTGCAGGCAATGGATTGTTTGGCATTGGCTGGTTACTGGCGCCCAATGCCATTACTCGCAAAACCGACAAAGGCATTCCCCAATATCGCGATGAAGAAGAATCGGATGTGTACCTGCTGGATGGCGTTGAAGATCTGGTGCCGGTGCGCAACGACGATGGCAGTGTGTGGAATGAAGTGCGCGATGGTTATCGCATCCGGCGCTACCGTCCGCGCATTGACGGCGCTTTTGCGCGCATCGAACGCTGCACGCGACTGAGTGACGGCGATACATATTGGCAGGTGACGTCCGCCGCCAATGTCACCAGCATATACGGACAGAGCATGGATAGTCGCATTGCCGATGCGAACGATACGCAACATGTGTTCACCTGGCTGCTGTGTTCAACCGTCGATGACAAAGGTAACGGCAGCGTGTTCGAATACGTTGCGGAAGACTCACGCAACGTCGATGTATCGCAACACAACGAACGCAATCGCACACCGCAAACGCGTTCGGTACATCGTTATCTCAAACGCATCAAGTACGGCAACCGGCAGTCATTGCTGGTGCAACCCGATCTGTCCTCCGCAGAATGGCTGTTTGAAGTGGTGTTCGACTACGACGAACAACATGTGTTGCAAACGGTGGCGCTGGATGATCACGGTGCCGGACAGGTGGAAGCGTCCATTGATGCAGGTGCTGCATGGCGCGTGCGTCCCGATGCGTGTTCCATGCATCGCTCCGGATTCGAGCTGCGTTGTTACCGGCGCTGCCGCCGGGTGCTCATGTTTCATCGCATGAGTGAGCTGGGCGATCTGCCGTATCTGGTGGGATCAACCGAATTCAACTACAACGATATTGATCTTACTGCCGATCCGGATATTCGCACCGAACTGGCGTACACCGGCAGCACGCGTTTTGCGTCGCAGTTGCAATCGGTGACACACGCGCGTTATCAACGTCGCGACGCTGCGCCGGTGCAACGCAATGGTGTCACGTATCAGTCCTATGACATGCAGATTCTGCCGCCGGTGGAATTTGAATATACACGTGCAGTCATCAATGAAGCCGTGGAGGAAGTGGCGCATGACAGCATCGTCAATCTGCCCGCTGGTTTTGACGATGGCAATTATCGCTGGCTCGATCTCGAAGGCGAAGGACTGCCCGGTGTATTGACGGAGCAGGGCGGTGCATGGTTTTACAAACCGAACCGCAGTCCGCTCACCGCTGATGACAATGAGCAGATGGTCGCGAGTTTCGCGCCGTTGCAGCAAATTGCAAAGCTGCCGCAACCCAGCGCATTGCAGTCAACACGACAATGGCTGGACCTTGATGGCGATGGTGAACTGAATCTCACCGAGTTGTCCGGTTTCACGCCGGGATTTTTCGAACGCACTGCCGATGAAAACTGGAGGCCCTATCGTGCCTTCGAGCAGCGGCCCAACATTGACTGGCAGGATCCCAATCTGCGTCTGGTGGATTTGACCGGTGACGGTTTGCCCGATGTATTGATTACCGAACAGGATGTACTGACATGGCATGGCGGCGAAGGTGAAGCCGGTTTTACTGCGGCACAGCGCGTGTACCAGTCGCTGGATGAAGAACAGGGACCGCGTGTGTTGTTTGCCGATGGCACGCAATCCATTTTTCTTGCAGACATGACCGGTGACGGATTGATTGACATTGTGCGCATCCGCAATGCGGAAGTGTGTTACTGGCCCAATCTTGGTTATGGCCGTTTTGGCGCCAAGGTGTCGTTTGATAACGCACCGTTGTTTGAATCACTGGAGCAGTTCGACACATCGCGTATCCGTCTCGCTGACATCACTGGTTCCGGCACGGTGGACATCATTTATCTCAAGCGCGATGGCGCGGTGCTGTACTTCAATCAATGCGGCAACCGGTTGAGCACAGGCTATCAACTGGCCATGCCGCGCATCGACAACAGCGCATACATCAATGCAGTTGATTTGCTGGGTAACGGCACGGCATCGCTGGTGTGGAACTCGCCGCTGGCTGCGAATGGATATGCGCCAATGCGCTATGTGCGCCTGCTGCAGGACAAACCCTACCTGTTGTCAGTGATGCGCAATAACGCTGGCGCTGAAACGCGTGTCAGTTACGCGCCTTCAACCCGGTTTTACCTGCAGGACCTGCGTGACGGCAAACCATGGATCACCAAACTGCCGTTTCCGGTTCATGTGGTGGAACGCGTGGAAGCATTCGATGCCATCAGCCGCAATCGTTTTACGTCGCGATATGCCTATCATCATGGTTACTTCGATGGGCCTGAACGCGAATTCCGCGGCTTTGCCATGGTGGAGCAGTGGGATACCGATGCTTACGAAGACTACGTTGAAGGTGTGGTTGCATCCGGAAGTGCACAGGATACAGCGCCGCAATTCTATCAACCGCCAGTGCTGACGCGGACCTGGTTTCATACCGGTGCATTCATCAATGAACGACCCATGCTGCACCAGCTTCAGCATGAATACTTCAGTGCGCAGGCCATGCTCTCTGATGCCATCGTTCCTGATGATCTGAATGCAGATGAACACCGCGAATGTTTGCGCGCGCTGAAAGGCGCGGTGCTGCGCAGCGAGGTGTACAGTTACGATGGATCGGCCAGTGAACACCTGCCTTATCACATCGCTGAAAACCGTTATGAAGTGCTCTGCCTGCAACATGCGGCGCCGGGGCAACATGCGGTGTTCATGCGGCTGGGCCGCGAATCTGTCAGCGCATGCTATGAACGCAATATCAGCGATCCGCGCATCACGCATGCGTTCAATCTCGAATATGGGCCGTATGGCAATGTATTGAAGTCGGCATCGGTGGTGTACGGACGGCAGGTAGCGGATATGTCACTGCCTTCCAGTGTGCGTGATGAACAGGCTGCGCGCTCCATTACTTACGCCGAAACCGATTACACACCGGACATTGATCAGGCATCACCACGCGTCTATCGTTTGCGCGTTCCGTACGAAAGCCGCGTGTGCGAAATTACCGGCGTTGCGCCGGCGGGGTCATTGTTCCAGCTTGATGAGCTTGCTGCGGCCATTGCAACCACCAGCGGCATTGCATATGAAACAGTGGCAGACAATGTCACACCGCAAAAGCGCCTGCTGTCACGACATCGTGGTCTGTTTCTTGATAACTCACTCAATCCATTGCCGCTTGGACAATGGGATACGCTGGGTCTCGGTGCGCAAAGTTTCACGCTTGCATTGACAGATACCATTGTTGCTGCGCATTACGCAGGCCATGTCAGCGATGCAGAATTGCTTGCCGCAGGCTATGTGCACTTCGATGGTGATGCACATTGGTGGATACCTTCATCTGTTGCTGTTTATCCCGATCATCCTGAAACGCATTTTTACATACCTCTCGGCACGCGCAACCCGTTCGGTATTGAAAGCCGTGCGACCTTCGATCACTACGATCTGCTCATTGAACAGGTGCAGGTGGTGCAGGCGGCATGGAATGTCACCTCGGTCGTCAATGATTACCGGATACTGGGGCCGGTGTTTGCCACCGATCCCAATGGCAATCGCGCTGCAATCCGCGTTGATGTGCTGGGCCAGGTGATTGCCACGGCGGTGATGGGTAAGGAAGGCAGCAGTGATGGCGATACTCTCGATGATCCCACTACGCGTCTTGAATATGACCTGTTCAATTACATTCGTACCGGTCAGCCGAATGTCGTGCACACTTACGCGCGTGAACAGCATGGGGCTGCAAATACCCGCTGGCTGGAAAGCTATACCTATACCAATGGCATGGGCGGCGTGGCGCTTGTCAAGGCGCAGGCGCATCCGGGCAAGGCATTGAAAGTAGACAGCAATGGCAATGCTGTGGAAGTGGATGCCGATCCGCGCTGGGTTGGCAATGGCCGTGTCATTCGCAACAACAAGGGCAATCCGGTCAAGAAGTACGAACCTTACTTCAGTGTTACGTACGAATATGAAAATGAACGCGCGTTGCGCGAGCTGGGTGTGACACCCCTGTTTTACTACGATGCACTGGGACGCAATGTCCGTACTGATTATCCTGATGGCACTTATGCACGCGTTGAATTCACACCGTGGCTGCAACGGGCGTATGGTGTGGGCGATACGGTACGCGACAGTCAATGGTATGCGGATCGCGGCAGTCCCGATCCTGCAGTGGAACCTGAACCTGCTGGCAACGCATCACGCCGCGCTGCATGGCTGGCAGCGAAGAATGCAAACACGCCAAGTGAGTTTCATTTCGATAACCTTGGTCGTCCCTGCTACACCATCAGTGATTACGGCGGCGGCGTGGTGGCCACAACGCATGTGCAACGCGATCTCACCAGTCGCTATGTCAAGGCATTCGATCAACTGGGCCGCGAAGTATCAAGCGGCACTGCAAGCATGTTGGGTGCAGCACTCACTGCCACCAGTGCCGAAAAAGGACAACGCTGGACCTTCTTCGACATCACCGGTGCAATGATCAAGACGTGGGATGCGCAAGGGCGCATGCATCGTGCCTTGTTCGATGATTTGCGGCGGCCCATCGGCATTGCCATCACTGAGCCGGGCCAGAGTGAACATGTCTGGAACGCTGTGGTGTATGGCGACCGCAATCCCAATGCGCAGCAACTCAATCTGCTGGGCGTGCCGCACATGCTGTTTGATCAGTCCGGACAGGTGCGTATTCCATCACTGGATTTCAAGGGATTGCCCACGCGTGCTGAACGTCTGTTGACCAATGACTATCAGAATGTCGTTGACTGGAATAGCGTGGTTGCGGAATCGAATTACAACAACATCCAGACGACTGCCGATCCACTGCTTGAAACCGGTGAAGTGTTTGTTGCCGCGGGAACGTATGACGCGCTGGGCCGTCCCATGCGGGTCACATTGCCGGACAACACGGTGATGGTGCCCACTTATGATGCGGGCGGAATGCTGACAACACTGAGTGCGCAAATACGCGGGCAGGGCGCCTTCATCGACTTCCTTCGCGGACAGGATTACAACGCAAAGGGTCAGCGCCAGTATGCATCGCTGGGCAATGGCCTCATCACCAGCTACTTTTACGATCCGCAATCATTTCGTCTGGTGCGCCTGCTGACCAAGGCCGATGGCGCGGCTGATGCAACAGCATTGCAGGATCTGAATTACGAATACGATGCCGTTGGCAACATCGTGCAGGTCAGTGACGATGCACAACAGACGTTCTACTTCAACAATGCCGTCGTACGTCCGGAATCACTGTTTGAATATGACGCAGTCAACCAGTTGATCCGCGCCACCGGCCGTGAACTGGCGGGTGGTGTCAATGATGATGTACTGACCAGCGCCGATATGGCTGCGATTCCACAACTGCCGTATGCCAACAACGATACCGCAGTGCGTACTTACACCGAGGAATACAGCTACGATCTCGCGGGCAACATCACGCTGATGAAACACCGCTTCAAGAACCAGGCGGGTATTGGCGCGGGCTGGACGCGTCACTATCACTATGCATATCAGGATGACGCCGCCAATTGCACCAATCGCCTGATGTCATCCAGCATGCCCGGCGATGCCGATGCGGGTCCTTTCACCGGAACGTATCAATACGATGTTTACGGCAACATGATTCGCATGCCGAACCTGGCGCAACTTGACTGGAATGCAATGGATCAACTGCATCATGTCGTTCTGGGCGGCGGCGGCAATGCTTACTATGTCTACGACACCGGCGGTCAGCGCGTGCGCAAGGTGATTGACCGCAATGGTTCGTTACAGCTGGAATGGATATTCCTTGGCGGTCTGATGATTTTCCGGCGGCGCCGTCGCGACACCGGTCAATTGCTGTTTGAACGCAGCACCATTCATGTCAGTGACAACACCGGCGTTATTGCGCAGGTGGATACCAAGACAGTGGATGTCAACAACGACGATCCATCCAATGCATTGAATGAACCATTGATCCGTTATCAATACGGCAATCATCTTGGATCAAGCAGTATTGAAACAGACACGGATGGTCATGTTGTTTCATACGAGGAATATCATCCGTTCGGTTCCACTGCCTATCGCGCCAACATTGCCGGTTACGACATCAGCCTGAAACGTTTCCGTTACAGCGGCAAGGAACGCGATGATGAATCGGGTTTGTATTACTTCGGGGCGCGTTATTACGCGCCGTGGCTGGGACGTTGGACCAGTGCCGATCCGGCGGGATTTGTGCGTGGCTTTAATCTTTACCGTTATTGCTCGAACAATCCGGTGATGATGCATGATCCGAATGGAATGGATGATGACGTTACTGTCACCGCTCCCGCAGACTCACCATTGCGTGATCCAAATCAGGAAGCGGCCGCCAGGCGATACATCGAGAATGATATTACTGCCAGATTCGGTAATGGCACTCGTGTCCTGCATATCGATGCAATGCACTATGTTCGGGCCACCCGGAGTTGGCTTATAGACACATGGCATTGGGAAGATCGTCCTGCCAGTGATGGTGGTGAAGGCGATGGCAGTGGTGATGGAGATAGTGCAGGCGCCGATAGCTCGGACAGCAGTTCGGGTGATGGCGGCGATGGTTCATCCTCATCGTCAGGTAGTGGTGGAACAGGTGATAGTGGCAGCGGTGCCGGATCGGGCAGTGGCGATACTGGCAGCGGTGCAGGCGCATCGGGAAGCGGTGACACCACTGCGGATGCATCTTCGACAGATGCTGCATCCGGTAGTGGCACAAGTCCGGGCACGGGTTCGAGTTCTTCAACAGGAGCGGGTGATGGATCAAGTTCAACATCAGATTCATCACCGGGAGCAAATGCGCTGACACAGGCGGGTCCTGCGCTGGAAGATGCGATTTGGGCACGCAGCTTCCGCGACCGCGGATTTACATTGGAACATCTTTACAACAATCGAATCATGGATGCGATTCGTGCCACTGGCGACAATCGTCCACTCTACGATGTAGAGACTGCAACTGAAATATTGCAGATCAAATCCAGCAACAGCATGAGTCAATTGGCAGGTCATGCGAGTCAGGCGACGCGTGATGCAGGCGCAGCGATCCGCGGCAATCCAACCGGTACGATGGCCGGCAAATCACCTCAAGCAGTTGTCATCACACCCACCGACATTCCGGCAGGCGCAGGTGCAGAAATCAATCGTGGATACAGTGCCATTCGCCGGCCGGTGCCCAACTCTACAGCACCTGAATACGTCAGAGGTATTCCGGGCAGAGTGGGTTCAGTAACGCGCGGACTTACGTACGCAGGGACGGGACTGTCAGCGATTGCATTTGGCAGCGACTTGTATCACGGCGACTATCCCATGGCTGGTGCAGATGGCCTGTCGACTGCCGGTGGTGCGCTGGAAATCTATGCAATGAGCACCGAAGGCGCAACGTTGTTTTCAGGCACTGCGTTAAGTGTATCGGCAATGAGTGCGGGCACTGCACTTGGTGGTGCTGGCGCGGCAATCGGATTCGGTATTCAGTCCTATCGCGCATTCAAATCCGGCGATACCGCGGGCGGCATTGTTGATGCACTGGGTGCAATCGGCGGTTTGTTGCTGATTGCTTCACTCTTCACGCCCGTTGGATGGGTGGGGCTGCTTGGCGTTGGGCTGGTTGCCTTCGCGGGTGGATTCAACCTGGGCCGCTGGCTTTCAAATTGATGATTCAAATCGGCACATTCATGAAACGTGATGTCATTGTAACGAGGATATGACCGTGGCTACCAAACAAATGATTTCAGCAGTGGCGCTCAACGAAGTTTCTTATCGTGTGAGTGTATTGCATCAGGCACTTGATGCGCTGGGGCTTGCTGTCAATCCCTCCGAGACGGCAAAGAATGTTGCCGGCAAGGATACGCAGAAGAAAGTGCAGTCGGTGTTGAAGCAGCAGCATGTCACATTCGCAAAGGGATCGCTGTTGAGTGACGCCGGCGCCAGCGCGTTGATCAACGTGTTGAATCAACGCGGGCTGCTCGACAGTTCACATGCATTCACCGTCAGCGGCACTGTGCGCGGCACGAATGGCAATGCGGCCGGCGGCGTGCAACTGATTGCGTTTGATGTCGATCTGCGCGGTGCAGCGGTATATCGCAAGGCAGCTTCACTTGCGGAATTGAAAAAAACCGGTGGTTTCGAATTTCTAGGTCAGTGCACATCCGATGTGGATGGCAATTACACCATCAAATTTTATGACTGGCAGTACAGGCGCGCCGAACGCAACAAAGCCGATGTTGTGGTGTTTGCCATTGATGGCCGTGGCAGCAAGGCACAAAACAGAAAAGCACAGGACAACATCATCGGCCGTTCACGCATGGTCACCACCGCCGATTATTCTGTACAAGGTCAAGTCTCCAGTCTGGATGTGACATTGACGAATGCCGATACGCGCACGGAGTATGCAGCGCTCATGGACGCGCTTAATGTATTCCTGAAGGAAAGCAACGCGCGCTTTGATGAGGTTGTTTCGAACAAGGATCAGTTGTCATTCATTGCCAGTGAACTGGATGTTGCAGCGGAGCAGGTGAACATTGCGGCTGCCGCACAACGCCTGTTGAATCAGTTGAACGGCAAGTTCGACAAACAGGCAGTGCATGAAATGCTGTATGGCATTGGCCGGCAGAATATCGTGCTGTCGCCCGACGCGTTGCATAACAAGACGGATGACGAGCTGCAAGCGGCCATTGCCATGTCAGTCACGCGGCACATTATTGATGAACCAGCAAAGCAGTTATTGACCTTGCTGCTGAAAATGATTCGCGAGCATGCCGTGCAGCAAGTGCTTGACGACAACAGTCCGCGCCGCGCCACGCTGAATGCAATGCTGAAGAATGCCTTGCCGGCCACTGCGCAGCGCTCGGCATTCCTGCGTGCTGTGGGCACGTTCACGGGCAATGACTACAGTGAATTCTGGAGCACGCATCTGCCTTCACAGCCGGAGTTCAAGAACAATAAAAAGGCGATTGACAGGCTGATGCTGACGCAGCAATTGACTCAGATCAGCGGCGACAACAGCAAACTGGTGGGTGCATTGCTCAATGAGCATAAAGTCGATTCCATTGATGCGTTGTTCGATCTTGATGATGCGGCATGGAAAAAACTGGTGGACAGCAACGGTATTCCCGATGCGGTGACCGGCGCCAGTGACGCAGAACGTGTGGCCACTTACATCGCGCAGATGCAGAATATGCTGAATGCGGCATTTCCAACCAAACGCATTGCGCAATTGCTTCGCAGCAACAAGATGCCCGTTGAAAAGAGCAAGGTGGCGCGTGTCTTGAATGATTTCCTCACAAAGACACCGGACTTTGATATTGCATCATCACGTGTCAGTGATTTTGAAAAACAACTGCAGGCCATCGCCAGGGACAGTTATGCCGATGCACGGGATGAACTTTGCAAGATGCAGCGGCTGTTCCAGATCAGTCCGGGTCCTGATGCAATGCAGGCGCTGATGGCGGGTAAAACCGGTTCGGCCACGGCCATTGCTGCCATGCCACGCAAGAATTTCATCAGCACTTATGGTGATGCGGTAGGCGGTGCGGATGTGGCATATGCAATTCATCAGCGTGCCTCGCATATTGCGGCGCGGTCGGAAACCACGGCCATGCGGATTCTCGACTATACGCAAAACACCGCACCTGCCTATGCGCTGGGTATGGAAGATTACACTGCGGCGATAACCGCAGTGACCAATCGCATTCCCAATTACAGCGAATTGTTTGGCAGTCCTGATCTGTGTGAATGTGAAGAATGCCGTTCGGTGTATGGCGCTGCTGCTTACTTTGTCGATCTGATGCGCTTCCTGTGGCGTGGTGATCAGAATGACAACGGTCAATCGCCGCTGGATGTGCTTAAGACACGCCGTCCTGATTTGTTCTATCTGCCCCTGACCTGCGAGAACACCAACACCATCATTCCCTATATTGATCTTGCCAATGAAGTGATGGAGTACTATGCGGCACATGATTCACTGGCCAGCTACCAAGGTTATGATACCGGAGAAGCCACTGCCGACGAGCTGCGCGCCAATCCGCAGAATTTCAATCTCGATGCCTATCGCAATATCAAGGATGCGAAGTATCCGTTCTCGCTGCCATATCACCAGCCGCTCGATACCATCCGTACTTTTGGCGATTATCTGAAGGCAAGCCGTCATGCCATGCTGGATGCCGCCAATCCGGCGCCGGATACAACACAGACGCGCGCCATTGCCGCCGAATCGTTGCAACTGTCGCAGGAAGAATATCGCGTACTTACTGGTCAGGATTTTGATGGCACGGCCGATTCCACCGCGCTGTATCAATATTATGGACTGGCTGCTGCAGGCGATCTGGAATCGCTGAAGAGCGTCCGCGAATTCATGTCGCGTTCCGGTGTGGCATATACCGATTTGATAGAGATCATCAAGACGCAATTCATCAATCCGTATCAGGGCGCACTGGATTTTCTGCAAGCGTTGTTCTCTTACGGGAACATTGATGCAAATACGCTTTACACCAAACTGGGCCAGATTGCATCGGGCACGCTGGACCCGGCAGGCGACAGCGGCATCGTGGCGGCGATCAATGCATACAACGCTGCGCTTGGCATGGCAATCACTCCGGCAGGATTGAAAAGCTGGGTGCACGATCACTTTGCCGAATTCCAGCAAGTGGTGACACTGTATCAACCCGATTCGGAATGCGATCTGGATACCACTGAACTGCGCAGCATTCAAAGCATGTACGAAGGCAGCGCCACCAGCGGAATCAGCAACACTACCTGGAGCAAGCTGCATCGCTTCATCCGTCTGTGGCGCAAGCTGGGTCTGACCATTCACGAGACTGATCTGCTGATTGCCGCGCTGGGTGCCAGTGATGTTACTCCCGGCCTGATTGTCGAGCTCGATCAGGTGCTGCAATTGCAGAGGCAGACCGGGCTCAACATCAATCAACTGGCGGCATTCTGGGGCGCCATTGATACGTATGGTGACAGCTCGTTGTACAGGAAGCTGTTCCTCAACAAGTCAGTGCAGCAGATCGACACGGCATTTGCCGCGGATGCGTGGGGAAATTATTTGCAGGATGGCAGTGCCGTGCTTGCTGATCATCAATCGGCCATCCTTGCGGCGTTCCGCATTCGCGATGAAGATCTGCAGGCCATTCTGCAAGTGGCCCGCATTGTAGATGGTGGCACACCACGCGCCATCAATCTCAACACCGACATTCTGAATATCGGCAATCTCAGTACCTTGTACAGGTATGCGTTGCTGGCGAAATCGTTGACGATGAAAGTTGCTGATCTCTGCACACTGGTGACGATCAGCAATGCAACGCCATTCAGTGTATGGGATGTGCAGGCGGGTGATTTCACCAGTATCAGTCCACAGGCAACGCGTGACTTTGCGAAATGGGTGGCGGCCGCCAAATCATCCGGCTTCAAGGCCGCGGTATTGCAATACATTGTTCAGGGTACATTGCCCGCCGATTCAAAGATCGGTCTGGACAATGACAAGGTGACCGGCGCCATCACTGCGATTCGCGATGCATTCGATGCCATTGAGCAGGATCATCCCGCCACAGCGCCATCGCCGCTGACGGCTGACATTCTGCTGGCCAAGCTGTCACTCAGCTTCGATGCGCAAACCGCCGGCGAATTGCTGGGCATCATCAATGGCACTGCCACCTTTGAAGTGATGACGGATCACAATCTGCTGATCACCATTCCCGATGCACTGGCAGACAAGTACAGCTATATCAAGGGTAGCGGACGTTTCACCTGCAACGGTGTGATGACCGATGACGAGCAAAGTGCATTGAAGGCACTGAGCAATGCAACGGCGAATTTCAAACAGGCGGTTGACGAGCTGTACACGGCGCCGGAGACCTTCCTTGCCGACAACTTTACCGGTGCATCGGGCGGTGTATTTGCCGACATCAGCGAAGCAAAGCGCGTGCTGCTCGATCATCCAAAGCAGCTCACTGCCGCCACCAGCGAAGAACGCATGGTGTATGTCTACAATCACTACCTGCCCATTCTCAAAACCAAGTTGCGCCGCGACGCCATCACTCAGCACATTGCCGCATTGATTGGACTGAGTGAAGCGGCGGCTGCTGTGCTGATCGCCGCGCAGATTGATCACCTCATAGATGAACTATCCACGCAGGGTTTCTCCGCCACCTACTTCAGCGATGCAACGTGGACTACAGCGGTACTCGAGCGTGTTGATGAAGCGGTGGATTTTTCCTGGGATACCGGCGCACCGGATGCAACCGTACCGGCGGATAACTTCAGTGTGCGCTGGCAGGCAGATATCAGTGCGCCCGCCAGTGGTGATTATACGGTGGTGGTGACGGTTGCCGAAGCAGATGAAGCATTCAAGTTGTATCTGGACGATGCACTTGTCGTCGAGAAGGCCGCCGGCGATGCCAATCTTTCCTGGGAAGCGGTGGTGACATTCAATGCAGCAACACTGCAACGACTGAAACTTGAATATGCTGAGACCGCGAACAATGCCGGTGTGCAATTGCAATGGAAGACGGCGTCCAGCGCCTTGCAGGTGATTCCATCCAGCGTTGCCTATCCTGCGGCCATTGTCGATGAGTTCTCGACGCTGGCGACAGTGCTGCATCGTGCCGCAAAGTTCATCAATACCTTTGCGCTCACCGATGCCGAGGTCAATCACTATGCCGGGTATGCGCCCGACTTCAATAACATCAATTTTTCCGCGCTCACTGTCAACGACTGGCAGCGTGTGTATGACTATGTGTCCTTGCGCAAGGATGCGCCGCAGGCACAGGCATCGCTGATCGACGTGTTCGTCGCGGCCAATGTCAGCAGCCCTGCGCCCACATTGACCGCGCTGAAGGCATTGCTGTGTCAGGCGACAGCGTGGGATGCAGCCAGTGTTGATTATCTGGTGGACACCCATTTCACGCTGGCAGTGAATGATTTCAGGAATGAAATCGCATTGAACAAGATGCGTGAGGTGATGTTGCTTGCTGTACGTACCGGTTTGTCGGCGCAGACAGTGACACAGGTGGGCACGGTGGAAACCGGCTTTGATGCTCTGCATGCGACTGCACAGCTGCTGAAGAACACGGTGAAGGCGCGGTACAGCGACAGCGACTGGCTGAGCATCGCCGGCAATCTGAGTGATACCTTGCGGCGCAATCAGCAGCAGGCGTTGATTGCCTATCTGCTGACACGCCCATCCATTCAGTCGTGGGGAGCAACTGATGCCGATGGCCTGTTTGAATACTTCCTCATTGATGTGCAAATGGGCGCCTGCATGGATACATCGCGCATTGTGCAGGCCAATTCATCCGTGCAGATGTTCGTCAACCGTTGCCTGCTCAATCTCGAAAGCAATCGCTCATCAGGAAGCGAAACCGGCGTATCACCGGCGGCAATCGATCCGGATCGCTGGGAATGGATGAAGAACTATCGAGTATGGGAAGCCAATCGCAAGGTGTTCCTGTATCCGGAAAACTGGCTGGAACCCGACTGGCGTACGGATCGCAGTGAATTCTTCAAGGACATGGAATCATACCTGGTGCAGAACGACATTAATCCCGACAGCGTCGAACAGGCGTTCCGCAATTATCTGTCATCATTGAATGAAGTGGCCAATGTCGAAGTATGCGGTCTGCATCGCGAGAACTACGACGATGGCACACTTAAATATCTGCATGTGTTTGCGCGGACGCATGCCGCGCCGTACAAGTATTTCTATCGCCGCTGGAATGAATATCGCAAATGGAGCGCATGGGAAAAGATACCCGTTGACATCCGCTCCGTAGAAGCGGGCACGGACAGCGGTGTGCAATTGCTGCCGGTGGTGTGGAAAAACAGGTTGTTCCTGTTCTGGCCGGAGTTCACCAAGATCAGCACCGATTCCGGCAATACGGGCAGTCAATCGGCAAAGGATGCTTCCGACAAGCCGTTGTCAACATACGCAGCCAGCACTTACTTTGAGATACGGCTGGGTTACAGCGAATATGACGATGATAAATGGTCGCCGAAAAAACTCACCAAGGAGTTCACGCGGCAATATCCCGGCACCGGTGGCTTCCAGTCGGAAAAAGACCTGTTGTTCACAGTGTCTCCCGATCCCAAGACACAGCAATTGAACATCACGATAACGGATGCAGTTTATAACCTGTTCCGCGCTGCGTTCATATTTGATGACATCCAGTCGCCCGTTACTGTCAGCGATGGATATTTCGTTGAATGGCTGAATCCACCGGCATCAATATACAGCTACTTCTATGAAAGCCACACCGGTTACGGACAACTGACACTTGAAGACGATACCTATCTTAAGACCTCCACCTCGCACAAGCTGCTGCCGGTCAATTCACAGACCGGATTGAATATCACGCTCAATGATCCGTTTTTCTTCACCGAATCGAAGCGCACTTATTTTGTAAGACCCGTGGATATTTCATTCATAGTCTGGGTGCGCAATCCCGGCTGGCATCCGCCTTATGTGCCCGGATTGGTAGACGACAGCAACTGGAAGATACCCATCAGCATTCCGCACCTTGGTCCGGATGATTATTACAACGGCAAGCCCGTGGTCGATCCATTGCCGGACTATGCAACGGGTGATCCCACTTACTACTTTGGCAACAGCGCCGCCACCGGAACGCCGGTGATGCTGGGCGGTGACTATGCGGGTGCCATGGAGTATCCGTTGCCTTCATTCTTCTCCAGTGCGTCCATGGCGAACGCAGGTGGTGCAATGAATGCAGGCGGTGTCAATGTGATGACCGGCATGATGACAGCCACACCACGCATGCGTACGGCGATGCTCTCAAGTAACAAGACCGATACGAAGCCGTTAAATGTGATGTCAGGAAAATCCGGCGCCTCTGCATTGATGGGCAAGGCAGCCAGCGGATACACCAAGGCTGCTTTCGGCGGTGTCGAAGTCATCGGGTCATGGCAGATCGGCTGGTTGCAAACAGACACCGGGCTGGAGTTCCATACCTTTCATCATCCTTATGCTGCCAACTATGTACAAAACCTGAATCGTGGCGATGTAGAGCTGTTGCAGGCAAGTGATACCACCCTGCCGTCGGATGAAGGTGCAACCTTTGAAAGTATCTATCAACCCAATTTCACCAATGGCTTTGTGCAAAAGCCCGCCGACTTTGCCACGCGCACTTATTACAAGGAGAATGTGTGCTTCGATGTTTATGGCGCCAACAGTCTGTACAACTGGGAGCTGTTCTTCCATGCGCCGTTGTACATTGCCACACGACTGTCGAAGAACGGCCAGTACGAAGAAGCAATGAAGTGGTTTCATTACATCTTCGATCCTACCACGGATGCATTGCCCGGTCCCGGCGAGTCGGAGACATCGCGTTACTGGAATGTACTGCCATTCAAGACCACACCGGCTGATTCGCTGGAAGACTGGTTCCGTTCACTGACCGCCAACAATGATCCTGCGGTGGAGAATGCCACCATTGCCGAATGGCGCGACAATCCTTTTGATCCACACCTGGTTGCTGCAAACCGGCCAATTGCGTACATGAAGAGTGTGGTTGTGAAGTACGTGGAAAATCTGCTGAACTGGGGTGATTCGCTGTTCCGTCAGGACACGATGGAAAGCGTGAATGAAGCATTGCAGATTTATGTGATTGCCAATCACATTCTTGGACCACGTCCGCAGTTTGTACCGGAACGCGGGGAGATCAAGGCAGAAACCTATGCATCGCTGCAGGACAAGTGGGATGATTTTTCCAATGCACTGGTCGAACTGGAAAATATTTTCCCGTACAGCAGCGAGACCAGTGTCAGTGATTCATCCAATGGCACCAATCTGCTGGGCGTGGGTCCGGCACTGTATTTCTGCATTCCACCCAACGATCAACTGATGGGTTACTGGGATACCGTGGCTGATCGTCTTTACAAGATCCGTCATTGTCAGAACATCGATGGCGTATTCCGCAAGCTGGCATTGTTTGCGCCGCCCATTGATCCGGGCGCGTTGATCCAGGCTGCATCGCAGGGACTGAGTCTTGGCAGCATTCTTGCCGATCTGTCGAGTCCGCCGCCGATTTATCGTTTCACTTATCTCATCGAGAAAGCCAATCAGTTCTGTGACGATGTGAAAGCACTGGGCAATGCCCTGCTGGCAGCGCTGGAAAAGAAAGATGCCGAAGAACTTTCACTGTTGCGCGCCACGAATGAAACACAATTGTTGAACCTGATGACTGCCGTCAAGGAACGACAGGTGCTCGAAGCGGAATCCAACCAGCAACAACTGGAAAAGGCGCGTGACACGGCAGTGTTCAAGTTGCAGCACTATGCAGGATTGCTTGGCAATGATTCCATCACCATTCCTGCTGCACCGGTCATTGCTGCGGAGTTGACCGCCGACAGCACGTTGCCGGCTGATACGGTGATTCCGGCCATCACCAGCAGCGCTGATACTTCACTGGTAGCTTCGGGTGAATCCGGCGTCAAGGTGATTCCACGTGAACAACAGGAACTGTTGTTGAATCTGGGTGGACAGCTCTTTCATCAGATTGCCACGCTGGGTGAAAGCATTGGCGGCACAATGAATTTCATTCCCAATTTTTCGGCGCAGGTTGAACCGTTTGGTTGTGGTGCAACCATCAGCTATGGCGGTTCCAACATTGCCGGCGGCATTTCGGGCCTGGCCAAGATTCCGGAAGGCATTGCCGATCTGCTTAACTTTGGCGCGTTGATGGCCGGCAAGATGGCAGGCTACATCCGCCGTGAACAGGAATGGACTTATCAGGCCAATCTCGCCGCAAAGGAGATCACGCAGATCGACAAGCAACTGACCACTGCACAGATCAGAGTGCAGATTGCACAGAAGGAGCTGGACTATCATCAACAGGCGATTGCCAATGCACAGGCGGTGGAAGATTTCCTGACGGACAAATTCACCAATCAGGAGCTCTATCAATGGATGAAGGAACAGTTGTTCGCCACCTACAAGCAAAGCTACAACCTTGCCTATGACATGGCGAAGAAAACGGAGAAAGCATATCAATATGAACTGGGCACGGACAGCACCAGCTTTATTCAGTACGGCTACTGGGATAACCAGAAGCAGGGATTGACCGCCGGTGAGCAACTGCAACTTGCATTGCGGCAACTGGAAAAATCCTACATTGATGAAAATCGCCGCGAGCTCGAGCTGGTCAAGAGCATCTCGCTGACACGACTGAATCCGCTGGCGCTTGTTGAATTGCGTGAAACCGGCAGGTGCTATGTGAATCTGCCGGAGGAATTGTTCGATCTTGATTTTCAGGGACATTACTTCCGCCGCATCCGCAATGTGCGCCTGTCGATTCCCTGTATCGCAGGACCGTTCACATCGGTGAATTGCACCCTGCGATTGCTCAACAATTCGATACGCATCAATACGGCGATGAACAGTTCGGGCAATTACGAACACGAGAACGATGAAGGCGCGTGGATTGATGACGATCGCTTCCGTGTCAACTACGTGCCGGTTACCGCCATCGCCACCAGCACTGCACAGGCCGATCCAGGATTGTTCGAGTTCAATTTCCGTGATGAACGCTATCTGCCGTTTGAATACGCCGGCGCCATCAGTCAGTGGCAGATTGAACTGACTGCTGACCGGGATCTCCGGCAATTCGATTATTCAACCATCAGCGATGTCATCATGCATGTGGGTTACACCGCACGCGAAGATGTTGGCATGTTCAGGGACAAGGCCATTACCTATATCAAGAACTTCATTGGCAATGCAGCTGAACTGTCTGAGGAACCGCTGATGCAATTCTTCAGCATGAAACATGATTTTCCCAATGAATGGTATCGCTTCCTGCATCCCGCCAATGAAGGGGGTGAACAGTTGCTGACCTTTACGCCTGCGCGCGCGCGCTTTCCGTTCTTCGCGCAGGATCGCATCGTGACCGTAATGCAACTGGAGGTGTTTGTGCGCTCGACACAGAGTGCGACTTACAACCTGCTGATGAGTTATACCAATACGGATACAGATACTGTCAATTCATCGCCAATCACCGTGGCGCCTGCATCCGCCTACGGTGATGTCAATCACACCAGCGTTGATACCACCGATGCCGGCATGAATCTGGAAGAACTCGACGTGGATCAACCGGTCACGTTCAAGATCAAACGCAGCACTGCGGCGGATTACACGGCGTTGACAACGCAGCCGGATGAACTGGATGATGTGATGATCGTGCTGCGTTACCACGTGGCATAGCGCTGCATCATTGCATGTTCGACACGTTGCGCATGATTTTGTGCGCAGCGTGTCAATCCACATCCAGCGTCATTGCTGATGAATGTTGCCCTCAACCTGCATGAAGCTGGCGCGCGCTTTCTTTCAGCATGTCGAGCAATACCGCCTGTGTCCTGGTCGGTTCCCAGCCGCTGCGCCATGTCATGCCGATTGGACGGCTGATCTTTCCTGCGGGTGGCGGCAGTGCCTTTAACATGCCGGCCCGCAGATCGTAGTAAACCTGGTGCGCGGACAGCAGCATGATGCGGTCACTTTCCAGCAACAGCGCGCGCGCTGCGGAAATGGAATTGCATTCAATGGACGCCAGCGGCGGTTGCACACCGGCGCTTCTGAACAACTTGTTATATTGGTTGCGCAAGGGTGAGCCGGTACGCGGTGCCACCCATGGAAATGAGGAAAGCATCTGCACGGTGATGCGTCGTTTCTTCGACAATGGATGACGCGAACGCATGATGATGGACAGCGGGTCTTCAAACAGACGTGTTTCCATGATGCCGGTGCCGGGCTTTGCATGACGCATGGCGCCGATGAAGAAATCCACTTCGCCGGAATGCAACGACTCCAGCAGGTGACTGTAGGTGCCTTCGACAATTTCGATTTGATGCTTGGGAAACTCTTCTGAAAATTGCAGCAGCGCATTGGGAAGCAGAAATGTTCTGGCCAATGGCAATGCGCCCACCACGGTGCGTCCAGCTTCACCGCCATTGACGGCAATGACTTCGGCACGGGCCTGCGAAATCTCGGCGAACGCAAGACGCGCCTTGCGCGCGAATCGTTCGGCGGCGCGCGTGGGTACGATGCCATAGCTGGTTTTTTCAAATAATGATATTTCCAGCAGACGTTCCAGATCACGCGTGGCACGATGAATGGCCGGTTGTGACTGGTTGCGTGCGCGTGATGCCGCACTGAAATTGCGATGTTCGACCACTGCCAGCAATGCTTCCACCTGTGCGGTGCTGAGTGATCGCAACAGGTGAGTGCGCTTCTGCACATTCAGCGGCTTGCCGAATTCCGCGATGCCATCGTGCAACTGGCCCAGGGCGCGTTCCACTCTCAGCTGACATGCCTTGCCGGCAGCAGTTAATGCGACACCATTGCGGGTTCTGTGCAACAGGGCGCTGCCAAAATAGCGTTCCACATTGGCTACAGCCTGGGTAATGGCCGGTTGTGTCAGGTGTATGGCGTGTGCAGCGGCTGTGACATTGCCCAGCCGTGCCACTTCCGAGAAGAAGTAAAGATGTTTCAGGTTGATGGTTAACATGAATGGTTATGCCGTGGGTCGATTAACCAAGATCAAGAAAGGTTTCTCGCGTTGCTCGAAATGACAGTGGATTGTTGTAGGCTGGGCGGCTTCGCCCAGCATTTTCGCCGGCACCCAACCACGCTGGGCGAAGCCGCCCAGCCTGCCGTTCATGCAGCCACAACTATACCATCCTATAGCTTTTTATTATGGCCGATTGTGTATTTCCGATGTGCTTTTCCACAAGACGAGGCGCAGAATCGAACACCTGCCTTTCGGGGGTGTCATGTCCATCGTAAAAACCAATATCAAGCGCGTCGACAGGAAGATTGTCGAAGGCTTTAAGGGCATTGGCGTTGCCACGGCGCATGAGGCGCAAGGCCGCACCGGCATGATGGCGTCCTATATGCGTCCAATCTATCCGGGCGCACGGATTGCTGGTACGGCAGTCACGGTCAGTGTACCGCCTGCGGATAACTGGATGATTCATGTTGCGGTGGAACAATGCACTGCAGGCGATATCATGATTATCGCGCCCACTTCTCTAAGCGACGCAGGATATATAGGAGAACTGCTGGCCAGTTCGATGGCGGCGCGTGGCGTGATTGGCCTGATTATCGAAGCGGGCGTGCGCGATGTGGCTGAGCTGACTGATATGAAATTTCCGGTTTGGTCACGATTCATTTCCGCACAGGGCACCGTGAAAGAAACCTTGGGCAGTGTGAATATTCCCATCGTATGTGCAGGTTGCACAGTGAATCCCGGTGATCTGGTGATTGCCGATGATGATGGCATTGTCGTGGTTCCGCGTAACACTGCAGCAGCCGTGCTGGAAAGCAGCATTGCGCGCGACAAGAAAGAAGCAGCAACGCGCGAGAGATTAAAGGCCGGTGAGTTGGGGCTGGACATCTATGCAATGCGCGACAAGTTGAAAGCAAAGGGACTTGTCTATGTGGATGCATCGCAGGAGCCATAGATGCTGACTGCCATTAATTGCACCTTGATGCGCGGCGGCACGTCGAAGGGATTGTATTTTCATCAAGATCATCTGCCCGCTGATCAATCATTACGTGATCAAGTGCTGCTTGCCGCGATGGGATCGCCTGATGTACGACAGATTGATGGTGTGGGCGGTGCGCATCCGTTGACCAGCAAGGTGGCCGTGATTTCAAAATCATCACGACCCAATGTCGATGTGGATTATCTGTTCCTGCAAGTGGTGGTGGACAAGGCCGAAGTCAGCGATAGTCAGAATTGCGGCAACATTCTGGCGGGCGTGGGACCGTGGGCCATTGAAAATGGATTGGTGCCTGCTACCAGTCCCGTCACGCCGGTACACATATATATGGTGAACACGGAAAGTCTGGCGATTGCGCATGTGCCAACACCGCAGGGGCAGGTGGAGTACGAAGGCGATGCGCGCATTGATGGGGTGCCCGGAACGGCGTCAGCCATCTGGCTGGAATTTCTCGATGTGGCAGGTTCCAGTTGTGGTTCATTATTACCCACTGGAACAGTCACTGATGTGATTGATGGTGTTGAAGTCACCTGCATTGATAACGGCATGCCGGTGGTGATTCTCAATGCAGCGGATTTCGGTTTGGCGGGCAGGGAGTCGCCAGAAATCATGGAAGCCAATTCAGCATTGAAGCAACGGATCGAAAAAATCCGCCTGCAGGCCGGACACAAGATGAATCTGGGCGATGTTGCGAAGAAGACAGTACCAAAGATGTCATTGGTGTCCCCCGCGTTCGATGGCGGTACATTGTCCACACGCACATTTATTCCGCATCGTGTGCACGAAGCCATTGGCGTGCTGGGTGCAGTCAGCGTGGCAACTGCAGCGGTGTTGCCTGGTTCCGTAGCATTCAAGATTGCAGGTGGTGGTTCATCACGTAAAAGCGTAGACATTGAGCACCCGACGGGTTATTTCACGGTGAATGTGGATGTTGATACCACTGTCAATCCACCTCGCATAGGCAATACAAAGCTACTACGCACTGCACGCAAGTTGATGAGCGGGCAGGTTTATATTCCTGCAAAAATATGGAGTGACCGTCAGTGAAAAGTGCAGGCACATTAGTCATCGATTGTCATGGTCATTACACCACGGCACCGGACAAGCACACGCAGTTCCGCGAACAGCAGCTTGCACATTACAAGGATCCGTTAACTCCGCAGCCTTCCTATGCGGCGATCAGCAATGATGAAATCTGCGAGACCATTGAAAAGAATCAATTGAAACTGCAACGCGAACGCGGCGCCGATATCACGCTGTTCTCGCCACGTGCCTCTGCCATGGGACATCACGAAGGTGTTGAAGAGACTTCTATTGTGTGGACGCGTGCCTGCAATGATCTGATCAAACGTGTGGTAGATCTATATCCTGACAACTTTGCCGGTGTGTGCCAATTGCCACAATCGCCGAAGGCATCGCTGACCCATTCCATTCATGAGCTGGAACGTTGCGTAAAGGAACTGGGATTTGTGGGTTGCAACCTCAATCCTGATCCTTCGGGTGGCCGCTGGACATCGCTGCCGCTCACTGACAAATTCTGGTATCCGTTCTACGAAAAGATGGTGGCGCTGGATGTGCCGGCGATGGTGCATGTCTCTGCATCATGCAATCCCAACTTTCATGCCACGGGTGCGCACTACATCAATGCTGATACGACGGCATTTATGCAATTCATTCAGGGCAACTTGTTCAAGGATTTCCCCACGCTGCGTTTCATTATTCCTCATGGTGGCGGCGCCGTGCCGTATCACTGGGGACGTTATCGCGGGCTGGCAGATATGTTGAAGCGTCCGCCCCTTGATGAACATGTGATGAACAATGTGTTCTTTGATACCTGCGTGTATCATCAGCCGGGTATCGATCTGCTGGTGGAAGTCATCGATAACAAAAATATTCTATTCGGTTCGGAAATGGTAGGCGCAGTGCGCGGTATTGATCCGCAAACGGGTCATTACTTTGATGACACCAAGCGCTATATCGACGCGCTGGATATTTCCGCAGAGAAGAAGCATTCCATATTCGAGTCCAACGCACGAAGAGTGTTTCCCCGACTTGATGCCATCTTGAAGAAGAGAGGGGTGTAGATATGGCAGCCAGCGTGCCTCAGGTCATGGATGCCAACTGGAAAGTATTTCATCCCAATCCCAGCAAGCC
>DASZSV010000009.1:0-49083 GCA_035548495.1 Steroidobacteraceae bacterium
ACGCAGGATGCGATTGGCAAGATCAAGCTGACCATCATAGGGGTCGATCAACGTACCGGTTTCAGTATCTTTCGCGATGGCGTTGATGGTGATGTCGCGGCGCTGCAAATCCTGTTCAAGCGTGACATCGGGAGCAAACCATGTAGCAAAGCCATGGTAACCTGTACCGGTCTTGCGTTCGGTGCGCGCCAGTGCATATTCCTCATGCGTTTGTGGATGCAAAAACACTGGAAAATCCCGGCCCACAGTTTGATAACCCTGTGCCAGCATTTCATCGGGTGTTGCGCCCACCACCACCCAATCCTTCTCCGTTACCGGAAGATTGAGCAATTCATCGCGCACCGCGCCGCCGACAAGATAGACTTTCATGCAGCTAATATAACGTAACTGACTCCAGCGGTGGAATTTGTGAAAATTGATTGACAATGAAGCATGTGCGATTCCTGTTGTTGTTTTTATTTGCCGTGTTGCTGAGTGGCTGTTACTTCATGCAGGCAGCACAAGGCGAAATGTCACTGCTTGCCCATCGCAAGCCCATAGCAAAGATCCTTGCTGATCCGGCGACAACATCCACATTGAAGTCGCGACTGGAGTATGTGCAGGCAGCACGTGATTTTGCTTCGCATGAGCTGGGTCTGCCGGACAACAGGAGCTATCGCAGTTATGTGGACGTGCAACGGCCGTATGTGCTGTGGAATGTGTTTGCTGCGCCTGAATTTTCAATTGATCCAAAACAATGGTGCTTTCCCGTTGCAGGCTGTGTAGTGTATCGCGGTTACTTCAGGGAAACGGCGGCAAAACGGTATGCCGACAAACTGCGTTCAAAGGGATTTGACGTGGCTGTCACCGGCGTGCCTGCGTATTCGACGCTGGGGCATTTCAACGATCCGGTGTTGAGCAGCATGATGCACTGGAGCAATGCAGAAGTCGCCGCAACGCTGTTTCATGAACTTGCGCATCAGGTTGTTTATGTGAAGGATGATTCTTCGTTCAATGAAGCGTTCGCCACCGTTGTGGCGAGTGAAGGCATGAAGCGCTGGCTGCTGCAACACGACAACCCGGCGGCACTCGACGCATGGCAAACACAGCAACAACGATCAGTTGAATTTTCCGCATTGCTGCTCGCCACCCGCGAAAAGCTGCGCGCCGTGTATGCCAGCGGCCAGCCTGCCGGTCAGATGAGAAAGCAAAAGCAACAGGTGTTCGATCAACTCAGGGAATCATATCTGCAACTCAGGCAACGCTGGAATGACTACGATGGCTACGACGCATGGATCAATCGTCCGCTGAACAACGCCGACTTTGTCGCTGTTGACACTTATCAACGCTGCGTACCCGCATTTGAACACTTGTTACGCAGCGTGAATGACAATCTGCCGGAATTCTATGCGCAGGTGAAATCCATCGCGCACGACAAAGACCGGCAACGCCATTTCTGCCAGCTTCGCTGGGGTGCTACTTCGCTGCCTTCTTCGCCGCGTTAATGTCTTTCTGGCTGGTGCGTTTCAACGTGCCCGACTTGCGCATTTCACTGCGATGTCCGCGGCGGTCTTCCTTGCGAAAGTGTTTTTGCTTGGCCTTTGAGCCATACACCTGTGACCACTTGCCGTTCTTGAAAATGATCTGGTAACCGTCTTTCAGCACCTGAAACGGCCTGGTCACTTTTTTCATGTGATCAAACTGCACGGACCTGGGTTTGTGAAAATCCTCGAAGTAACTGGGATAGACAAAGTTGCTCATTGGAATGCCATTGACCTTGAAGCTGAGCGCTTCCACCGGATCGGCGCTTTCATACGCATAGATGATTTTTGAATCGGGTCCGGTGGTCATGATGTTGATGGCCGGATCCACCAGCATTTCCACCAGCTCATGGGACGCCGACACGCTCACCAGTTCCTTGTTGTCGAGGGCGGTTTTCACAAACACCTTGGCCAGCGGCAACCCGGAAGGCGTGAGATCATGGTATGCCAGCGCGCCGGGCTGATCCGCATTGTCCAGAAACACCATGGCCCACTGCCCTTTGACAAACCCCCTGGTCTTCACCAGCTTCGCGGGCGTGCCCCATACCGGTACCACATGCTTGTCGATATACACCTGCATGGCGGCAATCAGCCTGTCAAAGTCCACACCCAGATCAACTGTGGACTGGTTGAAGCAGGCAATGGTGGGGATATCACCTTGATTGAAGGCGGCAAATACGGGTTTGGTCAGCGCCATGTTGATACCTCTTGTTGAAGTGCAAAATCGTTGCAAAGCCCTGTGATTCCCTGACGACATCATTTATCAGGGCGATTCGTGGAACAGGAAATTGCAGGCGGTCGTGTTTGTGCAGCGCAATTGCGCGCAAATGGCCGTACAATGAATGCGATTATACGTTGAGTAACCGAACCGCCTAATTGTGAATTACCGTCACGCCTTTCATGCCGGCAACTTTGCCGATGTGCACAAACATGTCGTACTGATTGCCGTTCTGGACTACCTGCTGCAAAAGCCCAAACCCATTGTGTATCTTGATACGCATGCCGGCCGCGGCGTGTATGACTTGCGATCCAGCGAAGCGGAACGTGGCAATGAATGGCAACAAGGCGTTGGCCGGATGCTTGATGCTTCCTTCAATTCGCCCTCTTTGCGACGCTACCAGCACGTAGTACACAGCCTGCAATCGGAACTGCATGGCATGCACAGCTATCCGGGATCGCCCTTGATTGCACATTCACTGCTGCGTGATACTGATCGTCGCGTGTTTGTTGAAGCCAATCTCGAAGAATGTGTTGCGCTGCGCAAGTGTATGCGCCAGCAACATGCATACAACCTGACCATTGACGATGGCGATGGTTATCACGCATTGAAAGCCTACCTTCCGCCAAAGGAAAAACGCGGTGTCGTGCTGATTGATCCGCCCTACGAAAGTCCCGATGAATTTTCACAGCTGCAACAGCACTTCATTGCCGCTGCAACACGCTGGCCGACTGGCGTCTATTGTTTGTGGTATCCATTGAAAGCGGGCGGTCTGGTCAATCCGTTTTATTTCGCGCTCAAAGACAGCGGGCTCAGCAAATTGTTGCAGCTTGAATTGTGGTTGCGCCCCGTTGATACCCCAGTCGGGCTGAATGGCTCCGGCATGATCATCATGAACCCGCCCTGGCAACTGGATGAACAGATGCGGATTGCGTTCAATGAATTGCTGCCCGTGCTCGCACCTGAAGGCCAGAGCGGCATGCGCGTGCAGTGGCTGGTGAGTTGATCAGCCCTGCTTAATCCGCCTTGCTCCCATATCCGCCATCGGCAATCTCTACGAGTGTGCCGTTTCCGAATTTCAATTTTTCGACAAAGCGATCGGGGCCGAAATCATAGGTCCATTCGTCAATGGCGACTTCAATTGATTTTTCCACGCGTCTGGTGCATCTGGCATGATGCTGTGGATTTTCACAAGGCTCGGACACTTCGTATGTCTCGGTTCTGATCTCCGTGCGATGCGTGGCATCACCTGGGTCGCCGCACTTGGTTTTTACGTCGTGCATGCTGTCCCCAACGAGAACCAGCTTGTTGCCACAACGCAGACTGTCTGCATGTGCAAGCGATACGCAGCACGCGGTAATGAACAACATTAACCAACGAATCCTCATCATGATCAGTCTCTCATTGCCATGCAGTGATTCAACGCTGACATTCTCTGTACCTGAAGCAGGAAACCAGATGATCATTCACCATGCCGGTGGCCTGCATGTGTGCATAGATAATGGTGCTGCCGACAAAGCGGAATCCCTTCTTTTTCAGGTCTTTTGACAACTTGTCGGACTCCGGTGTGGTGGCGGGCACGTCACGTGGTGTCTTGCGCTTGTACACAATGGGTTTGCCATCGACAAAACTCCATAGATACTTGACGAAGTCGCCATGCTTGTCCCTGAAGTCAAGTAACGCGCGGGCATTGGAAATGGCGGATTCAATTTTCAGGCGATTGCGCACGATACCTGCGTCGTTCATCAGTCGGGTGACATCGCGCTTGCCAAAGCGGGCGACTTTTTCGATATCGAAATGAGCAAAGGCCTTGCGATAGCCTTCGCGCTTGTTGAGGATGGTGGACCATGACAAGCCTGCCTGAGCGCCTTCCAGCACCAGAAACTCGAATTGCTTTTGTTCATCGAACACCGGCATGCCCCATTCAGTGTCGTGATAGTGGATATAAAGTTCATTGCCCGACAGCGACCACGGACAGCGTTTGATGGATGCAGGCATCACGATCTCCAGTAACCTTTGTGACGACCAGCCTGGGTCGAAGGGTTGTCAGGGTTTTTGACTGAGCTTCCATGGATGGATTTACAGCGATTTTGCAACAACCCTGACAATACTGAAACCCCGTTGATCATCACTCAAATGAACGACGCCGGAACCAGCCATATTTCCGCCACGACAAGGTTTGATGTATAAGGGCAATGTTAAAACACCCTGGGATTCGTGTTGTGCAAGATGACGCCTCTGGACAATTTCCGTTGACTCGCATGCGGCGCATGCGGCGTGATGATTTTTCGCGCCGGATGATGCGTGAAACCAGCCTGTCGCCCGCGAATCTGATCTGGCCGGTGTTTGTCATCGACGGACATCATCAGCGTGTTGCGGTTGCTTCCATGCCGCAAGTGGAACGCTTGAGCATTGATGAATTATTGATCGAAGCGGAATCCGCATTGAAGCTGGGCATTCCTGCCATTGCATTATTTCCCGTCACCTCCGCACCCAAAAGCGATGATGGCCGCGAAGCCTGGAATCCGGAAGGACTGGCACAACGCGCCGTGCGTACACTAAAGAAGCACCTGCCTGAACTTGGCGTGATTACCGATGTGGCGCTTGATCCGTTCACATCACATGGGCAGGATGGCCTGATCGACGCAAGCGGCTACGTGATGAACGATGAAACCGTCGATGCGCTGGTCAAGCAATCACTCTCGCATGCTGAAGCCGGTGCCGACGTGGTTGCACCCAGTGACATGATGGATGGCCGCATCGGCGCCATTCGCGAAGCACTGGAAACTGCCGGTCACATTCACACACGCATCCTTGCTTACTCGGCAAAATATGCATCCAGTTTTTATGGTCCCTTTCGCGATGCAGTGGGTTCCGCGGCCAATCTTGGCAAGGGCAACAAGTACAGTTATCAAATGGACCCCGCCAACAGCGATGAAGCCATGCGCGAAGTCAGACTCGATCTGGAAGAAGGCGCCGACATGGTGATGGTGAAACCCGCCATGCCCTATCTTGATATTGTGCGCCGGGTAAAAACGGAACTGCATGTGCCAACATTCGCCTATCAAGTCAGCGGTGAATACAGCATGCTGATGGCGGCAGCACAGAACGGCTGGCTGGATGAACGCGCCACAGCGATGGAGGCGCTGCTCGCCATTCGACGCGCAGGCGCCGACGGCATTCTTACTTACTTTGCAAAACGCGCTGCGCAATGGATGACTTCATGAATGCACCTGATCGTTATGCCGTGGTGGGCTATCCGGTGAAGCACAGCCGCTCGCCGTTCATTCACGCCATGTTCGCCAAACAAACCGGCCAGAACATCAGTTATCAGATGATGGAAGTCACGCCGCAGCATCTCGATATGGAAGTGAAAAAGTTTTTTGAAGAAGGCGGCAAGGGATTGAACATCACCGTGCCGCACAAACAGGCGGTGCGCCACTCCACGCAGTTCCAGACACCACGCGCTGAATTCGCCGGTGCAGTGAACACCATTGTGCTGATGCAGGATGGCTCATTGCTGGGTGACAACACCGATGGCGTGGGATTGCTCAATGACCTGACACACAATCTGAATGTGCGATTGCGTGACACGCGTATCCTGCTGCTGGGTGCGGGCGGTGCGGCGCGCGGTGTGATTGCACCGCTGTTGCAACAGGCCCCGACAGAACTGGTCGTTGCGAATCGCAATGTGGAACGTGCTGACCAACTGGTTGAAGAATTCATGACGCTGGGTCCGATCAGCAGCACTTCATTTGCGGATATTGAACCGGTACCCTTTGATTTTGTAATCAATGCAACTTCCGCCAGTTTGCAAGGTGAAATGCCTGCATTGCCTGCCGGCATCATCGGCGATCACACACTGTGTTACGACATGGCCTATGCAAAAGACGACACGGTGTTCACGCGCTGGGCCAGACAACACGGCGCAGCCAGGGCCGTGCTCGGATGGGGCATGCTGGTGGAACAGGCCGCGGAATCTTTTTTTCTTTGGCGCGGCGTCAGGCCCGACACCAAACCGGTGCTGGAGGCATTGCTCAACCCGATGAAGCGGCCTTCACCGCTCGGCTGAACAAACTGAAATTCATTGCGCAAACAACCAGCGCAATATCGCCGCCTGCACTTCGTCACCACCATAAATTGCAGCGGGATGATTGATCAGGATGGTCACTACAAAATTCCTGCCGCTGGCGGCATTGACGTAACCGGCGAGCGAAGTCACATCATCCAGATGACCGGTCTTCATGCGCAAGCGGCCGCGCATGCCGCTGGCCTGAAAACGGTTGCGCAATGTGCCATCCGTTGCTGCCAGCGGCAGTGATGCAGCGAACTCCGGCATCCACTGGCTTTGCCATGCTGTTTTCAACACCGCGGCCATGCCGCTGGCGGTGACACGTTCAATGCGTGACAATCCAGAACCGTTGTCGATCACCCAATCGTGATTGTCAATGTGATGTGATTGCAGCCAGTCGTTGATGACACGGCGTCCATTTTCCTGCGTGGCAGGACTGCCATATTTTTCAGCACCCAGTGTCAGCAACAGCGTGCGCGCCATGACATTGTTGGAATACTTGTTGATCAAGCGGATGATTTCACCCAGCGTCAATGATTCCTGCGTGTACAACAATGTTGCGCTGGCGGTGAGATTCTTCAGCCGCAATCCGCCTCTGATGTGTCCACCCTGTTGTTCAAAGTAGGTACGAAAGGTGCCATAGGCATATTCGGGCGCAGTCATGATGGCCCGCGTCACGGTGATCGAACCACAGCCGTGCGCGGCAACACCGCTGATATCAATACGCCTGCCGTTGGCACCGGAAGGTGTGGTGATGCGCAAGTCACGATAACCGCGGCGGCAATTATGGCCGCGCAGATGAACCTGATTTTCTACATCAAGATTGGCAGGCAGCGGATCAACCGTCAGCGCTGCACTGTTGCCATCCAGTTCACCAGTAAGTGTGAATTGCGATGTCTGGAAATTGACCAGCAATGCATCAGGAATGACATTGTAGGATTTTTCCGGCTCGCCATCGAATGTCGCGCGATCATCGTTCTCGCTGGCAAAGTAACTGCGGTCGATGACAATGTCACCGGTGATGGTTTTCACGCCCTGCTGGCGGATGCCGGTGACAAAGCGCCACCAGCGTTCCGCGGTCATGTAGGGATCACCGCCACCTGCGATAATGAGATCACCATTCAGCACGCCATCCTTCAGTGTGCCATCGACAAACGCACGTGTTTTCCAGGTATAAGCCGGTCCAAGCACATCCAGCGCAACAAAGGTGGTCACCGTCTTGATGGTGGATGCAGGCTGGCGCGCCTGATCGGCATTGAATGACAGCACCACATCGTCGTTGTTCAAGTCCTGTGCAAACACACTGAGACTGTCCTGCGGCAATCCTTGTGCACGCAAGGCCTGTGCAATTGCCGGTGGCAGCGAAGCATCGCGCGCCAGCACACTGGTCTGCGTCACCAGCAGCACTATCATCATCAAAAAAAGCCGCATGAACATCCTTCAACCTTGTACAACCAATTCACTATTTTATCGCGCATCGAAGATGCGTGGTTAATATGACAGTGGAGGATGTATAGTAGTCACATTAATTTTCCCCGGAGCTGCCATGCGTCGCTTGCGAAAAATTTTCTTTTCAGGACTGGCCGCGGTATTGCCCCTGTCCATCACGCTGTACCTGATCTTCTGGCTGGGTTCCACATCGGAATCAGTGCTGGGTGATTTTATGAAGTTGCTGTTGCCTGACAACTGGTACCGTCCCGGACTTGGCATCGTCACCGGATTTGTTGTTGTGCTACTCGCTGGATTGCTGGTGAACGCTTATGCAGTACGCTGGTTTGTAAAGCGTGGTGAAGAACTGCTGTTGCACATTCCGGTGGTCAAGACCATTTACAGCGCAGTGAAGGACTTCACACGCTTTCTGCCTTCCAGCAATTCACGCCGCGATTTGCAGCGTGTAGTGATGTGGCGGGTGGGCAGCGGCAACGTCATCGGTTTTGTCACCTCAGAGCAATTACCGGAACAGGTGATCGCTGCTGCGCAACACGCCACTGATCTGGTGGCCGTGTATTTTCCACTGAGTTATCAGATTGGCGGACACACCTTGTTCATTCCAAGACATGAATTGATTGAAACGCATCTGCCGGTGGAACAGGCATTGCGTCTGGTGCTGACCGGTGGCATGACATCGATTCCCGCTGAAACAGAAACACAGTAAAGCGCGGGTTGAAGGGATTATTCCTTCAGCTCGACAATTTCATCCGCTGCCAGCAGTACATGTGCCAGTGAATCAGTTTCTTCCAGCAGGCAGGCCTGTACATAGGACTGCAATACCAGCAGGTCCATGTCTTCAAGGTGATTGAACTTCACGCCATGAAAAACAATTTCCGGGAATGCCGACGGCGCGGGTTCTGCCTGTGTCATCACTGTGCAATCAATACGCAACAGGAAATCCTGTTCCAGCACGCGCGGTTTGACTGACAGTTCAAGTTGCTGGCCGGGTGTCATTGGTGTATCGCGCACAAGCGCAACGCGCGCGCCTGTCACGCTCAAATCGACCACCAGACAATTAATGATGCTGTTCGTGTCACTGGTCTTGATCACCGCCGGCAACTTCACCAGTGCACGCGGCAGATTGCGCACTGCACGCCTGCTCAAGCGATCAGTGAGCCGCAGATACAGCAGCGGTTCCGGTTCAAACAGAATCCTGGTGATGTTGGCGGTAAAAAGAAACGCAGTGGATGCATTGAACCAGCGGCATGTCAGTGTCAGCCCCTTGAACACTGCAATCAACGAACCATCGGTGGTCGTCGGCGCCGATACGATCAGATATCGCCGTGCACTCAACACACCCAGTACTGTAACAGGAAAGGACTTGTCACTTTCACCGGGTGATACCAGGATATTCACTCGCGAGCGCGCATGCACATCGCCGAATTCCCGTGCAAATACTTCCAGTGCATTACGCGACATGGTGCTCATTGAATTGATTCAGTTGGTGCCCATCATGCCGGGCGGCAATATTCAAGTGACGATATTCAGATGATCAAGTGTCCAGTACTTAATATCGGCCTGTTCGGACAATTCCTGAGCAGTCATGGCTGCAAATGCACCGCATAACGCGAGAGGAGTGTGGGCGGGTTAACAATTCAACACGCGGCTTCGGGCTTTGCCAATGCCATTGTCGCAGCTGCTTGGTACCATCAAATCAACCTGTTAACCGGACCCATGTGATCGTGAACGACTCTGACAACCGACTGCGGATACTTCATCTGGTCAGCGCCACTGCGCAAAGCCAGCAAAGCCTCATGGCGCAGTTGTCGCCGGTGGTTACGCGGTTCAATCGCAATTTTCTGCACATGGAAATCGTGTACTTCGAACCCGGCAGCACACAGGCCACTGCACTGCGGCAGATGGGTGTGCCCGTGCACGAGATCGAATGGTCACGCCGGCGCTTTTCCATCGCGGCACTGCCTGCGTTGTTGAAACAGATCAAGCAAATGCAACCGGACATCATTCACTGCTGGGGACACAGCGCACAACTCGCGTTGTACCTGCTGAAACGTTTTGTGAAGAACATGCCGCCGGTGGTATGGACCATGCCCAATTTGTTGCCGCTGCCGCCCAAACCGGGATTTCTTGATCGCAAAAAAATGAACATGCTCAAGAAAGCGCTGGCCATGAATCCGCATATCATCTATCCCACGACGGCCATTGCCGCACACTATCGCCGCCTGGGTTTTCCCGACAGCAATTTCAGCACCATTGCCGTGGGCGTGGATGTCGAACGTTACAAGCCGGATGAAAAATTGCGCCGCAAGCTGCGTGATGATTTGAAGCTGGACAGCAAGGCATTTGTGATCGGCATGTATGCGCCATTCATCGCGGACAATGATCACACCAGTTTCATCAAGGCCACTGCGGAACTGATCAAGTACAATCCTAACGTATACGTGATTCTTGCCGGTCGTGGCGTGCAACGCGGTAATTCCACACTGATGGGTATTCTCGGCGGCGGCACACTGGCATCACGCACCACGCTGCTGGGCGAATGGTCCGATCTGTCCATGTTCTACAACGCCTGCGACGTGGCCTGTTCAAGTGCATTGCATGACAACAATGCCATGGCGATGGCCATTGCGATGTTGTGCGGTGTGCCCTGTGTAGGCACGGGCAAGGGCGCACAGGGCGAGGTACTGGGTACGCATGGAATTGCCGTTGAACCCGGCAGTCCCAATGGCATGATTCGCGGCGTCACACGCATCATGGAAATGCCTGCTGATCGCCGTGATTTTGTCATCAAGAATGCACGTCAACATGTGCTCGCCAACTATTCCATTCAAGGCACCGTCGAAAAATACATGAGCCTCTATATGGCGATGACGCAAGCCTACGAAACGAGCATTGCCAAGCAGGCCAAGGCCATACGCAAATTGGCGTAACCAATGGTTACATGATCTCTACTTGCGGGAGGCAAAAGCCCTTTCCGGTTCGAGCCGGATTGCGCAACTCATTTTGCCATCAACTCGGCCATTTCCGCTGAACGATCTGCCGCTGCTTTCACGGCATCAGAAACAATCTGTTTCAAATCGCGAGCTGCAAACACTTTCAATGCAGCTTCGGTGGTACCGCCTTTGGAAGTGACTTGTTCACGCAGTGTCGCCGGCGACTCCGTCATCTCGCGGGCCATCAAACCGGAGCCATAAGCTGTTTCAATCGCAAGCATTCGCGCTGTTGCCTGCGGCAAGCCACGTTCAATGCCCGCCGCTTCCAGCAACTCCATCAGCAAGAAGAAATAAGCCGGGCCGCTGCCAGAAACGGCAGTGACTGCATCAATCAGATTTTCGCTTTCAACCCATACTGCTTTGCCGACGGCCGACATGATTTGCAATGCCAGGTCGCGCTGTGATGCCGTCACACTCATGGATGCATACATGCCGGTCATGCCGCAACCATTTAATGCTGGACGATTGGGCATGGTGCGCACCACCGGCAATCCCAGCCATTGTTCAAGATCACTGGCGCGAATGCCGGCAGCAACCGAGATGATCAATGGTTTGTGTTGCAAGGCCGGCTTTAGCGCTTCAGCAACACGACGCAACTCCTGTGGTTTGACAGCCAGAATGATGATCTGTGCGTTACTGACGGCATATTGATTGTTGTCAGTCACATGCGTCTTATATTTTTGCGACAGCAACTCACGCTGTGATGCAACTGGATCACTCACCGTGATTTTGTCTGGTGAAATGCCTTGTGCGATCAAGCCGCCGATCAGGCTGCGTGCCATGTTGCCGCCGCCAATGAATGCCAAAGTGTTGTTGAGGAAGGTCATAGCTACTATCTGCCAATAATTAATGCCGATCCAGGTGATCGCGACATGATAAGGTTATTTGAACTACTGTGTCATTCCCGCGCAGGCAGGAATCCAGTCGAATAATTGCTTTACATCTTGATCAAGAAATAATGATGCCATTTGCTTACCGGATCCCGCTTTCGCAGGAATGACGCTGCAATGAAAGCGACACTGGAAGCAATTTGATCAACATCGCCACCGTGGAATGTCATTGCCGCTCCCCAAATATGGCTGTGCCAATTCTCACTATCGTTGCGCCTTCGGCGATGGCTGTCTCGTAATCGCCACTCATGCCCATGGACAGGGTGTCGAGCTGCGTTCCGCTGTCAGCGAGTTGTTCGTTGAGATACTTTTGCAGTGAAGCGAGTTGCGCAAAATAATGGTGTTGCTGTTCAACACTGTCACCCGCCGGTGGAATGCACATCAAGCCTCGCAAAGTTAATCGCGGCAGGCCGAGCATGTATTTTGCCAGCGCCAGCGTTTGATCCGGATCAACGCCACCCTTGGTCTCTTCTTCAGCCAGCTTTACCTGTATGCATGCCTGCAAGGGCCTGGCGTAATGTGGACGTTGATCGTTCAGGCGTTGCGCAATCTTGTCGCGATCCACCGTATGCACCCAATCAAAGTGCTCTGCCACCGGACGGGTCTTGTTGCTTTGTAATTGACCGATGAAATGCCAGGTCAGCCCCAATGACTGACAGGCAGCTATTTTGGGTAATGCTTCCTGCAGATAGTTTTCACCGAAATCATGCTGCCCCGCCGCCGCTGCCTCGGCAATGGCATCAGGTGGTTGTTGCTTGCTGACGGCAAGCAACTTTACCGACGCGGGATCGCGGCCGTAACGCATTGCCGTTGCCGCAATTTGCTGGCGTACGGTGCCCAAGCATCGGGTTATCAATCCTGAGTGGCGGTTCGGGTTTGTGGACATGGAAGCTGGAAACTGCGGACTGCTTAACATATTGGCCTGATTGTAGCTCCGTTATACTCACCTTCGGCAGCCGCCCGATCCATCCGGTCAAATTTTCGCGGGCGCTGCATTCACATCTGGAGCATGAATGGCCGTCGATATCGCACAGCTGCTTGCGTTTGCTGTCAAAAACAACGCCTCCGACCTGCACTTGTCCGCCGGCGTGCCGCCCATGATTCGCGTGGATGGTGACATGAAGCGTGTCAACATGCCGCCGCTGACCCATAAGGAAGTGCACGGCATGGTGTATGACATCATGAACGACAAGCAGCGCAAGGCTTACGAAGAATTTTACGAGACCGATTTTTCATTTGAAATTCCCAAGCTGGCGCGCTTTCGCGTCAATGCTTTCAACCAGAATCGTGGTGCGGGTGCGGTGTTCCGCACCATTCCTTCATTGATCATGTCATTGGATGACCTGAATGCACCGAAGATTTTCAAGGACCTGTCCATGCAACCACGTGGACTGGTGCTGGTGACCGGACCTACCGGTTCCGGTAAATCAACGACACTGGCCGCGATGATCAACTACGTGAATGACAATCGACCCGATCATGTCATCACCATTGAAGACCCGATCGAATTCGTGCATGAGAGCAAGCGTTCGCTGGTGAATCAACGTGAAGTGCATCGCGATACGCTGGGATTTTCCGAAGCACTGCGTTCCGCCTTGCGTGAAGACCCTGATGTCGTGCTGGTGGGCGAAATGCGTGACCTTGAAACGATTCGTCTTGCGCTGACTGCGGCAGAAACAGGCCATCTCGTATTCGGCACCCTGCACACCAGCTCCGCTGCCAAAACCATTGACCGTATTGTGGACGTTTTTCCCTCCGCGGAAAAAGAAATGGTGCGCACCATGCTGTCCGAATCGCTGCGTGCCGTGGTCTCGCAGACATTGCTCAAGCGCATCGGCGGCGGCCGCATTGCCGCGCACGAAATCATGATCGGCAATCCCGCCATTCGCAATCTGATTCGCGAAGGCAAGATTGCACAAATGTATTCAGCCATCCAGACCGGTCAGAAAGACGGCATGCAGACACTCGACCAGTGTCTGGCGGAATATCTGCAGAAAGGTCTTATCAGCAAGGAAGAAGCGCGCTACCGTGCGCAGAACAAAGACAACTTCTGATCTACTTGGTTATTGAATGAGGCGCAGTACAACATGGACCGCGAGCAAGCTATACGACTGATGCAGGACCTGCTGAAACGCATGGTCGAACGCAAGGGCTCGGACCTGTTCATCACTGCGGGATTTCCGCCTGCCATTAAGATTGACGGTGAAGTGCGTGCGCAGGCTGATCGCGTACTCACGCCGGAACAAAGCGCGGTGCTGGTGCGCGCCATCATGAATGATCGCCAGACCCGCGATTTTGATTCCACCAAGGAATGCAACTTTGCCATTGCACCGCCGGGCATCGGCCGTTTCCGCGTCAGTGCATTTGTGCAACAAGGCAACATTGGTTGCGTGGTGCGCCTGATCAATTCTGTCATTCCCACACTCGATGGCATGGAACTGCCGGTGATTCTCAAAGATGTGGTGATGTCCAAGCGCGGCCTGGTGATTGTGGTCGGCGGCACAGGCTCCGGCAAATCCACCACATTGGCGGCGATGCTGAACTATCGCAATGAACGCAGCCGTGGTCACATCATTACCATTGAAGACCCGGTTGAATACGTGCACATGCCAAAGGGCTGTGTGATCACGCATCGCGAAGTCGGCGTGGACACCGAGAACTGGATGAATGCATTGAAGAATACGTTGCGTCAGGCGCCCGATGTCATTCTCATCGGCGAAATCCGTGATCGCGAAACCATGGAGTACGGCATCCAGTTTGCTGAAACCGGCCACCTGGTGCTGGCAACCCTGCATGCCAACAGCGCCAATCAGGCACTGGACCGCGTCATCAATTTCTTTCCCGAAGAACGCCGCGAACAGTTGTTGATGGACCTGTCACTGAACATCAAGGCGCTGATCTCGCAACGCCTGATTCCACGTGAAGCCGGCGAAGGCCGCGTTGCCGCCATGGAAATCATGTTGCATTCGCCGCTGATTGCCGATTTGATCTTCAAGGGCGATGTCGCACAGATCAAGGAAGTGATGTCCAAGTCCAACCGTCAGGGCATGATCACCTTTGACCAGGCGTTGTATGAACTGTATGAAGCCGGCACCATCTCCTACGAAGAAGCGCTGCGTAATGCAGACTCCAAGAATGAAGTGCGCCTGCGCATCAAGCTGGAAAGCAAACGCGAAATGGTGGTATCGGAAGAAGGCGCCCACAGCCTGCGCATCATTGATGAACGCAACAGCGGCACTGTGCTGTAACGGACCGGATCATGAAGAACAAATCACCCGACTCAGAGATTGATCCCACCGACACCATTGTTGATGGCAATGCGGTTGCCGAAGGCGAAGAGACGGTATCGCAAACCGGCACGCATGAACGTCCGGTGGTGCTCAATACCAAGCCCTTGTTCAAGCTGATGGTGGACAAGCGTGCATCGGATTTGTTCTTTACTTCATATGCGCCCATCAAGATCAAGATCGAAGGACGCATCATGTCCGTCAATAAACAGATGCTGACGCCGGATGTGGTGCGTCAGGCCGCGTATGGTTTGATGACGCAGGATCAGATTGAACATTTCAATGACGAACTGGAAGTGGACTTTGCAGTGTCCGAACCGGGACTGGGACGCTTTCGCGTGAATGTGTTTTATCAGCGCGGCAATCCCGCGATGGTACTGCGTTACATCACCGCTGACATGCCGCGCATTGAAGATCTGGGTCTGCCTGAAGCACTGAAAGAACTGGTAATGATGAAGCGCGGCTTGATATTGATGGTAGGCGCAACAGGCTCGGGCAAATCCACCACGCTGGCTTCCATGCTGAATTATCGCAATGAAAACTCGGCGGATCACATCATCACCATCGAAGACCCGATTGAATTCCTGCATTCAAACAAGAAATCCATCGTCAATCAGCGCGAGATCGGTCTGGATACCAAATCTTATGCGCGCGCGTTGCGCAGCGCCATGCGCGCCGCGCCCGATGTATTACTGATCGGTGAAATTCGTGATCGTGAAACCATGGAAGCCGTCATCATGCTGGCGGGCACCGGCCATCTGGTGCTGGCAACTATTCACGCCAACAACAGTGCAGAAACACTGGACCGCGTGATCAACATGTTCCCGCGCGATCAGCATACACAGGTATTTCTGGATCTTTCGCAATATCTGCGCGCCATTGTTTCGCAACGTTTGATTCCAGGCAAAAACAAGCGACGTGTTCCCGCCGTGGAAATGCTGATCAACACCCCGCACATGCAGGAACTGATCAAGAAGGGCGATGTGGTGGGCGTGAAAGAAGCGCTGCGCACCAGCAGCGAAAAAGGCATGCAGGACTTCGACATGGCGCTCTTCACGCTGTACAAACAGGGTCGCGTCAAACTGGATGATGCGCTTGACTATGCTGATTCACGCAGCAATCTGGAAACCAAGATCAACTTTGGTTGATTTTTCGCATCCACAGGCGCGAAAATCATCCTTTCCTGCTGTTAAGCAAACACTTGCGTGTACGGCAAACCGGCGATAGCTGTGCCGCTTTTCTGACTCGATACGCGTCTACGATAATTCCCGATCTTATTTCTGACTGTCGTGCGGTACTATCCACCATCGCCATTCAATGCGAGGTGCCACATGTACAGCGCGCCCATCAAGGAGCTTAATTTCGCACTACACGCCGTGCTGGATGCCGGATCATTAAACAAGACTGGACGTTATGCTGAATATGCTGAAGACGTAGGCATTGCCGTTCTGGAAGAAGCTGGCAAGTTTGCAAGTGAGGTGCTCGATCCATTGAACGCTAGCGGCGACCGCACCGGTGCAAAGCATTCACCGCAGAATGTAATCATGCCGCAGGGATATCGTGATGCCTATGCACAGTTCGTTGCAGCGGGCTGGCCGCAACTGGGAGTGGAAACAGAAATTGGCGGACAGGGCATGCCGCAGGTGATTTCATCTGCGGTGGAAGAAATATGGTTTGGCGCCAACATGGGTTTCATGCTGTGTCCCATGCTGGCCAATGGCGCCATCGAGGCGTTGCGCATTGCCGGTTCCGATGCACTGAAAGCGCGTTTTCTGCCTGAACTTGTCAGTGGCGAAACCACCGGCACCATGAATCTCACCGAGCCTTCTGCCGGTTCTGATCTTGCTGCCATTCGCACGCGCGCGGTTGAAAGCGGTGATCATTACAGGATACATGGACAGAAGATATTTATTACCTATGGCGATCATGATCTCACCGGCAATATCATTCATCTGGTGCTGGCACGCATTGATGGCGCACCTGCGGGAGTAAAGGGAATATCGCTGTTTGTTGTGCCCAAGAAACTGAAACAGCCGGATGGCACGCTGATAACCAATGATCTTCGCTGTGTTTCAATCGAACACAAGCTGGGCATTCATGCCAGTCCTACTTGTGTCATGTCGTTCGGCGACAAGGAAGGCGCTGTGGGTTATCTCGTTGGCGAAGCGCATCACGGTCTTGAATACATGTTTATCATGATGAACAAGGCGCGGCTTGCCGTTGGCATTCAGGGCATTGGCATCACCGAACGTGCATTCCAGCAGGCATCTGCATGGGCACGCACCCGCGTGCAGGGCAAGCCCATCGGCCAAAAAAGCGACAAGGCGCTCACCATCATTCATCATCCTGATGTAAAGCGCATGTTGCTGACCATGAAGTCTGGCGTGCAGGCCATGCGCTTGCTGGGTTTGTATGCAGCGCTGCAGCTGGACAAGGCACATTCGCTCGCGGAAGTGCAGGCTGCGAAGATTGCATTGTCGCGTGCGGAGCTATTGATACCCATTGTCAAAGGCTGGTGTACCGAGTGGGCCAATGAATTGATTTCCACCGGTGTGCAGATTCACGGTGGCATGGGCTACATCGAAGAAACCGGCATTGCACAAACCCTGCGTGATGCGCGCATTGCGGCGATCTACGAAGGCACCACCGGTATTCAGGCTAACGATTTGCTGGGCAGGAAACTCGGCCGTGATCATGGTGCAACAATGTTGCGGTTGATTGAAGAAGTGCAGCAAGATTTGCATCGTTGCCGTGATCAGGGTGCAGATATTGAAGCGACACAACATGCGCTGCGATTGTTGCATGAAGTCACCGAATTCATGTTGATACAACTCACCAATGCACCCGCGCAGGCTTATGCTGTTTCAGTACCGTATCTGATGTTGTGTGGTTTTACACTGGGTGGCTGGCTGACAACGCGGGCTTCATGTATTGCCGCTCAACACCTCGCCGGTGGCGGCGATGACCGCGATTTTCTGCAAAGCAAAATTCAAAGCGGCCGGTTTTATATTGATCACATTCTGCCCACTGCACATGCGCTGGCTGCAGTCGTCAGGAATGGCGGCGACAGCGTGGTGGATGCAGAAGTGGAACTGATTTAGACCTTCATTCCCCTCGCCCCTTCTGGGAGAAAAATTGGGGTAAGTGCTAAACGGTAAACTTGTCGAATCATTCATTCAATATGTGAATGAATCTTTCGGCAAACTCAGAATGAACAACTTTTATTACTGGATACCCGCCTGCGCGGGAATGACGTAGTGGTGACCTGACAAGTTGAAAAGTGGTTCAGTCACACTGACCCGATGGCAACGGCAAGACAACAGAGCTGTTACGCTGCCTGCACATTCCTGACAATCGTTGCCAGCACCGCCATGCGGATGGCAACACCATTGGTGACCTGTTGTTGAATGACTGACTGTTTTCCATCCGCCACTTCATCGGTGATTTCCACACCGCGATTCATTGGCGCCGGATGCATCACGATGGCATCGGGCCTGGCGAGCTTGACGCGATCAACAGTTAATCCGAATTCACGGCAATAGGCCTTGTCATCGGGAATGTGCGCGGAGGTCATGCGTTCTTTCTGAATGCGCAGTGCCATTACCACATCCACATCCTTGATGGCCTTGTTGATGTCTGTATAACGGATCGCACCCGGAAATTCGTTTGCTGGAGGCAGAAAGTGTTCCGGACCGGCAATGCGTACTTCGCCAATGCCCAGCGTGGTCAATGCACTCCACGTCGAACGCGCCACCCGCGAATGCATCAGATCACCAACCATCAGAATGCTGATGTTCCTGAAGCTGGGCTTGTGCTGGCGAATGGTAAGCACATCCAGCAAGCCTTGTGTGGGATGCGATACATGCGCCTCGCCTGCATTCAATATGCTGACATGAGTTGCAACATGCTCGGCCACTTGCGCAGGCAATCCCGGTTCGGAATCGCGCATCACCAGCACATCGGCGTGCATGGCCTGCAATGTGTAGATGGTGTCGAGGACCGATTCACCTTTCACACGCGATGAAGTCTGCATGTCAAGATTCACCACATCGGCGCCGAGACGTTGCGCGGCCAGCTCAAACGACACACGCGTACGCGTGCTGGGTTCGAAGAACAGATTGGCCACGGTGCGGCCGGCCAGGCTGTTGTCACGCGCAGGCAGCTCACCGGGCTTGCGCACATAAAACTGTGCGAGATCAAGCAACGTGTTGATTTCATCACGCGTCAATCCGTCAAGCGTAATCAGGTGACGCAACTTGCCGTGTTTGCCACGTTGCACGGTTTGACTGAGTTGGGAATATTGATTGTTGTTCATTGATCGGATTACAACTTTTTGCCAGCAAGCTTGCGGTCTGCCATCACGAACGAAAACACGCCGCAATCCTGAGTGTTTCTCAACGAGCCTTGGTAACGGGCTGGAATTGTCGTATATCGTCCGGCCATCTGCCAGAGATTTGTAAATTTTCCAGAAAATTCCGAGGTGACGACACTCCGGCTGCCGCGCCCACGCTGAACGTTCACTTTTTAATGCCGACACCACCGCTGAAAAATCAAATTCCAATACTGTGTGGCAAGGGTTGCTCGCTGTTGCTATAAAAGAGCCAGCGTATTGCAGGGAAGTTTATTCGGATTTTCGCTGGCTGCTTATGGATTTTTGACTACAGGACCTTGGGAACTTTAACCGTCAGTCTGTTTCCAATCTGCGGTCAACAATAGCGCCAACGATGTGCTGACAGCCCTGCCAGATTTCATGATGGAAACCACCATGCGCCACTACAAACTTTTCAGCATTGCATTGGCCTGCGTCGCTCTCGCCCTTACGGGTTGTCACGACAACCACTATCATGATGATTACGGCCGCAATTCCTACACCACGCAGATCATGAGTGACCCGGCGTTTGATGGCGATATCGAACAGACGTCGTCCACCACATACACGGTTACACAGGGCATGTCGTCCAGTGTGCAAAGTGTGTTTGCCGGCATCGATCCGGTGGCATCAACGGAATTCCGGGCGTTTCTGGATTTTCCGCTTACCGGCGCCAGTGGCGTGCCGGGCGATGCCATCATCGAATCGGCGTATCTCAACATCTACATCAACAGCTTGCAGCCCGTCACTGGCACACTGCCCATTCGCATCGAGCTGGTCGAGTTTCAGCCGCCCACTTTGATTGGGTCGGATTTTGATCGCACCACGCAGCCCGCGCTGGCGTACATCATTGCCAATCCACCTTTTGATCGTAACGACGTGGGAACCAATTCTTCCATCGATGTCACACCGCTGATGATCAAGGCACAGCAGTTAAACCTTCAGGACTTTCAGGTTCGCATCATGGAAGACCTGGGGCCAGCCATTCCGGTGCTGATGGAAATCAACGACACTACGGGTTCAAATCGATCCAACCGCGCGCCGCTGTTGATAGTGACGTATCACTAAATATTCCCGATGTTTGTCTTCGAGAAAGCTTTCATTTGGTCTCAAATGAAAGCTGGTAGCTGGCATAGGCTTGTATTAAATATTTACTTCTGTAAATCAAACCAGCGTTGCAACACCACCTTGGCCGCAAGTTTATCGACATCCGCATGCGTGACACGCCGCGTTTTCAATCCGGTATTGCGCAAGTATGCCAGTTCGCGTTCTGCTTCCTGAGAACTATGACGCTCGTCAATCAGATCAACCGGCAACTTGCTGCGTGCTGCCAGTTCGTCAGCAAAGGCTTTCACCAAGGGAGTGAGTGCAGTCGGCGTATCATCCGTATTGTAAGGCATGCCAACCACCAATTGCGTGGGCAGGTAATCACGCAGTAATTGATCAATGTCATTCCATGGAAGATGTTGCCTGTATTCCAGCGTACACAGGGGTTGTGGCATGCGCGTAATGGTGTTGCCGGCGGCAACGCCGATGCGACGGGTACCGAAATCAAACGCTAGAACGATGAGGGGAGCGGCAGTGATTGAGCCGCTCATGCGTGCCCTGCATGCGGGCTGAGTGTATTCATATTCACACCCAGCAATTGCGCTGCTGCCAGCCAACGTTGTTCGTAAGGCGTATCAAACAGGATGCGTTCGTCCACCGGCACCGTCAGCCATGAGTTCTGTGAAATTTCCGCTTCCAGTTGTCCGGCTTCCCAGCCCGCATAACCCAGCACCATGCACATAGGCGCAGGGCCATGACCCGCCGCCATCGCATTGAGAATGTCACGTGAAGTAGTGACATGAATCTGGTTTGACACGACGACCGTTGATTCCCATGTCGGTCCGGCACGGTGAATGACAAAACCGCGATCCGGCTGCACCGGGCCGCCTTGAAGGATGGGCTGATCGTGCGCAGCGAAGGGTGCCGCACCCAGCTCCAGTTGTTCAAACACATCGTTAAGACGCATGCGCATCGGACGATTGATGATCAAACCCAGCGCGCCTTGTTCATTGTGTTCGCAAATCAGGGTAACCGTCTGGGAAAAATTCGCGTCTGCCAGCGTGGGCATCGCGATCAGGAATTGATTGGTCAGAAAGTGATCTGTAACCATGTACACAGTATCCGTACTTCGCCAGGTCATCTCAAGTCGAAAACGCGCAAAAATTCCATTTGCGTCACAAAAACATCCCGGTTTCCGACGGACGGTGAAACGAGATAATCGTCAATACTGCCGGCGATTACACGCCGTGGCTGAACTTCAACACCATGGCTGCACAACTCAACAACGCAACACCTTCAACGCGCGCCAGCCAGTGATGCATGTTGCTGGTCACGCCCAACCGGGTGGACGCACTCGCCGCACGATGCGCAAGCCAGGCATAACCCAGCAATATGAAAAACTCCGGCAGCATGGACGTGGCCGCGAGAATCGTCATCTGCAACGGTACATTCGAATGCGGATCAACAAACTGCGGCAACAATGCAACAAAGAACAACAAGGCTTTGGGATTTGCCAATTGCAGAGTCAGTGCGCCGGTGAAAACAGAGTGACGATGATTGTCAGGGCGTAAAGCATCGTTGCCCGAAAGTTCGACACGAACATTATGCCGTGACGACCACAAAGCCATTACGCCAAGATAAACAAGATACAGCGCGCCGGCCCATTTGATGACGGTGAAAAAACGCACGCTGGCCGCAATCAATGCACCGAGGCTGGTTGCCGACAGCGCAAAGTAAATGGCGTTGGCCATGATAATGCCCGATGCCGCGGACACGCCACGACGCAGGCCGCCACGCATACCCTGCGCAACCACATAGAACACCGCCGGCCCCGGTGACAGGGATAATGTGGTCTCCATGATCAGAAACAGCAGCCACGCTTTGAGAGTCATTGATGATTTGCTCAATGATGTCCGGCTTCGCGTTGATGGCGAATCGCCAGGATCATCACCACATCGCGCCCGGCATCGACACTGTATAAAGCGACATGGCCGGACCGACCGCGTGAAATGACCAGTTCACGCAAATCCGATTCCACAGCACGTCCAATCAAGGGATGACGGCGCAATACACTGACCGCTTCTTCAATCAAGCCAACCGTTTCCAATACATCCCGCGGGTATTCGTCCATCAAAAAATCAGTCAGCTGTTCAAGATCATCAACAGCGAGCTTTGAATAAATCAACTGCGCCAAGAAACCGCCTTTGGCCGGGCCGCCTTTTTTCCCTGCACACGTTTTCTCAGCCACGCATGCACTTCATCCGCATCGTATCCTTTGCCGGTTTCCAGCGTGGATTTTCTTGCTGCTTCAGCATCCGCAACAAGTTTTCCGCGCAATTCTGCCGCAACCGCCGCCTTCTCGATCGCCTCCACCATGAACGCATGTGTGCTCATGCCCATGCGTTTCGCCGCCTGAGTGGTGCGTTTTTTCAACTGGTCTGATAACTTGAGTGAAGTGGTTGCCATCATCATTCACCGTCACCGTTGGTGCTACCATGGTAACACCCGCTGATCTGCGTATTCAATCCGGTGGCTTGCAGGACCTGTAACATGAAGCGCTTCTTTCTCTACTTGTGGAATTTCTGGCCGCCCTACTGGGGCGCAGGCATTCGCATCGAAACGATTTCAAAAGATTTCAAATATGCACGCATCCGCCTGAAATGGCGGCCGTGGACCAGGAACATTGTAAGAACACAATTCGGCGGTTCCATCTACGCAATGGTCGATCCCATCTACATGGTGATGCTGATGGCGTTGCTGGGTCGTGAATACATTGTGTGGGACAAGGCCGCCAGCATCCGCTTTCGCAGACCGGGCAAATCAGAATTGACTGCGGAGTTCACGCTCACCGATGAAGATATCCATCTGATAAAGCAAGAACTCGGCAAGGCTGATAAATACGACTGGCAAAAGACCGTACAGGTGAAGGACAAATCCGGTGAAGTGATTGCGGAGATTCACAAGACTATTCATGTGCGCAACAAGCAGTTGAAGTTCGGTACTATATGAATTATAGCTTTCGCTGATTTGTCTTTTCCGGTAGCAACGATTTCCCAAATCGATCCCAATGTATTGTTCCGCCAGAATTTGAATACCATATATATTCGGCTCGACCGTGTAGCTGATTACGCCGCACCGGGCCCATGGCACGACTATCCTCACTGTTGTCACGGAAATCACCCATCACAAAATACTCATCAATACCGAGCTTTACAGGTGGCATGTCTCTTCCATATGCGCGACGTTCATCATGGGCATGCAAGTACGGCTCAGCAACGATGTTGCCGTTCCTTAATAGAGTCCCGTTTCTTAATTCAATTGAATCGCCTGGAAGTCCGATCAGCCGCTTGACATACTTGGTGTGAGATCCGATGTTATATACGACAAACTCACCTAACTGCGGCTGATGATTTTTATAACGCCAAGTATCAGCCATAAAAAAATCACCTGGCTCTATGGTTGGCAAATTAGATTGATTAGGCACTCTGAACGGTTCGAATCCAAATAGTTGAGCACGATAGGACAAATATAGCACTGAGAATGTAAGCCAGGCCGTAGTCCAGAGAACATATATCCACCACCTGTTATATTTCTTTCCAGATGCATTCTTGTTGCGAACAGCAATAACTGCTGCATGAACTGGAAAAAATATAGCTGCCGCGAGATACAGAAAACAGAACGCATAGTATGCTGCCGGGATAAGCACCAATCGGCTCCAGCCAATGAGTGCGGCAGAGACATATGGAAATGACAGCAGGACAAATGCCAATCTTGGCCGGCCTACATATAAATAACCCAGGCCACCGCAAAACAAATTTCCCAAAAATGCTCTTACAGCTCCTACACGCCTCATAAACTTTCCTTTTTAATTTAAATCTGGCTTATGGCACTTCGTGCCCCTGCGATGCCCTGAGTATGGAATACCATTGCTGACGATCAAGTTTCAGCCTGCACGCCGCAATGGCACGACGAATGTTGTCCAGCTTGCCACTGCCGGTGATGGTAACCACACGCGAAGGATGTGTTGCGATCCACGCCATGGCCACCTGGTCGATGGTCAGATCGCCCAGTTGTTTGCTGGTTTCTTCCAGCGCTGCCCGCACACGAACTGCCTGTTCATCGGTTGCCTTGAACAAACGGCCGCCACCCAATGGCGACCACGCCATGGGCGTAATGCGCAGGCGCTGACATTGATCAAACACACCATCGAACATGGGTTGCGTGTGCAGCACGGAAAATTCCACCTGATTGGTGATCAATGGAAACGGCAGTCGTGACGCCAGCAATTCGAATTGTGAAGTGGTGAAGTTGGAAACACCAAAGTGAAGCACCTTGCCTGACTGCTTGAGATCAACAAAAGCCTGCGCCACTTCATCGGCATCCATCAACAGGTCCGGGCGATGAATCAGCAGCAAATCAATACGGTCGGTGTTGAGGTTGCGCAGTGACTTTTCGCAGGAAGCCATGATCTGTTTGCGGCTGCTGTCGTAGTGCTTGATGCTGATGCCCGGATTGTTACTGGAAACAAGGTGCATGCCGCACTTGGTCACCAGAATAATTTTCTCGCGCAATGCCGGTGACGCTGCCAATGCCTTGCCAAAACAGGCGTCGGCTTCGTAATTGCCATAGATGTCAGCGAGATCAAAAACACGCGTACCCATGTCGAGCACCTGCTCAGTCCATGTCACCAGTTCGCTGGTTGAATATTTCCAGTCGGTGATGCGCCACAAGCCAATGGCCGGTGCCGGGTAATCAAGAAGATTGTTTAATGCAGGATTTATCATGGGATTCAACCAAGGGTTATCAATCATTGCCACGGTTCCGCCAGTTCCCATTGCAGGTAAGGCACACCGTACTTGACCAGCACGCCGTTCCCCACGTGCGTGAAGTATTCGTTCAATCGCCGACGATACCATTGCGCGCTGCGCACGTGAACCCTGGTATCGGTACCACCGGGATCCATCAAGTGCTGCCAATCATGCCTGGTGGGCACATGAATGAACAACGCGCCACGGCAAAGACGGGCAAGATTATTCAACGCACGTTCGGCATCACGATGACTGAGATATTGAATGACATCGCAGCAGATCACCAGGTCATATTGACCACGGCCCTTGAAGTCCACCACTGAACCATGATGCCAGCCCAGCTTGCCACACAAGTATTGACTGTATTCCACACCTTCATAGCGCGCCCTGGGAAACACCTTTAACAACGGCTTCCTGAACCAGCCCAGTCCGCAGCCCACATCAAGAATGCGCTTCACCGGAATTTCCAGTTGCGCCACCAGCGCTGCAATCAATGCCGCGCGTCGTTCCGTTTCCGGCTTGCTCATCGCGCGTGTCGACGCACGCGTGTAGAAGCGGCGATAGTACGCGGCATCAAATCGTTCTTTGCTTTGCATGAAAAGAATAAGTTCAATGATTGTTGGTGTTATGGCGGCGTCGCCGCAATGTTCAGTGGAAGTACCTAATGCACATCGTATCAACATTCACACCATCACGCCGAAAACTTCCGCATATGCGTGTTGGATCGATGAACATGCGATGACGAATTCCATATCAGGAGTTGCAAAGTGGCGTGATGCCTTATCAGAACGGCACCGGCGGCAGTGATGTGGAATCCACGTATGCATGTCCAGCCAGTTCCTGTAGTTGGGACAATTGGCTGCTATTTATACTGCGCACCTGCCGCGTTTCCCACGGCCGTTCACGAGAGCGAATATGAATCAAAACACCGATGCGGGCCACACACCCGTAAGTTACAACGATGATGTCGTCCGCCAGTTCGCCATCATGACCATTGTGTGGGGCGTAGTGGGCATGCTGGTGGGCGTATGGCTCGCCGCAGAATTGATCTGGCCTGCACTGAACTTTGATTTGCCTTATCTTACTTTCAGCCGTTTGCGGCCATTGCACACCAATGCGGTGATCTTTGCATTCGGGGGTTGCGGCCTGTTTGCAGCTTCATACTATGTGGTGCAACGCACCTCTCATGTACGCCTGTTCGGCGGCAAGCTGGCGGCATTTACTTTCTGGGGATGGCAACTGGTCATTGTGCTGGCCGCCATCACGCTGCCGCTGGGCATCACGCAAAGCAAGGAATATGCAGAGCTGGAATGGCCCATTGACGTGCTGATTGCCATTGTCTGGGTGTGCTACGGCATTGTGTTCTTCGGCACGCTGGCCACCCGCAAGATCAAGCACATCTTTGTCGCCAACTGGTTCTTCGCCGCGTACATCATCACCATTGCCGTACTGCACATCGTCAACAACATTGCCATTCCGGTGTCACTCACCAAGTCGTACATTGTTTATTCCGGCACCGTGGATGCAATGGTGCAGTGGTGGTACGGACACAATGCCGTCGGTTTCTTCTTGACTGCCGGCTTTCTCGGCATGATGTACTACTTCGTGCCCAAGCAGGCCGAACGCCCGATTTATTCCTATCGTCTGTCGATTGTTCACTTCTGGGCATTGATTTCCATCTACATGTGGGCCGGTCCGCATCACCTGCAATACACCAGTCTTCCCGACTGGGCACAGTCACTGGGTATGGTGTTCTCACTGATTCTGCTGGCGCCATCGTGGGGCGGCATGATCAACGGCATGATGACGTTGTCAGGTGCGTGGCACAAACTGCGCACTGATCCCATTCTGAAATTCATGATCGTGTCGTTGTCGTTTTATGGCATGAGCACATTTGAAGGACCAATGCTGTCGATCAAGACGGTGAATGCTCTTGCGCATTACACCGACTGGATCATCGGCCATGTGCATTCCGGTGCGCTGGGCTGGGTGGCGTTCATCACCATCGGCACCATGTATGCGCTGATTCCCAGAGTGTTCGGCAAACCGGGCATGTGGAGCACGCGTCTGATTGACTGGCACTTCTGGATAGCCACCATCGGCGTGGTGCTGTACATCACGTCGATGTGGATCGCCGGTGTCATGCAGGGCTTGATGTGGCGCGAGACCAATCCCGACGGCACATTGACCTATACCTTTGTTGAAGCACTGAAAGCCACGTATCCGTATTACGCGGTGCGCCTTGCCGGCGGCGTGCTGTTCCTCATCGGCATGCTGCTGATGGTGTACAACGTCATCAGAACATTGCAGACGCCATCGACATCAGCCACCGCACAGACACCTGCTGTTGCCGCCTGAAGGAGTTCATCATGAGTCATGAAGTCGTAGAAAAAAGAGCGGCATTGATGGGCGTGCTGATCGCCATTGTGATCAGTATTGGTGGTCTGGTGGAAATCGTGCCGCTGTACTTCCAGAGTTCGGTGATCAAGCCTGCGCCAGGAATCAAACCTTACAGTCCGTTGGCGCTGGAGGGCCGTGATATCTATGTGCGCGAAGGCTGCTACAACTGTCACTCGCAGATGGTGCGCACACTGAAGGGCGATACTGATCGCTATGGTCATTATTCAACTGCCGGTGAATCGGTGTATGACCATCCATTTCAGTTCGGTTCCAAACGCACTGGCCCGGATCTGGCGCGTGTGGGTGGCCGTTATTCAGACGAATGGCATCGCATTCATCTGATGAATCCGCGCGATGTGGTGCCGGAATCCAACATGCCGGGCTTTCCGTGGCTGGCGAAAAACAAACTGGATGGTTTGGACATTGTTCGCAAGATGCAGGTGCTGCGAACGCTTGGCACGCCGTATACCGATGCCGAAATTGCCGCAGCACCGGATGAAGTCAGGGGCAAGACCGAACTGGAAGCGTTGATCTTTTACTTACAGGGTCTCAAGTATCACGGAGATGCTCAATGATGTTTTCCATTTCAATCGGCGTGGTGCGCGGCCTGATTACACTGGTGTTGATGCTGGCCTTCATCGGCATGGTGATGTACGTGTACAGCAAGCGTAATCGCGATGTGTATGACAAGGCAGCCAGATTGCCACTGGAAGAATCTGCGCCTGTTCAAGAATCGAACCGGAGTCTGCAATGATGAATCCAACCGTTGCGATCTTCATGGCTGTATTGACCGTAGGCAACATCGTTGCCTGTCTGTGGTTAATCTGGTGGACCGCCAAGCGTCGTGGCAGCGAATCGGATACGACTGGACATGTATGGGATGGCATTCAGGAATTGAACAATCCCATGCCACGCTGGTGGCTGGGCTTGTTCATCATCACCATCATATTCGGCGGCATCTATCTTGCTCTGTATCCGGGACTTGGAACATATGCTGGCAGCAAGCACTGGTCATCCACTTCGCAACTGGATGCAGAACGTGCCAGCGCACAGGCTGCGTTTGATGCGCGTTTCAGCCGTGTGAAAAGCGAAGACATCGTGACTTTGTCAAAGGATAAGGAAGCGATGGCAGCAGCACGCAACCTGTTCGCCAACAATTGTTCGGTATGTCATGGCTCCGATGCACGTGGAGCAAAGGGCTTTCCCAATCTCACGGACAATGACTGGTTGTGGGGTGGATCACCGGACACCATCTATCAAACCATTGCACATGGCCGCAAGGGTGTGATGCCTGCGTGGGGTGCGATGCTGGGCCAACAAGGTGTGGAAGAAGCTGCGGCCTATGTACTGAGCTTGAGCGGACACGAAGCGCCGGCCGACTGGGTTGCCGCAGGCAAGCATACGTTTGAAACCATTTGCATCGCCTGTCATGGCGCGGATGGCAAGGGCAATCAGGCGCTCGGCGCACCCAATCTTACCGATGACATCTGGTTGTATGGTCACAGCATGACCACACTGCGTGAAACCATTGGCCAGGGCCGTAGCAACGAAATGCCTGCACACCTGCCCCTGCTGGGTGAAACCAGGGTGAAAATGCTGGCTGCCTACGTGTATGGATTGTCGCATCCATGATGAATTGCATTTCATCAATACCCCGCGAAGCATCGCCTTCCATTTGCACGTCAGGATGTAGTTGTCATGCAATAAGCACTGATGTGATGGACATCCACAGATGAACTCCACAGATGACAATAGCGATCTGCGTGAAGCATCCACGCCGTGGTCGCGCCTGCGTGAAGACGTCGCCGTGGTGACATGGAGCTCGTTTCTTGTCGCCTGCATTGCGACCATGTTGTTCTTTGCATTGATTGATCCTGATTACCTGATTGATGTGCTCAATCATCCGCGCTGGCTGCCATCGCGCATGGCAGGTTATGCGCTGGGCTTTTTCTTTTTCTGGTTTATCTCCGCCGGTGCGGCAAGTTTGACGGCATACATGCTCGATACGTCGCGTGAGCACTTCCGTTCCGGCAGCGGCAGATCAGGACAGGACGCACCTTGAATACCTCCATCAATGATCAAAACAATAATAACAATGATGATTCCCTGTATGCCGCCCACCAGAAAATTTATCCGCGTGAAGTGCAGGGGCGTTATCGACATCTGCGCACCATCGCCACCATTGTGTTGCTGGGGTTGTTCTACAGCACCGCATGGCTGAAATGGAACGGGCATCAGGCCATCCTGTTTGATCTGCCTGCGCGAAAATTTTATGTGTTCGGCATGACCTTTCTGCCGCAGGATTTTTTCTTTCTCACCTGGCTGCTGGTCATTGCGGCACTGACATTGTTCTTTGTCACTGCGGTTGCAGGACGATTGTGGTGTGGTTATGCCTGTCCGCAGACCGTGTGGACCGACGTATTTGTATGGATGGAACGGCTTGCGGAAGGCAAACGTCAGCAACGCATCAAGCTGGATCATGCGCCGTGGTCTTTCAACAAGCTGTGGCGCAAGACGTTCAAGCAAGCGATGTGGATTTCGTTCTCGCTGTACACCGGCTTCACTTTTGTCGGTTACTTCACGCCCATCCGCCAGCTGTTCAACGAATTGATGTCGTTCAGTACCGGACCATGGGAAACGTTCTGGGTGTTCTTCTACGGCTTCGCAACTTATGGCAACGCAGGGTTCCTGCGCGAACAGGTGTGCAAGTACATGTGTCCCTATGCGCGCTTCCAAAGCGCGATGTTTGACCGGCACACATTGATCATCGCCTATGACAACGCACGCGGCGAACCGCGCGGCTCGCGTGGCCGCGGCCTGGATTACAAGGCCGAAGGACTGGGCGATTGCATTGATTGCACGCTGTGCGTTCAGGCCTGCCCCACCGGCATCGATATCCGCAAGGGATTGCAATACGAATGCATCGCCTGTGCGGCATGCATTGATGCCTGCGATGCGGTGATGGACAAGATGAATTATCCGCGTGGACTGGTGCGTTATTCCACGCAGGCGGCCATTGAAGGCAATGCACCGCATGTGCTGCGTCCGCGTACGCTGATCTATGCTTCGCTGCTGCTGTTGCTCATCGGCGGATTTGCCTATGCCATTACACATCGTGATCTTGTGCAACTGGATGTGCTGCGTGATCGCAAATCGCTGTATCGCGAACTGAGCAATGGTCATGTCGAGAATGTCTATACCGTGCACATCATCAACAAGGATACCAGGCCGCATGATTTCAGATTGAGTGTGGAACAACTGCCGGATGCAGTAGTTGACAGTGAACGCGCGGTGATTCATGCAGAGGCAGGTGATGTTGCCAGTGTGGCGGTGCGCATCAATTCCCTGCCGCTGGAACAGGGCGGCGGTCACGACATACGTATTGTCGTTACTGCCATCGACACACCGCAATTGCAGACAGATTCCAAGACACGGTTTTTTTCGCCGGATTGATCGCACCGGCAGGAGTGATTGAAATGACACATGACAATGCACCGGCCCATCGCCGTTCTTTCGCCTGGTTGCTGGCATTGCCGCCGTTGATGGCAGTGCTGGGTGGCGCCATCACGCTGTACATTGTGATCAAGCATCCGGATCAGGCCATCGTGGTGGAAGACACTGTCGTGCGAGATGACCAGAGTAACGCGCACAGGCATGTGGTTAATTCCGTCACGCCACCATTGAAATGATCACAACGTGAATGCGCAGCTCGACATGCCTGAACAGCGGGAGTCGCATGATGAAGATGCGCCCGCATATTGTTTCCATTGCCGTGAACCCATTCCGCCGGGCACACGAATTCATGCACGGATCAGACAGCGTGACGAAGCCATGTGCTGCGAGGGTTGTCGCGCTGTCGCCGAACTGATCGCTGCTGCCGGATTGCAGGATTACTATCAGTATCGCAATCAACCGGCATTGAAGCCGGAACAGAAAGATCAGCAGGATGAATGGCAGGTGTATGCACAATCGCAGATCGCTGCACAGTACGTACGCAGTGATTCAGCGGCTCTCTGTTCAGCAACCATTCTTGTGGACGGCATTCGTTGTGCAGCCTGCGCATGGCTGATTGATCGCATGTTGCGTCGTGACGATCAAATCAGGAACGTGAATGTCAATGTCGCGACGGCAAGAGTGAATGTCACCTGGCAGGGAGAGCAAAGCTATTTCGGCAGTGTGTTGCGCTCGTTGTCGAAGCTCGGATACCGGCCGCACGCCATCGATTCAGAAAGCATTCAACAACAGGCCGACAATGAACGGCGCAGCATGCTGAAACGTCTGGGCGTTGCCGGCGTGGGCATGATGCAGGTGATGATGTATGTGCTACCCATGTATGTGCACAGTGACATGGACAGTTCAGTGCGTCACTACCTGCAACTGGTGGGATTACTGTTGACCACGCCGGTGTTGCTCTATGCGGGCTGGCCGTTTCTGGAAAGTGCAGCACACGCATTGCGGTTGCGCGCCATCAATATGGATGTGCCGGTGGCACTGGCCTTGTTGCTGGCCTATGGCGTCAGTGTCATTAACACGCTGCTGCGGCATGGTGAGACATACTTTGATTCCATCTGCATGTTCATCTTTCTGTTGACACTGGCGCGCTTTGTAGTGATGACAGTACGGCATCGCAGTCATGGTGTTGCTGATGCGCTGGTGCGCATCCAGCCACGGGTGGCACATCGAGTTCGTCAACAGGGCGTCGCCGATGTATCCATCAATCAACTTGAAATCAATGACGTCGTATTGGTGCGTGCAGGTGAAACCGTTCCGGTGGACGGCATCATCATCGCCGGTTGTTCACGACTGGATGAATCATTGCTGACCGGTGAATCACTGCCAGTTGAACGCAATGAAAGCCAGAAGGTCATTGCCGGCAGCATCAATGTCAGCGCGCCATTGCAGGTACGCGTCACCGGCATCGGTCAACACACCGTCCTGTCCGGCATGCTGGCATTGCTTGAACAGGTACAGAGCAGCCGGCCACGTGCGATTTCGCTGGCTGACCACATTTCCCGCCGATTCCTGATGGCGCTGTTGTTGATCACCGCAGCCGTTGCCGCGACCTGGTGGCTGATAGATGCATCGCGCGTACTCGATATTGTGCTCGCGGTGCTGGTGGTAACGTGTCCTTGTGCCTTGTCGCTGGCCACACCCGCAGTGATTGCATCCACAACAACAGCTCTGGCGCGGCGTGGATTGCTGATTACGCACGCCGATGCCATCGAACAACTTGCACATGTTGAGATGATGGCATTTGACAAGACCGGCACACTAACCACCGGCAAGATTGACATTGCTGACATCAAAACAGCTGGTACATTGAATGCACAACAATGCCGTGATATCGCAGCCGCGCTGGAACAGGCCGTGGATCATCCAGTCGCACGCGCGCTGAGTATGTCGTCGATTCATCTTGTGACCAGCAATGTGCAGATCACTGCCGGCGCCGGCGTTGAAGGCGTGATCAATGGCATGACCTACCGGCTTGGCACCGCGGCTTATGTGCATGCACTGAATGGCCGTCGAACCGGAGAGGACGGCGCATCCATCTGGCTGGGTGATACCAACGGCGTGCTTGCATGCTTTACATTGAGTGATACACCACGCCAGGATGCAAGTACTGCGATTGAGCAACTGAAGGCACTGAATATCAAATTGCTGTTGCTCAGTGGTGATGCACTCTCTGCCGTACAATCCGTAGCACATGCGTGCGGTATTGCTGATTATCGCGCACGTCAATCGCCCACTGACAAGGTACAGACGTTGCAACACTATCAACAGCATTCAATGATCGCGATGGTGGGCGACGGCATCAACGATGCGCCGGTTCTGGGTGCTGCATCGGTGTCCATTGCCATGGGTGCGGGTACTGCTGTAGCCCAGGCCAGCGCCGATGCGGTGTTGATGAACAATTCGTTGCAGACATTGCCGCAGGCCATCAAGATCAGCCGCAAGGCACATCAAATCATGAAGCAGAATTTCTGGTGGGCGGCAATCTACAATCTGGGTGCGGTACCGCTGGCGGCGATGGGTTATATTTCGCCGTGGATGGCGGCAGCAGGCATGTCGGCCAGTTCGGTGCTGGTGGTATTGAATGCTGCGCGTGTATTACGAAGTGAACCCACGTCATGAACATGATTGGCTTGCTGATTCCGCTGAGCCTGATACTGGTGGTCATTGCCGTATGGGCGTTTGTGTGGGCGGTCAATTCAGGACAATTTGATGATCTCGATACACCGGCATGGGACATGCTGGGTGATGACGAGGACAAGCAGCAACATTGAAGATGTTGTAGATGCCGCTTTCATCATTCATTTCGTTCCTTGACTCATGAACGCTTCTCTTACCTTGTTCGCTGCATTCATTGCAGGCGTTGCCGGCAGTGCGCATTGTCTGGTGATGTGCGGCGGCATTGCCGGTGCTTTGGGCATGCGTGCACGCGCAGTGGGACATAGTGCGCCGCTGACCTTCGTTCATTCTCTTTTGTATCAATTCGGTCGCATCGGCAGTTACGCCATTGCCGGTGCCGTCGTGGGCGCATTCGGCGCCATGATTCAGGCAGTGTTGGGATGGCTGCCCATTGCCACATTATTGCGGGTGCTGGCGGGGTTGTTGTTGATCTTGCTGGGACTGCAATTGCTGTTGCAATGGAAGTTGTTGCAGCCGCTGGAAGCAGCAGGCGCAATGTTGTGGCGTCGCATTGCACCGCTGGCACCACATGGCGCAGGACATGGACTGTTGCAAACCATTCTGTTGGGTGCAATATGGGGATGGCTGCCCTGCGGCCTGATTTATTCCATGCTGATGCTCGGCGCATTGGGTGGCAGCGCGGCGCATGGTGCAACGATCATGGTTGCCTTTGGCATGGGTACGTTGCCCTCGATGTTGAGCAGCAGCATCCTGGCATCGCAACTGACGCGCATCATTGCATTGCGGCGAATGCGTATGGCCGCAGGACTGTTGATGCTGTTACTTGGTTGTTTGACAATGTGGGCTGCTATGCACCATCTCTTCTGATTCCAGAATTACAACACATGAATGCGCCGTACGATCAAACTGCTGTTACGCAAGGACCGCTCCGGCAGGTGCAGCCCGAACTTGAAACGCTGCTGGACGCAGCCATCGACGGCGTGATGATTGTCGACCACAAGGGACGCGTGCGGTTGATGAGTCACGCGGCGGAACTGATGTTTGACCGCCAGGAAACCGATGTGCTGGGACACAACATCAATTTGTTGCTGCCGGAGTTTGAAACCCTGTTGCAACGTCATGTCATTCCCCCCGCGCCTGGCAACAGCAAGGCGCAGCGCATCCGTTCGCTGGGACAGCATCACGAAACCGTCGGTTTGCGCAGCGATGGCATTCCATTTGAAGTTGAACTGGGCGTGGGCACCGTGCGTGGCATAGAGCCCTCGCGCTACGTGGTGTTTGTACGCGACATCAGCGAACGCAAGTTGCGTGAAGAGGCACTGCGCCGCAGCGAAGCTGCATTGCACACAGCACAGGCGCTGGCCAACATCGGTAACTATGTCATATACAACGATGGTGTCACTGAAGACTATGCTTCGCCGCAATTGATGCGCATGTTTGAATGGCATATCACCGAAAGCGGCAAGGGACTGGGTTGTCTCACCACGCGCATACTTGCCGCAGTGCATCCCGCCGATCGTGTCACCGTATCGCAGGCATTTGCAGAACTGGACTCTGATACCGTCACCATTGACATCAACTACCGAATCATCAACGGCAAGGCCGACACCAGGTACATTCATCATCTCGCGCAAGTCATTCGCGATGCGCACGGCCGCGCCATTCAGCATGTCGGCACCGTGCATGACATCACCGAACGGCAGCTGGCGGATTATGAATTGCAACAAATGCAAAACCGCATCACCCATTCGGGACGGGTATCCATACTCGGCGAAATGGCCACCGGCATTGCGCACGAAGTCAACCAGCCGCTCACGGCGATTGCCACTTACGCCAAGGCATGTTTGCGATTGATGGGCAATGATGATTGCAGTACCGAGGAAATCAACACCACGCTGGAGCAGATCGCACAGCAGGCGCTGCGCGCCGGTGAAGTCATCCGTCGCATGCGATCCTTTGTACGCTACCACGAAGCGCGCCCGGAAATGATTGACAGCAATCATCTCCTTGAAGAACTGGTGCAACTGGCGCAGACCGATGCGCACTATCACTCAGTACAACTGGTGATTGAACCGCAGGAACAGGCCTTACTCGTCCAGGCCGATCCCGTGCAGATACAGCAGGTGTTGCTGAATCTGGTGCGCAATTCCATCGACGCCATGCAGGAAGTGCCCGAACAGAATCGCCTGATCATTTTAAGAGCCCGTCGCAACCACGACGGTGATGTGGAATTCATGGTGGCTGATCGCGGACACGGCATCAGTGCGGAAATTGCGCGCGAACTGTTCAATCCGTTTTACACCACCAAACTCACGGGCACCGGTCTTGGCCTGTCGATCAGTCAGTCAATCATCCGTGCCCACGGCGGCAAACTGTGGCATGACGACAATCCCGGTGGCGGTGCGCGATTCTTTTTCTCGCTGCCGCAAGCAGGCTGACACATTGACAAGCGTGATGTATAAACGTTATCTAGCAACACTGAGCAAGCAACAGCGGATGTGGTGGAACAAGTCTTGGTGCATAAAACGGGGGAGTTCTCTTGAGCACGACAGCGACCATTTTTATTGTTGATGATGATCCCGCTGTACAACAGTCATTACGCATGCTGTTCAGGTCGGTGGGTTTCAGGACCGAAGTATTCAACAATGGCCAGCAGTTTCTTGATGCCTTTGATGACCAGTGGACCGGCTGTGTCGTGCTTGACATGCGCATGCCCGGCATGTCGGGACTGGAACTGCAACAGCAACTGAATCAGCGCCAGTCCATCATGCCGGTAATATTCATGACCGGTCATGGCGATGTGCCGATGGCAGTGGAAGCCATGCAGGCCGGCGCCATCGACTTCATTCAAAAGCCGTTCAACGATCAGGAACTGATTGACCGCGTGACACAGGCGGTGGCAAAGGACACGCGCAACCGCGAAGTACTCAACGAAAAAAATGAAATTCGCCAGCGCCTGAATTCACTGACACCGCGGGAACACGAAATTCTCGACATGGTGGTGAATGGCAAAGCCAACAAGGTGATTGCCGATGATCTGGAACTGAGCCAGCGCACTGTGGAAATTCATCGCGCCCGTGTGATGGAAAAAATGCAGGCGACGTCACTGGCGCATCTGGTACGCATGGTCATTGCCGCAGATACCAGCGAAAACAGCGATGTCGGCGTGACGCGCCTGACACGCGCCTGACCGGAACGTAAGACGCAACACGCTGCTATCAATCAACGCCGTGAGCGCATCAGACCAGATCAAGCAAATGCAGAGATACATGGGTTGAAGCGATAGTAGCGCCGGTTAAATCCCGCGCTGATACTATGCTGCGCTGAACAAAGATGTATTCAACGACGCAAGTCCATCGTATTCCAAAGTGTTTCTGTCAAAGGGTTACTGGTAACTGTTTATGAGCTGGTTTGAAGAAAAGCAGTCAGCGTGGTTGTATCGTCAGGCTGCGCAGGCCGAACCCGATCAACGCATTCGCACCTTGTTTGAAACACTGGCGGATGCGGCCGAACAGCAGGCTGCGATCTGGCAGCCCGACGCCAAGGCTGCGTTTGTCCCCGGCATGCGCGCGCGCGTGGTCGCCCTGTTGCTTAAACAATTTCCGCCGCGTCGCCTGCGGCCCGTGCTCGCCGCCATGAAACTGCGCGGACTCTCTGCATACGATGTATCGGTGCCCGGTCATGTCATGCCGACTTCATTGGGCGAAGTGGGCAAGAGTCACAAGTCATTCGGCGGCGGCAATTTGCGCGCCGCGGTATTTGGCGTTAACGACGGACTGGTATCGAATGCCTGTCTCATCATGGGCGTGGCTGGCGCGCAAGCCAGCCATCAAGCAATCATCACCACGGGCATTGCTGGTTTATTGGCCGGTGCGTTGTCAATGGCGGCAGGCGAATATGTGTCCATGCGTTCACAACGTGAAATGTTCGAATACCAGATCGGACTCGAACGCGAAGAGCTGGCCGAATATCCGGCAGAAGAAGCGGAAGAACTGGCGTTGATTTATCAGGCGCGCGGCATGGAACTGAATCGCGCACGTGAATTTGCCGGCGAATTGATGCGCAATCCAGACAATGCGCTGGATCTGCTGTCGCGGGAAGAACTGGGACTGAACCCCGACGATCTGGGTTCACCGTGGGGAGCAGCGATTGCGTCGTTCATCGCATTTGCCATCGGTGCCTGTATTCCATTGCTGCCTTTCGTATCAGCGCTGATGTCAACACAGGCATTGATATGGTCCGGCGGTGCAACGGCCATCAGCCTGTTTATCGTGGGCATGATTCTCAGCCTGTTCACCGGACGCGGCGCCGTTGCCGGCGGTTTGCGCATGTTATTGATAGGTGGCGGCGCAGGACTGGCCACTTACCTGATTGGCGAATGGCTGGGCGCATCCATCAGTTGATGCGTGACAGGTCACTCTCATTGAAGAATAAGCGGTTGCCGGCGCAGACATCCGTAATCATGACATTCGTAATCGGTATGAGTCGCGGGTTGGAATTGCCGGTGATGTGCCCATAAAGTACCGGCAAGAGGAGAACGCCATGACACATACCACTTCGTCTGAACATCATGCTGGTCACACTCACATTGTGTGTGAACACTGCGATTCCGTGGTACGCATCCCCACGACTCGCCTGGAACAGTCGCCGCAATGCCCGCAATGCCACAAGCCGCTGTTCTCAGGCCATCCCGTTGCATTGACAGCCGCCAACTTCGACAAGCATGTCGAGCGCAATGATGTGCCGGTGGTCATTGACATCTGGGCGCCATGGTGTGGTCCTTGTCTTGCCATGGCACCGCATTTTGCGGAAGCCGCCAAACGCCTTGAACCGCAGTGGCGATTCGCCAAGTTGAACTCTGATGAAGAACCGCAGATCGCATCGCGTCTGGGAATTCGCAGCATTCCCACTTTAATTGTGTATCATCAGGGCCGTGAATTGGCGCGACAGTCAGGATTGATGGATGCCAACCGTCTGACGCAATGGTTGAATGGCTTACACATCCATCGTGCAGCGTAGCTGGCTTGCTTTGGGGCGCGGAACGCCGTTGAACTCATTGATCCATGCGTTCACGCGCGTACACTGCACTACCGATGGGCAAGGAAGCAAATTGGCGCGCCAATGAAGTGCGGAAGTGTTGATGGTGGTTGTTCAAGAGCCTGTTGAATCCGGTAATTGGCATTGGACGATCAGCGGCATGAAATCTGCATTGCTATTACAGCGCTAGCATTACGCGGCCGGAATGTCTTTGGCAAACCAGCCGGTGAAGTTAGCGGGTTAACAACTTTACACCTAGCTCATCTAGTTCGAGACAGGAGCCACGGGGAATGAAACTCATCAGTGCAATCATAAAACCCTTCAAGTTAGACGACGTGCGCGCCGCGCTTTCCGAAATAGGCGTCTCGGGCATGACCGTTACTGAAGTGAAAGGCTTCGGCCGTCAACGCGGTCACACCGAGCTCTATCGCGGAGCCGAGTATGTGGTCGACTTCGTACCCAAGACCCGCATTGAAGTTGCGGTCAAGGATTCATTGGTGGATCAGGTCGTTGAAGCCATCATCAATGCCGCCAAAACCGGCAAGGTGGGCGACGGCAAGATATTCATCACCGATCTGGAACGGGTACTGCGTATCCGTACCGGTGAATCGGACGATCAAGCACTCTGATCCATCCGGGTCGGAAACAGACGGAACTCTGGCACACGGCGTCATTTAACGATGGCGCCGTGTGCTTCTGGACCTTGCCTGGATGACGGTTTGTCGTGGACCGTTGGGTCGTTGATTTCCTGAATTTTTAGCCGCTGTCTGTCATGCGGCACTTGGCGTCTCGTGTGCGGCCGACTATGATCAGCCTCGCATAACCACAATCAATAGGGAGACGTCAATGAATACACCATCTGATCAATCCAATCGTTACGCCGCGCCGCAGGCGGAAGTACAAGATGTTGATGATGATCATGAAGTTGGCCAGCTTGCAGGACGGGGTGAACGTCTTGGGGCAATCCTATTAGATGGCCTGATTTGGGGATTAATGACCTACGTTCCACTTTCAATCGGTATGGGCATACAGGGGTGGGAGTCAATCGCCACAAGCACAAAACCTGGCAATCCATTTTCGGTATATGGAGCAATGTTCAAACAACTAACCGGAACTGCCGGAATACTGACCATTGTGGGATTCCTGATTGTCGCCGGATTGAATTTGTACTTTGTTGCAAAAAACAGCCAAACCCTCGGGAAAAAACTGGTGGGAATTAAAGTCGTGCGTACCAGTGGCTCACGCGCTACATTGGGAAGAATATTCTGGCTGCGCAATGTAGTGAACGCATTGCCAAGTTTTATCCCTTTTATTGGCGGTATTTACGGACTGGTTGATGCGTTGTTTATCTTCGGTGAACAACGTCGCTGCGTGCATGACTACATCGCCGATACCATCGTCGTCAAAGCCTGAATGCAATTTCTCTGACTCGTCAGTGTGAGTATTGCCGCATGACAATGGACGTTCTGGATGCCGCGGTGATGAGTGAAACACCGGAAGGCATTTTGATCGAGTTGCGTCCTGCCGGTCTGGCAGTGCGCTTTTATGCCTACTCGCTCGATTTTTTCATTCGTTTCATGCTTGCCAGCGTGGCCAGTGCCGTGCTGGTGCCGATCATGCGTGGTGTCGGTGTCGGCATCGTGATGATTTTGTTTTTTGGCATGGAATGGTTTTATCCGGTGATTTTCGAGTTGACACGCTGGGGGGCGACGCCCGGCAAACGCACTTTCGGTTTGAAAACCGTGATGGACAACGGCCTGCCGATCACACCCGCGGCGTCCATCATCCGCAATCTGTTGCGTGTTGCCGATTTCATTCCTGCGATGTTCGGTTTTGGCATTCTCAGCATGTTGCTGCGCAGGGACTTCAAGCGGCTGGGTGACATTGCCGCATCAACCCTGGTGGTGTATGAACAAAAAGCAGCGGCCAAACCCAGACCGCTGGACATCACACCCGTTGCACCGGCTCGACCGCTCGCGCCTGAAGATCAGGCGGCACTGATGGCCTTTGCCGCGCGCGCCTCAAAATTAACTGGCGAACGTCAGGATGAACTTGCCGCCATTGCCGCACCCATTGCTGGATGCGCCGCCGAACCTGATGCACAAGTAACGCGCAAGGTGCTGGGTGTGGCGCAATGGCTGCTGGGAAGACGCGTATGACGCCACTGCAATTTGAACAACAACACGAAGCAGAATGGCTGGAGCTGGAAGAACTGCTCAAGCAATTGCGCGGTTCGCGGAAACGCCGCGCAGCATTGCCGGGACAGCGGTTTGCGCAATTGTACCGGCGCGCTTGCGAGCAATTGGCCATGGCGCGCGCGCGATCATATCCGGTGTACCAGATTGACCGTTTGCAGCAACTCACTGCGGATGCGCACCAGGTGATCTATCAACAGCGCGAACTTGGCTTGCAGCGCCTTATACAGTTGTTCAGCGTCGATTTTCCTTGTGCGGTACGCGCGCATGCAACGTATGTATGGATCGCAACACTGGTATTCATGGTGCCAACACTGGTGCTGGGTATACTGGTGTATTTCAAACCGGCATTGATCCTCTCGGTTGTCAGCGCCGAACAGGCCTCCATGTTTGAAAAAATGTATTCAAGCTCTGCCGAGTCCATTGGACGCGTGCGCGCTGCGGATGGTGACTGGGCGATGTTCGGTTTTTATATCCGCAACAACATCGGCGTTTCATTCCAGTGCTTTGCCAGCGGTCTGTTCGCGGGAGTGGGCAGTTTGTTTTTTCTTGCCTTCAATGGCGTGTACGGCGGTGCAATTGCCGGTTATCTCACGCAACTGGGATTGGGTGTGACGTTTTACAGTTTTGTTGTCACACACTCGGCATTTGAACTGACCGCCATCGTATTGTCCGGCGCCGCGGGACTGCGTATCGGTCACTCACTGTTGATGCCGAAAAATCTGGGACGCGTAAGCGCGCTGGTACAGGCGGCAAAAGAATCGATTGTAATTGTGTATGGCGTCATCTTGATGCTGATCATCGCCGCCGCCATCGAGGCATTCTGGTCGTCACAACGCTGGATACCTTTACCCATGAAGTACAGCGTGGCGGCAGTATGCTGGATCACGGTGCTTGCATATCTCACCCTGCAAGGGCGCGGACAACGCCATGCAAGTTGAATCATTTGCAATTCGTTTACGCACCGGCAGCGCGATGGAGGCCGCCGATCTGGGCGTGCGCCTGTGTCAACACAGCGCGCGCTCAATCTATTCTTGCTACGTGCCGGTGTTGTTGTTCATGTCATTGCTGTGTGGCGCGACGTTCTCGATTGCACCGTGGCTGCCCGGACTGTTGTTGTGGTGTGCGAAGCCGTGGCTGGATCGCACTATTCTGTTTGTGTTGTCCCGCGCCGCATTCGGCCAGCAAACCCGCATTCGTGATGTGTGGCAATCGCAACGCGATGTATGGTGGCGACAGTTGATATGGACATGGACACAACGCCGTCTGTCGCCATGGCGCTCATTCACGCAACCAGTGTTCCAGCTTGAAGGCACGTCCATCTGGAAATTGCACAAGCGACTCAAGCTGATTCGCGCCGGTCAAACGCGTACCGCGTTGCTGGTGACATCCGCATATGGCTTTGCAGAACTGTGTCTGTGCGCGGCCTTGATGTCGTTATGGATGTGGTTCATGCCGGCGCAGGAACATGTTACTGCAAACGAACTGTTCAAGAACAGCGTAGGCATTCAACTGGCATGGACTGCCACATACGCGGTGGCCGTTGGATTTCTCGAACCATTTTATGTGGCCGCAGGATTCGCGATGTATCTCAACCGCCGCGTGCAGCTTGAAGCCTGGGATATCGAACAGGAGTTTCGCCGTGCCTTCGCTGCATGAAGTGAAACACCGGTTTGCACTATGGTTGGCGTTGCTGGCCGCAGTAACGTGCTGGACACCTGCAATTCATGCGCAGGACACTGCAACCCGGCCCACTGAGCAGGAGATCACGCAGGCCATCGGCAAATTGAAGGCTGATCCCAATCTGGCCGTGCAAACAAAGATCAACACGCTGCACTGGATAAACGACAAGGACAAGCAACCGCAGCAAACCAGAACACCGGGATGGTTGCGCTGGATTCGCAGCCTGTTTCTGTGGCTGGCACAAACCAGTCGCGTGTTGTTATGGACGGTGATCACCATTCTGGTAGCCATGGTGGTCATTTTCCTGTTGCGTGTGTTCGGCAATTTTCAGCGCGGACCGCGTCCGCAAGCCGCTGGCAATCTGCCATCCCATGTTCGTGATCTTGATATACGTCCGGAAAGTCTGCCTGCCGACATTGGCGCAGCGGTATGGCAGTTGTGGCAACAACACGATCATCGCAACGCACTGTCGTTGTTGTACCGCGGTTTGCTGTCGCGGCTGGTGCATCAATACCGCGTGCCCATACGTGATTCGAGCACTGAGTCGCAATGCCTGCAACTGGCACACGCTCATTTGCAGATGTCGCAATCCGACTATGTCTCGCGAGCACTTAAAGTGTGGCAATTTGCGGTGTACGGCGCGCGTCTTCCTGATGAACAGGAAGTACAACAGTTGTGCGAGCAATTTGCCGTTGCACTCGCAGCGCCTTCTGCATCCAGCGCGGTGCATGGCATATGAGTACTCACGTCAGCCGCGGCTTCATCATCAACATGATCGTGTTCAGCGTGCTGGCGCTGCTCGCCATCTATGTGATGAACAACAGTTACTGGGCGGAGCAAACCGTTCCCAAACCATTGAGCGGTGAAGCAGCAAGCAATCCGTTTTACAGCGAACAGCATCTGGCCGATGCACTTGGCGCGCACAGCGAATGGAAGCATGTGCTGACCAGCATGCCATCCACTCAGGCGATCATTGTGCTGTCCTACTGGAACTGGGATTTGATTGCAGACCGCCGCGAAAAATTGCAACGCTGGGTGGAACAGGGCGGCCGCCTGATGCTGGACAGTTCGTTGATCGCCAATGACTCAAGTCTGAAACAATGGACCGGGCTGGAATATCAAAACGTACCGAAACGACAGAACAATGATGACGCCGATGATACCGACAGCGATGACAATCAGGAAGAAATTGCCAATACTGATTCAACAGATGATGGCTGCGAACACATGCACTTGATTGATCACCGGCCGGACGCCAATCCGGATCGTGATGCAGTGCAGGTTTGCGATTATCTGCACGACCGCTTCATTGTCAGCGCGCAACCCGTCGTATGGGGCGTACGCAATGCACAGGGTTTGCAGGCAGCGCGCGTCAACATTGGCAAAGGCAGTGTCACACTGTTCAACGGCATGCCGTTTGACAATCTCGAATTGCTCAAGGGGGAACATGGCCTGCTGTTTGCCGGCGCCACACAACTGCATCATGGTGACTACATTTACTTTTGCATGGATGAGAGAGGCACACCATTGCTCAAGCTGGTCTGGCGATATGGTTATCCTGCGGTGATACTCACCTTGTGTCTGGTCGCTGCGGCATTGTGGCGCAATGGCATGCGCTTCGGTCCGCTGGTTGCCGTCACCGATAGCGCTCGACGCTCACTGGCCGAACAAATCAGCGGTACGGGCAAATTCATTTTGCGTTTCAATGGCGGGCGTGTCTTGCACGCCGCCACATTACGGGCAGTGCACGATGCTGCACGCCGGCATATCGCCCACTATGATCGCCTGGGTTCGGCGGATCGCATTGCAGCGCTTGCAAGCATCACCGGTACCGATGCGGACACATTGATCGGTGCCTTCAATTTTCAGGGCACGCATCATTCCAGCGAATGGCGTCGCGTCATCACCATTCTCGAAGAACTGCGCCGTCATCTGCTTACCATCAAGTACACCGACAAACAACGGAGATCACATGCAAGTTGAAGCCTCTGCCATTAACCGTGCCGCCGAATTACTGGAGAAGTTGAAGACTGCCATCGCGCAGGCGGTGGTGGGTCAAACTGTTGTTGTCGAAGAGATCATCATCAGCCTGATTGCATCCGGTCATGTCCTGATTGAAGGCGTACCCGGACTGGGCAAAACGCTGCTGGTACGCGCGTTGTCGCAGGCATTGTCATTGAGTCAGGCACGCATTCAATTCACGCCGGACATGATGCCGTCCGACATCACTGGTCATGCTGTGCTGGATCCGGCCACGCGTGAAACACGCATTGTGCGCGGACCCGTGTTTACCCATCTTTTACTGGCTGATGAAATCAATCGCGCGCCTGCAAAAACACAAAGCGCACTGCTCGAAGTCATGCAGGAATGTCAGGTGACTCTGGAAGGACAAACCCATGTGTTGCCCAAACCCTTCATGGTCCTGGCCACGCAAAATCCACTGGAAACCGAAGGCACCTATCCATTACCCGAAGCACAACTGGATCGCTTTCTGCTCAAGGTGGAAATGGAATATCCGCCGGCTGAAGAAGAAGTGGCAGTTGTGATTCGCACCACACGCAATCAAAGCGGTGATCAGTTGCCGCTGGCAGATGTGAAACCTTGTCTGAATGAACGGGCGGTGCTGAGCCTGCAACAGATTGCGGCCTATCAGCGTGTCGATGACAGCGTGGTTGACTATACGGTGCGCATCGTGCGCGCCACGCGCGATTGGCCCGGTCTTGCCATCGGCGCCGGTTCACGTGGCGCCATTGCGTTGGTGCGTGCCGCGCGTGTTGCGGCTTTGTTGCAGGCTCGTGACTTCGTCACACCGGATGACATCAAGCGTGTTGCATTGCCGGCGTTGCGGCACAGAGTTGCATTGACACCGGATGCGATGCTGGAAGGCCGCAAACCGGCGGACTTGTTGAATGCATTGATCGAAAGCGTCGCTGCACCGCGTACCTGATCATGCGTCTGCGCATCCTTCCCGGCCGGATGATGTTGCTTGCACTCGGAGTGCTTGCCGCCATGGTGCTGGCGCTGTGCATTGCCGACATGCTGATGATTGCACGCTGGTTTGCCGCCGTCGCGCTGTTGTCATTGATCATTGTTGCACTGCTGGATCTGCGCATCACACAACAGGCATGGCGCGATGCTTCACCGCAATTTGCACGACGACTGCCTGCTGCGTTTGCACTGGGTGTAAAACGCAACATACCTGTGTCGCTTGCCATCGGCGGTGAACATCATTGGCAAGTGCATCTTGCCGATCATAGCGATGCGTCACTCAACACCAGCAACATGCCGGTGCAGCTGACACTCGCGCCGGGCACGCACACAGAATTGATTTATGCAGTGATCCCCACACTGCGAGGCGAGGTGATGTTCGCTGCCGCGGAAATACGCTTGCGTTCGTTGTGGAAATTGCTGGAATTGCAGTATCGCATTGGCTTTGCAGAATCGCGCCGCGTGTATCCGGACTTTGCACAAGTTGCAAGGTACGCATGGCTTGCAGGAGACAGACGCCTGTCGGAAATCGGCATCAAGACATTCCGGCAGCGCGGCGAGGGCACAGATTTCAAACAGCTCTCTGAATATCGCGTCGGTGATCCGTTGCGCCACATCGACTGGAAAGCCACACTGCGTTTTGACAAGCCCATCATTCGCGAATTCCAGGACGAGCGCGATCAATGTGTGCTGATGTTGATTGACTGCGGCCGCCGCATGCGTGCAGACGAACGCAGCAATGCAGCGAATCATTCCATCGGTTCATCGCATTTTGATCAAGTGCTGAACGCCACCATGTTGCTGGGTTACGTGGCACTGAAACAGGGTGATGCGGTTGGCGCTTTGACTTTCGGCACGCCGCCGGGACAGCAGCGCTGGTTTGCGCCGCGCAAAGGCGCAATGATGCTGAATGCACTCATGAGCGAACTGTACGCAGTGCAACCCACACTCACTCATTCAGACTATGTTACCGCTGCAAAAGACTTGCTGCGCCGTCATTCAAAACGCGCCATGGTCATCATCATTACCAACTTCCGTGATGAAGACGCAGGTGAATTGAAACAGGCGGTGCAGTTATTGCGCGCACGACATCTGGTGCTGACCGCCAGTTTGCGTGAACGCGTGGTGAATGAACTGCAATCGCAGCCCATCAGCAGCAGCGATGCATTGACCGAAATAGCCAGCGCACATCTGTATGAACAATCGCGCCGCGACGCCTTCAATCAACTGGCCGCGCACAATACGTTGATGGTGGATGCAGAACCGGAACGGCTTGGCATTGAACTGGTGAATCGCTATCAGGCCGCGAAGCGGGCGGGGATGATTTAACGAATCGCTCAAATACAGCGCATATTTGCTAGTAGTGTGTAACTATTAGCCGCCTTCTGTAACTTCTATACCAAATCGTCTTTGAAGTTCTGGCAAAGAGAAAGGCCGAATTGTGATTGGAATATCTAGTCCTTTGAGAGAATTCAGCAGCAATACATCAGACTTAGGGACATCTTCCTCTCTTTCAAACACTACAGCCACTATCAGCTGAGCATTTTGCCAGTTGTATCCCAATATAGTTCTAACGATTCGCTCCAGTGATTCCCGAAGTTTCGGTATGGAACTCTTGTCTCTTAGATATTTCACCTCGACGATGTTAAGCCTACCAGCAAAAATGAATACTCCGTCGAATCCCAGATCTGCACCGCCAGTGAGCTGGCGACTAATCGGCTGCCCATACTCCGCTTGAATCGCTCGAAGGGCCAAGTCTTCTGTTTGAAATAGTCGAGCTTGACGTGCTCCGCGTTTCAAACTCATAGAGCTCTCTATTCGCTCGATGGGGAGCTCTGTGGCCAGATTCGGTTGCTCCTCAAGTAGCTCTTGCTCAATCTTTTGCTTTTGCTGCTCCGGTGCTTGCGGACGCAATTGATCAACGAGTTCAAATGGGCCGGCCTTAACGGTGCTTCCCGTTTCAATCCTTTTCTGAAGCGCAGTAAGAAGACCGTAGATTGGCGAGAAAAAGCGCCAAACGATCCATGCGATCAGACCAACCCAAAGCACTGTTTGAATAAGTGGCGCTATATATTCCATGACGTTGTATTAGATGCCGCACCAGAAATTGGAAACAAAAACATTCTTTCAACTGGGAATATCTGAGCATGATCGCACTCAACCATTATCCCTAGTTATCGTTTACGCTCCTTCAACTCCTCAACGTCTCTCCACCACGCAGCATCGCCAGCAAACCGCTGCGTGCCACTTCGAGCACTTCACCGTAATTGGCAACATCATTGATGAAGCGATTGACCATATCCACGCTTGCGGTTAGTTCAATTACCAATGTGCCCTTGTCATCATTGAGTACTTTCGCGCCCATGTTTTGAGCAGCAGTTTGAAACGCACTGCGCTTTGCTTCTTCGACTTTCAATTTCAATAACAGCAGCTCACGTTCCACGTGGGCATCGCGAGTCAGATCGTCCACGTTTACAACGTCGACCAGCTTCAACGATTGATTAACGACTTGTTCCAGTACGGCATCCGTTCCGGTCGTCACCAGCGTCACACGCGATACCGTCGCATCTTCAGTCGGAGCGACATTCAGTGATTCAATGTTGTAACCACGGTTGGAAAACAGGCCGGCAACGCGTGTTAAGGCGCCCGCTTCGTTTTGTAGAAGAATAGAAATGATGTGTCGTTTGTCGCTCATCGCAGCTGGTAGATAGGTCGGTTTCATAGGTAATTGGGTTGTACAGCCTACCCGATGTTAATCCGCAGGTCTAAGGGATCACGGAAAAAAGCAGTGGTGCTGGCTAATTATTGGCCAATTGAAAGTGGTGCTGTGGCGACGTAGCTGCTATCTTTCCCCTCCACTTGTTGATTTGCAGGATTTCGCCGTGAACAGTCACGCCAAAGCCATTACGACTCCGTCCATCCACCCGCTCGCGAGCCAGACCCTTTCCGGCGCGGAAATTCTGGTCCAGGTATTGGCCGACGAAGGCGTCGATGTCGTATTTGGCTATTCGGGCGGCGCCATCCTTCCCACTTACGACGCCATCTTTGTACATAACCAGGCTGCCGCGCAGCCTAACTCCGGCAAGTCACAAATGCCCTTGATTGTGCCCGCCAACGAGCAAGGCGCGGGCTTTATGGCCGCCGGTTATGCGCGAGCCAGCGGCAAGGTTGGCGTCGCATTGGTGACATCTGGCCCCGGTGCAACCAATACGGTCACCCCAGTGCGCGACTGCATGGCGGATTCGATTCCGATTGTGGTGATCTGCGGTCAGGTGGCAACCAGTGCGATTGGTACCGATGCCTTTCAGGAAGCGCCGGTCACCGGCGTGATGGGTGCGGTTGCCAAGCATGTATTTCTCGTGACCGATGCATCCAAACTGGAAGCTACGGTGCGTACGGCGTTCGAGATTGCGCGTACCGGTCGTCCCGGCCCGGTGGTGATCGACATTCCCAAGGATGTGCAGAACACCAAGTGCG
>DASZSV010000010.1:0-31939 GCA_035548495.1 Steroidobacteraceae bacterium
GCCGCAGCGGCGCGCGTTTCCACGCCCAGCTTTACGTAGATGTGTTCAAGATGTTTGTTCACCGTGCGCGGCGCCATGCCGAGTATCTCGGCAATGTCACGATCGGTTTTTCCGGCGGCAAGCCAGTGCAGCACTTCGGATTCGCGTGTGGTGAGTTTCAATCCCGATGACAGACGTTGTGCAGAAATGTCTGTGCGGTTTTCCTGAAGCAGCAGCAAATGCTCGTCATGCGTGATCCGGCCCGCATAGTGAATGGTCAGTCTTCCCTGCTGACGTGTCAGAGAGAATTGCAGCATGGCATCGCTGTGCTGCATGCCACCTTCGGCCAATTGACTCATCCACGAACGCAGGCGATTCCAGTGATACGGCGATGATTGTTCATCGCAGTATTCCATCAGCCACTGGCGCACGCGCGCAGTCTGCCAGGTGATGTTGCCGCTGGCATCGATGGTCATGCTGGCACGGCCACAGGCTTCAATGGATTGCTGTGTCTTGCGCAACACGCGGGCACGTTCAACATGCGTTGCAACACGCGCCAGCACTTCTTCGTGACGCACGGGCTTGGTGACATAGTCAATTGCACCGGCTTCAAAGGCCTGCACCACATGATGCGTGTCCACCAGCGCGGTCATGAACACAATGGGAGTGTCCGCGCAGCTTGAGATGTTCTTGACGGCTTTGCAGGTTTCAAAGCCATTCATGCCGGGCATCATGGCGTCCAGCAGAATGATGTCCGGTGTGGTGTGCAGCAGGGTTTTCAATGCGGTGGCACCGTCAATGGACACCAGTACCTTGTAGCCCGCTTCATCCAGTGCATCGGACAGATAGGCAAGATTCGCAGGGGTGTCATCGACAATCAGCACCACATCGCGATGTTTGCTGGTGCGCTGTATGTTGTCAGCTGTGCAGGGCAGTGTGTTCATGAGTCAGCTTCTCCTCGATCAGTACGACAATTTCCGCTGTGCGGAATTGACGCGCCATTTCTCGCAGATGTGAAATGAAATCCTGATAAGCGGTATCCAGTGCAGATACCCGGTCCAGTTCTTCGGTCAGTCCCTTGATGTAGCCGATGCGTGCATAGTCGCGGATGGCGGTGAGATCCTGCATGGGCGGGATGGCGCTTGGCCTTCTTTGTGCCGGATTGACTTCGGGGGCGTGATTGTCACGCACCCATTCCAGCGACAAATGCAGTTGCAGCTGTTCAAGCAGATCCTGCAGGTGAACGGGCTTGGTGACAAAGCCGTTACAACCGGCGCCGCTTGCAAGTTCACGATCGCTTTCAAATGCATTGGCCGAAACCGCAATGATGGGACGTTGCCAGCCGGTTGTCCGCAGGGCCTTGCAGACATCAATGCCGGTCATGCCGGGCATGGCCACATCCATCAGCACTGCATCGGGATTCAGCTTCTGGGCCAGTTGCAGACATTCCAGTCCATCGCGTGCCTCGGTAATCGCAAACCCCAGCGGTTGCAGCAGATTGGCAATGACGGAACGTTGTTCGGGTTGATCATCCACCAGCAACAGGTGACGCTGGTCACCGCGATACCCGGTGACATCCAGCAGTTGCGATACATGTTGCGGACGGCGCAGTTCGGGCAGGAACAATCGCAACTTGAAGGTGCTGCCCACACCCACCGTACTGCTGACGGTCAGTTCACCACCCATCTGTTCGGTGATCATGCGGCTGATGGTCAATCCCAGACCGGTACTGTCATCGGTGTGTGGTGTATTGTAGGCACGTTGAAAGGGATGAAAGATGCGTTCAATATCTTCCGGTGATATTCCTGGCCCGGTGTCGGTAACACTGATGTGTGCGATCTCACCTGCATAGTGAATGTTGACTATCACTTCACCGCGCAAGGTGAATTTGACGGCGTTGCCGATGATGTTGATCAATATCTGCCGCACACGTTGCTGATCCATGCGAACCATCTTCGGCAGGCGATTGCGAATCTGCACGCTAAAACCGATGCCCTTGCGATCCGCTGCAACACGAAACATGTTGACCACCTGTGTCAGCACTTCAGCAAAGTCAGTGGCAACAGGATGCAGCTTGAAATGGCCCGCTTCAATGCGTGCGATGTCCAGTGTTTCGCCAATCAGCGCCAGCAGGTGTTCGCCGCCCTGACGGATCACTTCCACGGCATCACGGCGATGTGCAGGCAATGATGGATCCTTCTTGAGAATCTGTGCATAACCGATGATGCTGTTCAGCGGTGTGCGCAATTCATGGCTCATGCTGGCGAGAAAGCGGCTCTTGGCCTGATTGGCATTCTCGGCCACTTCCTTTGCTTTTTGCAGCGCTGCATCGGTTTTGCGATGCTCTTCGATTTCCTGCTGCAGCAAGGTTGTCTGCCGTGAAGATTCCTCTTCCGCCACCACTCTGCTTTCACGCGTCAGCACCAGCCACCATGAACCAATGCCGGTGATCACCATCAGTGCCATCCATATCTTGATGACGGTTTCATTCAGCAGTTGCCGCGACAGAACATCCGGTGGCGGTGTGCCCAGCAGTTGCTGGTAGTACACCATCCACACCAGAATGCTGACGATGGCGAACAGCAATGCAAAGTACAACACAAACCATTTGAGGCGCTTGCCCGCCTGCGGCGTCAGTGACCTGAGCAGTGGAATGTGCTGCCGCACCGACTGATACCACAGCATGAATGTTCCCGGTTGCTGCGTGTGCTTCTTGCACATGTCATGACAACGCGCATCCAGCGTGCAGCACAGTGAACAAATGGTTCCGCCATACGCCGGGCATAAAGCCATGTCTTCTGCTTCAAAATGCTTGTCGCACACAGTGCAGGTTTTTGACAATGCGCCGGTTACGGGTTGCGGACGCGCGATGTAGTACTTGCCTCTGGTCATCCATGCAATCAGCGGTGAAAGCATGATGGCCGTACCCAGGGCAACGAAAGGTGAGAACGCCTGCAAGGTATGCCCCCACAGTCCGATGAATGCAGTGATCGAGAACACCGATGCACCCAGTGTCGCGCCCACGCCCACAGGATTGATGTTGTACAGATAGGCGCGACGGAATTCGATATGTTTTGGACTTAAGCCCAACGGCTTGTTGATCACCAGATCGGCCACCAGTGCGCCAATCCATGCAATGGCCACGCACGAATACAATCCCAGCACCTGTGCGAGAGCGCCAAACACGCCGAGCTCCATCAACAATACCGCGATCAATACATTGAAGCCCAGCCATACCACGCGACCAGGATGACTGTGTGTCAGACGCGAAAAGAAATTCGACCACGCCAGTGAACCTGCATATGCATTGGTCACATTGATCTTGACCTGCGACAACACCACGAACAACGCGGTGGCCGCGAATGCCCAGCGTGGATCACTGAACACGTACTGCCATGCAATCAGATACATCTGTGTGGGCTGCTCCGCATCTGCAACCGGTATCAGGTGCTGAAGTGCAACGAAGGCCAGCAGGGCGCCGGCCAGTTGTTTGATCATGCCCGGCACAATCCATCCCGGTCCCGCAATCAGCAATGCAGTCCACCAGCGCTTTTTGTTCTGCGCAGTCTGGTCGGGAAGAAAGCGCAGGAAGTCAACCTGCTCACCGATCTGTGCAATCAATGAGAACGAGATGGTGGCTGCCATGCCGAACATCAGTGGATTGAATCCTGAATCACCAGCCATGTAACCGGAATACGAAGTGCATTGCTTCAGCAACTCCGGACTCCGGAATGCGATGAACGCAAACGGCACCAGCATCAGCAGTGCCCAGGGTATCGTGGTCCAGCGTTGCAGGCGATTGATCAGCGTGATGCCGTGCACTACCAGCGGAATGACGATGACGGAACTGAGGAGATATCCAATTGCCAGTGGCACATGAAAGTACATCCTGAACACTGAAGCCATGATGGCCGCTTCCAGTGCAAAGAAGATGAAGGTGAACGAGGCATAGATCAGTGAGGTGATGGTGGAGCCGATGTATCCAAACCCGGCGCCGCGCGCCAGCAGGTCCATGTCGATGTTGTAACGCGCTGCGTAGTAACAGATGGGCAGGCCGGTAATGAATATGATCGCGCCGACCACCAGAATGGCCAGCAACGCATTGGTGAAACCGAAGTTCACCATGATGGCGCCGCCGATGGCTTCCAGCGCCAGAAACGACACCGATCCAAATGCTGTTGCTGCAACACGGCCGGCGGACCATTTGCGGAATGAGCGTGGCGCATAACGCAGTGCATAGTCTTCCAGGGTTTCATTGGCAACCCAGGTGTTGTATTCGCGGCGTACGCGTACGATGCGTTGGGTGGCAACCGTGCTGCTCATGATTTCAGTCCATCATCGAACAGTGGTGTGATGTTGTATCGCAATCCCTGCAGGACGGAGAATGAAAAAAAACAGGCCGCATGCGCTGAAGCCTGCGATCCGGTAACGACGGCAATGATGTGGCGGGTGAAGTCATGCACACAGGACCAGCAACGTTCGTGCCATGAACAAAACCACATGATTCGCGCATGCGCTGCACCCAAATGGAGTTGGATGCAGCATTGCATGCGTCATGCTGTTCCATTAAGGCGCATTTTCATCGTCCCGCAATGCCTGATGATGATTCGCAATGCATGACTGCAATGCATGCATTGCACGCAGCGCACTGTCATTTTGTGCTGTAAATTCCGCGAAAAAATCACCAGACAGAAATGGTCACGCGCAAAACCGTACGTTGTTTAACGTATCGTGCCATCACGTCACTCCATTCTTTAATCATCTCACGCAGCACGAACAGATCACCGGTTGTCGCGACGCATGTGTGATCTGCCGTTGATGTCAACGCAATGGTTTCAGAACTTTTGTCGTGATGAACGACGAGGAGCAGACGATGTACAGCAACTCAATATCACCGCGGCGCGCGAGCAATACGCTCGTCAGGCACGCCACCAGACTGGCAACGGGAGTGATCGCTGCAACGGCGATCACCGTCCTGCAGGCCGGCAGCGCTTTCGCAGCAGGACCGCCCACTGCCAAAGTGAATACCACCGGATTGAAAGTCACCGATACCGAAGTGTATGTGGGCCAGTTGCATTCCGCGACCGGCACCATGGCCATCAGTGAAACCGGTTCAATTCGTGCAGAGCGTCTGGCCATTGATCAGATCAATGCGGAAGGCGGCGTGCTTGGCCGTCAGATCAAGGTGATTCAGGAAGACGGCGCCAGCGACTGGCCCACCTTCGCGGAAAAGTCCAAGAAGCTGCTGGAGTCCGATCATGTTGCCGCCGTGTTCGGTTGCTGGACATCGGCATCACGCAAAGCCGTGTTGCCGATCTTCGAGCGTGACAATGGACTGCTTTACTACCCGACCTTCTATGAAGGGCTGGAACAATCGCACAACGTGTTCTACGAAGGACAGGAAGCAACACAACAGATCATTGCCGGACTTGAATGGATTGCCAAGCAGAAACATGCAAAGACTTTCTACCTGGTGGGTTCGGATTACATCTGGCCGCGCACTTCCAACAAGATTGCCCGCAAGTACATCGAGAATGTGCTGCATGGCACCGTGGTCGGCGAGGAATACTATCCGCTTGGCAGCACACAGTTCGGTTCGTTGATCAACAAGATCAAGCTCAAGAAGCCGGATGTCATTTATTCCATTGTCGTCGGCGGTTCCAACGTCGCATGGTGGAAGCAATTGAAAGCCGCCGGTGTAACGCCTGAGAAGCAGACCATTCTCACCATCTCTGTTACTGAAGATGAAGTGCTGGGCATCGGTGGCGAAAACGTGGCCGGTTACTACTCGGCGATGAAGTACTTCCAGTCGATGGATAACCCCGTCAACAAAAAGTTTGTCGCTGCCTTCAAGGCCAAGTATGGCGCTGACGCCGTGATCGGTGATGTGACGCAGGCTGCTTATGAAGGTCCGTGGCTGTGGAAGCTGGAAGTGGAAAAGGCCGGCAGCTTTGATGTTGACAAGGTTGTTGCTGCATCTGCCGGTGTTGAATTCAATGCGCCGGAAGGTGTGGTGAAAGTGGATGCAAACCATCACTTGTGGAGCAAGCTGGTGATTGGCCAGTGGCAGAAAGACGGTCAGGCCAAGGTGCTGTATCAGTCGGATTACATCCAGCCCAATCCGTTCCCGAAAGGTTATCAATGATTCGCTGATGATTCTCTGTGGTGTGCACATGGATGTGCTGCTTTTTCAAAGGAACCTGAAGACAGGACGGAGATATTGCTTGCAGTGCGCCGATGTTGAATTTTCCGGAATCCAACCAGTTGAGAGTGTGGCATGGGTATCAGTGATTTTGGTTCCATACTGATGATGCAGGGCTTTAACGGTCTGAGTGTGTTCAGCGTATTGCTGCTCATGGCTTTGGGACTGGCCATCATCTTCGGGCAGATGGGCGTCATCAACATGGCGCATGGCGAGTTCCTCACCATTGGCGCCTACACCACCTATGTATTTTCAAAGCTCGCGACTGAACATTTTCCCTCGTTGCAACCATACTACTTTTTCTTCGCCATCATCGGCGCGTTTGTGATCGGTGGTGCGGTGGGTTATCTGGTGGAGATATTGATGATCCGCCATCTGTACAAGCGTCCGCTGGATTCGCTGCTGGCCACCTGGGGCTTGAGCCTGATCATGCAGCAGATATTCCGTTCCATGTTCGGCGCCGAAGAAGTCAGTGCTGAATTGCCCGACTGGTTGATGGGTTCGTTCTCACCCACGTCAACGATTGATATTCCCCGCAATGGTGTGTTCGTCATGGCATTGACGGTGGTGCTCACCATCGGTGTTGCCCTGTTCATGTTCCGTTCGCGCTGGGGCTTGCAGATGCGCGCCACCATGCAGAATCGCGTGATGGCCGGTGCCGTCGGTATCAACACTGCGCGCGTTGATCGCATGACTTTTACACTGGGTTGCGCCATTGCCGGTGTGGCCGGTGCCGCATTCACCACCATTGGTTCCACCGGGCCTACCAGCGGATCGGCGTACATCGTCGATGCATTCCTTACCGTGGTATTCGGCGGTGCGCAAAGTTTGCTGGGCACGCTGGCATCTGCCTTCTCCATCGCTGAAACCAATTCCACGCTGGAGTTTTTCCTCACCGGTTCCATGGCCAAGGTCATCACGCTGGTCAGCATCATAGTGATTCTGATGTTGCGGCCGGAAGGCTTGTTCTCGGTGAAGGTACGCAAGTGAGTTGCGTGCACCCTTCATCACGATTTCATTCAACTGGAGCAAGACATGATTGAAGCAGGCAAGAATGGCAAGTGGCAGCGTGGCGAGATCATCAGCATGGCCCTGCTTGCAGCATTGATCTTTGTGGTGTTGCCGCTGGCGCTGGATATCTTCCGTCTCAATCTGTTTGGCAAGTATCTCACCTATGCTTTCATTGCGGTGGGTCTGGTGCTGTGCTGGGGTTATGCCGGTACATTGAGTCTGGGACAGGGCGTATTCTTCGGACTGGGCGGTTATTGCACGGCGATGTTTCTCAAGCTTGAAGCCTCCGATCCCATCACCACCAGGATTCAATCCACACCCGGCATTCCGGATTTCATGGACTGGAATCAGTTGACCGCGTTGCCGTGGTTCTGGAAGCCGTTCAACAGTTTCACATTCTCCACCATCGCCACCTTTGTTGTTCCCGGCGTGCTGGCATTCATCGTCGGCATGGCCATGTTCAAACGGCGTGTGGGTGGTGTGTACTTTGCGATCATCACGCAGGCGGTTGCCGCCATTCTCACCATTCTCATCATCGGCCAACAAGGTTATACCGGCGGCGTAAACGGCATTACCGATCTGCGCACACTGCATGGCTGGGACATTCGCACCACCAGCGCCAAATACATTCTGTACTTCATCAATGCGATCTTGTTGTTCGGCGCCATTTTCTTCGCGCGGTTCATTATCAAAAGCAAGCTGGGAAAGTTGCTGCTCGCGCTGCGTGACAAGGAGGAACGCGTGCGTTTCTCCGGTTACGACGTGGCGAACTTCAAGGTGTTCATCTTTGTAGTGGCGGCATTGATGGCGGCACTGGGCGGCGCCATGTTCACACTGCAAGTCGGCTTCATGTCGCCTTCGTTTGTCGGCATCGTGCCATCGATTGAAATGGTGATCTTTACTGCCGTGGGCGGACGCATGTCAATCATCGGTGCGGTGTGTGGAACACTGCTGGTGAACTGGGGAAAGACGTTCTTCTCCGAAAGTTTTCCGCAACTGTGGTTGTTGTTCATGGGCGGTTTGTTCATTGCGGTGGTGATGTACTTCCCGAATGGACTTGCGGGCATCATTGAACAACATCGCGACAAATTGCTGTCTTTCGCGCAGCGCGTCAGGGCGCTGATCGCCGGCCCTGCATCGCAACCCGGATCACCGGAAAGCACCGCCGATGCATCGCACACGAAGTGATGACATGAGCAATTCTTACAGCCCGGGAGCAGATGCATGAGTTCATTGGTACTGTCAGTTGAAGATCTCACGGTGTCATTCGACGGTTTCAAGGCAGTGGATGCATTGAATCTGTATGTGGACAAGAACGAACTGCGTGTGGTGATCGGCCCCAATGGTGCGGGCAAGACAACGTTGCTCGATCTGATTTGCGGCAGAACAAAAGCCACCGGCGGCAGCATTCGTTTTAAAGAAAAGGAACTGACAAAAATGGCGGAGCACAAGATTGTGCGCGCCGGTGTGGGACGCAAGTTCCAGAATCCTTCCATCTATGAAAGCCTGACGGTGTTTGAGAACCTGGAGATTTCCTTTCCCCGCGGACGCAGTGTGTTTGGTGCGTTGCTGTTCAAGCGTGATGCAGAAGTGATTCAGCGTGTGCACGAAGTGGCAAGGGAAATTTATCTTGAAGATCGTCTTGAAGAGCGCGCCGAGTTTCTCAGTCACGGCCAGAAGCAATGGCTGGAGATCGGCATGTTGCTGATGCAGCAACCGGAGCTATTGATGCTCGACGAACCCGTGGCCGGCATGAGTGTGGCGGAACGCAAGCAGACGGCCGAACTGCTGCGCAAGATTTCGCAGAATCGTTCCGTAATCGTCATTGAACACGACATGGAATTCGTGAAGAGCATTGCCCACAAGGTGACAGTGATGCATCAGGGCAAGGTGATCGCCGAAGGCAGCATGGACAAGGTGCAGGCCGATCCGCGGGTGATTGAAGTTTATCTGGGACATTGATGATGAGCACGCATTCATTCATTTTTATCGTGAGGAGCTGTCATGTTGCAGGTTGATAATCTTGCCGTGAGTTATGGACAAAGCGAAGTCATTCACGGTGTGAATTTCAGTGCGCGGCCACGCGAGATTCTGGCGGTGATGGGCCGCAACGGTATGGGCAAGACCACGCTGTTCAAATCCCTGATCGGCATTCTTCCCAGCAAGCGCGGTTCCATCAAGCTGGATGACAAAGAACTCAACGGCATGCCCAGTCATCAACGTGTGCACAATGGTCTCGCCTTTGTGCCGCAGGGCCGCATGATATTTCCCACCCTGTCAGTGATCGACAATATCAGAACCGGTCTGAAAAGCCGCTTCGATGAAATCCCGAAAGAAATATTCGACATCTTTCCCGTGCTGTTCGACATGCGCAAACGCAAGGGCGGCAATCTTTCCGGCGGGCAACAACAACAGCTTGCCATCGCACGCGCACTGGTGACCAACCCGAAAGTGCTGTTGCTCGACGAGCCCACCGAAGGCATTCAGCCTTCCATCATCAAGGATCTCGCGCGCGTGTTGAAAGACATTCGCCAGATGCGTGATCTCACCATTGTGGTTTCCGAGCAGGTGTTGAGTTTTGCCCTGGACATCGCCGACCGTCTGCTGGTGGTGGAGAAGGGCAACATCATTGATGAAGTGGAACGCAGCCAGGCGGATGCGGCAAAGCTCAGCGGTTATCTGTCGGTTTGAATGTTGTTGATGAATCCAGTTATTGGTTGTTGATTTACATATATATAAGGAGCGCGTCATGCCCGAGACACTTGTTAAAGTCGACCTTAAACAGTCGCCCTATGAAAATCCCTATGTTCACAATCGCTGGCACCCCGATATTCCGATGGTGGCATGGGTGAAGCCCGGCGAAGAATTTTTGATGGAGACTTATGACTGGACTGGTGGTTACATCAAGAACAATGATTCCGCCGATGATGTGCGTGATATTGATCTGACCACTGTGCATTTTCTCAGTGGTCCCATCGGTGTGGAAACAGCCGAGCCCGGCGATTTGCTGGTGGTTGATTTGCTGGATGTGGGCGCCAAGCCCGACAGCTTGTGGGGCTTCAATGGTTTTTTCTCCAAGCAGAATGGCGGCGGCTTTCTCACGGAACATTTTCCGCTCGCACAGAAATCCATCTGGGACATCAAGGGCATGTACACCGAATCACGTCACGTGCCCGGTGTGCGCTTTGCCGGATTGATTCATCCCGGCTTGATTGGTTGCCTGCCCGATCCAAAAATGCTTGAAGAGTGGAACAAACGCGAGAGAGCATTGATTGCCACCGATCCCGAGCGCGTGCCGCCGCTTGCTGCGCCGCCTTCTGCGGCAACGGCGCACATGGGGCAGATGAAAGGCGATGCAAAAACAAAAGCAGCTGCCGAAGGTGCGCGCACCGTGCCGCCGCGCGAACACGGCGGCAATTGCGACATCAAGGATCTGTCACGGGGTTCAAAAATTTTCTTCCCCGTGTATGTGAAGGGTGGCGGCTTGTCGATGGGCGATCTGCACTTCAGTCAGGGTGATGGCGAAATCACGTTCTGCGGCGCGATTGAAATGGCCGGCTGGTTGCATTTGAAAGTGGATGTGATCAAGGGCGGCATGGCGAAGTACGGCATCAAGAATCCCATCTTCAAACCCAGCCCCATTACACCCAACTACAACGATTACCTGATATTTGAAGGTATTTCCGTTGATGAGAAAGGCAAGCAACACTATCTCGATGTGCACATTGCCTATCGCCAGGCCTGCCTGAATGCCATTGAGTATCTGACCAAGTTTGGTTATTCAAAGGCACAAGCGTATGCGATTCTCGGCACTGCGCCGGTACAGGGGCATATCAGTGGTGTCGTTGACATTCCCAATGCCTGTGCAACGTTGTGGTTACCGACGGACATCTTCGAGTTTGATGTGATGCCAAATGCCAGCGGTCCGGTGAAACACATCAAGGGAGGAGTGGACATTCCGATGTCACCCGATAAGTGATTTCAAAGTTACTGCTCTTGTTACGCTTTGAAGTAGATTGGCTGTTGCAATTATTTTGGAGGCTGTCATGCCATTGTATTCGTACGAATGTCCCGAGCATGGTGTGTTCGAATCTCTGCGGCCACTGGTGGAATACCAGTCACCGCAGACCTGCCCGGAATGTGATGCGATATCGATGCGTATAATTACGCCGGTTGCACTGGGATTGATGCCCGCTGCAACCCGCGTAGCCCATCAGCGCAACGAACGCGCGGCAAATGAGCCGAAGTCATCACAAAGTGCAAAACATGGCAATGGTTGCAGTTGTTGCGGCGGCGGCAAACGTAATAGCACGACATTGGTTGCGGCTAATGGCAACAAAGCCTTTCCTACCAAACGTCCGTGGATGATCAGTCATTGATACAAAGCGCATGTGTTTGCATGCGCTTTGACCAACCGCTCGAGGTGAAGCGCGTGATTGTTACGGAGCGTAAATTTTGTCAAAGATACCACCATCGGCAAAAAATCCGGCTTCAACCTTGGACCAGCCGCCAAATTCCTGATCGACGGTATAGAGTTTGATCGCTGGAAAGATTGCGGAGTATTTCGCAAGCACCTGCGGATTACGCGGACGATAAAAATGCTGCGCTTCGATTTCCTGAGCCTGCGGCGTGTAGAGAAACTTGAGATAGGCTTCTGCAACTGCCGTGGTTCCGTGCCTTGCCGCATTCTTCGTTACAACGGCCACCGGCGGTTCTGCGAGGATTGAAGAGGATGGGTAGACAATCTCGTACTGACCGGGTTGTTCCTTCAATACAAGATGCGCCTCATTTTCCCATGACACCAATACGTCACCTGTTCCGTGGCGAGTAAAGGTGATGGTGGCTCCCCGTCCGCCAGTGTCGAGTACCGGCACATGGCGATACAGTGCTGTCACGAATGCCAATGCCTTATCGTCGTTGCCATCAGGTTGATGTCTGGCATAAGTCCATGCTGCAAGAAACGCCAATTGTGCTGCGCCCGATGTTTTGGGGTTGGGCGTGATGACCTGCACACCTGGTGTGATGAGATCCGGCCAGTCTTTGATGTGACGCGGATTTCCTTTATGCACCAGAAAGACAATGGTGGATGTGTAGGGAGAACTGTTGTCTGGAAGCAGTGATTTCCAGTTCTCCGGCAACGAGTGGGCTTTGCCGGCGATTGCATTGATATGCGCCTCGACACCCAGCGTAACCACATCGGCAGGCAGGCCATCCATCACTGCACGGGATTGCGCGCCTGATCCGCCATGCGACTGTTTGACCACCACATCCTGTCCTGTTTTTGTTTTCCACTGTGCAGCGAATGCTTTGTTGATGTCTTCATATAACTCGCGTGTCGGGTCATACGACACATTGAGCAATTCCACTTTGCCTGCCGCGTGTGATGGCAATGAGAACAATGTAAATGCAGTTACCATGCTCGCCAGTAACAGGGTTGACCATAACTTTGTTGACATGAGTTGCTCCGAAATTTGGGTGATATGAATCATTACTCGCCGATGATCAATAGTTGAGCGCAAAGCGCAGCAAGATTCCTTTTTCGTCTTTGCGATCAACAACGCTGGTGGAGGTGCCCGCACCACCGGTGAACTTGGTCTGGTCATATTCCAGTGTCCAGCGTACGTTCTTGTTCAGATACCAGTTGAGTGCGGCGCTATATCCCTTCGCAACACTGGGGGACTTGGTGGGATCGGCAAAGGAACTGGCACCGCCGGTGAAGGCCGCACTGTCCACATCCAATCGTTGATATCGCACTGCCAGCTCCCATGCGCCACTGCCGGGCTTGCCCACCGCGAAATTACTGAGTGGTGTAACGCTGTTGTACTCGGCTTCTTCACCGGTGAGAAAGAATGAAGCAGTGACTTGCCATGCCGAGTTCTTCAGCGTAGCCGCATTATCAGTGGTGGATGTCAAATGCCGTGTCACGGCCTGTTTGCTTGCCACGTATTCGGTCAGCACTCCGAAACTGCCATAATAGTAGTAAGCCTGTGGCGACAGACGCGTATGTGTTCCGTCAGCAAACACCGCTTCATTTACGTTGGTAGTACTTGCTGTGTCGCCGCGATAGCTGAAGAAAGATCGTTGTCCTGGTGTGCGATAAGAAGGCAGCCATGAACTGGTGTTGGCCGTTACTACTGCGGCAGTTGTTCCATTGACTGTTCCGGCATTGCTCAACGCCGCGCTGCCGGCCTTGCTGCCCAGTGAACCGGCAATACCGATGCCAAAACCACGCAGATAAAGGCGGTTGCTGTTGACGAAGGGCAGTACAAAGACTCGTGCTGATGTTTCATGTTTGCCGTCGGTATCGGTGTCCGGCGTGGGATTGCTATCCGAACTGCTTCCGTCGATCACGCCATTGGTATAGGCAATGGCGTAATTGATCGCCCCTCGCAATGTCTTGCCGGAGAACTGGATACCAATGTCACGATTGGGCACCAGCGAACTTGGGAATCCCAGTTCCACAAATCGGTTGTAAGCGTCGCTTTGCAAGCGTTCCAGTCCGACTGGCGTCTTGAACTTCCCTGCGGAAACAACGAACCAGGATTTGAAACGTGCCGCCACGTAAGCATCCAGTATCACACTCTTGCCGCTGCCGAAATCCGGTTGCAGACGGAAGTCATAAATACCATCCAGTGTGCCTTCCACAATCGGACGTACCTTGCGCAGCAGAAAGGTGTCGGCAGTGGTGGGTGTAATGCCATCAACAAAGTAACGGCCATCCACATTCAATGTGCCGCGCAGCTTGATAATATTTTGACCATCGGCGGATTGAATGGAGAATCCGCTGGAATCTGCTTTAACGATGGCGCTGGATTTTTTGCTGGATGCGGCGGCTTCATTCGATGATTCCAGTTTGTGTTCCAATACGCGGATGCGTTGATCCTGATCCTCCAGTTTCTGATTGACATCGTTTGCAGTAATTTCCGCATGAGCAGCGGTCATCGGTAATGGCTGAAGCAGTCCAGCCAATGTGAATGCCGGTAGCAGACGGAATACCCGATCATGATTTTGCATTGTTCTCTCCTGAGCATGTAACAAGGCTGCATGCTAGGAGTGTGCTGGTTACACGGTCAGTCGAATGCCGGTCACAAAATGGTTTTATTTCTCTTCAACGGTTACAAACGCAGATCATTTCCAAATGTGGACCAGCGCGTTGGTTATATGCTCATGGAGGGGTGAAAAAAGCTGCGTTGCATAACTGGCATTGACAACGGCATTGCCAAAAAAATGCCCGCATCTGACGATGCGGGCATAAACCTACCATCACCACGTGATGTGTAGAGAGGTCCGGTGCTCCGGTCGTGCATATCTGGTTACTGCCGGGGAGTGATGTTGATCGCAGCGGGCTCAATTGGTAATCCCAATGACCGCCATAGAGCTTATGGGTAAAATCCGTTAATAGTCAGACAAGTTTTGCTAATTGTCTGACAATTAAATCCAAAGTCAAGGTGCCGTTACCACTTTTCTTGCGCTTTATGCTTAAAGCGCTGGTTATTAATGATGTCGCGGCAATTACAGCGGTATGGAGGCTGCGCCGACGATAGCGCCCTGATGAGGCTGCTGAATCAGAACCGCTATCCGGTCGGTACCCGTAGGCAAACCGGACAAGGATACCTTCATGCGGGCTGGATGACCGTCCCATGGCCCAAGTTGCAGGAAGCTGCGCACGATGTTGAATTCTTTCAGGGTGTGTCCGGCATTTTCTCCCCGCTTTACCGGCGTTGTGGCCTGGCTCTCATAGGCAATGACATTGACATCGAAATGGCCGGTCTGTCCTGTGTCGGGCAGGGTAATGGTCATCAAATCGTTGCTTCTGGACAGCAGCAACGGCACGCCGTCCCTTTTGCTGTGGATGGCGGATATCAAGCTGTGGCGGTCTGATCCAAGGCGGCTGATGCGTCCATCAATGATGCTTTGCGGGGTGAACAATGAGGGCAGTTTCAATGATTCCGCATAGCCGTTTTGTCTCTGTACAGAAATAGGCAATTCAAACGGATCGTGCCAGCCAAGATAGTCCCAGTAATCGACATGAAAGGACAGTGCAAGTACGTTGGGATCATTGGCGTACTCACCCAGCAATGCCTCAGCTGGTGGGCAGGAATTACAGCCCTGTGAAGTGAACAATTCGATGACGACGGGGCGCGGTGAAACCGACATGGATGGATTCGCCTGAGTGACCAGTGGCAGGCCAATGCTGCATAGCAAGATCGATGAAGCGCAATGTCTGAGTTGCATGATCGCCTCGCTTTCACAATGGACATCAGGTAATTCGTTGCAGGGTACGATGGCGTTACATTGAATTAGTTCCTTCCTGGCAGCGGTGTTCCCCAAATCCGTGATGCCACCGAGGTAGGACCGGCGGCACACCCAACAGTCATGGTGGAACACGCAATTTGAATGGCGTAACAACTACGCGCCAGGGGCAACAGGTGATTCGCCAGAAGAACTGAATTGGTTACAGACTGCTAACCGAAAGAATAGGGCATGTTTGTTCTGTCTTCGCAGAACTGTCTATTGGCTGGTACATCATTTACCTAAGCAAAGCCGGGACTAACTTACAGTTACTGCTATTTTTGCCAACATACAGGGTCTGTCGCGTCCTCGGCACCTGTTTGATCAACAGTGAATTTGAGGCATTGAGTGTCATCGGTCTGACTTCCCTGAGCATCAGCCTCGAGTTTAAATGTTGTGCCCGTCACGTTGGAGATCGTAACCGTATAGTATCCGTTGCCGACTGTAAATGGCTGACCTGCAGTTCCGGAATACCCTACATCTTTCGGATCGTTACTGTAAGTATTGGTTGTGCTGTACAAACGTTCTTCACGGCCTGCGATGTCAAGCAGTGCGCTTTTTGCCTCAGTCCGATGTGCTCGCTGCACCGAACTCTTGTAAGACGCATAAGCCACAGTGGTTAACAGGGCAACGATGGCAACCGTGATCATCAGTTCCATCAGTGTAAAGCCACGCACTTTGCATGTCGGAGTTGGGTAATTGAATGACATATAATCTCCCGCAGTTTTATCGACGTTCAATCCATCCCAGACGTTTTACTGAAACATTGGATGTTGGATTGAACTTGCAACTTAAAGGATCATCCGGGTTGCAGCCGGAGTTGGGATTGGTGTTGCTATGAGAAGTCTGGAAGATAAGATAGGTAGTACCCTCGGCTGTCGTCACCGAGAATGAAGTACCTGAAGCGTCGGTTTCAACACCCACCACGCTTGGATCACCGTCGTTCGGAAATACCCCGGGAATTATGCCACCCGTCGCAGCATTTACTGCGTACGTTACGCCCTTGTCGTTGTTGATGGAGCACGAGGTTGGCTGATTGTCTGCAGGAATCAGCGAATTGACTGTAAACGCGCCTTTGACAATGGTCGGGTTGTAGACGATTTGCTCATACGTACTTCCGGACACGCCGGGCAGTGGCGCATACCATCCGTATTGTGCACTGGTACCCGTACAACCACTGGTGCCCGCCCAACATATTGGATTGTTTTCGCCATCGCGGTCTTGGTTGGTCGTGTTAATAGTGAATGTCTGTAGTTGCAAATTGGATGTGGTAATGGAAACTGGACCTGCAAGACTCGCATATTGCGTACCTTTAGTTTGGGCATTCCAGCCGCTCATATCCCAGTCCCAGATGCCATAAAGAGATTGCTGTCCGCTGGCGTAGGATGTTGCCGTCGTGTTGGTCAACTGGGTTCTTTGTCCGGTGCCGAAATCAAGCACCATATATGTTTGACCGTTCAGGTAGGTAAACACGGACAGTATCTGCGTGGTAATCGGCTGGTTGCTTGGCGTCGTAAACAAGGCAGAGGATGACGCGGCCCATTTGGTCGGGTCTTTGTTAGTCAAATCAAAGCGCCATACATTGCCCTGCAAATCACCTGCGTACACATAATCGGCAATGTGATCGCCATCGAGATCGGCAGGAGTTACATAAGCAATTCCGTTGTTGCCAGCGGTGCCTGTGCTGAGATAATAAAAGGAAGATATTCCCGTAGACTGATTAACGTCCATGATGTAAATGCCGGCATCTCCGGTACTGCTGCCAAAGCCGTTGCCAAAAATGACACCCCAGTCGCCGTTATGCAAGCGACGTATCACAGGTGTCCCATAGGTATTTCCCAAGTTAACGCCGCAACTGGTGGCACCATCGCCGACACAGTTGATATCTGCGGGCGTCCATTCACCAATCACAACAGCGGCCGCATTAGCAGTTTTTTCCGAGAACTTTGTAGGATCGGTTACATCCAGTGCATAAATTGCGGCTCCGCCCGAACCCAGTCCACCAACCACCCACGTGTGCCACGCGCCACCGTAGTGAATATCACCTGTACCGGGTGCGGCATCAACGAAGAAGTTGTGACCATACTGCGGGTTCGAATAGTCAAGGCTTGCGTTCGTGCAGGCAGTGCTGGCGCCGATTGCCGGCGTAACACCATGAATGTTTTGTCCATAAGTTTGTGTTGTCGTGCCGGGGTTGGGACAGTTGTTCGAGGCAGTAACACTTGATGGCACAACATCATTCAATATTGCGCCAGGCATGTAAGCCAGTACTTCCTGACCGTCATTGGGCGTCGTGGTGTTGTTCACAAAATTGCCGTTGCTGTCAAACGATCCGGCGCGGAAGCCATGCACAAAACCATCATTTGCGCCCGTGTATACCACGTTTAAACGAGTTTGATTTGTTGTTACGAAATCCTGGTAGGTCTTGTTCGTATTTTCCGGCATGCTGGCACCGGGATTGAGCGCGTCGCGCCATACCGTGGTATAGGGTGCCGATGGTGGCCCGACCCACACCGGACTCGAATCTACAATATCACCAAGGATACCGTCACGAATACGAAATAGTCCGCTGCCGCTGGAATCCAGTTCATTGCTGCGATCACCCCGCAAAAAATCTACGCGGGCGGAACCATGTGAATCATCATTCAAAATGTTCTGTTCAGTGGTAGTTAGGTTGTTCCATTCGAAAGGAATACCTTGACTGCCGTTCCATGTAAGCATCACGCGACTTGAAGGACTCTGTGCGGAGGAAGGGCCGGCCCCTGTTGAGCTGCAGGTATTGCCGGTGCTTACGCCGGTCAGGTTACAGCTTGCATCCCAGTTGGCCGTAGTTGCCACCGTGACTGAACCGTTGTTGTCCGTGATACTGTTGGCCGTGACCGATCCTGTCCAGCTTCCCGGATTGTAGAATGCGAAGTAAGCTTGTGTGCCTGCTTCGACTTTCGCTGATTGTTTTGTATTGACCGCGGTGGAACTGCCGGACTGTGTATTCTGCGCAGCCTTGAAACACATGATTTCATGAACATTGGTACTGCCGCCGGTTGAACCTGCAAAGCCAAACAGCAAACTGCTTGGCAGTGGTCCATTGGAAGCTGTGATGTCTTGGCTCTTGATTACTTGCTGATAAGCGCCGCCATTAATACTGTAAGACAAGCTTAGTAAGCCGCTTTGCGTGATTTTGAGATTGTAGAAAATTACATCCGCTTGAGAACGGGTAGTGGCGCTTTCGTTTGCAATCTTGACCCCCGACAGTACCTGGTAGGCATTGGGGATAACTCCATAATCCAGTATCTTTGCAGTATTTGCAGTGTTTGTCAGGCTTGTCGCGCCTGCGCTTGTTGGACTGGATGGAGTGGAGTAGTTCCAAAGCTTTCCACTGCTGCAAGTCTTTTGCGTTGCTTTTACTGAATAGAGCGTGCCATAGCCACTGGTTGAGTTACCACTCGGTGGAGGGTTTGTTGGACTAGTTGTAGAGGGGCTCGTCGCATTGGGGCTGCTGGTGTTGGATGCCACGTAGGTGTTACTGGAGTTCTTTTTGCACTGGCCTGCATGGCCACCGCTGGTTTGGAAGGTATACCCTGAATTGCAGGTGTTGCAGGTACCATTGTAAAAGGTACCGCTCGGACAGGAATCACAGGAACCGTTGTAAAATGTGCCGGTCGCACACGAATTACAGGAGCCACCAAAATATGTACCCACTGCGCAATATGTGGGTGTACCGCCGGTACATGAGTTGGAACTCGAATCATAAACATAGCCAGAGGAACAGCTCATGCACTGGCCAGTTACAGAATTATAAGTACCCGATGAACATATCGGGCATGTTCCTGAGACGGCGTCATAGTTACCGCTGTCGCAAGTTGTAGCCAGCGACGCAGGATAGTACGGCATTGAGGAGTTGCTAGGGTCGGCGCTGTATGCTGCTGTCAAGGCGGACCATGACACGCTGCCTGCACCTCGCAAGCCGATGCGCCCCGGTTTGTATCCGTAGCCACTGGCTGTGTTGTCACCCTGATTTAAAAAGTTTCCATACTCGTCAATACCTAACCCAAGATAAGCGCCAACCAGTCCGTTGTAAGGTGGATTCGCATTGGAACATGTGTATCCCAAACTGCCGCCCCACGCGCCAATGCCAGCAGGATTGCTGGCGTCCATCAAATAAAAGCTGATGCCGTCGGCGCCATCTCCTCCTGAACCGCCGGAGTCTCCTCGATAAGTCACAGTCTTGAATGCGATTTGCACACCTTGACTGGCGGAAAAAGGCGTACTTGATACGATGGCTCCATTCTCATTGTGTCCCTTATTGTAGCCATTGGTGAATCGCAAAGCGCCTTGACCATCTGGATCCGGCTTTTGAAGAGAGGGGCTTGATGGGGCGGTGCTTGACCCGAGATAACCCGATACACCGCCGACCAAATACGGATCACCATCCTTTTGTGCTCCGTAGTAAGAGGAAAGAATACTGATACATGATGGAGGAGATCCCGCTTTCGATGAATCTGGTGCGGTAGTGCTGGTTCCCGCGGTCAGGCATGCGCCATTGAAGAAATACCAGTTGTTGGTGGTGCTCTGCCCGGTAAAGTCTTCGCTATAAGTGGTGTCTGCATAAGCAAACTGTGTAGTGAAACCTGCAAGCATCAGGCATGACAACAGAACATGCTTAATGCTGAATTTATAATTGATCATAGGACACCTCTGTAACTCATCTCTCGTAGCAGAGAGAGTTCACGAACGGGACAAACTTGCTTGTTGCACCTGCATGCATAAATCACTAGGAACACGGATTCAGACTGCCGGCGTTGCCGGTGGTGCATGTCACTTCCACATAGCTTTCAACCACCGCAGTTGCAGTGGTGCTGCCGGATGTACCGGCGTTGCCGCCATCGCTGCCGCCACCGAAGCCGACAGCATCAATTTGATATACCTCGCCATTGCCCTTTGCGCCGAGGTCGTAAATATAGTACTGCGGTTGTTGTGCGTACGTGCCTTGGGTGCTGGTGCTTGCGGTCGCGACATTCATGTCCTTTAACAACATGGTTGTCACTCCTGCAGCCGTCCCGCCATTGGTTGTCCAGGGAAGAGTTGCTGCATTGTCCAAAGGGTTGCTGCAGATCTGTCCCTGTCCTGCCGTTCCATCGACGGTGCTCTTGCACTGTCCGGCCTGTGTGCCGGCATTTTGGCTCAACCAATATTCTGCGCTTTGTTCAGCGCTTTCCGCGACCTGCAAGGCGCGTTGTTTTTCCTTGAAATTACCGGCAACTTTCTCCTGCACCGTAAAACTGCGCATCATGCTGACTGTCATGATGATAACCACCACCAGCAGCAACAGGGTTGATACAAGCACAATACCGTGCTGTTTTGACGAAGCGAGCTTTGTCATCTTCATATCCTGTACCCCAAATTGGTCATGACGCCAATTGCACGCGTTATTTTCAGAGTTTGTTTCTGCGCGGTTTGACTGGCTGAATATAGCGGGTTGTTGAACTCAAGCGTGACCGTCACAGTTGCGACATTGCCCCAATCGGTCGCAGTCATCTGGCTTGCCTTCTTGTAAGTGTCGGCATTGGCACCATTACCTTTGATCCCCTGCGTATTAACTCCATAAAGTATCGTCATGCTCGTAACGCCGTTTACCAGCGTGTATTGTGTGTTGTTCATGGTACATACCAGTTGTCCATTGATAATGCTGAACTCATTGACGTACAGTTGATAAGTACCGGCTGCATTCTGGTTGGAAGAACCGTTGCAGTTGATGACGCCATCTCCGCCATTGGTGTAATACCGCACAACTATCGAATCGCCCGTTGCTGTGGTGTCATAGGTAATATATTGGCCTTGTGCAGAGAAAGGCGCATTCGCCGGAAAAACCGCAGCACTGCCTGCATCGTTTGTGGCGGGATTTGCCACATAACCAGCCGCCTGAATGACGTCTGCCATCATCGACATTGCCATTCGCTCGCTGTCCTGCAATTGCACAATCTGATTTTGGTTTACAAACGTGGCATGATTGTTCTGCTCTACTGTGAGAATGCCGCCTAAAAGAAACAGTGCAATGACCATTGCAATCATCACCTCAACCAGGGAAAACCCCAGTTGAGAAATGACCGTCACGCATTGGCTGTGCTTAATCATTGTGTCAAGGTTCCACTGTGAAGACGTATTGAGGTGCTTGCATGTTTACCGTTGCAACCGAGCCGTGAGTCTTGTCAATCGAAACTACCTTTTCAGTCCACTGCATGGTAACCGTGCATACCACCGGTACATTGGCAGGACAGGAAATGGTTGTTTGCGGCTGAAGATTGGGGAACATTGCAATTACTGCATCGGCCCAGGTTTGCAAGTCGCTGGCCGCCATGTCTGAAGGAATGCAAGGCGCATTTGCTCCCTGATCGCAATATCCGTCGCTCATCGCTGCTGATGAAAGCGCCCCATTGGCAGTGATCGTCGTTCCGTCGATAATTATGGAATTGGTGCTGTTATTGATTGGCGAAGCCCAGAATCCGCGATTCGCCCGCATCAGCGCACTCAGGCTTGCCCCTTCAATGGTCATGAGCGAACGTAAACTGGCAGTTCCCGTGCTTGCGTAAGTCAACGCCTGCAACTTTGCTACGCCCAGCAACCCAACGCTCGCAATTACGAGTGCAATGAGTACTTCAAAAAGCGAAAATCCCTTTGCATGTTTGAATTGAGTCCGACGACAGTTCATTGTGTGATGTGTCATGTGCAGGTGGCTCCATCGGCTGCGTTTCCATAAGTAAGGCTTGTCATTAGTCCCGCCAGCGTGAGAGACAGGCATCGGGTCCACTTACTGTTGCTTGGAGCAGTGTGCAGGGTGAACAAGGTGCCGGTTGCAATGCCTGGAGCAAAGCCCTCGCGACTGAACGATACTGCGCTTACTGAGTTTGATGCCGTGAAAGTATCAGTGCCGGTAAACGGTCGCTGTACGCGTAATACGGTGTATCCGGTACCGCCCGAAGCAGTGTCTCCAAGATTGCTGGGGTCTGAAAAGACGATCCATCCCTTATGCCAGTTGGTGTTTCCGGAACTACATCCGGAGCCATCGGTTGAAACACAGATGCTGATCGTTTGCCCTTCTTTGATGGCCTCCGTGCGGGCAAATTGCAAATCTCCCAGCAGGCCGTTTACTTCGCTGGCAACCCGGTTCGAGTTTGTAATGTACTGATAAGAAGGGTCGACAACAGCCAGCAACACGACAATGACGGCGAGTGTGAACATCAACTCCAGCAATGTAATGCCTGACACTTCGCGCGGATAGATTGTGCGACTTGAAGGGACTCTGCCGTTCAGCGCAAAAGGGCGTGAAGAGATTCGAACTGGTGCATTTGCGTCCATTGCGCAAATCTAAGGCGCGAACCTTGCGTGAAGCTGGCGATCATATTTGTAATTAAAAAATTGTGGAATGCTCCACAAAAAGCCGGAAGGAACGTCTTACCTGGGAAAAGTAACTTTGATCAATGCTCCCTTGCTGTCTGGACTTTCTCCCATAACCAGCTTCGCGCGGTGTACGCGACATATTTCATCGACAATTGCCAAGCCCAGTCCACTGCCCGTGCTGCCAGCATCGGGTTGCCGGTAGAATCGCTCGCGCACTTTTTCTCTCGCAGACTCTGGTATGCCGGGGCCTGAATCTTCCACTTCCAGAAACGGAAAGCCTTCGGTAATTCCGCAGCGAACTGTCACCTGTCCGCCGGGCGGGGTGTACTTCAGGGCATTGTCGACAAGATTATTCAGTAAATCTTCGAGAAGATTGATATCAGCCATGACCGTCACCGGCGCAACATCCACACCAAGATCAATACTGGCAAGCGCAGCACGGTCGAAGTACAGCTCGACACATTGCTCTACGAGCATCTGCAGATTCACTGACTGAAAACGGTCCGCAGATACTGTAAGCGACTCTTCAGCTCTGGCCAGCACCAACAATTGATTGGTGGAATGAATCAGGCGTTTCAATGTACTGTTTATGATGACTAGTTCTTCAGTCAGCGATTTTGAAGAGTCTTTCTGCGCAAGTAGCTGTAGCTGGGCCTGTAGCCCGGCCAGTGGAGTACGCAATTGATGTGCTGCGTTGGCGACAAATTGACGTTGCCGCAGCGCCGTCGCATTCAATAGCTCAAGCAAATGGTTAAACGTTAATACAAATGGCCTGAGTTCTACAGGAATTGCCGTTTCATCGAATGGTAAAGGCTGGAGCAGCGACTGGAACTCGACGTGCTCTTGCAATTTGGCAAGTGGGCGCAGCGCTAGATAGACGCTTACCCATACCAGTAACAGTGCCCCGTCAAGTGCCAGGAAGTCTATAAACAGCAGATTTGTAATCAAGGCGCCTTGTACTTTGTGTCGGCTTGACAAGGGGGCAGCAAGAATTACCCGAAATGGTTCGGGTGATGTCTGTCGAAAGAACGCAACGCGGTAATCCGTGTCGTCAATGCGCGCGTTAAACAACGAGAGCTTTTCAGTTGTAACGGGAGGCGCAAGCATTGCAACCTCGGCGTTTCCCGTTATTACGCTGCCTCTGGAATTTACGATGGCAAACAGTTTTGTTTTCACCCCCTTCGCGACAAGCGATTGCCGAAGATGAACCCCGGGCTCAAATCTCACTTTCCCGTCCTCAATTTCAACGTATGAGGCAATTTCTGAAGTTTCGTTTGCCAGCTCCTCGTCGTAAGCACGATTCATTGCTGTGATGGTAGTCTGGTAGTCCATGTATCCGCCGGTCAGCATCAGAAACACCATCAGCGGCAGCAATGTAAGAAGCAATCGTCTTTGAATTGTCAGCACGCCGCTAATCCTCTTCAAGGCGGTAACCAAGACCGCGCACAGTCCGTATGTGTAAGGCGTCCCTGAGTTTGGTCCGCAGTCGGGATACATGTGTTTCTACTGCGTTGGGGCTTGACTCGTGGTCTGCGCCCGACAGCGCGGCCAGCAGCCTGTCCTTGTTTACGATGTGGCCGATATTTCGTGCCAGCAATTCAAAGATCAACCATTCATTTTTGGTCAAATCTATCGTGTTTCCATCAACGGTCATCGTGTGATCGGCAAATTTTACGTTGACCCGTCCATATCTTGTTAAGCCGTCAGAAGATGCATTCGTCCTGCGTACCAGCGCCCTGCATCGCGCCAGTAATTCATCCAAATCGAAAGGCTTCAATACGTAGTCGTCAACCCCGAGTTCGAACGCGTTGAGCTTCTCGTTCAGCGAGTGACGTGCTGTTAATGTGAGTATCGGAACTTTACTTCCTTCTTTCCTGATTCTTCTGACAAACGACATGCCATCTGCGCCCGGCAGGCCGATGTCCACAATTGCTACCGAGAAATGATGGGCAAAAAGTGCGTTATATGCGTCATTGGCATTGTTTACGCGATGCGCATCAAAGCCGCTTAACGACATCGCTCGCACAATTGCGTCGGCAACGGTGTCATCATCCTCGACTAATAAAACATGCATAGATACCGAATTTTCGAGTACGGAGATGGTTGCTCAGCAGTCAGCATTCTTTTGCAAAGATACGACCAATGACAAGGATGATCTGGTTTCCACAAATTTAAGCATCAGCGGCTCGAAGTTGCAACAATTGTTGGACGAGTTCAATTGACGACATGAAGCGTTGATGTGGTGACAAGGTATCACTGAAGGTGGCGGATTGGTTGCTCGATTCTACCTTGGACGACAAGATGCCTGTTCTTGTCACGGGCGGCAACGCGGCCTGCCTTCCTGATTGAATCCGGCTGCCACGGCGATGATGACCCTGCTTGTCATTACTCGATATTTCTAGTATTGTAGAAATATGAGAATGAATGAAGCAGTGCCGGCGCTGGCGTCGCTTGCCCACGAGTCGCGGCTGGAGTTGTTCCGTCTGCTGGTCAAGCGCGGACCGGATGGTTATACGCCCAATGAAATCATTGAAAAACTCGGCATTCCGGGTTCGACCCTGTCTTTTCATCTCAAGGAGCTTATTCATTGCGGAATGATCAGGTCGCGCAAGGAAGGGCGTTTCATTTATTACAGTCCGGATTTTTCCCGCGTGAATGCATTGATGGATTTTCTCACCGAACACTGTTGCAGCCTGTCTGCCGGTGGAAATGAAAGTTGTTGCATGCCGGGGAAAGGCACCAAGGCGCGCCGCAAATCAACCGTCACCCAGTCAAAGTCCCGGAGGCCATCATGAAACGGTTCCATGTTCATGTGTCAGTCAGCGATCTTCAGCAGAGTATCCGTTTTTATTCATCACTGTTTGGCGCACAGCCCAGCAAGGTCGAAGCTGACTACGCCAAGTGGATGCTGGACGATCCGCGCATCAACTTTGCGATTTCGCAACGCGGCGGCGAAGCGGGTATCAATCATCTCGGCGTACAAGTTGATTCAGATCATGAACTTCGGGGAATGAAGCAGCAATTGCAGGACGCTGATGCCGGCATGGTGGAGCAGACTGGTACGGCGTGCTGTTATTCACGCTCGGACAAGTACTGGGTGAGTGATCCATCCGGTGTTGCGTGGGAGACGTTTCATTCACTGGGCGACGTTCCCCGGTTCAATGAACATCCGGATTCCACAAGCGCAGGATGTTGCATTCCCATCCATCAGAAATCAAAAGATGAAACTGCGTGTTGTGTTCCTGCAAAAGACGCAACTTCTTCCTGTTGTGCATGAAGGCGATCATCGAGACAATCAATGGCAGACAAAATCTACAACGTGCTGGTGCTCTGCACCGGCAATTCGGCGCGCAGCATCCTGTGCGAGGCGTTGATCAATCATCATGGCAAGGGCAGATTCCGTGCATACAGTGCAGGCAGCTTTCCCACCGGAAGAGTAAATCCGTATGCGTTGCGTCTGCTCGGTGAAATGAATATTCCGGTCGACAATCCACGCAGCAAGAGCTGGGACGAATTTGCACAGCCCGGTGCGCCACCGCTTGATTTTGTGATCACAGTTTGTGACAACGCCGCAGGTGAGGTATGTCCTGTGTGGCCGGGGCATCCGGTTGTTGCGCATTGGGGCGTGCCCGATCCTGCACATATTGAAGGCAGTGATGCGGATAAAATGAAAGCATTTCGCGATGTATACCTGACACTGGATCAGCGCGTCAGACTGTTCGTGAGCCTGTCCATCGACAAGCTTGAGCATCTGCAACTCAAGCAGCAAATGAGTGCGATTGGCAAGGCTGTACATGCCGGACAATCTTCATAGAAAACTGCTTGCTGAATGGCTGGGATCATTGTTGCTGGCTGCAACGGTGATTGGTTCCGGTGTCATGGCGGAGCAATTGGCAGCAGGCAACATGGCTATAGCCCTGCTCGCCAACACCGCAGCCACAGTGGCAATGCTTGCTGTATTGATTGCCTTGTTCGGTCCCGTGAGCAATGCACATTTCAATCCCGCGGTGTCATTGGTCATGGCATTCAGAAGATCACTGTCGTGGCGCGAGATGATGTTGTATGTGCTGATGCAAGTGTCAGGTTGCTGCATGGGTACAATGCTTGCGCATGCAATGTTTGCATTGCCGTTGGTGCAAATTTCAACGCATGTACATGCCGGTGTATCACAATGGCTTGCAGAAGGTGTGGCGACATTCGGATTGCTGCTGGTGGTGCTGGGGCATCGCCGCAACGAAGACGCATCGTGGATGGTGGCTGCATGGATAGGCGCGGCATACTGGTTTACGTCATCCACTTCATTTGCGAATCCGGCCATCTCCATTGCGCGTTCCATGACAAACACTTTCAGTGGAATCAGGCCTGCCGACGTACCGGGTTTCATCCTTGCACAGATCGCGGGCGCATTGATGGCGATGTGGCTGGCAGAGCGACTGTTTTTGTTATCGAAAGATACAGCGCCAGAAAAATAAATGTCCGGTACGCGCATTGGCTGCAGCGTACCGGACATGTTCAAGACCTGAATATCGCAATCATTGTGATTGCGATGAAGCGGTGTTACCAGCGGTTGCCGCCGCCGTAACCACCACCACCACCGCTGCGGCGGCCAGTTGGTTTGTCCTGTGCTTCGTTCACCTTGAGCGGACGACCGCTCATGTCCTGGCCGTTGAGGTTCTGGATTGCGCGTGCGGCATCGGCGCGCGCCATTTCAACAAAACCGAAACCGCGTGGGCGGCCCGTGTCACGATCATTGATCAGGCTGACTGATTCAACGGCGCCGTGTTGTTCAAACAACGCGCGAACGGAAGTTTCATCCGCCGAGAACGGCAGATTTCCAACATAAATCTTACTCATAGAAAAATCCTAAAATAACGAAACGGCTGGTACATTCTTGGTGATGCTGGGCCGATCTGACTATAACCATGGCGCCAGCCACTGCCGGCACCATCTCTGATGGCTCGAAAACACTCGGTTTTGCTGACCTTGAAAAAACTGGCGCCGGGATGGCGTAGGTCACAAGGAGGGAAAAAGGGAGAACAGAACGAACCGGCTGCCACTATACACACTCCTGCGCTGCTGTGTGGGCTTTTTACGAGAAACCCAACATGAGCACAGTCAATAGGCGTATGGTGGAGCAATGAACACCCTTGTTGCATTGGCAAGCCCGGCGGTTGAATCCCGTTACCAGATCAGGTCGATTACGCCTGCGGTGCCGCCCGAGGGCGGTGAAGGTACCTGGTATCAATACATCATCGTACAGGGCCGCTGTGAAATCACCGGCTTGCGCTGTGGCAATCATGATGAAGTGAATCTTGCGGTTCAGGACATGGTTGAGCGCCTCAATGAACGCAGTGCAGGCAAGAACAGCAAAAAGTTGAAACCGGAAGGCGTTAAAAGTCCGCCCGCGGTTGTCAGTAGCGCGTGACTGCGAGTACGTAGTTGTCATCATTGTTGATGTGCAATTCTCCGCAATGAATTGCGGCCAGGGCGTGATTACACTGTCTTCCTGCAATTCTTGGTGAGGTGTGTCATGAGCAAGAATGTGGGTGCCTTTGACAGAGTATTGCGCATAGTGCTTGGCCTGGCGCTGCTCGGCTGTGTAGTTGCATTCAACGGCAATGCGCGCTGGTGGGGCCTGATTGGTGTGGTGCCCTTGTTGACGGGACTGGTGGGCACCTGTCCTTTATATAGTGTGCTGGGCGTCAGCACCTGCGAAGTCGAGAAAGCATCGCCGTAGCTGCTTCCATCATGCAGGCCTATCCGCATAAATACACGGTTACTGCGAATGGTTCGGCAACCGGCACAGTGCCGGTTGCTGCCACTGGCTTGCCGATGCTCGACACTGAATCACCACGTGAATTCGATGGTCCCGGTGATCAATGGTCACCGGAAAACATGTTGTGTGCTGCGGTGGCAAGCTGTTTCATTCTGACATTCCGCGCTGTCGCCAAAGCATCGAAACAGGAATGGAGGCAGCTTGCCTGTCATGTCGAAGGCACGCTGGAACGCGTGGAACGTGAAACCCGCTTTACGCTGTTTGCTACCCATGTTGTCCTTGTTGTGCCGCGCGGTGCAGACCGGGCGCGCTGTCAGCAGTTGCTGGAAAAGTCGGAGCGCGCTTGTTTAATTGCCAATTCATTGCGCGCCGAACGCATGTTCGACATTGATATCAAGGAAGTTTGATTCAAGCTACTCGTATCACGCATTGAATAACCACGGGCCGCGGTGCGGGCCAGGATATGGGCCAGCATATCGTTGTCTACCCCATTTCTTCTCACCGTTTGAACAGGCGATGATAGTGAGTGGCTCGGTGATGCGTTATGTTCTGGACCGCCGCGAACCCTTCCCAAGGGACTCCGGCGAAAGCTCATCAATGAACACTGCCGGTGACGGGCTCATTTCACAGGAAATTGACCGGCTTAAGGCCCGGATCAGCTGTCCGGCCTGCATTTTGTGAAAATTTTTCCCATTTTCAGGCACATAAACGCATTTTTCTCTTGTTCGTAACGGCTACTTCGCTAGAATGCCGCGCCTTGCTCTGCATGGGGCCGGGAGGGCTTTTGCCTGTCTGCTCCGAAGCTGTTTGAAAATCCAACCGTCACTGTAATGGAAATGAATCATGCCTCGTACTACGCCGCTTTCTGACATCCGCAACATCGGCATTATTGCCCACGTTGACGCGGGTAAAACCACCACCACGGAACGCATTCTTTACTACACCGGTCGCAAGCACACGATCATTGATATTCACGATACCAAGGATCTGAAGAGCTCGACCACCACCGATTATCTGGAACAGGAACAGAAGCGCGGCATCACCATTCAATCGGCTGCGGTATCGGCATTCTGGCGCAACAAGAAGATCAATCTGATCGACACTCCTGGGCACGTGGACTTCACCATTGAAGTAAACCGTTCGCTGCGTGTACTTGACGGTGCTGTGGTGGTGTTTGACGGCGTGGCTGGTGTCGAACCCCAATCTGAAACCAACTGGCGTCTGGCTGATAATTATCAAGTGCCTCGTATTTGCTATGTGAACAAGATGGATCGCGCCGGCGCAAATTTCCTGCGTTGCGTGGACATGATCAAGAAGCGTCTGGGTTCGCGTCCGCTGCCCGTGCAATTGCCGATCGGTTCCGAAGACAACTTCAAGGGCATGATTGACCTCGTCGAAATGAAGGCCTATGTATGGGATTCAGACGACAAAGATGCGCAATGGGCCATTCTCGATATCACCAGGGACATCGCCGACAAGCTCGGCATTACCGTGCCAAGCGATCGTGCGATTCTGGCCGATATCGAAAAATATCGCAGCGATCTCGTTGATACCTGTCTGGAACAGGACGATGCCGCGATGGAAGCCTATTTGAATGATGGCACTGTTCCTTCTGCGGATGTGCTGCGCGCATGCCTGCGCAAAGGCACCATCTCCGGAGCATTCAATCCCGTGCTGTGCGGTTCTTCATACAAGAACAAGGGCGTGCAGCAGGTGCTCGATGCCGTTGTCGATTATCTTCCCGCTCCCACTGACGTTGCTGCAATCAACACCGTGGATGCCGATGGCAATGCCATTGGCGAACGCAAGTGCTCTGATGACGAACCGTTTGCAGCATTGGCGTTCAAGGTCATCAACGATGCATATGGTGCGTTGACCTTCGTACGTGTGTATTCGGGCGTGCTGCAAAAAGGCATGTCAGTAACCAATTCAACGCGCGGCAAGCGCGAAAAGATTGGCCGCATGGTGGAAATGTTCGCCAAGGAAGCGAATGCAATTGAAGAAGCACGAGCAGGCGACATCATTGCACTGGTGTCGCTGGCCGAAACTGAAACAGGTGACACACTATGCGCCACTGAAAATCAGGTGGTGCTGGAACGCATGCGTTTCCCGGAGCCCGTGATCAGCGTGTCAGTGAAGTCAAAGACGAAAGATACACAGGAAAAATTTGGCGCTGCGTTGGGCAAGATGGTACGCGCCGATCCATCACTGCGTCTGGAAACCGACGTCGAAACCGGTCAGACCATTCTGCGCGGCATGGGTGAACTGCATCTGGAAGTAACGCTCGATCGCATTCGCACCGAGTTCGGTGTGGAAGGCGTGATGGGCCAGCCACAGGTGGCATACCGCGAAACCATCACTCGTCCGGTGTCCGAACAATACATCCACAAGAAACAGACCGGTGGTGCGGGCCAGTTCGCCGAAGTGTGGATCACGTTTGAACCGCTGGAACGCGGCAAGGGTTTCGAGTTCGTTGATGAAACAGTCGGCGGCTCGGTGCCCAAAGAATATGTGCCTGCAGTGGAAAAGGGCCTGAAGATGCAGAAGGAAGATGGCGTGCTTGCGCATTATCCGACGGTGGACTTCCGCGCACGTCTCACCGATGGCAGCTATCACGATGTGGACTCGAACGCATTGACCTTCGAAATTGCCGCCAAGGCCTGTTTCCGCGAAGCAATTCGCAAGGGTGGTCCCATCCTGCTGGAACCCGTGATGAAAGTGGAAACCGTTACACCCGGTGATTATCTTGGTGATGTGATCGGTGACATCAATCGCCGTCGCGGCATGATTCAGGAACAGCTGGAACGTGGCACCAACATCGCGGTGGTGGCAACGGTGCCGTTGTCAGAAATGTTCGGTTACATCGGTCACCTGCGTGGCATGACTTCAGGCCGCGCATCGTTCACGATGGAGTTCTCGCACTACGATCCAGTGCCGAAGAACGTGGCCGATGCCGTGATTGCCGATGCCAACAAGGCCAAGACCGGCACCAACGGCTGATCAATCCTTGTTGTTGAAAATGAATCCCCTGCGATGAAAGTTGCAGGGGATTTTTGTTTTTCTGCTACAACGAAAAATACTCCGGCGCTGGTGACAGCACGCGTACGCCGGTTTTCTTCGATGGCGCGAATACCTCATCGGGCAGCACATCCGCAATGCAATTGGCCAGTGCATTGGCCAGCTGTTTCTTGTTCCTTACGTGATGATAAACAAGACTGATCTTGCGGGCAGGGCAGGGCTTTTCAAAACTGCGCAGGTTCTTGTTGATTTCATTCGCAGTCAAC